>NZ_JACJGA010000004.1:0-560313 GCF_014164725.1 Tessaracoccus sp. MC1627 | reverse complement strand
CCAGCAGATGATGATGGCCAGCTGCGGGGCTCCCTCGAAGTCCACCATCACGTCGGAGTTCGGGTCGTAGTCCGCCACCCACACCTTGGTGGAGCGGGTGAACTCGTAGCACTGGACCACGCCGTCGTCGCCGTACAGCTTGATCAGGTCCCCGGCCACGAGCTGCGGCTCACCGCCGGCGTACAGCTCGTTGCCCAACGCCTTGCCCGTGCGGTACGTGTGGATGGAGAGGAGGGCCTTCCCCGCGTCGCCGCCGGGCATCGGGCCGGCGTTCCACCAGGACGCGGTTCGCGGTTCGTCCTTGGGCGGCGCGGCTATGTTGCCGTCTTCGTCGAGGTTGAGCGAGACCACGGGCTCGTCAGCACCGACGGCCGGGATCGCGAAGCGGGTTGGGACAAAGCCGGCGGCCGGATCCGTGCAGTCAGGCGTCGCGGTGCCGAGGGTGGGGGGCCCGGCAGCCGGAGAGGAGCTCGCCGGCAGGGGAGAGGGGCTGACGGAGGGCGTCGGGGGAGCCGTCGACGGCGAGGGCCGCGCGGAGGCGGCGGGGACGGGCGTGGAGGTGGCCGGGACGGGGAGGGCGTCAGTGTCCTCGCCCCTGGGAATCATCAGCGCGATCAGCGCAACGACCACGAGCGCCGCGGCAAGGACGATGAGCAGGGGGAGGCGCGAGCGCGACTGCTGCGGAGGAGTGGTCACACACCAAGCTTAGGCAGCGCCCACGACCGGCGAGAAGCCCTGTAGACAACCCACCGTGGCAGGGGCTGACCCAGGTTGCTCCTGAACCCCATCAAAGCTAGGCTGGGGAGGCATTGTGGCCTGCGATCCCTCGGACGGAGTGGGGACCGCGCGTTTCGGCAGGGCTGCTGTGCACTGTCATTCACTTTCGGAGCCCTTACTACATGACCTCCTCCACTGAGGCACCGACCGTTACGGTCGATGACTACGGCACCCCAGAGGCCTTCATGGCCGCGGTCGACGCCACCATCAAGTACTTCAACGACGGAGACATTGTCTCTGGCACCGTCGTCAAAGTCGACCGGGACGAGGTCCTGCTCGATATCGGTTACAAGACCGAAGGCGTCATCCCCTCCAAGGAACTCTCCATCAAGCACGATGTGGACCCGTTCGACGTGGTCCAGGTCGGCGATGTGATCGAGGCCCTCGTTCAGCAGAAGGAGGACAAGGAGGGTCGCCTCATCCTGTCCAAGAAGCGGGCTCAGTACGAGCGCGCCTGGGGCACGATCGAGAAGGTCAAGGAAGAGGACGGCGTCGTCACCGGCCACGTCATCGAGGTGGTCAAGGGCGGCCTCATCGTCGACATCGGCCTCCGCGGCTTCCTTCCCGCCTCGCTTGTCGAGATGCGGCGCGTCCGCGACCTTCAGCCCTACGTGGGCATGGAGCTCGAGGCCAAGATCATCGAGCTGGACAAGAACCGCAACAACGTGGTCCTGTCCCGCCGCGCCTACCTGGAGCAGACGCAGTCCGAGGTGCGCCAGACGTTCCTCACCCAGCTCCAGAAGGGCCAGATCCGCAAGGGTGTCGTGTCCTCGATCGTCAACTTCGGCGCCTTCGTCGATCTCGGCGGAGTCGACGGCCTCGTGCACGTCTCCGAGCTCTCCTGGAAGCACATCGATCACCCCAACGAGGTGGTCGAGGTGGGCATGCCCGTCACCGTCGAGGTGCTCGAGGTGGACATGGATCGTGAGCGCGTCTCCCTGTCGCTGAAGGCCACCCAGGAAGATCCGTGGCAGACGTTCGCCCGCCTGCACCAGATCGGCCAGATCGTCCCCGGCAAGGTCACCAAGCTCGTTCCGTTCGGCGCGTTCGTGCGCGTCGGCGAGGGCATCGAGGGCCTGGTCCACGTCTCCGAGCTGGCCGAGCGTCACGTGGAGATCCCCGAGCAGGTTGTCTCGGTTGGCGACGACCGCATGGTCAAGGTCATCGACATCGACCTGGAGCGCCGTCGCGTCTCCCTGTCGCTGAAGCAGGCCAACGAGGGCGTCGACGTCGCAGCTGACGACTTCGATCCGCTGCTCTACGGCATGCAGGCGTCCTACGACGACCAGGGCAACTACATCTACCCCGAGGGCTTCGATCCGGAGACCAACGACTGGAAGGAAGGCTTCGACGAGCAGCGCGCTGCTTGGGAGGCCCAGTACGCCCAGGCGCACGCCCTGTGGGAGACCCACAAGCGTCAGGTCGAATCGGCCGAGACCGCGGACCGCGATGCGGCCACGGTTGCGGCTGCTGGCTACACCACCGAGTCCGAGGGCTCCGGCGAGCTCGCCTCGGATGAGACCCTGCAGGCACTGCGGGACAAGCTCACCGGCGGTCGCTGACTCGTAGCATCAAGGAGCCGCCCCCTCTCGATGAGAGGGGGCGGCTCCTTGCTTTGTCAGAGTGCGCGCCGGCCGGTGATCAGGTTGTAGACGAGGATGGCCAGGGCCACCAGCAGCAGCAGATGAATGAACCCGCCCGCCACCTTGGCGATCAGCCCGATGAGCCAGAGTGCGATGATGACTGCGAACACGATCCACAGAATTCTTGCCATGATTTACCTCCTGAGGTGGGATGATCGTGCATCCAGCCTAACCCCAGTAGCATCGGGCCATGGCACGCATCGCTTTGACCGGCGGGATCGCCTCGGGCAAGTCCATGGTGGCCGACGAGCTCGCCCGCCTGGGCGCCGTCGTGATCGACTCGGATCTTGTCGCCCGGGAGGTGGTGGAGCCCGGCACCGATGGGCTGCACCGCATCGTTGAGCGCTTCGGCTCCGGGATGCTGAATGCCGACGGGACGCTGGACCGCACCAAGCTGGGCGACCTGGTGTTCGTCGACGACGAGGCCCGCTCGGACCTCAACGCCATCGTCCATCCGCTCGTGCGGCAGCGCGCCGACGAGCTGGTGGCAGCCGCCCCGCCAGGCACGGTGGCGGTCCAGGTGATCCCGTTGCTGGTCGAGACCGGCCTGGACAAGGCCTTCGACCACATCATCTGCGTTGACGTGCCCACCGAGACCCAGGTCAGGCGGTTGATGCAGCGCAACAACCTGAGCCTGGACCGAGCGTGGGCCAGGGTCCGGGTCCAGGCGTCGCGGGCGGACCGGCGCGCGGCGGCGGACTGGGTGATCGACAACTCGGGGGACCAGGCCTCCACCGTGCGTCAGGTGGAGGCCCTGTGGCCCGCCCTCGTCGCTCTCAGCGGCTGAGCCGTCAGGCTCAGGCGTCGGTCCCCTCCCAGGGAGGGCAGGCGCAGACCAGGTTCCGGTCGCCGTAGGCGTTGTCCACCCGGCCGACGGGGGGCCAGTACTTGTCCACCCGGAACGCGCCCGGCGGGAAGCATCCCTGCTCCCTGGAGTACGGCCGGTCCCACTCGCCCACCAGGTCCTGGGCGGTGTGCGGGGCGCGCCTGAGCGGGGATTCCTCAGCGCTCATGCCGCCCGCGACCACCACGTCGGCCTCGCGGGCGATGTCCAGCATCGCGGTGACGAACCGGTCCAGTTCGGCCAGGGTCTCGGACTCGGTGGGTTCCACCATGAGGGTGCCCGGCACCGGGAACGACATGGTGGGGGCGTGGAAGCCGTGGTCCACCAGGCGCTTGGCGATGTCGTCGACGGTGATCCCGTGGTGGGCGTACTCCCGCGGATCCAGGATGCACTCGTGCGCGACGCGGCCCCGGGCCCCGCGGTAGAGGATGGGGAAGGCCCCGCCGAGCCGGGTGGCAAGGTAGTTGGCGCTCAGGATGGCCACCCGCGTGGCCTGGGTCAGGCCGGCCCCGCCCATGAGCAGGATGTAGGCCCACGAGATGAGCAGGATCGACGCCGAGCCCAGCGGAGCGGCCGACACCGCCCCCGCCTCACCGGTGCGCGGATCCGAGGGAAGGTGCTCCACCAGGTGGCTCTTCACGCCGATGGGACCCATGCCGGGGCCGCCGCCGCCGTGGGGGATGGCGAAGGTCTTGTGCAGGTTGAGATGGCTCACGTCGCCGCCGATGTCGCCCGGCCGCACCAGGCCCACCATCGCGTTCATGTTGGCGCCGTCGATGTAGACCTGCCCGCCGAACTCGTGGGTGATGTCGCATACCTGTCGCACCGACTCCTCGAACACGCCGTGCGTCGACGGGTAGGTGATCATCACCGCCGCGAGCGCCTCCCCGGCGGCGGCAGCCTTCGCGCGGAAGTCGTCGACGTCGATCTCGCCATCTGCGGTGGCCTTGACCGCCACCACCTTCATCCCCGCCATCTGCGCGGAGGCGGGATTCGTGCCGTGGGCAGAGGTGGGGATGAGGCACACGTCGCGCCGCTCACCGCGTGCACGGTGGTACTCGGCGATGGTCAGCAGTCCCGCGTACTCGCCCTGGGCGCCCGAATTGGGCTGCATGGAGAACGCGTCGTAGCCGGTGATCGCGCACAGCTTCTGCTCCAGGTCCGCCACCATCTCCGCGTACCCGGCGGCCTGGTGCGAGGGCGCGTAGGGGTGCAGGGCCCCGAACTCCGGCCAGGTGAGTGGCATCATCTCGGCGGCGGCGTTGAGCTTCATCGTGCACGAGCCGAGCGGGATCATCGCCCGGTCGAGCGCCAGGTCGCGGTCGCTGAGGCGCCGCATGTAGCGCATCATCTCCGACTCGGCCCGGTTCATGTGGAAGACCGGATGCGTCAGGTAGTCGCTGGTGCGCAGCAGCTCGTCGGGGATGGCGGGCTCCTCGCCCAGGTCCGGCCGCTCGTCGATGCCGAACGCGTCCAGCACCCGCCACACGACGTCGAGGTCCGTGGTCTCGTCCACTGAGATGCCCACCCGGCTCCGGCCGACCCGGCGCAGGTTGATGCCACGCTGCTCGGCTGCGGCCAGGATCCCGGACTGGCCCACGCCGACCCGCACGGTGATGGTGTCGAAGAAGTGCCGAGGCTCCACCTCAGCGCCGTTGGCCCTGAGCGTGGCTGCCAGCGTGGCGGCCATCAGGTGCGTGCGCTGGGCGATGGCCCTGAGCCCGAGGGGACCGTGGAACACGGCGTAGAACGAGGCCATCACCGCCAGCAGCGCCTGGGCTGTGCACACGTTGGAGGTGGCCTTCTCGCGGCGGATGTGCTGCTCGCGGGTCTGGAGGGCGAGCCTGTAGGCACGGGTGCCCGCCGCGTCGACGGAGACGCCGACGAGCCGCCCGGGCATGGCGCGCTTCAGGTCGTCTCGGCAGGACATGAACGCGGCGTGTGGGCCTCCGAATCCCATCGGCACACCGAACCGCTGCGCCGATCCGATGGCGATGTCGGCGCCCATGGCGCCGGGTTCCTTCACCACGCAGAGGGCCAGCAGGTCCGTGGCCACGATGGACACCGCGCCCGCGGCGCGCAGCGCGGAACACTGTGCGGTGAGGTCACGCACGTGGCCGTGGGTACCGGGGTGGGCGAAGATCGCGCCGCACAGGTCGTCGGCGACGAAGTCCTCCGCCGGGCCGGTCACGAGCTCGATGCCCAGGGGCTCGGCGCGCGTGGCGAGGACCGCGAGCACCTGCGGGTGCAGGTCCTCGGCCGCGAAGAACCGCGAGCTCTTGGACTTGGCGGTCCGCTTGGCCATGCCCATGGCCTCGGCGGCTGCGGTGGCCTCGTCCAGCAGGCTGGCGTTGGCGATGGGCAGCCCTGTCAGGTCCTCCACCATGGTCTGGAAGTTGAGCAGCGCCTCGAGCCTGCCCTGCGCGATCTCGGGCTGGTAGGGCGTGTATGCCGTGTACCAGGCCGGGTTCTCCAGCACGTTGCGCTGGATCGCCGGTGGCGTCACGGTGCCGTAGTAGCCCTGGCCGATCAGGGAGGTGGCCACCTGGTTCCTGGCCGCGACGGCGCGCAGCTTCTGCGTCAGCCGGTACTCGGTCAGTGGCTCCCAGGTGAGGGGCTCAGACTGGCGCAGCCCCTCAGGGATGGTCTGATCGATGAGCTCATCGAGGGAGTCGACACCGATGGACTCGAGCATCCGCTGCATCTCTGCCGGGCTGGGGCCGATGTGGCGACGGTGAGCGAAGTCGTCGGGGTTGTAGTCGACCCTCTGCCAGGCCCCCGTCATGCGCCGATGTGCGCCGCATAGGCGACCTCGTCGAGGAACTCCTCGGCCTCGGAGGGATCCGACGGCGCCACCCGGAAGAACCAGGTGCCCTCCGCGTCCTCGTTGACGAGCGCGGGATTGTCGGTGAGCTCCTCGTTGACGGCGGTCACCACCCCGCTCAGCGGCGACATGATCTCGGAGGCCGCCTTGACGGACTCGATGACCACCACCTCGATCCCCGCGGTCACCTCGGTACCCACCTCGGGCAGCTCGATGAAGACGATCTCGCCCAACTCGTTGGCGGCGTACTCCGTGATGCCGACGGCGAACTCGGGCCCGGTGGTGTCGATCCATTCGTGACTCTTGGTGTACTTGATCATGGCTGGTCTCCTCAACGCTTGTAGGACGGGGTGATGAAGGGGAGGTCGACGACTGAGACGGGGACGCGCCTGCCGCGCAGCTCCGCCACGACGGTGGGCCCGGTGCCCGCGGGGAGCATGGCCATCGCGATGGGGCCGCCGACGGTGGGGCCGAACCCGCCCGAGGTGACGGTGGCGATCGGCTCGGTGGCCGCGTCGTCGGCGTAGACCGGCACGCCCTCCCGGATGGGGGCACGGCCGTCGGGCCGGAGACCGCGGCGCACCCGCGGGGCACCGTCGCGCAGCTCCGCGAGGACCACGTCAGCGCCGGGGAAGCCGCCGGAGCGTGACCCACCCTCGCGGCGTACCTTCGGGACGGCCCACCCGAGCGCGGCCTGCGCGGGGGTCACGTCTGGGGAGAGATCGTGCCCGTACAGGGGCATGCCGGCCTCCAGCCGCAGCGAGTCCCGCGCGCCGAGGCCGGCCGGGAGCACGCCGTCGACGGAGAGGAGGGCGCGGGCGAACCGCTCGGCATCCGTGTCGGGCACCGAGATCTCGAAGCCGTCCTCGCCGGTGTAGCCGGACCGCGACACCCACACCTCGCGGCCGTCCCATTCCATGGGAAGGGAGTCCATGAAGGTGCACCGCGTCACTGAGGGGATCAGGGTGGCGAGGGCCGCCTCGGCCTCCGGGCCCTGGAGGGCCAGCAGCGCTCGATCGGTGACGTGTTCGACGGTGACGCCGTCGAGCTGCGCCAGCCATTGAAGGTCGTGGGCCGTCCGCGCTGCGTTGACCACCAGTAGGAACCGGTCGCCGTGGTGGGAGACCATCAGGTCGTCGAGGATGCCGCCGCGCTCATCGGTGAACAGGCCGTAGCGCTGCCGATGCTGAGCCAGGCCGAGGATGCTCGAGGGGATGAGCCGCTCCAGGTCCGCGGCCGCATCCTCCATCGAACCCGAGGCGGGGCGGACCAGGACCTGGCCCATGTGCGAGACGTCGAACAGGCTGGCCTGCGCCCGCGTGTGCAGATGCTCAGGCATCACCCCGGCGAACTGCACGGGCAGCTCCCAGCCGGCGAACTCGACCATCTTCCCGCCTGTGGCGAGATGGAGGCTGTGCAGCGCAGTGGTCAATGACGAGGTCATGTTTCTCTGCCCCTTCCGCCGGGTACCGGCGCCGTCGGGTGGCGTGTCCCACCCTAATAGTCAGCGCCCCCTCTGTCGCGGTGCCTGAGATCTTGATATCCGTCGGCGGGCCTGGCGGCCACTTTCCAGAGTGCAGTGCGTGCGCGGTCCTGGGGCCTGAGAGTTTCCGGGGCGGTTGCTCCTTCGGCATCGGCCTCGGCCGATTCTCCCGCGTACGCGCCCATCCTAGGCGATCGAGGGCCCCGGCGTCATCGGCCCCCGGCCAGGATCACGCCGCGCAGAAGAGCGCGGCGTGGGACACCCTGATCCGCACCTCGTCGCCGGGGGCGCAGGTGGCCCGCTGCACGCGTGCCACCATCTCGATGCCTCCCGGCAGCCCGTGGAGCTGGACGTCGGCGTCGTGACCGTAGAACGTCACGTCGCGCACCCGGGCCGACACCGCACCCTCCGGGTCAAGGGTGATCTGTTCTGGCCTGACCAGGACCATGCCCTCGCCGTGCGCGGACACCTCGAGTGGGATTCGGCCGACGGAGGTATCGGCGGCCATGCCGCGCGCCGTCGCGTGGATCATGAACGCATCGCCGGCCAGCAGCGCGGCCTGTGGGCTGACGGGGTGGTCGTAGACGTCACTCGGGGGTCCGTCCTGGATGACACGCCCGTCCGCCATCAGGATCAGGTGGTCGGCCAGGGACAGCGCCTCTTCGCGGTCGTGGGTGACCAGGATCGCGGAGGCGCCGGCGTCGTGCAGGACGCGCCGGACGTCGCTGCGCATCGCCGTGCGGGTGGCCGCATCCAGCGCAGAGAAGGGCTCGTCGAGGAGCACCAGGTCCGGCTGCACCGCAAGGGCGCGTGCCAGCGCCACCCGCTGGGCCTGGCCGCCGGAGATCTCGTGCGGCATGCGGTCGCCCAGGTCCTGCAGGCCCACCAACTCAAGCATCTCGGCGATCCGGCTCTGACGATGCCGCCCTCTCACCGCGAAACCGACGTTGCCGGCCACGCTGAGGTGGGGGAAGAGGGCGCCCTCCTGGGGTACCAGCGCGATGCGTCGGTGCTGCGCGGGGATCCCCGTGAGATCCCGACCGGCCAGCACGACGCTGCCCTGGTCTGGGCGGGTGAGGCCTGCGATGATGCGCAGCAGGGTGGTCTTCCCGCAGCCGGAGCGCCCGAGGATGGCGGCCAGGTGCCCGCGTTCCACCGTGAAGTCGACGTCGCGGAGCACGGTGTTGGCGCCGAAGGCGTGCCTCACTCCGCTGATCTGGAGGCTCATGGGGTTCTCCTTCCGCGCTCTGCAAGCGAGAGCGCAAGGGTGGCGGGGACGGCGGCCAGCACGAGCGCCACACCGTAGGGTGCGGCGGCCGCGTAGGCGAGGTTGTCGGTGTTCATCCACAGCCGGGTGGCGAGCGTGTCCACACCCGTGGGCTTGAGGAGGAGCGTGGCGGGAAGTTCCTTCATGGCGGTCAGCAGCACCAGAACGAACCCCGAGACCACCCCTGGGGCAGCCAGAGGGAGGGTGACCCGGAAGAAGGTGGCCAGCGGGCCAAGGCCCAGGGAGCCTGCCACCTCCTCCAGCGACGGGGGGCACTGCAGAACGGCGCTCCGGATGGCCCCCACGGCCAATGGGGCGAACAGCACCAGGTAGGCCAGGATGAGCACCGGTGTGCGCTGGTACCAGGGCTCGAGGAAGCGGACGCTGAAGAAGACCAGCGCCAAGGCCACCACCAGACCGGGCAACGCGTGGGCGACGTAGAGGCTGTGCTGGACCCACGCCGAGGCCCTCGACTCGGAGCGGCCGGTGACCCACCCGACGGGCAGACACACGGCCACGATCACGGCCGCGGCGAGTGTACAGATCCAGAGCGTGGACCACGTCGCCAGGCCCAGGTCGGCCCAGTCCACGCCGGCGCTCCGCCCGGCGAACGTCCACCCGGTGACGACGCTCAGCGGGTAGGCGAGGCTGAGGCCGAGCACGACGGCGGCGGCGGTCGAGGCGGGTGTCGACCAGGCCCCGAGGAGCAGGGGCTGCTGGGTGCGGTGGGCCACCGCGTCGGATCGGGCCGCCCGGCCCCGCATCCGGATCTCCCCCCAGGTGATCGCCAGCGTGCACGCCATCAGGAGCAACGCGAGCACGGCCGCGGTGGTCCGGTCGAAGGAGGCGCGATAGCTCATGAAGATCGCGCGGGTGAACGAGTCGTAACGCAGCAGTGAGACGGCGCCGAAGTCCGAGAGCGCGTAAAGGGCCGCCAGCAGGGCGCCCCCTGCCATCGATGGCCGCAGATGCGGAAAGGTGACCCGCCCGAACACCGCCCAGCCGGACAGGCCCATGCTGCGGGCCACGTCCTCGGCGTTCTGGTTCGCGCGGCGCAATGCCGCGGACACGGACAGGAAGACATAGGGGTAGGTGCCCAGCCCCAACACCACCACCGACCACCAGAACCCCTGGGCGCCGACGGTGGAGACCCAGGCGTAGGCCGCCACGTAGCTGGGCACTGCCAAGGGCAGGGCGAGGGCCACGCGCCACACCCGTCGGCCCCGCAGGTCGGTGCGCTCGACAAGGAACGCCAGCACCACGCCCACCACGCAGGCCACCGCGGTGACGGCCCCCACGAGGAGCAACGAGCTGACCAGCAGCTCCGCCGCCCGGCTTTCCACCAGGATCTGCACCAGCCCGCCGAGCCCCGCCTGGCCGGCGCGGACGACAAGGTAGATCCCCGGAATCAGGGTCACCAGAACGACCGCCAGCGTCCACACCCACAGCGCAATGCGCGGGAGGTGCGGACGCTGAAGCGCGACGCTGATGACGCTCAGATCAGTCCGACCTTCCTCAACAGTGCCTGGGTGTCGGCCAGGGAATCGAGGTCGTTGAGATCGACGCCCTCCTGGCTCGACGCGTCGATGGGTGCGAGATCGAACTCGCTGGTGATGCCCGACACGACCGGGTACTCGGCGGTCTCGTCGGCGAAGAACTGCTGGGCCTCGTCGCTGACGAGGAAGGCGGCGACCTTCGCGGCTGCCTCCTGATCGTCGGCCGAGTTGAGGATGCCGACACCGGCGACGTTGAGCAGCGCTCCCGGGTCCCCGGCATCGAGGTAGACGAGCTCGGCGGTGATGTCATCGCCCACCTCGGCCTTCAGCTGATGCCAGTAGTAGTGGTTGATCAGTCCGATGCCGATCTCACCACCATCCACCGCCTCGAGGATCGCGGTGTTCTTCTCGTAGGTCTTCGGCTCGAGGGCGGTGAGCGAGGTGAGCCACTCCTCGGCCGCGGCCTCTCCCTTGGCGACGCGGAGCGCGGTCACGAACGATTGGAAGCTGGCGTTGGTGGGGGCGATGCCGATCTGGCCGCGGTTGGCGGGATCGAGGAGGTCGTCGATGGTCGAGTAGCCGAGGGCCTCCGGCGCCGTCTCGGGATTGACGGCGAGCACCCGGATCCGCCCGGACGTGGCCACCCAGCTGCCGTTGGGGTCGCGGAAGGCCGGCTCGACGGTGTCCAGGATGTCCTGCGGCATCGGGGCCAGCAGTCCGGCCTTGTTCAGCTCACCGAGCGCCCCGGCATCCTGGGAGAAGAACAGCGAGGCGGGTGAACGGTCGCCTTCCTCGAGCAGCTGGCCGGCCAACTCTGCGGTGCCGGCGTAGCGGACCTCGACCGTCACGCCGGTGGCACCTTCGATCTTCTCGAGCAGCGGAGCCACCAGATCCTCGCTGCGGCCGGAGTACAGCGTCAGGGTGGTGGCCTCATCCAGCGATGCGTCGGCCGCCGGCGTCGCCTCGGTGGCGGGCGTTTCCGGGGAGCAGGCCCCCAGAGCGAACAGGCTCACCACAAGGGGAAGAGCAAGAAGGGTCCGCGACATATAAATAGCTCCTAAGAACATTGCAAAAATGTAACTTAGGTAAGGCTAAGTCCTCGAGGTGACCCCCGGCAACTCTGTTCAGTCCATGGACACCGGGGCGTCAGGCCCAGGGGACGGCTCGCCGCGGCACGAGCCCTGCCGCCCGGTAGCACGCGTCGATGACCTCCATGGTGGCGATCGAGTCCGCGGCGTCGATCACCACGGGGCCGCCCTCCTCGACGGCCGCCACGAAGGCGCTCAGCTGGGCCCCGTAGCTTGTCACATCCGGCGCCACGGTCTCCGTCGTGGAGTGGTCTCCCACCGTGACCGTGAGGCTGTTCCCGCCGTGTGGCTTGACGAAGCCCTCGAACTCGATGGTGCCGAGCGTGCCCACCAGGCGCGCGGTCTGGGCCTGGACGTCCTCCAGCAGCGAACTCGACGCCGTGGCCGTCACGCCGCCCGGGAACTCCAGCTGCGCGGTGAGGGCCTCGTCGATCTGGCCCCCCTCAAACCGCCGGGCCTGGGCCGACACGACGGTGGGCTCCGCCTTGAGCAGAGTGCGCAGCAGGTGGATGGAGTAGCAGCCCAGGTCCATGGTGGCGCCCCCGGCGAGCTCCCAGTTGTACCGGATGTTGCTGCGGTCGGGCACCTGGACGTCGAACACGGCGCTCGCGGAGGTGACGGTGCCGATGGTGCCGGCGGCGAGGATCTCCTCAACCCGGTGGATGAGGGGGTGGTGGCGGTAGTGGAAGGCCTCCATCACCACCACAGGCAGGCCCGCGATCTCGCTGACGACACGCCGGGCCTCCTCGGCGTTGGAGGCGTAGGGCTTCTCCACCAGGACGTGCTTGCCGGCGCGCGCCGCACGCACGGTCCACTCGGCGTGGGCCGAGTTGGGAAGCGGGATGTAGACGGCGTCCACATCCGGGGAGGCGAGAAGGTCGTCGTAGGAGTCCAACACCTGCTCGACGCCGTGCTCGGCGGCGAACTCCTCCGCGCGGGCCCGGTTGCGGGCGGCCACTGCCGTCAGCCGCACATCAGGGTTGGCGTGGGCGGGTGCGATGAGGGCGGACGGGGTGATCCCGGCGGCGCCGAGGATACCGAAACGCACGGTCATAGTGGCCTCTCTCAGGAAGGTGATGGGGTGTGGTGAAGTCTAGGGGCGCGCCCTGAGGGCCTACTTCGTCGCCTCGATCATGCCGCGGAGTTCCTTCTTCAGGTCCGAGATCTCGTCGCGATGCCGCGCCGCCACCTCGAAGTGCAGCTCCGCGGCAGCCTGGTGCATCGCCGCCGTGAGGTCCGCGATCAGTGTGGTCAGCTCGTCCTGGGCCAGCCTCGTCGGATCCAGGCCCTTACGGCCCGACGGCTTGGCCGCCTCAAGCAGCTGATCCGTGTCGGCGTCCTCCCGCGCGAGCATCTCAGAGACATCAGCGATGCGCTTGCGCAGTGGCTGCGGATCCAGGCCGCGCTCCTGGTTGTAGGCCACCTGGATGGTCCGCCGTCGGTTGGTCTCGTCGATCGCCTGCGCCATCGACGGCGTGATCTTGTCCGCGTACATGTGCACCTGGCCCGCCACGTTCCGGGCGGCGCGCCCGATGGTCTGGATCAGGGATCGCGCCGAGCGCAGGAACCCCTCCTTGTCGGCATCCAGGATGGCCACCAGCGACACCTCGGGAAGGTCCAGGCCCTCGCGCAGCAGGTTGATCCCCACCAGCACGTCGTACTCGCCCAGGCGCAGCTCGCGGAGTAGTTCGATGCGCCGGATCGTGTCGATGTCCGAGTGCAGGTACCGCGTCCGGATCCCGTGGTCCATCAGATAGTCCGTCAGATCCTCGGCCATCTTCTTGGTGAGGGTGGTGACGAGCACCCGCTCGTTGAGCTCGACGCGCTGCTTGACCTCCGCCATGAGGTCGTCGATCTGGCCCTTGGTGGGCTTCAAGACCACCTCCGGATCCACGAGGCCTGTGGGACGGATGATCTGCTCGACGAAGCCGTCCGAGCGCTCCATCTCGTAGGGCCCGGGGGTGGCCGAGAGGTAGACCGTCTGCCCGATCCGCTCCACGAACTCGTCGAACTTCAGCGGCCGGTTGTCGATGGCACTCGGCAGCCTGAAGCCGTGTTCCACGAGGGTGCGCTTGCGGGAGGCGTCGCCCTCGTACATGCCACCGATCTGGGGGATGGTGACGTGGGACTCGTCGACGACGAGCACGAAGTCCTCCGGGAAGTAGTCCACCAGGCAGCTCGGCGCCGACCCGGGGGCTCGGCCGTCGATGTGCAGCGAGTAGTTCTCGATGCCCGAGCAGGTGCCGATCTGGCGCATCATCTCGATGTCGTAGCTCGTGCGCATCCGGAGGCGCTGCGCCTCGAGGAGCTTGCCCTGCGACTCGAACTCGGCGAGCCGCTGCGCCAACTCCACCTCGATGCCGGAGATCGCCCGCTCCATCCGGTCCGCGCCCGCCGAGTAGTGCGTGGCAGGGAAGATGTAGGTCTCCTGCTCCTCCCGGATCACGGACCCGGTGAGGGGATGCATCGTGGCGATCCGCTCGATCTCATCGCCGAAGAACTCCACCCGCACCGCGTTCTCCTCATACATCGGGAACACCTCCAGCGTGTCACCCTTGACCCGGAACGTGCCGCGGCCCGCGCCGATGTCGTTGCGGGCGTACTGGATGTCCACCAGGTGCCGCAGCAGCTGGTCCCGGTCCATCTCGTCGCCCACGCGCAGCGTGACCCGCTGCTCCAGGTACTCCTGAGGTGTACCCAGACCGTAGATGGCCGACACCGTGGCCACGACGATCACGTCTCGCCGCGTGAGCAGCGAGCTGGTGGCCGCGTGCCGCATCCGCTCCACCTCCTCGTTGAGCGAGGAGTCCTTCTCGATGTAGGTGTCCGTCTGGGGGAGGTAGGCCTCCGGCTGGTAGTAGTCGTAGTAGGAGACGAAGTACTCGATGGCGTTGTTGGGCAGGAGCTCCCGCAGCTCGTTGGCGAACTGGGCGGCAAGCGTCTTGTTGGGCTGCATCACCAGCATGGGCCTCTGCAGCCGCTCCGCGAGCCACGCGACGGTGGCCGTCTTGCCCGTGCCGGTGGCGCCCAGCAGCACCACGTCCTTCTCCCCGGCCCCGATCCGGCGCTGCAACTCGGCGATGGCGCGCGGCTGGTCCCCGGCAGGCTCGTAGTCGGAGATCACCTGCAGCGGCGCCACCTGGCGCTGAAGCTCTTCGAGAGGACGCATGAGAGCCAGGGTAATAGTGCCCACCGACAGCCCGCCCGAGGGAAGGCTCCCGTCAGGAGAAGGTGCGGATCAGGCGGGGGGAATTGACGCCCCGCGCCAGCCACGCGATGAGGTCCGCGGCGGGGCCGCGCACCTCGGTGAAGTCGCCCCCGCCGTCGAGGACGGCCTCGTAGCCCTCGTCCGCGACCAGGCGCACGGCAGGGCGGTCGTGGCGATGCGCCAGCCGCTCGACCTGGAAGGCCAGCAGCGACACCGCGGTCTCAGATGCCAGGTCCATGGTGGTGGAGCGGCTGTCGAGATCCATCTCGTGCAAGACCACCTCGCCGAGCCGGGACAGCGGGATCTGCCACGCCTTGATGCGGTATCCGGGTCGAAGATCCACCGGCGACGAATCGCCCTCCAGCGAGCCGAACAGCTCCTGCAGCTCGCTGGCGGTGGTGTCCAGCTGAATCTGCAGCTCCAATCCGCCGGCCAAGGCGCCCAACTCGATGGTGCGCCGCTCCTCGGCCTCGGAGTCGTACATCGTCCGCGACTGCCCGGAGTGGAGCCCGTCGATGACGCGCACGAGTCTACGGGCCCCGTCGACGAGATGAGCGGCCACGTGGCTGCGGGTCCAGCCGGGCAAGGCCGTCGGCGCGGACCAATCCTCGTCCGACAGGCCGATGGTCCGCCCCAGCAGTTGGGACGTGTGCTCGCGCACCGCGGCAACCACGTCGACGAAGGGGGCACGGCTCGTGGGCATGGCCCCAACCTAGCAAAGCCGTACCATGGCGGGCGTGAATGATCGGCTCGTCGTGCGGGGTGCCCGCGTGCACAACCTGAAGAATGTCTCCCTCGAGCTGCCGAGGGACTCTCTGATCGTCTTCACCGGGTTGAGCGGCTCCGGCAAGTCCTCGCTGGCCTTCGACACGATCTTCGCGGAGGGGCAGCGGCGCTACGTCGAATCGCTGTCGGCCTACGCGCGCATGTTCCTCGGTCAGATGGACAAGCCGGACGTGGACTTCATCGAGGGGCTGTCACCCGCGGTGTCGATCGACCAGAAGTCCACCAGCCGCAACCCGCGCTCCACCGTCGGCACCATCACGGAGGTCTACGACTATCTCCGCCTGCTGTTCGCCAGGATCGGTGTACCCCACTGCGAGGTGTGCGGGGCCGTGATCGGGCGGCAGACGCCGCAGCAGATCGTGGACCGGCTGATGTCGATGGACGAGGGGACCCGCTTCCAGATCCTCGCCCCGCTGGTGCGCGGCCGCAAGGGCGAACATGCCGAGCTGTTCCGCCAGCTCGTCGGGGACGGTTACAGCCGGGTCCGCATCGACGGTGAGACATACCCGCTCACGGAACTGCCGTCGATCGACAAGAACCGCAAGCACGACGTTGAGGTGGTGGTGGACCGCGCAGTGGTGCGGCCCAACGCCAAGCAGCGCATCACCGAGTCCGTGGAGACCGCGCTGGGCCTGGCCGGCGGAGTGGTGACCATCGACTTCGTGGACCTGCCCGAGACCGACCCGGAACGGGAGCGCCGCTTCTCGGAGAAGATGGGCTGCCCCAACGAGCACGATGTCAACATCGACGAACTGGAGCCGAGACAGTTCTCCTTCAACGGGCCATGGGGCGCCTGCCCGGAATGCTCAGGCCTCGGCACGCTGCTGGACCCGGACCCCGAGCTGCTCATCCCCAACGACGAGCTGTCCGTCGCCGAGGGTGCCATCGCGCCCTGGACCACGCCCACCATCAAGTCACACTACGAGCACGTGCTGCGCTCCCTGGCCGAGGAGCACGGGTTCTCGGTGGACGAGCCGTGGCGCGAGCTGTCGCCGGCGGCGCGGAAGCTCCTCCTGCACGGCGCCAAGGGCAATGTGGTGGTGAGCTACCGCAACCGCTTCGGCCGTGTGCGGTCCTTCTCACAAAAGTATGAGGGTGTCATTCCCTTCATCCGCAGGCGCCACGAAGAGGCGGAGACCGACTCGGCACGGGACCGCTGGGGCGGATACATGCGGGAGATCAACTGTGCCGCATGTGGCGGGGCGCGGCTGAAGCCCTCCAGCCTGGCGGTCACGGTGGCCGGCCGCACCATCGCTGACCTGTCCAGCCTCTCCATCGGTGAAGCGTCCAGCTTCCTCGCCGCATTGGAACTCACCGAGCGCGACGCCGCCATCGCCGAGCGACTCGTCAAGGAGATCAACGCCCGGCTCCGCTTCCTGCTCGACGTGGGGCTGGACTACCTGACGCTGTCGCGGGCGGCCGGCACCCTCTCCGGCGGCGAGGCGCAGCGCATCAGGCTGGCCACCCAGATCGGTTCCGGCCTCGTCGGGGTGCTCTACGTGCTGGACGAGCCGAGCATCGGCCTCCACCAGCGCGACAACCTGCGCCTCATCGAGACCCTGCACAGGCTCCGCGACCTCGGCAACACGCTCATCGTCGTCGAGCACGACGAAGACACCATCCGAGCCGCGGACTGGGCCGTCGACATCGGCCCCGGCGCCGGGGAGGGCGGCGGCGAGGTGGTCGTGTCCGGCCCGGTCGAGGCTCTCCTCAACCATCCGGAATCACGAACCGGCGCCTACCTCTCCGGCCGGCTGTCCATCCCGGTCCCAGCGGTGCGGCGCCCCGGAAACGGGCACCAGATCGTCGTCAAGGGCGCCCGCGAGCACAACCTGCGCGGCATCGACGCAGCCTTCAACCTGGGCCAGTTCATCGCCGTGACCGGCGTCTCCGGCTCGGGCAAGTCCTCGCTGGTCAACTCCATCCTCTACACCGCGGCGGCGAAGGCCATCTACGGCTCGAAGGCGGTACCGGGCCGGCACAAGTCGCTGGAGGGGCTGGAGCACATCGACAAGGTCATCCAGGTGGACCAGTCGCCGATCGGTCGCACCCCGCGGTCCAACCCCGCCACGTACACCGGCGTCTTCGACAAGATCCGGACCCTCTTCTCCCAGACGCCGGAGGCGAAGGTGCGCGGCTACCAGCCGGGCCGGTTCTCCTTCAACGTCAAGGGTGGCCGGTGCGAGCACTGCATGGGCGACGGCACCATCAAGATCGAGATGAACTTCCTTCCCGACGTCTACGTGCCGTGCGAGGTGTGCCACGGCGCCAGGTACAACCGGGAGACACTCGAGGTGCACTACAAGGGCAAGACCATCGCCGAAGTGCTGGACATGCCGATCAGCGAGGCGGTGGAGTTCTTCGAGTCCATCCAGTCCATCGCGCGGTTCCTCCGCACCCTGACGGAGGTCGGCCTCGGATACGTGAGGCTTGGACAGCCCGCCACCACGCTCTCCGGCGGAGAGGCGCAGCGCGTCAAGTTGGCCGCCGAGCTGCAGAAGCGCTCAACCGGGCGGACCCTCTACGTCCTCGACGAGCCCACCACGGGCCTGCACTTCGAGGACATCCGGCGGCTCCTGGCGGTCCTACAGAGGCTGGTGGACGCCGGGAACACGGTGGTGACGATCGAGCACAACCTGGACGTGATCAAGTCGGCTGACTGGGTCATCGACATGGGACCCGACGGTGGCAGCCGTGGAGGCCAGGTGATCGCGACGGGGACCCCTGAGGAGATCGCCGTCACCGAGGGGTCCGCCACCGGTACGTTCCTCAAGACCCTCCTCGACCGCGTCTGACGCCCCCACCTCCCCGACCCGCTGCCTCGAGTGCTGTGGTCGGGTGGGACGTCGTGTGTGTGGGGGGGGGGGCTGCGTTCGACGTCGTGTGGTGGGGGTCGGGTTGGACGACGTGTGGTGTTGTCGGGTTGGCGGCGGGTGGTGGGGGTCGGGCCGCCCATGATGCCGGCGGCGGCGCTTCGCGCTGCCGCGCCGTCATCAACGCCCACCCAACCTGCCCCGGCCCCCACCACCCGCCGTCCTGCTGTCCCCGTCTCGTCGCCTGGCTTATGTCTTGCGTTTAGTCGCCTGGCTTATGTCTCGGCGCCTGCGCTACAGCGCAGGCGCCCACCAGACGCCTGTCCTATATCTGGCCGCCGGCGCTGTAGCGCTGGCGGCCAGACTTACCGCAGGCGCCAGTTGGTCGCCTGTCTTGCGTTTGGTCGCCTGGCTTGTGTCCCGGCGCCTGCGCTAGATCGCAGGCGCCCCGGAGCCGCCTGCCCTGGGTTCAGCCGCCGGCGCTGTAGCGCTGGCGGCCAGACTTACCGCAGGCGCCAACGCTGCCGTCCTTCACCCTCGCGTCGTCTTCCAATGTGCCCCGCAGCTGTCGCTGTCGCCTGGCTGTCACTTCTGGTGCCGTAGTCGACACCAGAAGTGACGGTCAGCGCTCGTGCCTCCAACTTCCTCCCGCTAAACGTCAGAGGTGGTGCCGTAGTCGACACCAGAAGTGACATTTAGGCTGTCGAACCCCGTCGATCGGCTCGCAGGGCGTCCCAACCCCGACAGCGCGGGGGTATTCCCGGTCCGCCGCGTCGGGTCAGGCGGTGACGATCAGGTCGGTGCCCGATTCGGTGAGGGTGGCGCGCACCAGCGGGTCCGTGGCCGGGCCCTGAAGCGGAGTGCCGTCGAGGAGCGCGAACAACGAGCCGTGGCACTTGCAGAAGATGCCGTCGTCGCGCACGTCGGAGACCGTGCAGCCCTGATGCGTGCAGCGCGACGAGAAGGCGAAGTACGAGCCCTCCTCGGGCTGGGTGACGACGAACCCGCCGTCGAGCACGAGGCCGCCCCCGATGGGCACCGAATCCTTGGCCACCGTCACCTCGTCGGCGGGGGCCGAGCTGGACGACGTCTCATCCGCCGCACATCCGGCCAGGAGGGCAGCGGCGATGGCGGCGCCGCCGGCGATCAGCTCTCTCCGCGTGGTCATGGCCTCAGCCTACGCACCTACACTTGCGCGCATGGCCGATCCCGCGAGCTATCGCCCCCCACAGGGCAGCATTCCCACAGGTCCCGGGGTCTACCGATTCTTCGACGCGTTCGGCAATGTCATCTACGTTGGCAAGGCCAAGAACCTGCGCCAACGCCTCAACTCGTACTTCGCTGACCCGTCGGCGCTGCACTTCCGCACTCAGACCATGGTCCGCACCGCCGCCAAGGTGGAGTGGACCGTGGTGGCCAACGAGCTTGAGGCGCTCCAGCTCGAGTACACCTGGATCCAGCAGTTCGACCCGCGGTTCAACGTCAAGTACCGCGACGACAAGTCCTACCCGTGGCTCGCGGTCACCATGAGCGACGAGTACCCGCGCGTCTTCGTGGGCCGCGGTGCCAAGAAGCGCGGCACCCGCTACTTCGGGCCCTTCGGCCAGGCCTGGGCCATCCGGGAGACGGTGGACCTTCTCCTGCGCGTCTTCCCCATGCGCTCCTGCACCCAGGGCGTGTTCAACCGCGCCCGTTCCTCGGGCAGGCCGTGCCTGCTGGGAGACATCGGCAAGTGCTCGGCGCCCTGCGTGGGGCGGGTCTCCGCAGAGGAGCACAGGGCCGTGGCGGAGGACTTCTGTTCCTTCATGGGCGGAAACACCGGTGGCATCATCGGCCGGATCGAGCGCGACATGTACGCGGCGTCCGCCGAGCTCAACTTCGAGCGGGCGGCCGTCCTGCGGGATTCGCTGGGGGCGCTCAAGCGGGTGCAGGAGAAGAACTCGGTGGTGCTGGCCGACGGCACCCGTGCGGACATCGTCGGGTTCGCCGACGACGGGCAGCAGGTGGCGGTGCAGGTCTTCCACGTCGTCGACGGGCGCATCCTGGGGGAGCGCGGCTGGATCGCGGACCGCGCCGACGACACGGAGCTCACAGAACTGCTGGAGGTGTTCCTCGAGCAGGTCTACACCGACGACCTTGAGATCCCGCCGCACATCCTCACCTCCGTGGAGGCCGAGGACACCCTCGTCGAGCACCTGAGCGCGCGGCGCGGGGCGCGCGTCAGCATCAAGGTCCCTCTCCGCGGCGACAGGCGGGCGCTGCTGGACACGGCGGTGAGGAACGCGGAGATGGCGCTCGCCCAGGCCAAACTCCGGCGCGCCTCAGACCTCACGACCCGCAACATGGCCCTCGACGAGATCGCCGCCGCCCTCGGCCTGTCCGAGCCGCCCCTGCGCATCGAGTGCTACGACATCTCCCACACCATGGGCGAGGAGGTGGTGGGCTCGATGGTGGTGTTCGAGGACGGACTCCCGCGCACGAGCCAGTACCGGCGGTTCATCATCAAGAGTTTCGAGGGCTCCAACGACGTGGCGGCCATCAGCGAGGTGCTTCAGCGGAGGCTCCGCCGCCTGGTCGACGACCGCGCCTCGGAGGTCAAGGTGGACGCCACCACGGGCGAGGCGGCGAAGTTCTCCTATCCTCCGGCGCTCATCGTGGTCGACGGCGGCCTGCCGCAGGTCAACGCCGCCGCGGCCGTGCTGGCCGCGGCGGGCCTCGACGGCGAGATCGCCCTCTGCGGGCTGGCCAAGCGGCTGGAGGAGGTGTGGGTGCCGGGGGAGGAGTACCCGGTGATCCTGCCGCGGGCGTCGGAGGGGCTCTACCTCCTGCAGAGGCTGCGCGACGAGGCCCACAGGTTCGCGATCACCCACCACCGGTCGCGACGGGCCAAGCAGGTCGTCGAATCCGTCCTCGACGACGTTCCGGGCCTGGGCGAGCTGCGCCGCAAAGCGCTCCTCACGTACTTCGGAAGTCTGCGCAAGCTGCGGCAGGCGAGCGTCGACGAGATCGCCGCCGTCCCCGGATTCGGACCCCGGCTTGCGCTCACCGTCAAGGCGGCGGTGGCCGATACGGGCGGCGAGGCCATCAATCTCACCACCGGCGAGGTGACCGAGACGTGAGCCGATTTGAACAACGTTCAAACTCTGATGCAGGATGGGGCGACACCTCACCACAGGAGCCCTTCATGAGCGCCACCACCGCACCAACTGTCCGCAGCTTCGCCCCGGCGGACCTCGCCTATGTCGCCGTCTTCGCGGCGCTGATCGCGGCCCTCGCGCTGACACCGCCCATCCCGATCGGCAGCCTGGGCGTGCCCATCACGCTGCAGACGCTCGGCGTGGCGCTTGCCGGGCTCTGCCTCGGGGCCTGGCGCGGCGCCGCCGCGGTTGGGCTGTACCTGCTCGTCGGCCTCGCGGGGCTGCCGGTCTTCTCCGGGGGGCGCGCCGGCCTCGCCGTGCTGGTCGGCCCCACCGGCGGCTACCTCGTGGCCTTCCTGTTCTCGACGTTCGCGGTGGGCCTCGTCGCCCAGTGGGCGGTCCGCCGCGGTCTGAGCAGGTGGACGCCCGTGCTGTTCTTCCTCGGTGTCTTCGCCGCCCGGGTGCTGATCATCTGGCCGCTCGGCGTGGCGGGCATCGCGCGCGCGGTCGGCAAGCCCATCGGCGAGATCTGGCTGAGCGACCTGGCCTTCTGGCCCGGCGACATCCTCAAGGGAATCGTTGCCGCCGTCATCGCGTTCGCCGTGCACAAGGCATTCCCGAGGCTGCTCGGCCGATGATCAGCCTGCGCGGGGTCACCGTCGTCATCCCGGCCGTGCGCCGGGGCGACGCCGACCGCGTGCTCCTCCATCCCCTCACCCTCGACCTCGCCGAGCCGCGCATCGCGCTGGTCGGCGCCAACGGATCGGGGAAGTCCACCCTGCTGCGTCTGCTCAACGGCCTCCGGCGTCCGACGGTGGGCACGGTCACCGTCGACGGCCTGGACACCGTCAAGGAGGCCAGGGCGGTGCGTGCGCGGGTCGGTTTCGTCTTCACCGACCCGCTCGCCCAACTGCTGATGTCGACGCCCATCGAGGACGTCGAGCTCAGCCTCCGTGGCCGGATCAAGGGTCGGGACGAGCGGAACCGCCGCGCGCAGGAGATGCTTGACGCCCGTGGGCTGGGGCACCTGGCGCACCAGAGCATCTACGACCTCAGCGGTGGAGAGCGCCAGTTGGTGGCGCTGACCAGCGTGCTGGCAGTCGAGCCGTCGATCCTCGTCGCCGACGAACCCACCACCCTCCTCGACCTCCGCAACCGGCGGGAGCTGCGCAGGACCTTCGCCGAGCTGGGTCAACAGATCATCTTCTCCACCCACGACCTCGACATCGCCGCCGATGCGGACCGGGTGATCGTGGTGCACGAGGGCCGCGTCGTGGCCGACGGAGTCCCCGCCGAGGCGCTCGCGGCCTACGAGGCGGTGGTGGTGTGAACGCGCACGCGTCCTTACTGGGGCTCTACGAGCCAGGGGAGGGCTGGTTGTTCCGGCTCGGCACGGGGGCCAAGTACCTGCTTCTTCTCGCGGTGACCATCCCTCCGCTGGCTGCCGGCACATGGTGGGTGACGGCCGCCGCTCTGGCGGTGGTGCTGGGGCTGCTGTGGACCTCGGGCATCACGCCCGTGCGGGCGCTGCGGATCGGGTGGGTGCTCTGGATGCTGCTCGCCGTGATGGCGGCCTACCACCTGATCTCGCTCAATCCGACAGCGGCGGTGGTGCAGTCCGGCAACATCCTCGTCGCCGTCCTGGCTGCGCGGATGCTCACCCTCACCACCTCCACCCCGGTGTTGATGGACGCGCTGGCCCGCGGCCTCGCCCCGGTGCGGTGGCTGCGGATCGACCCGCAGCAGGTGGCTCTTGCCGTCGCCCTGATGATCCGCTCAGTGCCGTACCTCATCGGCTCCATCGACGACGCGCGCGACGCCGCCCGCGCCCGCGGCCGGGACCGCAATCCGGCCCTGCTGCTGACCCCGGTGGTGGTGGGGGCCGTGGCCTACGCGGAGCGCACAGGCGAAGCCCTCCACGCCAGGGGCCTCCCCGACGACGGGGCCTAGCCGGCGCCTGTGCCGCCACGGAGGACGTCGCGCAGGCGCCGCGCCTCTGTGGCGATTCGGCTTCGACCCGGGCGTTCGGCCACCTCGTCCAGCCCGGGAACCTCGCCTCCTGCACCGATGGCCAGCGCAGCCTCCGCAGCCAGGCCCACCAGGTCCGCCGCCCCGGCACGTTTCGCGAGGCCTGTGGGGAGCCCGAGCGCGAGCACCTGCCGGAGCACGTCCCAGACGTACTCGTTTCCGGCGACGCTGGAGCCCGCCACGTCGCGCAGGTGTGCGTGCCAGCGAGGCAGCTTGACCTGGTGATGGGGGACGAGCCTCGCCCAGGCGGCGCCCGCCGCGTCGCCTGTGAGCTGCCCCCTCGCCAGCAGGCCCAGGGTGGCGTCGATGGCTCCAGCCCGGGCCGGGATCTGATCGCTCGACGCGCCCAGGGCGAGCAGCGTTGCCGTCACGGGACCGGTCGGCCCCTGCTGGTGGGGGAGGAGGGCCAGCGCTGGGGTCTGGTCGCCCATCCAGAAGGCGACGGTGCGGAGGAGATACGCGGCGAGCAACTCCCGCTGTGTGGGGAAGAGCGCCACCTCGGGCAGCTGCGTCGACAGGTCGTACCTGTCCAGTGCCGGCAGGTCCCCCCAACTGGCCAGCACCTTTCCGCCGCGCCCCCTCGCCCCGGGCCAGGAACCTCTCAGGCGGACTTCCTCACCGGCGCCGCGTTCCCGCTGGACGTTCTGCAGAGCCAGGACCGGAGGCTCCAGCATGTGCCCCAGCTGCGCCGACAGCCACGCCGCATCGGGGCCGCCCACAGCCGCGATCCGGGGGGCCAGGTCGGCGGAGTGATTCAGGGGGAGCCGGAGCCAGGCGACCTCCAGGTCGGTGGCGGGGACCCGGCGCCGCTCGGACAGCGCACGCTCGAGGCCCGCGATCACGGCGTCAGGGTCGACCAGGCCGGAGGCGTCCCGGGGGAACGACACCAACGGCGCGGACGTGCCGGCGCGGACGGCGGCCAGGACGTCGTCGGCCCGCTCGCCCTGTCCTCGCGTGATTCCGTTGCGTCGCGTGCCAGGCACGGAACCCAGGAGCCTCCCGAGGAGGCCGGGTGCCGGTCTGGTGAGGCCGTCGATGAGGAGATCGGTCAGCCCCCAGCCGGGACGGTGCTGCGAGAGCTCCGCCCTCTGCTCCCGGGTGAGCCGGGCGCCGAACGCGGCGACGCCATTGAGGAGGCGCTCGTCGTCGCCGAAGCGCCCCTCCACGCTCGCGATGCGCCGAGCAAGGTCCACCAGCTCATCGCCGGAGGTCACAGGCTCAAGAGGCGGGCAGGCGGGGAGCGGCGGCCGCTCCGGGAGCAGGTCGGACGCGCGCACCGTGGCGCCGCGCACCGTCGCGTCCACGCCCTCCAAGGCCCACGCCACCTCCGCGGATGAGGCGTCGTCGACGGGGCCCAGGTGCTCGATGAGCGCGAGAGCCTTTTCCTGGACGGCCCGCTTGGGGTGGCCCAGTCCGACCGTGGCCGCTCGAACGACCTCCGAGACGGCTGCCGGCTCCCGTGCCGCGAGGAGCCGCAGCCAGGAGAGCGCCGCCTGGGGCAGCGAGGTGTCCGCGCGGGACAGCAGTCGGGCACACGCGTCGGTGAGTGTCGCGGCGACGAGGTGCTCCTCCGCGTCCATGGCTCGGACCGACCGCAGGGCGCGAGCGGCGACGAATCCCTGCCGACTGTCCAGGAGTGCCAGATAGTCGCGCAGCAGGGGGCGCAGCTCAGCGGGGTCAGGAGCCAACTCCTCGAGGATCCACACCAGAACGCGCAGGTGCGGCTGCATCCCGCCGCGGATCAGGGCGGCGACCACCCGACGGTGCAGCTCGGCGCGGTCCAGCGCGCCCCAGGCGGCCCAGGCCGCGGCGATCTCGGCCCAGCGCCGCTCCCGGCCCTTGGCGTGGGGATTCACCCAGTCGGCCACGACTGCGTCGTGCAGGCGATCCGACTCAAGGGCGCGCAGCAGCAGGTGTGGCAGCGCGGGATCGACGGCGAGCTGCGCCGCGGCGTCGAGCCGCGGATCCTGCCTCCGCAGATAGTTCAAGGCGTAGTCCGGCGTGTCCAGGTGGCTGAGGCCGCAGCGGTCCAGCAGCGCGTCGACCACCTGCCACGGCACCTCCGCGCGCCCAGTCTCGGCGCTCACGCTCACGGTGGTCAGCAGAACGAGAAGCTTCGGCAGCCAGCTCACCCGCCGCTCCAGGATGACCTGAGTGCGGACCGGGTGGTCGCCCCCGCGCAGCACGCTCGCCGCACCCTCCGCCGACGGCGTGGTGGCGAGCCGCGCGGTGTCAAGGGCGAATTCCCCCACCGGTCGCGCCGGTCGGCGTCCGGTGCGCCAGTACTCGGAGCGCTCCTTCTGCAGAGCGCGAAGGAACGGGCGGACCTGCTTTCGATCCGCCTCGGAGGCGCCGGTGAACGCCGAGGCGACAGCGGCGGAATCGTCGCTGCGCAGGGCTGCCTCCAGCCGCCGCAGGTCGATCATCGTGTGAGCTCCACGGCCAGCGTATGCTTGCAGGGGCCGCGATGGCCCTCGTAGCGGGTCCACCACGGGCAGGTGCAGGCCCATCCATCGCCGTGACGGCGCAGCCGGTAGAGCGTGCCGTCGGAGTCGACGACAGCACGATCACCCTCCCACGTCACGGCGCCCGCGGCGACGAGCCGCTGGGCGCCGACGAGCCGGGGGTTCCGACGCGCAGCCGCTGCCGAGTCGTACGGCAGCTCGCGGTGGAAGTAGGTGCTCTCTGCCGTATCGAAGCCGACGCGCCCCGACGTGCCCAGCAGCGTGAGTGCGCGGACCACCCGCGACTCGTCCCAGCCGAGCGCGAACGCCACTGTGTCGGAGGCTGCACCGGGGGTCCATGCGAGTTGCTCCAGCACGGCGTCGGCATCCTCCGGGTCTCCCGCGGCCAGGTCCGTCAGGACAGCCCCTTCCCCGCTGAATCCGCGTGGGACCTCGGGGGAGATGGTCAGGGTCAGCCGGGCCGACCGAAGGACCAGCTCCCATGCGCTCGCTGTCGGGGACGCGTCGGGGGACTCAGGCGCGTGGACCCGCAGTGCGGTCGCCCAGCGCAGCAGCGGCTGCAGCTCGGTCAGGCGGGCGACGCCGTCGAGGTGGATCGCGCCTGGCGAGGCGACGGCGGAGACCCGCAGCGACCGACCCGAGGGGACGATCCAGAGGCGGCGGCCGTCGCGCGGAAGTGACCGGAGGAACCGGAGCGCATCGGCCGGCCCCACCTCCGCACGAAGTCTCATGGAGGAGGCCGCGACCGAGGCCTCCCCGAACCCGCGGATCCATCGCTCCGGCAGCTTCACCTTGCGCTCGGTGACCTCCCCGGTGACCGTGGACGCCTTGAGCGAGTCAGCGCCCACCTCGAGCCGAAGCGGCTCGCCCGAGCGCACCGTGGCGAGCGCGTGTCGCAGGGGCTGGTTGACGTCGATGTTCGTTGTCCCCAGCTCGCCGGGCGCTCCGGACAGGGCCTCTGGCAGCAGGTCGAAACGGGCGTAGACCCCGCCGCAGCCAGAGAACGACTCGAACCGCAGGCGCTCCCCGTCGCTGGTGACCACAGGGTCCAACGAACTCCACTCGATCCGCCGGTAATAGCTGGTGGCCGCCACGTCGGCGACGGCGAGGATCCCCCGAGCGCACTGTTCGGCGTCGACGACAGTTCCGGAGAAGAAGTGCGGACTCTCCACCCTCCCGGCGGGCCCGATGCCGGGGCCGGCGGCAAGGGAGACCGAGTGCGGCCCGGCGGTCGACGATGCGGCAGAGGTCAGCGACATGGACCGAGCATAGGGTCCGGGTTCGCCCAGCGTGGGGGCGCTCACTGGCGCTCCGGCTACTAGGCTGACGCCATGACCGATGCCACGCAGGAGATCGCCATCATCACCGGCCTGTCCGGCGCGGGCCGTCGCACCGCAGCTCACACCATGGAGGACCTGGGCTGGTATGTCGTGGACAACCTCCCGCCCGTGATGCTGCCGACGCTCGCCCAGACCCTGCGTGGCTACGGGGTGGTGCGGATCGCCGTGGTGGCGGACGTGCGCTCGCGCGAGCAGTTCGAGCAGTTGCCCGACGCCATCAAGCGGCTGAAGTCCGAAGGGGCCTCGGTGACCAGCGTGTTCCTCGAGGCCGCCGACGACGTGATCGTGCGCAGGCAGGAGTCCAACCGTCGTCCCCTCCCGCTGCAGGGTGGGGACCGGCTCATCGAGGGCATCGACCGGGAGCGGCGGCTGCTCGCCGACCTCCGCGCGGAGGCCGACATCGTCGTGGACACCACGTACCTGTCGGCGCGGCAGCTCACCCAACGGGTGTCGAACCACTTCGGTGACGAGGCGACGGACAAACTGAAGATCGCGCTGATCTCCTTCGGTTTCAAGAACGGGGTGCCGATCGACGCCGACATGGTCTTCGACGTGCGCTTCCTGCCCAACCCCTTCTGGATCCCGGAGCTGCGCCCGAAGTCCGGCCTCAGTAAGGACGTGGCGCAGTACGTGCTCAAGCACGACGCGGCCCAGCACTTCCTGGGGGCCATGCTCAACCTGGTGGAGACGGTTGCCCCCGGATACCTCGCGGAGGGGAAGCGCCAGGTCACCGTCGCCATCGGCTGCACGGGCGGCAAGCACCGCTCCACCTCCATGAGCGAGGAGTTCGCGGTCAGGCTCCGCGAGAAGGGCTTCCCCACCACGGTTCTCCACCGGGACCTGGGCAAGGAATGACCCTTCAGCGGCTTCCCCGAGTGGTCGCGCTGGGGGGTGGGCATGGGCTGGCCGCGTCGCTGACCGCCCTGCGCCGGGTCACCGACCGGTTGACGGCGGTGGTGACGGTCGCCGACGACGGCGGCTCGTCGGGTCGTCTGCGTCAGGAGCTGGGTTGCCTCCCGCCCGGTGACCTCCGGATGGCGCTGGCGGCGCTCTGCTCGGACGATCACGTGGGCCGGACCTGGGCCAGTGTGCTGCAGGCCCGCTTCCATGGAGAGGGTCCGCTCGGCGGTCACGCCATCGGCAACCTCCTCATCGCCGGCCTCTGGCAGCAACTCGACGATCCGGTCGCCGCCCTGGACATGGTCGGGGACCTCCTGCGGACCCGCGGCCGGGTGCTGCCGATGAGCTCCGTGCCGCTGGAGATCGAGGCCGACGTGGTGGGGCTGGACCCGATGGCCCCCGACGAGGTGTGCACCCTGTCCGGGCAGGCCACCGTCGCGAAGACGCGCGCCACGGTCCAGTCGGTGAGGCTGATTCCCCACCGTCCCCCCGCGCGCCCGGAGGTGATCGCCGCGATCCGCGAGGCGGACAGTGTGGTGCTCGGGCCCGGCTCATGGTTCACCAGCGTGATCCCGCACCTCCTCGTGCCGGACCTCGCGCGCGCCGTGCTCGAGACTTCCGCGCAGCGGGTTCTGGTCCTCAACATCGCTCCCGCCGAAGAGACCGACGGGTTCTCACCGTCGCGCCACATCGAGCTTCTGGCGGAGCATGCCCCTGGCCTCAGGCTCGACGTGGTGATCGCCGACGGCCGCTTCGCCGACACCGACGAGCACCTCGCGGCCTACGTCCACTCGCTCGGGGGACGCCTCGTCACGGCGGACATCATGGCCCGCGACGGCTCTCCCACGCACGACCCCAACCGGCTGGCGGCCGTGTTCAGTGAGGTCATCGGCGGCTGACGGGTGCTCGGAAGGGTGTGGCACACTGCGAGCATGGCGCTGACACAGAAGGTGAAGTCCGAGCTCGCGACGGTCGTCGCGCCTCACCCGTCAGTGCGCCGCGCGGAGGTTGCCGCCCTGCTGCGGTTCGCGGGAGGGCTGCACCTGGTGGGGGGTCGGATCGTCGTGGAGGCCGAGCTGGACACCGGCGCCGCGGCCCGCCGTCTGCGCACCTTCATCACCGAGCTCTACAACGTCGAGAGCGATCTGCTCGTGATCAACGGCTCCGGCGTCAGGCGCGGCCCCCGCTACACGCTGCGCGTGGTGCGCGACGGCGAACAGCTGGCCAGGCTCAGCGGCCTGGTCGACCAGCACCGCCGCCCCGTCCGCGGCCTGCCGCCCTCGGTCGTGGGCGGGTCTGTGGCTGATGCCGTGGCCATGTGGCGCGGTGCCTTCCTGGCCCGAGGCTCGCTCACCGAACCCGGCCGGTCGATGGCGCTGGAGATCACCTGCCCCGGCTCGGAGGCCGCGCTCGCGCTCGTCGGCGCCGCCCGACGGGTCGGTGTCGCGGTGAAGGCGCGCGAGGTGCGCGGGATCGACCGGGTCGTCATCCGCGACGGCGACGCCATCGCAGAACTGCTCACCCGCATGGGTGCGGGAGAGACCCGGCTCGCCTGGGAGGAGCGGCGCAAGCGGCGCGAGGTCCGAGCGAGCGTGAACCGCCTGGCCAACTTCGACGACGCGAACCTCCGTCGGTCGGCCCGCGCGGCTGTCGCGGCGAGCGCACGGGTGGAGCGCGCCCTGGAGATCCTCGGCGACGATGCCCCGGAGCACCTGAGGACCGCCGGCGAACTGCGCCTCGCGCACCGCCAGGCGAGCCTGGAGGAGCTGGGCGGCCTCCACGAACCGCCCCTCACCAAGGACGCCGTCGCCGGCCGCATCCGTCGGCTTCTGGCCACGGCGGACAAGCAGGCAGAAGACATGGGCATCCCCACCACGGAGGCCAGCCTGCCCGCCGATCTCCGCGACGACGAATGACCGCGAAGTAGAGGTCAGGCGAAACTGACCCCCCACCTTCCCTGGAGGCCACAACTGGTTAGGATGAAGGCGTCCACATGCGCTTTTTCGCGCAAGGTAGCTGAAAGGGATCGATTTCCTCATGACCGTTAAGGTTGCAATCAACGGCTTTGGCCGTATCGGCCGTAACTTCTTCCGCGCGCTCGTCGCGTCGGGTGCCGATCTTGATGTCGTCGCAGTCAACGACCTGACCGACAACAAGACGCTGGCCCACCTGCTCAAGTACGACTCGATCCTCGGTCGCTTCCCCGGCGAGATCAGCTACGACGACGACGCCCTGACCGTCGACGGCAAGGAGATCAAGGCCTTCGCCGAGCGCGACCCGGCCCAGCTCCCCTGGGCGGACCTCGGCGTCGACATCGTCATCGAGTCCACCGGCTTCTTCACCGACGCCACCAAGGCCAAGGCCCACATCACCGCCGGCGCCAAGAAGGTCATCATCTCGGCCCCGGCCAAGAACGAAGACATCACCATCGTGATGGGCGTCAACGACGACAAGTACGACGCCGCGGCGCACACGATCATCTCGAACGCTTCGTGCACCACCAACTGCCTCGCCCCGATGGCCAAGGCGCTCAACGACGGCATCGGCATCGTCAAGGGCCTGATGACCACCATCCACGCCTACACCCAGGACCAGAACCTGCAGGACGGCCCACACAGCGACCTGCGTCGTTCGCGCGCCGCCGCCCTCAACATGGTGCCCACCACCACCGGTGCCGCCAAGGCCGTGTCCCTGGTGCTCCCCGAGCTCAAGGGCAAGCTGGACGGCTACGCCATGCGCGTGCCCACCCCCACCGGCTCCGCCACGGACCTCACCTTCGAGGCCGCCCGCGAGACCACCGTCGAGGAGATCAACGCGATCGTCAAGGCGGCCGCAGACGGCAAGTTCCTCGTCTACACCGACGACGAGATCGTCAGCAAGGACATCGAGACGGATCCCGCGTCCTGCGTGTTCGACTCCAAGCTCACCAAGGTGATCGGCAACCAGGTCAAGGTGCTCGGCTGGTACGACAACGAGTGGGGCTACTCCAACCGCCTCGTCGACCTGTCCGTCCTGGTCGGCTCGAAGCTCTGATCCGACTCCCAGTGGTCTGAACGACGGCCCTGTGATCCCCGCGGGGGTCGCAGGGCCGTCGTCGCCCCACCGAACAACACCGACCAAAGAAAGGCTCACTGTGAAGTCTGTTGCAGATCTGGGCGATCTCCACGGCACGCGGGTACTCATCCGCTGCGATTTCAACGTCCCCCTGGACGCTGACAAGAACATCGGGGACGACGGCCGCATCCGCGCCGCGCTCCCCACCCTCAACGCCCTGCGCGACGCCGGCGCCCGCGTCGTAGTCATGGCCCACCTCGGCCGCCCCAAGGGGCAGGTCAACCCCAAGTACTCGTTGGCTCCGGTCGCAAAGCGGCTCGGTGAGTTGCTCGGCGCCGAGGTGAAGCTCGCCGACGACGTCGTCGGCGAGTCCGCCAAGGCCACCGTCGACGCGCTCGCCGACGGCGAGGTGGCCCTGCTCGAGAACGTGCGCTACGAGCCGGCCGAGGAGTCCAAGGACGAGGCAGCCCGCCAGGAGCTCGCCGCCAAGTACGCGGCCTTCGGCGACCTGTTCATCTCCGACGGCTTCGGCGTGGTGCACCGCAAGCAGGCCTCCGTCTACGATGTGGCGAAACTGCTCCCCAACGCGGCCGGCTACCTCGTGGCCAAGGAGGTCGACGTGCTGCGTCGGCTCACCGAGACCCCCGAGCGCCCCTTCGTCGTGGTGCTGGGTGGCGCGAAGGTCGCGGACAAGCTGTCGGTGATCGACAACCTGCTCAAGGTGGCCGACACTCTCGTCATCGGCGGCGGCATGGTGTTCACGTTCCTCAAGGCCCAGGGCCACGAGATCGGTGACTCCCTGCTCGACGAGACCAACCTGGAGACCTGCCGCGGCTACCTGGAGGAGGCCAAGGCCAAGGGCAAGACGATCCTGCTGCCGGTCGACGTGCGCATCGCCGACGGGATGGACTTCGACGCCCGGGAGGTCAAGGGCGACGTGGACGTCGTCTCGGCTCATTCCATCCCCGCCGGGAAGCAGGGCCTTGACATCGGCCCCGAGTCCGAAAAGCTGTTCGCGGACGCCATCACCGGCGCCAAGACGGTGTTCTGGAACGGCCCCATGGGCGTGTTCGAGATCGAGGCACTGTCGCACGGCACGGCCGCTGTGGCCAAGGCGCTGACCAAGGTCGAGGGTCTCTCGGTGGTCGGTGGAGGAGACTCCGCCGCGGCCGTGCGGGTCCTCGGCCACGCCGACGACGAGTTCGGCCACATCTCGACGGGCGGCGGCGCCTCCCTCGAGTTCCTGGAGGGCAAAGAACTGCCCGGCATTTCCGTTCTGGAGGAGGACAACTGATGACCCGCAAGCCGATCATGGCCGGTAACTGGAAGATGAACGTCGACCACATCGAGGCCACTGGACTGGTGGAGAAGATTCACTACGCACTGCTGGACAAGGACTACGACCCCTCGAAGTCCGAGGCCGTCCTCATCCCGCCGTTCACGGACCTGCGCACGGTGCGCACCCTGATCGACGGCGACCGCCTGCCGTTCCAGCTGGGCGCGCAGAACGTGTCGCAGTTCGACAACGGCGCCTACACCGGCGAGATCTCCACCTCGATGCTCACCAAGCTCGGCGTCAGCTATGTGGTCGTCGGCCACTCCGAGCGTCGCCAGTACTTCGGTGACACCGACGAGATCATCAACGCCAAGGCCGCCAAGGCCCTGGCCGCGGGCATCACGCCGATCATCTGCGTGGGCGAGGGCCTGGACATCCGCAAGGAGGGCCGCCACGTCGAGTACACCCTCGATCAGGTCCGCGGCACGCTGGCCAACCTGACGGCCGAACAGGTCGCCGGCCTCGTCATCGCCTACGAGCCGGTGTGGGCCATCGGCACCGGCGAGGTGGCCACCCCTGACGACGCCCAGGAGGTGTGTGGCGCCATCCGCAAGGAGGTCGCCGCACTCTACGACGAGCCCACGGCCGAATCCGTTCGGATCCAGTACGGCGGCTCCGTCAAGGCGGACAACGTGGCGCAGATCATGAGCAAGCCGGACGTCGACGGTGCCCTCGTCGGGGGCGCCGCCCTGAAGCCCGATGAGTTCGCGGCCATCGTGCGGTTCTACCAGCTCTGAGTAACGCAAGCAGGCGGGCGGCGCGGGACGATAGGTCCCGCGCCGCTCTGCGTTGTGGCCACCGCGCCGTCCAGGGCCGGACAGGCGGGGGCGAATGTGGATAACCGGTCGTCGTCGGATAGTCTGTACGGCGTGATTGTCCCCCTCGTGTCTTGGCCGGTGACGACGCTCTCAATCATCGCGATTGTCCTCAGCGTCCTCCTCGCGGCCACCGTCCTCCTCCACAAAAGTCGTGGCGGCGGAATGTCTGATCTCTTCGGCGGCGGCATGTCGACCTCCATGGGTGGAGCGTCGACGGCGGAGCGCCGGCTGGACCGGATCACGGTCGTGTTGTCGCTGGTCTGGCTTCTGACGATCATCGGGCTGCTGGTGCTGTACCGCATCGGCGCCTGACCCGGCACGACCCCTTCATCACGTCTCAAGGAGAACACAAGTGGCAAGTGGCAACGCCATTCGCGGCAGCCGTGTCGGCGCCGGACCGATGGGTGAGGCAGAGCGTGGCGATACCGCGCCGCGGCTCCACGTCTCGTACTTCTGCGCCAGTGGGCATGTGACCCGGCCGGCCTTCGCCGTCGATGCGCCGATCCCCGAGTCGTGGGACTGCCCCCGCTGCGGGCTCCCGGCGAACATGGACGCAGACAATCCGCCGCCGCCGCCGAAGATCACCCCCTACAAGACGCACCTGGCCTACGTGAAGGAGCGCCGCACCGACGCGGAAGCTGCCCAGATCCTGGAAGAGGCCGTGTCCGCCCTGCGCGCGCGCCGCGCCTCCGGCGAGGTCATCTACTGAGTCCCCTGCGGTGCAGCTGCCTGCTCAGAACGGGCAGCTGTACTGCGCAGGAAGGCCGCTCGCGGCGGCGTCATCCAGATACCACAGGGTGACCTTCTCCCCGCGCACGTGAGAGGCGGGAAGCCTCCGATCCCCCTGCAGGGCCCCGGCGACGGCGCCGGCCTTGGCCGCACCGGTGGCCATGATCCACATCTCCGTGGACCTGTTGAGCGCCGGGATGGTGAGCGAGATCCGCTCCGTCGGGGGCTTGGGTGCATCCGTGACGCCGATCACGCTGCGCGTAGTGGGATCGAAGCTGGGGTGCCCCGGGAAGATCGAGGCGACGTGTCCGTCCTCCCCGACGCCCAGCAGCATGATGTCGAAATGGGTGGTACCCAGTTCGGCCTCGTACTCCGCGGCGCACTCGTGCGAGTCCTTCCGCCCGTCCTGAGCGGCCATCATGTGGGTGTCGGCCGACTTGATGGACACGGTTCGGGCCAGCCGCGACACCGCCTGCAGCGAGTTGCGGTCCGGATCCGTCGCGGGGACGAACCGTTCGTCGCCCCACCACAGCTGCAGTTTCGCGGCGTCGAGGTCTGAGCCCACGGCCAGCTCGGCGAAGCGTTCATACATGGCGTTGGCGGCATTGCCCCCGGTCAGGCAGACGTGCACGATCGGCTGGGTGTCCTGAAGCTCGACGAGGCGGTCCAGCAACCGCTGCGCCACCAGGTGGCTCACCTCGTCCGCGCCCGGCATCCGGACCACTCGGGTGTACACGTCAGCGCCCCTCGGCGTCGGCCACGAGACGGCTCGTGGCCGCCTCGAAGATGTCGTCGGCGTCCATGCGTTGCAGTTCCTCGGTCAGGAGGTCCGTCAGCGGCCGGCGCCTGAGTGCGACGGTGCGCTGCGGTTGATGCGGCACCTGGTAGAGGGCGGTGCCCTCCGCCACGCGACGCACCGTGATGTCGCCCTCGAGGGTGGTGAGCCGCACCTCGTTGACGCCGGGCTGGTCGCCGTCACGGCGTTCGACGTGGACGTCGAGCCTGTCGCTCAGCCACGCGGACAGGAGTGTCGCGGGGGCGTTGTCCGGGGCGGCGGAGACCATGGCGCCGATGACCTCGGAGCGCGTCTGGTCCATGGCCGCCGCGAGCAGGGCGCGCCACCGGGTCAGCCGGGTCCAGGTGAGGTCAGTGTCGCCTGGGGCGTGGTTGCGGGCGCGGCGCAGCAGCGCATCCTGAGGGTCGTGACAGCCGGCCGCGTCTGTGATGCGCCGATCGGCGAGGCCACCGATGGGGTCGTCGGCGAGATGGTCCGGCGCCTCGTGCGGCCACCACACGATGGTCGGGGAGTCCGGCAGCAGCAGCGGAAGGCAGATCGAGTCCCCGTGGTGGCGCAGCTCCCCGTGGAGCCTCAACACGACGAGATCCCCGGGAAGGCCCTCGCCCACCTCGATGGTCGCGTCGAGCCGGGCCTGGTCGGCCTCCACGTAGGTCACGAGGATGACCCGCGACGGGTGGGCGGTGGCTGAGGCCTTCGCGGCCTCTAGCACCTCGTCGAAGTGCCCGTCAGTGGTGACGATGAGGAGGGTCAGCACGAGGCCGCTGGCCCCAGCGGTGCGCTTGGCGCTGATGAGGGCGGACGCCACTTCTCGGGACGACGTGTCGGTCAGTTCGATGATCATGACAATCCTCCTCAGGGCCTACGCCAGTTGAAACCGTCACGGGCCAGCATCTCGTATGCGGAGGCGGGGCCCCAGGTGCCGGACGCGTACTGCTCAGGTTGACCCTCGACGGAGGCCCAGTACTCGATCACCGGGTCCAGGATGCTCCAGCTGAGCTCCACCTCCTCCTGCTGCGGGAACAGCGGCGGGTCGCCGAGCAGGACGTCGAGGATGAGCCGCTCGTAGGCCTCCGGGGACGATTCGGTGAACGACCCCCCGTAGCCGAAGTCCATCGACACCTCCCGGATCTCCATCTGGGTGCCGGGGACCTTAGCCCCGAACCGGAGCGTGACCCCCTCGTCGGGCTGGATCCGCATCACGAGGGCGTTGGTTCCGAGCTCCTCGGTATCAGTGGCGGTGAAGGGCAGGTGGGGTGCCCGCTTGAAGCTCAGCGCCACCTCCGTGACGCGGCGGGGCATGCGCTTGGCGGAGCGGAGGTAGAAGGGCACCCCGGCCCAGCGGCGGTTGTCGATGTCCACGCGCATCGCGGCGTAGGTCTCCGTCTTCGAGCCCTCCGGCACGCCCTCCTCCTGCAGGTACCCGATCACGGGCTTGCCGCCCTGCCATCCGGCGGCGTACTGGCCGCGCGCGGTGTGCAGGTCGTATCGCGAGGGGACGCGGGCCGCGGCGAGGACCTTCTGCTTCTCGGCACGCAGCTGGCTGGCCTCGAACGAGGTGGGCTCCTCCATCGCCGTCAGCGCCAAGAGCTGGAGGAGGTGGTTCTGGATGACGTCGCGGGCGATGCCGATCCCGTCGAAGTAGCCGGCGCGGCCACCGATGCCGATGTCCTCGGCCATCGTGATCTCGACGTGGCTGACGTAGTGGTTGTTCCAGATCGGCTCGAACATCTGGTTGGCGAAGCGCAGCGCCAGCATGTTCTGCACCGTCTCCTTCCCCAGGTAGTGATCGATGCGGAACACCTCATGGGGTTGAAACAGCGCTGAGACCACGTCGTCGAGCTCGCGCGCCGAGGCCAGGTTGTGGCCGAACGGCTTCTCGATGACCACCCGGTTCCAGTTGCCTTCGGAGCGCTCGGTCATGCCGTGGCGCCGCAGCTGCGTCATCACCTGCTCGAAGCTCGACGGGGGGATGGACAGGTAGAACGCGTGGTTTCCGCCGGTGCCGCGGGCAGTGTCCAGCTCCCGGATGGTGCCGCGCAGCCGCTCGAACGACTCGTCGTCGTCGAACGTGCCGGAGACGAACCGGATGCCTTCCAGGAGCTGCTCCCACACCTCCTCCCGGAAGGGTGTGCGCGCGTTCTCCTTCACCGCATCGTGGACGACCTGCGCAAAGTCCTGGTCCGCCCAGTCCCGGCGCGCGAATCCCACCAGGCCGAAGCCGGGGGGAAGCATGCCGCGATTGGCAAGATCGTAGACGGCCGGCATCAGCTTCTTGCGGGACAGGTCCCCGGTCACCCCGAAGATGACGAGGACGCAGGGCCCGGCGATCCGGGGGAGCCGTCGGTCCTGCGGATCGCGCAGCGGGTTCTCGTAGCTGTTCATCGTCGCCAACCCTATCCCTGCGAGGGCAGCGGGGGAACGGATCCCGCGCCGCGCTTTGGGTGCCCCCCATCGGGCGAGATAGACTGCCGGGAGCGAAGGTGAGGGAATGAGGTGCATGTGGCGGTCGGCTCTGTCGCTGCGTCCTCGGGGGCCCGCTTCTGGGATGTGGTCAAGGCGTATGTTGCCCTGACCAAGCCGCGCATCATCGAACTGCTGCTCGTCACCACCGCTCCGGCGATGTTCCTGGCGGCCGGCGGGCTGCCGCCGTGGGAGCTGATCGTGGTGGTCATGATCGGCGGGCTGTTCGCCGCGGCGTCGGCCAACACCTTCAATTGCGTGATCGACGCGGACATCGACGAGGTGATGCGGCGCACCCGCCGCCGACCCGTCCCGCGACACCAGGTCTCCACGCGCAACGCGCTGGTCTTCGGTGTCGTGCTCGGAGTCCTTGCCACGCTCGTGCTCGGATTCGGCGCCAACTGGCTCTCCGCCGTCCTGGCGCTCACCGCGAACGCGTTCTACGTGTTCGTCTACACCATGTGGCTCAAGCGCCGCACCTGGCAGAACATCGTGTGGGGCGGCATCGCGGGCTGCTTCCCGCCGCTCATCGGCTGGACAGCTGTGACGGGCAGCGTCGCCTGGCCGCCGCTGATCCTGTTCGCCGTCGTCTTCCTCTGGACGCCACCGCACACGTGGGCGCTGGCCTTCCGTTACCGCGAGGACTATGCGGCAGCCGGGGTGCCGATGCTGCCGGTGGTGTCGACCCCGCCGCGGGTCGCCGCTCAGATCTTCTGGTACACGCTGGCCACCGTCGTGGTGTCGCTGCTGCTGTGGCCCGTCACCCCCACCGGGCCGCTGTACCCGATTGTCGCGGGCGTGCTGGGCGCGGTGTTCCTCGCCGAGGCCGTGGCGCTGTGGCGTAGAGCCAGGGCGGGCGCCGAGGGGCCCCAGCTCAAGGCAATGCGGCTGTTCCACTGGAGCAACACCTATCTGGCCCTGCTGTTCCTCGCGGTGGCCATCGACCCGCTCCTGTTCTAGTGTCCTGCGCCAGAATTCGCTGCGATTGACGGCGCCCCAGCGGCGCCTCGCCGCGTTCTCCTCGCTCGACGAACAGTAGGAGCTGCCGAGCAAGCCTCCGCAGCCCGCCACTGCGCACTATCGTCGGGGGATGCAGCCCTTCGCCCGGGAGCCGGATTACGTCACTGTGCTGCGCGATGGCACCGTCAAGCAGATCAATCCCCTCACCGGCACCGAGGTGTGGACGGTCGCGGGGCGGGCCAACCGCCCGCTCGGCCTTCCCGTCCACGAACCGCGGCCGGTGGATCCCGGGCTGCACGGCCGGCACTGCCCGTTCTGCGAGGAGCGTTACCTGGAGACTCCGCCGGAGAAGTCCCGCGTGATCCTGGGGGAGCGTGGCTGGAAGACGATCTACCGGAACCCCGCGGAGGACCTCTTCGCCACCGTCGCTGAGTTCCGGCGCGTCCCCAACCTGTTCGAGATCCTGAGCTTCGACTACTGGCATCAGAACTACGGGTTCGAGCTGCCGGACCGGGTGCGCCTGCGCCGCGACGCGTACCTTGCCTCAGCCGAGGGCAAGGCTCACGTCCTCAGCGTCATCGGCGCCAAGCTGCGCGCCTCCGGGATGACCGACGCCGAGATCGCGGCCCTCCCCGAGGAGGAGAGGATCGGCCGCGCCTCCGGGTTCTTCGGCGGCGGCCACGACCTCATCGTGGCCCGTCGCCACTTCGTCGACGGTGCCACCGACGACTCCCAGCTCGCCTCGTCCGGGACCCTCACCCCGGACGAGCACGCCCGATTCGTCGCCTACACGATCGAGTCGGCCCGGATGGCCTACGAGATCAACCGGTACGCGCGCTACGTGGCCGTGTTCCAGAACTGGTTGAAGCCCGCGGGCGCCTCGTTCGACCACCTGCACAAACAACTCGTGACCATCGATGAGAGGGGCGCGCACCACGAGGCCACCCTTGCCCGGCTGAGGGGCAACGCGAACCTCTTCAACGAGGCCGGCCCCAACTACGCGGCTCGCCGCAACCTCGTCATCGCCGAGAGCGGCTATGCCGTCGCCTTCGCGGGATTCGGGCACCGGTATCCCACCATCGAGATCCACTCCACCAGCGAGGCCTCCGACCCGTGGGAGCAGCGCGACGACGAGGTGCGGGGGATGTCGGACATGATCCACGCCATGCACGCCGCCACAGGGTCGGCCATCCCCTGCAACGAGGAGTGGCACTACCGCCCGATCGACGTCACCCTCCCGATGCCGTGGCGGGTGATGCTGAAGTGGCGCATCTCGACGCTGGCCGGGTTCGAGGGGGCCACGAAGGTCTACCTCAACACCATCGCACCGGCTACGCTGCGTGATCGGGTGGTCAGCGCTCTCCTCGATCTGCGCGGGCGAAGGCTCATTGCCCCGGGCCTGGCGATCGGTTCCGAGGCGCCGGGCCGTCCCAACCCGCTGCGGTACCGCCGCTAGCGAACCGCTGCAGTGTGGCGGGACGCACTCCGACCGCCACGAAGGGACTCTCCCATGTCCACCGATATGCCTCGGCCCACCGACCGCAGGGTCATCCCCATCCTCCTGGTCGCCGCGTTCGTCGTGATCCTGAACGAGACCACCATGAACGTCGCCCTGAGTTCGATCATGTCCGATCTCGGCATCACCGAGCGCTCCGCCCAGTGGCTCACCACCGCGTTCATGTTGACCATGGCCGTCGTCATCCCGGTGACCGGCTGGCTGCTGGACCGGCTGCCGACGCGCCGCGTGTTCGTCCTCGCCCTGAGCCTGTTCAGCCTCGGGACACTGGCATGCGCGGTCGCGCCGAGCTTCGGGTTCCTGGTGCTGGGGCGCGTGATCCAGGCCACCGGCACCGCCATTATGATGCCGCTGCTGATGACCACCATCATGCAACTCGTCACCCGGGAGCATCGCGGCCGGGTGATGGGCAACGTCTCGATGGTGATCTCGGTGGCCCCCGCCGTCGGCCCCACCCTGTCCGGCGTGATCCTTCAGGTGGCGTCGTGGCGCGGGATCTTCTGGGTCGTGCTCCCGATCGCGCTCCTCATGCTGTGGCTCGGCTCCCGCCGATTGACCAACGTGGGGGAGACGAAGGACACGCCCCTGGATCTCGTCTCGGTGCCGCTCACCCTGCTGGGGTTCGGCCCTCTGGTCTACGGGCTGAGCCTGGTCGGGTCCGACGAGGTGGAGTTCTGGGTGCCCCTGCTGGCCATCGGGATCGGCGTCGCGGGCCTCGCGGCCTTCGTGGCGCGACAGTCCGCGCTCCAGGCCCGCGGCGCGGCGCTGCTGGACCTGCGGACCTTCACCTACGCCACCTTCACGGTGGCGGTGGTGATGATGGCGATCGCGATGATGGCGCTGTTCGGGACCATCATCATGCTGCCGCTCCTGCTCCAGCGGGCGTTCGGGCTTGAGCCTCTGCAGGTCGGGTTGATGCTGCTGCCGGGCGGAATCGCGATGGGGCTCCTGTCGCCGGTGGTCGGCCGGCTCTACGACCGGGTCGGGCCGAGGGCTCTCGTGGTGCCGGCGAGCGTCGTCGTGATGGGCGTGTTCGTGTTCTACTCCACGATCAGCCTGGCCACCCCGTGGTGGGCGATCATGCTCGGCCACGTGGTGATGAGCGTGGGGTTCGCGTCGATGTTCACCCCGCTGTTCACCGTGGCGCTGGGCTCGCTGCCGCGGCACCTGTACTCCCATGGGTCCGCCGTCGTGGGCACGGTGCAGCAGGTCGCGGGCGCCACGGGCACGGCCATCTTCGTCACGATCTTCGCCATCCAGTCGGCGGCGGCCGCCCCGACGGACGCCTCAGAGGCCGAGGCCCTGCTGGTGGGTGCCCGGTGGGCCTTCATGGCGGCCGGAGCCATCTGGACCGCCGCCGTTGTCGCGGGGCTGTTCCTCAGGAAGCCTGCCGACGTGGAGAACCTGGTCGCCGCGGCTCACTGAGCAGCCTCGGTCACGCCTCGTCCGCGAGCCGGGTCAGCATCGTGCGGTGGGCCGCCCACCCTTCGGCCGGTACCCACAGGTTCGTGTTGCCGCTGAGTAGTCCGGCGGCCCCGTCGATCCCCTCCCGGATGATGTCGGCCTGCCCCGCGTGCCGGGTGATGTCGTTGAGAACGTGCACGAGGACCCTGGCCAGCGTGGTCTCGCCCCTCTCACCCCACCAGGCGACGCGGCCAGGTGTCTCCAGGGGCATCTCTTCGATGGCGCTGTCCACTACCTGGCCCACCTCGCGGTACTGCCGGACGAGGTCCACGGCCCGCTCGTCGCGTGTGGCGTAGAAATCGGCATTGGGGTCGGCGCCGTAGTCCAGTGCCGGGATCACGATGGGGGAGGTCCTGGCGAAGCAGTCGATGAAGTATCCGTGCTCCACGAAGGCGCAGTGCTTGACCAGCCCCAGCAGGTTGGTCCCGGTGACGGTGCGGGGGAGTCTGAGCTCGCGTTCGCTCAGACCCTCGGTCTTCCACAGGAGCGCCTCTCGGGAGGATCGGAGGTGGTTGAGCAGGATCTCCTTGATGTCCATGCCGTCATTCTGCCCCTCAGCGCCGGCAGATGTCTGTGACTCCCGAAGCCGACGGGCCGCGCCCGGCCGGGGGTAGCGTGGCCCCATGGTGCGCCTCTGCCGTCCGCTATCGGACCTCACACGCGACGACCTCGCTCTGGCAGGTGGCAAGGCCGCCAACCTCGGTGAGTTGATCGGCGCCGGGTTCGACGTCCCGCCCGGGTTCGTGGTCACCACCGACGCGTACCGGCTCGCCGTCGGCCCGCTTCAGCCGACGAGGGCGGCGATCGCCGCGGCACCCATACCGGATGTAGTGGAGACGGCCATCCGGGAGGCGTACCGAAGCCTGGGGGAGGGCCCTGTGGCTGTGCGGTCCAGCGCGACGGCGGAGGACCTGCCGGGGGCCACCTTTGCCGGGCAGCAGGATTCGTTTCTCAATGTGATCGGGACCGATGCGGTGGTCGCCGGGGTGCGCGGCTGTTGGGCGTCACTGTGGACCGACCGGGCGATCTCCTATCGCTCCCGGCTCGGTATCCCCGACGACGCCGTCGCGATGGCGGTGGTGGTGCAGACCATGGTCGACGCGGAGTGGGCTGGGGTGATGTTCACCGCGCACCCGGTGACGGGGGCGCGGGACCGGGTCGTCGTCGAGTCCAACCCGGGGTTGGGGGAGTCTGTGGTGTCGGGCGCGGTGACTCCGGACCACGCGGTGGTGGGCCCGGACGGAGCGGTCGTCGACCGGCGGATCGGCCACCGGGAGTCGGTCGTGCTCCCGGCCGCGGGTGGCGGGACGACGACGGCGCGGGGAGACAGGGGCGTCCACGAGTTGCCGGACGCCATCCTGCGCCGCCTGGCGGAGCAGGGCCGACGGGCGGCCGGGCACTTCGGCGCCCCGCAGGACATCGAGTGGGCCCTGGCAGGCGACGCGATCCTTCTCACTCAGTCACGCCCCATGACGGCGCTGCCGCCTGCGCCGATCCGGCTCAACCGCGTGCAGCGGTTGACCGGGCCGGTGGCACTCGAGCTGTTGCCCCGCCGCCCCCTACCGATGGAGCTGACGGCCTGGATCGAGCCGGTTGTCTTCCCCCACCTGGAGCGCCTCACCGACGCAATCGTCGGAGTCAGGATGGGCGTGGCGGACGCGCTCCTGGCGAACGACGGCATCCTCAGAGAGTTGGTCCCGCCGAGCCCGCGCCCCACGCGCAGGACCCCCGCGCGACTCGTCCGCACCTTCGTGCGGGCCGCGCGGCACCGGGCGAAGGACTGGCGCCTCGACCCTCGATGGCCGGATATCGTTCGCCGTGGGAGGGAGCTGCAGGCGTTTCCTATCAAGCAGGCGACCTGGGCGGAGTTGACCGCCATCCCGCACCGGGCCTCGGTTCTCGCTGTCGAGCTCGCCGAGCTCCGCGGCCGCTACCTCCCCGCGGGTGGGCGGGCCCTCGCGGTGCTCAGCCTGATCCTCCCTCGCCTGGGTGCCCCAGAGGGCGCGATGACCGCGGCGCTCGGGGCGACCACCGACACGATGCGCGCCAACGCCGCGCTGGAGGCCCTCGCCGAGATCGTGCGGTCGAACGCACCGCTGGCCCGCGACTTCTCCACACTCTCGCCAGCCGAGCTCGTCCCCGTCGTCGAGGCGCTGCCCCGCGATGGCGAGTTCCGCACAGGCCTCGACGCGCTGATGGCCGGCTTCGGGCACCGCGAGACGGGGAGCATCCTCCTCCCGATGGATCCGTCGTGGGGAGACTCGCCATCGACGGTCCTCGGCCTGGTTCAGGTGCTGGCCAGGCAGCCGGCCGAGTCGAGGGAGGACAACGGCGGAGCGAGCGCGGTCCTCGACCTTCCCCGGGTGCGTCGGCTCCACCTGGGGCGCCCACTGCGCTCTCTGATCAGAGACGCCCGCGAGGGGATCGGGCTGCGCGAGGACACGCACTTCGAACTGGTCCGGACCATGCCCGCGGTCCGCCGCGCGGTGCTCGAGATGGGGCGTCGCCTGGCCCTCCAGGGAGCGATCGATGAGCCGGAGGACGCCTGGTTCCTCGTGTGGAGCGAGGTCGACCGGCTGCCCGATCCCGCGAGACACCCCGTCGACGGCAGTCTGCGGGACGCCATCGCGCGGAGGAAACGCGCTGCCGCGGCACTCGCCGGCGCCCCCCTCATCGCGTCGTCGACGCTGTATCCACGCCGCCCCTTGGGTGAGGCCCTCGCTGCGGGCATGCCCGGGGGCGGGGGCCTCGCGACTGGCGCGGTCCGGGTCATCAGGAACCAGAGCGAGTTCCCCACCCTCCGCCCCGGCGAGGTGCTGGTGTGCCCCGCTACGAACCCGTCCTGGACGCCACTGTTCGCGGTGGCGGCCGCCGTCGTGGTGGATCACGGCGGTCCCGCGTCGCACGCTGCCATCGTCGCCCGCGAGTACGGCCTCCCTGCGGTGCTGGGGGTCGGTGACGGCACCTCGACGCTGGCAACGGGTCGGCGGGTCACCGTCGACGGCGACCACGGTCTGGTCCTCGCCGCAGAGGACACCCCGGGCGGCTAGGGGGCATCCTCATTGGTTCCTTGGGGTCCTGGTTCTGGCGGCGAGGTCGTCCCCTTCGCTCCCTGAGGAGGGCCGCCCGCGGAGCGGCGAGCCCCGTCCCCTTTCGGTCCCTGAGGAGGGCCGCCCGCGGAAGCGGCGTGGCCGGTCGACTCCCGCTCCCTGAGGAGGGCCGCCCGCGGAAGCGGCGTGGCAGGTCGACTCCCGCTCCCTGAGGAGGGCCGCCCGCGGAGCGGCGAGGCCCGTCTCGAAGGGTCGTGACTACCACCTTCGTGCGAATCTCATGGTCGGGTGCGGTGAGCCGTGAGTCGATGCCCGGGCGGCCGTTGTCCAGAGTGCCGTTGTCGACTGCTGGTCTGGTTGGTGGCTGGGGTGTTGAGGCCGCCCGGGCATCGTCTCCCGTCTCCCCGCACTCGTCATGCCTGTGGCGTTGCCAGGTCCCGGGTGCGGGCCGGCAGGGCGGCGTTGGGGTTGGGTCTGCTTGGGCGGGATGCCGGTTGGGTGATCGTCGGGTTGGGCACCGCTGCGCAGTGCCGCCCTGCTGTCCCCCACCCTTGTTCTAGTGTGCGGGTTTCCATATTCCGAGACTTCCTCGGTTGCTTCGCGACGGGGCCCCTCGGGAACCGAGCTCCCTGAGGAGGGCCGCCCGCGGAGCGGCGTGGCCCGTCTCGAAGGGTCGTAACTGATGCTGACAAGCAATCTTGACCTGGCTGCAGGGCTGCGATGAGCCCCAGGGGCTCGTGTCAGGGGTGCTCAGAAATTGCCTGAACTTTCTTCTGCGGGGGCGGGGTTCTGGGCCCGGTTTTGTCGGTGGCCGGTGACAGAATTGTTCACATGAGCGAGACGGTGGCAGACCTGGGGCAGCGATACATCGCCGCCCTGTGGGGCGCCGCCGCATCCATCGGGGCAGACCAGATCGCGATGCAACGCCTGGCCGGGCTGGTGGAGTCCATCGCCGAGGCCGAGGCCCAACTGGCCGGGCTGCGGCTGCACCTGCTCCACGAAGCCAAGCTCTCCGCCGCGGACGCGGTGATCGACGGGGTGCGGCAGTCGGTGCGCACCACCCCCGCCCAAGCCACCGCGACACTGCGCCTCGCGCAGGATTTGGGGGACCGGTTCCCGCTGATCGGCGCCGCGTTGAGTGAAGGCTCAGTGTCGGTGGCGCAGGCGGAGGCGATCGTCGCCGGGCTGCGGAGGCTCCCGGCGCGCCTGACCCGCGCCCAGCTGATCGAATGCCAGGAACTGATCCTGGCCCACGTCGACACCCTCGGCCCCACCGAGCTACGCATCCTGGCATCGCGGCTGGTCGAGGTGATCGACCCCCACGGGTCGGATGCCGACGACGCGACACGTCTGGCCCGGGAAGAGGCCGCCGCGCGGCGCGACAGGTTCCTGCACTTGTCTCCCGATTTCCACGGGTCGATGCGGATCACCGGCCAACTCCCCGTCGCCGACGCCGCCCTCCTCACCGCGCAACTCGATGCCCTGATGCCAGCCGCCTCCACCTACGGCACCACCGGCGAGACCCCGAGCCGCGGCGCGCGCCGCGCCGACGCCCTGCTGCTGCTGACCCAGCACGCCGCCAGTGGCGGCACCCTCCCCTCGCATGGGGTGGACCGTCCCCAGGTCCACATCACCCTCAACTACGACACCCTCACCACCGGGCTGGGTGAAGTCAGCGTCCTCGGCGCCGGCGGGGTCGATGGTTTGTCGGCGGGGGAGGCCCGCCGCCTGGCCTGCGACGCGCGCCTGATCCCGATGGTGCTGGGCACCCCATCGCGGCCACTGGACGTGGGGCGCACGCATCGCCTGTTCACCCCCGCCCTCCGGGCCGCACTCGTCGAGCGGGATCAGGGCTGTGTGTTCCCCGGCTGTGCCGCCACACCGGCCGGCTGTGAGGCGCATCACATCATTCCGTGGTGGCAAGGCGGCGCAACATGCCTCGCCAACGGCGTGTTGCTCTGCCCGTTCCACCACCGCCTCGTCGAACCCGACCCCGCCAATCAGAGGAATCCCAATGGCAGGTTCACCTCGACCCCGCCACAGGTGTGCCGTGGTTCACCCCACCCCGGCACATCGATCCGGTGCGCAGGCCGAGGCAGCATCAACGCCACCGGCTGCAGCAACTCGCACCCCGCGTGGCGGGACCACCCTGCCCACCCGACCCCGGCCTGCCTGACTCGGTCTCGCCGATCGTGCCTGAGCGCCGTGCGCCGGATCTCGACGAACTCATCGGCCGCAGCTCCGCCGTCTGGGCTTCCGCCGGCTAGCGTCATCCGCGAGTGCAGCAGGGGTCAACGACCCGCTCACGAGCGCAGCGGCCTCGATACGTCAGGGATTGCTTGTCAGCGCCCAGTTACGACCCTTCGAGACGGCCCGCGCCGCTCCGCGGGCGGCCCTCCTCAGGGAGCGGATGGGACCTCCCGCGCCGCGCAGCGACCGCGCAGAATGTCTCGAAGAATCGAAAACCCACACCCGAAAGCCAGGGTGAGGGACGGCAGGGCGGCACTGCGCAGCGGTGCCCAACCCGACCACCACCCCACCGGCATCCCGCCCAAGCAGCCCCAACCCCCGACGCCGCCCTGCCGGCCCGCACCCGGAACAAGGCAACGCCACAAGCAGGGCGAGTGCGGGGAGACGCGAGACGATGCCCGGGCGGCCTCAACAACCCAACCACCGACCCCGTCCGCGGCGACCTCAAGAACATGGACAACGGCCGCATGGGCATCGGCTCACGGCTCACCACACCCGACCACAAAAACTGCGTGAAGGTGGCAGTCACGACCCTTCGAGACGGCACCCGCGCCTTCGGCGGCGCGCCTCCTCAGGGAGCGATGGGGACAGGCCACGCTCCGCGGGCGGCCCTCCTCAGGGAGCGGTGGTGCGGGCGGCCCTCCTCAGGGAGCGGGGAATCGAGGCCACGCCGGCTTCGCGGGCGACCCTCTTCCGCCCAGGGAGCGGCAGGAGACCGGCACCGCCGCCAGGACCTGAACCCCCGACGAACTAGCGAAGACGAACCATTAGAGGGTCAGGCCCAACCGGTCCAGCAGCGGGGCGAGCTGCGGATCCCGGCCGCGGAAGCGACGGTAGGTCTCCATCGGGTCCACCGAGCCGCCGGGGGCCAGCAGCGTCCTGCGGAAGTGGCTCCCGGCCTCGCGCAGAGGGCCGGTCTGCTCGTCGAACCACGCCACGGCGTCCGCGTCCATCACCTTCGCCCAGGCGTAGCCGTAATAGCTGGCCGCGTATCCGCCGCCCCAGATGTGGGCGAAGTACTGCGACCGGTAGCGCGGCGGGACCAGGTCGTCGACCAGACCCCAGCGCTCGAGGGCCGCTCGCTCGAAGGCCTCTACCTCATCCGGCGAGGACGGCAGCTCGTCGAGGGGGGTCATGTGCCAGGCCAGGTCCAGGAGTGATGCCAGCTCGGTCTCTGCCGTGGCGTAGCCCTGGCCGAACCTGCTGGCGTCCTCCAGCTTGGCCACCCACTCGGGCGGCAGCACCCGCCCCGGCGTCCAGGCCCAGTGCTCGTTGACCTGGCTGGGGAACTCCACGAAGTCGCGAGACACGTTGGCGCCCGAGCGGGACGCGTACTTCGAGTGCGCGAGCAGACCGTGGAGGGCGTGCCCGAACTCGTGGAACATCGTGATCACGTCATCCCAGGAGATCGACGTGGTGGCACGGGTGTAGTTGCAGTTGTTAGTCACCACTGGCAGCGTCGAGTCGCGCGTGGACTGGTCAACGATGTTGCTCATCCAGGCGCCGCCCTGCTTGGTGGGGCGGGCCCAGAAGTCCATGAGGAACATCCCGAGGGTGGTGCCGTCGGCGTCCCGAACCTCGAAGACCTGGGTGTCCGGCGCGTGCCCCACCACGCCGTCGACGGGGACGAAGGTGATGCCGTACAGCTCGGTGGCCGCGGCGTACACGGCCGCCAGCACCTTCTCCACCTGGAGAAACTCGCCGAGTTCGGCCTCGTCGAACGCGAACCGCTCCCGGCGCACCACGGTCTCGACGAAGCCCCAGTCCGCCGCGGAGAACTCAGCCCCGGGGGCGAGCTCTGCGTAGCGTGCCCGCAGGTCCGCAGCCTCCTCGCGGGCCTTGGCGAGCGCGGCCTGCGCGAGCGGCACCAGCATCTGCAGGATGGCGTCCGTGCTCTTGGCGCACCCAGCCTCGGCGACGATCGCGGCGTGATGCGGGTACCCCAGCACGGTGGCGCGTTCGGCCCTGGCGCGGGCGATGGCGACCACCACGGCACGGGTGTCGAACTCGCCGGCGAGGGCCCGGGTGGTGGAGGCCTCGAAGAGACGACGGCGCACGCCCGCATCGGCGAGCTTCACCGCCAACGGCTGCTGCGTGGTGTTGACCAGCTCGATCCGGTAGCCGTCGCCCGCGCGGAGGGAGGACCGCTCGTCGTCGGCCAGTCCCGCCAGCTCCTGCTCTGTCACGACGACGCCCCCGGCGTTGCGGGCCTCCCGGTTGAGCTGCTCGAATCTCGTCGACAACTCCGCCAGCTGCTGGTTCAGCGCCCGGACCCGGGCCTGGGCCTCGTCATCGAGTTCAACACCTGCCCGGCGGAAGCTGCGGAGGAGCTCGTCCAGTGCGTAGCGGTCCTGCTCGTCCGCGGGGGTCAGGCCGCCGTCGATGCGTGCGCGCAGCCCCTCCAGTCTGGCGAACAGCGCCCTATCCAGGAAGATCGAGTCTGCGTGCGCGGCAAGCCTCGGCGACATCTCCTCGTCGATGGCGTCCAGATCCGGGGAGCCATCGGAGGAGTGCACGGCGTAGAACGCGTTGAGGGCGCGCCGCAGCGTGGCCTCGGCATCGTCCCAGGCGCCCAGGACGTTCTCGACCGTGGTCTCCGACTCGCCGTCGCGGATGAGCGCCAACCCGGCCAACTGCTCGGCCATGCCGATCTCGAAGGCCGAGCGGTAGTCCGTCGGGGTAGCGGCGGCGAAGTCAGGAAGCGCGAACGGCAGCGCGTTCGTCAGGACCGGATTGGTGGGCATGGGATCTCCTCGTCGTCGACACCAGTAGCCACGACACTGCCGCCGTGAGCACGGTCAATCCCACCATATGCAGGATCACGATGCCGACGGGCAGGCCGAGGAAGTACTGCAGGTAGCCGATGACGCCCTGGAGGGCCACCGTGATCAGCGTCAGCCTGGCCGCGCGGGCGGGGCGCGCCTGACGGGTGCGGGTGAACAGCCATACACAGGCCACGACGAGGGCCACCACCAGCCACGCGGACAGCGCATGGATGCGGGCCACCGACTCGATGTCGGCGCCGTTGCGCGGCGAGGCGGCGTCACCGGCGTGCGGGCCGGCCCCGGTGACCACGGTGCCGAGAACGATGGAGACCATCGAGGCCGCGAAGGTCGCGACGACCAACCAGCGGGCACCCGGCGCCACGGGGGTGGGGGAGACCCCGTAGCCCACGCGCAGCGCCCAGACGCACACCACGATGAGAACCACCGACAGCAGGAGGTGCGGCGCCACCCACACCGGATCCAGCTGGGTGAGCACGGTGATCCCGCCGACGATGGCCTGCAGCGGGATGCCGAGACCCACGCCGAGCGTGATCCACCACAGCTTCGAGCGGGCCCCGCGGTTGCGCCAGGCGGCGATGAACGCGCCCAGCGCGGCAGCGATCAGGACGAACGTGAGCAGCCGGTTGCCGAACTCGATCACGCCGTGGATCCCGTAGGCCTCGTGAGGGGTGTAGGACTCGTCGGTGCAGCGCGGCCAGGTGGGGCAACCCAGCCCGGAGCCCGTCAGCCGCACGACGGCGCCGGTCACGATGATGCCCATGTTGCAGATGAGGGAGATCCACAGCCAGCTGCGCAGCGCGCGCTCGCCGTCGACAAGTTTGGTCAGGACGTCCACTTGAATACCTTCCACGCCAGCGCGAGGGCCGCCGCACACCACAGTGCGGCCACCAGTACCGGCCAGCCTAGGGCCTGGCCCTGTGCCGCCGCCCTGAGGGTCTCGCCGAGGGCGCCCGTCGGCAGCGCCGCAACTACTGGCTGGGCCCACCCGGGAAACCGCGACACCGGCAGCAGGACGCCCAGCGGCATGCCGACCAGGTAGAGCAGGTTGGCCACCGCCAGGGTGGCCTCGGGCCGCAACGATCCGGCGATCGCCAGGGCCAACCCCGCGAAGGCGCCCATCGCGAGGACAGTCACGATGAGGGCCACGAATAACGACAGGGGCGTGAACTCGGGCCGCCACCCCAAGGCTGCGGCGATCAGTGCCAGGACCGTCACCTGGCCGGCGGTGATCAGGCTGATGCCCAGTCCCTTGCCGACGAGGATGCCCGGCTTTCCGAGTGGCGTGGCGGCCATCCGCTCGAGGACGTTGTAGCGGCGCTCGAACCCGGTGGCGATCGCCAGGGTGGTGAGGCACGAACTCCACATCGCCAGCGCGAGCACCGAGGGGGCGGTGTTCTGGAGGGCCAGCCCCAGCCTGTCGCCGAAGAACCGTCCGCCCACCAGGATGGCCACCGGGATGACCACGGCCAGCAGCGCCTGCTCGCCGTTGCGCAGGATCAGCGAGGCCTCGGTCGTAGCGTGCGCCCACACCCGGCGCCCGAGCGGTGCCGCGACGGCTGAGGGGGTGAAGTCCAGTGTCATGGGCGGTCTCCGGTGGTGTGGTGGAGGAACGCGTCCTCGAGGCTGCCGTTGACCGTCAGGGCCGCCACGGTTCCCTGGGCGGTGACGCGCCCGCGGTCGACGATGTAGACGTGGTCCGCCAACGCCTCGGCCTCGTGCATGTCGTGGGTGGTGAGGACCACGGCGACACCGGCGTCGCGCAGCCGCTCCAACAGCTGCCACGTGGCGCGCCGCCCCCGCGGGTCCAGGCCTGCCGAGGGCTCGTCGAGGAAGACCAGGTCAGGGCGTCCGATCAATGCGCCGGCCAGGTTGACGGCCTGCTGTTGGCCGCCCGACAGCCGCCGGTAGGGCGTGCGGGCGAAGCCGTCGACGCCCAACAGGCCCATGAGTTCGTCCACCGGCTGTGGCGTGGCATACAACTTCGAGAGGTACCGCAGGAGGCGCTCGGGGGTGATACCGGACCAGGCGCCGGTGGCCTGGGGCATCAGGCCGATCCGGGGAAGGACCAGCGCAGAGCCGGGCGCCTCGCCGAAGAGCGTCAGCTCGCCGGCGTCGGGGTGCGCGAGCCCCGTGCAGCAGCGGATGAACGTCGTCTTTCCAGCCCCGTTCGGGCCGAGGAGGGCAGTGATCCGCCCAGCGTCGGCCTGCAGGGTGAGGCCGGCGAGGGCCTGGGTCTGGCCGAACGACACCGTGAGATCGCGGGCATCGAGGACGGGCACCGGGACAGCCTAGCGCCGCCCACACAGCCGATTGTTTCGCGGTGCGCACCCCCCGGGGGTCTCGCACAGTGGACTTAGGGTGTCCTTGCTTGAAACTTGGAGGAGAATTGGAAAGACTGACGTAGGTTAATTCGAGCGGGAGGAGCGTCATGTCTGTTGAATCCATCGAGACGGTCGATCTTCCCACCCGTCGCCGCGTCGTGGACCTGATCCTCAACGACGGCCCGCAGACTGCCAAGCAGCTGGCGGAGCGCCTGCACCTGACTCCGGCCGCGGTGCGGCGTCACCTGGCGGTGCTCCTCACCAGCGGTGCTCTGACCTCCCATGAGCAGCGGGTGTTCGGCGCACGGGGCCGAGGCCGGCCATCGAAGGTGTTCGTGCTCACCGACGCGGGCCGCGCCGAGTTCCGGCAGGCCTACGACGACCTCGCCATCGCCGCACTCAGGCGGCTCGCAGTCGCCGCGGGTCCCAGCGCCATCCGGGGCATCGCCGAGGACCGTGTCGCCTGCATCGAGGAGCGGTTCCACGCCGCCCGCCAGGCGGACCCGGAGCGACCGGCGGTGGAGATCCTCGTCGAGGCGCTTGCCACGGACGGCTACGCGCCCTCCATCCGGCCGCTCCACAGCGGCGAACAGCTGCTTCAGCACCACTGCCCGATCGCCCACGTGGCGGCCGAGTTCCCGATCCTCTGTGAGATCGAGACCCAGCTCTTCGCCAAGCTGCTCGGCACCCACGTCCAGCGGCTGGCCACCATTGCCCACGGCGACGGGGTGTGCACCACCAACGTGCCCCACCGCCTGCCCACCCCTCAAATCCCGAGAAGAAAGTGACGGCAACTCATATGACTCAGACCGCACCGTTGGCCCCCGGACTGGGGTCCACGCAGGACGAACACATCGAGGCACTGTCCAACTACCAGTGGGGGTGGCACGACAGCGACTCCGCCGGCTCCACGGCCAAGCGCGGCCTCAACGAGGGCGTCGTGACCAACATCTCAGGGCTCAAGAGCGAGCCCGACTGGATGCGCGACCTTCGGCTCAAGGGGCTCAAGCTGTTCGAGAAGAAGCCCATGCCCACCTGGGGCGCGGACCTCAGCGGCATCGACTTCGACAACATCAAGTACTTCGTGCGCTCCACCGAGAAGCAGGCCCAGACCTGGGAGGACCTTCCCGACGAGATCAAGAACACCTATGACCGCCTGGGCATCCCTGAGGCGGAGAAGGCCCGCCTGGTCTCCGGTGTCGCGGCCCAGTACGAGTCCGAGGTGGTCTACCACAAGATCAACGAGGAGCTCGAGCGCCAGGGGGTCATCTTCCTGGACACCGACACCGCGCTGAAGGAGTACCCGGAGATGTTCCAGGAGTACTTCGGCACCGTCATCCCGGTGGGCGACAACAAGTTCGCCTCCCTCAACACGGCGGTGTGGTCCGGCGGCTCGTTCATCTACGTGCCCAAGGGCGTCCACGTCACCATCCCGCTGCAGGCCTACTTCCGGATCAACACCGAGAACATGGGCCAGTTCGAGCGGACCCTGATCATCGTCGACGAGGGCGCCTACGTGCACTACGTCGAGGGCTGCACCGCGCCGATCTACTCCTCCGACTCGCTGCACTCCGCCGTGGTGGAGATCATCGTGAAGAAGAACGCGCGCTGCCGCTACACCACCATCCAGAACTGGTCCACCAACGTGTACAACCTGGTGACCAAGCGCGCCATCTGCGAAGAGGGCGCCACGATGGAGTGGATCGACGGCAACATCGGCTCCAAGGTCACCATGAAGTACCCGGCGGTCTACCTGATGGGTGAGCACTCCCGCGGCGAGACGCTGTCGATCGCCTTCGCAGGCGCCGGGCAGCACCAGGACGCCGGCTCGAAGATGGTCCACTGCGCCCCGCACACGTCGAGCTCGATCATCTCCAAGTCCGTGGCCCGAGGCGGCGGCCGTTCCTCCTACCGAGGGCTAGTCAAGGTGGAGCCGGGCGCTTCACACTCGGCGTCGTCGGTGAAGTGCGACGCGCTGCTGGTGGACAACATCTCGCGCTCGGACACCTACCCCTACGTCGACGTCCGCGAGGACGACGTCTCGATGGCCCACGAAGCCACCGTATCCAAGGTGTCGGAGGATCAGCTGTTCTACCTGATGAGCCGCGGCATGGGCGAGGACGAGGCGATGGCCATGATCGTGCGCGGCTTCGTCGAGCCCATCGCCCGCGAGCTGCCCATGGAGTACGCGCTGGAGCTCAACCGGCTCATCGAACTGCAGATGGAAGGCGCGGTCGGCTGACGCCCGCCCTCAGACCGCACCCCCACCTTTCCAGAAAGTGACTGCTGCATTGACCACTGCAACCATGCCCACCCTCGACGGCGCCGCCAACGTCGCCGGGGCCATCGAGACCATCGAGTCGCACCTCCACCCGGAGCCCAGCTTCGACGTGGCCAAGCACCCCATGCCAACCGGCCGCGAGGAGATCTGGCGCTTCTCACCACTCAAGGCTCTCCGTCCGCTCCTGGCCGAGGGCGACGCGCTGGGCGGCCTCGACTGGGCGGGCGAGGTTCCCGACGGCGTCGAGATGCGCGCAATCCCGGCGGCTGAGGCGCGGGAACGCGCCATTGAGCCCCCCGTCGACCGGATCGCAGCTATCGCGGCGCAGCGCACCGGCGAGGCGGTCTACCTGAACGTGCCCGCCGAGGCCGTCATCGCCGAGCCCATCGTGTTCACCGCCACCGGCAGCGGCGGCCCCGCCGCCGAGTCGTTCATCGCGGACTTCGGGCGGCACTCCCGCGCCACCCTCGTGCTGCACTTCGAGGGCTCCGCCCAGTACGCCGCCAAGTACGACTTCCGCGTCGCAGACGGCGCCGAGATCAACCTCGTCTACGTCAACGACTGGGCCGAGGACACGGTGCACGGCGCCCAGATCTCCGTCCAGGTGGGCCGCGACGCGCACGTCCGCACCATCCACACCTCCCTGGGCGGCAAGGCCATCCGCATCGCGGAGCGCGCCAGCTTCGCCGGCCCGGGCGGCTCCGTGGAGCAGTTCGGCCTGTACTTCGTCAACGGCGGCCAGCACGTCGAGCACCGCATGTTCGTCGACCACAACGAGCCCCACACCAAGAGCAACGTGGACTACCGCGGCGCGCTGCAGGGCAAGGGCGCGCACTCGGTGTGGATCGGCGATGTCCTGATCCGCAAGGTCGCCAAACAGATCGAGACCTACGAGTCCAACAAGAACCTGGTGCTGACCGACGGCTGCCAGGCGGACTCGGTGCCCAACCTCGAGATCGAGACCGGCGAGATCGCCGGCGCCGGCCACTCGTCGACCACGGGTCGCTTCGACGACAATCAGCTGTTCTACCTGATGAGCCGCGGCATCACTGAGGACGAGGCGCGGCGCCTCATCGTGCACGGCTTCTTCAACGACATCATCCGCCGGATCGGTGTTCCCGCCATCGAGCAGCGCCTGCTGGCCCAGGTGGAGCGGGAGCTGGAGCTGGTCCACGGGAGCACCGCGACGAAGGAGCACGAGTGAGCTTCGTCACCGTCGCCCAGGTCGTTCAGCTCGATCAGGCCAAGCCGCTCGCGGTGGACGTCGACGACGAGCTGACCGTGGCCCTCGTCCTCCACGGCACCGAGGTCTACGCCATCGAGGATCAGTGCAGCCACGGCAAGGTCGCGCTCAGCGAGGGCGACGTCGTCGGCGGCACCATCGAGTGCTATCTGCACGGCTCCACGTTCGACCTCGCCACCGGCCGCCCGCTCAACCTGCCCGCCACCGCACCCGTTCGGGTGTTCGCGTGCCGCATCGAGGGAGGCGACGTCCAGATCGACGTCGACGCCCCCGCCACCACCTACTGACGCACGGGGGCGAGCCCCCCGCGGACCCCCAACTCGATTCACTCAGGAGAACCAGCACCCATGTCCACTCTTGTCATCTCCGACCTGCACGTCGACGTCATCACCGAGGAGGGCAACAAGCCCATCCTCAAGGGCGTCAACCTCACCGTGAAGCCGGGCGAGATCCACGCCATCATGGGCCCCAACGGCTCCGGCAAGTCCACGCTGGCCTACGCCATCGCGGGCCACCCCAAGTACGTCATCACGCAGGGTTCCGTCACCCTCGACGGCGTGGAGCTCACCGAGCTGAAGGTTGATGAGCGCGCCCGAGCGGGTCTGTTCCTCGCCATGCAGTACCCCGTCGAGGTGCCCGGCGTCTCCGTCGCCAACTTCCTCCGCACGGCCAAGACCGCGCTCGACGGCGCCGCGCCGAAGGTCCGCACCTGGGTCAAGGAGGTCGAGGCCGCGCTCGGCCGGATGCAGCTCGACAAGACGTTCTCGGCGCGTTCCGTGAACGAGGGCTTCTCCGGCGGCGAGAAGAAGCGCCACGAGATCACCCAGCTGGAGCTGCTCAACCCGAAGGCCGCGATCCTCGACGAGACCGACTCCGGCCTCGACATCGACGCGCTGAAGATCGTCGCCGAGGGCGTCAACCGCTACTCCGAGCAGGGTGACCGCGCGGTGATCCTCATCACGCACTACACCCGCATCCTGCGCTACATCGAGCCCACGTTCGTGCACGTGTTCGTCGACGGCCGCATCGTCGCCGAGGGCGGCAAGGAGCTGGCCGATGACCTCGAGGCCACCGGCTATGAGGCCTACGTGAAGGCGTCCGCGAACGCATGATGACGCCCCCGCGCAGGTTGAGCCAGCCGCGGCGCGTAGCGCCCGCTGCTGCGTCGAAACCCACGTCCCCCGCTGGAGAGCTGATCGCTGATGACTGACGCCCTGGACGTCGAGGAGATCCGCGCGGACTTCCCGATCCTGCAGCGCGGGGTGGGGGAGTGGCCGCTGGTCTACCTCGACTCGGCCAACACGTCCCAGAAGCCGCGGCAGGTGGTGGACGCGATCGCCGAGCACTACCTGCAGCACAACGCGAACGTTGCCCGCGCCATGCACCTTCTCGGCGCTGAGGCGACGGAGGCGTTCGAGGGTGCCCGGTCCAAGGTCGCGGGGTTCATCGGGGCGGGGCGGACCGAGGAAATCGTCTTCACGAAGAACGCCTCGGAGGCCCTCAACCTGGCCGCGCACACATTGGGATCCCGGCTGAAGCCGGGCGACGAGGTGGTCGTCTCCGTGATGGAGCACCACTCCAACATCGTGCCGTGGCAGCTCGCCTGCCAGCGTTCCGGTGCCACTCTGCGGTGGTTCGACGTCACCGACGAGGGCCGCCTCGACCGCGAGGCCGCCGAACGGGACGGGCTCATCAACGAGCGCACGAAGGTGGTGTCTCTGACGTGGGTGTCCAACGTGCTCGGCACCCGCAACCCGATCGCGCAGATCGCGGCCCAGGCCCACGCCGTCGGCGCCGTCATGGTGGTGGACGCCTCCCAGGGCGTCCCGCACCAGGCCACCGACGTCGCGGCACTGGGGGCAGATCTGGTGGCGTTCACAGGACACAAGTTGTGCGGGCCCACCGGCATCGGTGTCCTCTGGGGCCGCTACGACCTCCTCGCCGACCTGCCCCCCTACATGGGTGGCGGCGAGATGATCGAGGTCGTCGAGATGAGCCACTCCACCTACGCCCCGCCGCCGCACCGCTTCGAGGCCGGCACCCCGCCGATCGCCCAGGCCGTGGGGCTCGGCGCCGCCGTCGACTACCTCATGGGCGTCGGCATGGAGCGGGTTGCCGCGCATGAGCAGCAGCTCACCGAGTACGCCCTGGCGAAGCTGACCAGCATCGACGGCCTCGTGCTGCTCGGTCCGGGCGAGGCGGTGGACCGCGGCAGCGCCGTGTCGTTCAACATCGCCGGGGTGCACCCCCACGACGTGATGCAGGTCCTGGACTCCCGCGGGGTCGCGATCCGCGGCGGCCATCACTGCGCGCGCCCCCTTCACAAGCGGCTCGGCCACCAGAGTTCAACGCGGGCGTCGTCGTACCTCTACACCACACCCGCCGAGATCGACGCGCTGGCCGACGCCCTGGTGTTCACCCGCAACTACTTCGCGCCACGATTCGGAGGCTGACGTGAACATCGACGAGCTGTACCAGACGATCATCCTCGACCACTACCGCGAGAAGCATCACTCAGGGCTGCGCGAGCCGTACGAGGTGGAGGTGCACCACGTGAACCCGTCGTGCGGCGACGAGCTCACCCTGCGTGTGCACGTCGACGGCGACACGATCACCGACATCTCCTACCACGCCGAAGGCTGCTCGATCTCGCAGGCCTCCACCTCGGTGATGACGGACCTGCTGATCGGCAAGCCCGCCAGTCACGCCCTGGACCTGCACGACAAGTTCCTGGAGATGATGCAGAGTCAAGGCCGCATCGAGCCCGACGAAGACATCTTCGAAGACGCCATCGCGTTCGCCGGAGTCTCCAAGTTCCCCGCACGCGTCAAGTGCGCGCTCCTCGGCTGGTCCGCGGTCCGGGACGCCACCCTGCAAGCCACCGCCCACCCCGCTGGTTGAGCCGACGATCCGGCTCGAGCCCGGATCATCGTGTCGAAACCCCCTCGACCTCAAGGAGAACCATGTACACCCCAGAACAGCGGCCCAGCGATCTGGTCAAGGACCAGCTCCCCGACGTGGACCTGTCCCAGCCCGCAGCCCCGGCGTCAGCCGCGGCCACGGAGGATGAGGTCCTCGAGGCGATGAAGGACGTCGTCGACCCCGAGCTGATGGTCAACGTCGTCGACCTGGGCCTCGTCTACGGCGTCCAGGTCGACGAGTACGGCAACGCGACGATCGACATGACGCTCACCTCACCCACCTGCCCCCTCACCGACAAGATCGAGTACGACACCAAGTACGTGCTCGATGGCCTCGTGTCGTCGGTGACCATCAACTGGGTGTGGCTGCCGCCGTGGTCGCTCGAGGCGATCACCGAGGACGGCCGCGAGCAGCTGCGCGCAATCGGCTACAACCTCTGACGGCGGGCCTCCCGCGGGCTAGCCTCAGATCAAGGATCACTGAGACCAGGAGGCGACGATGCCCACGTTCACGACCGCAGATGACGTGACGCTCCACTACACCGACACGGGCGGCCGGGGCCGACCCCTGGTCCTCGTCCACGGCTGGCCCCTCTCGGGGGAGGCGTTCGCACGCAACCTCCCGGCCTTCGTCGAGGCCGGTCACCGCGTGATCACCTACGACAGGCGGGGGTTCGGACAGTCCGACAAGCCCGCCGGCGACGTCGACTACGACGTCCTCGCCGACGACCTCGAGGCGCTCATCCAGGACCTGGACCTGCAGGGCGCCGTCCTCCTCGGCTTCTCCATGGGTGGCGGCGAGGTGGCGCGCTACTTCAGCAGGCACGGCTCCGAGCGCATCGCCGCCGCGATCTTCTCCGGCTCCATCACACCCGCGCTGTGCATCTCCGACGACAACCCGGACGGCGCTATGCCCATGGACGGCTTCCAGGGGATGTCCGACCAGTGCGCAACGGACCGCGACGGTTTCCTCGACCAGTTCATCACCTGGTTCTACAGCACCGCCGACGGCGGCCTCCAGGTCGATGAGGACACCCGTCAGGCGGCACTGAAGATAGCCCACCAGTCCAGCCCCCATGCCGCGGCGCAGACGATCCTGATCTGGGCAACCGACCTGCGGGACGACTGCCGCGCCATCGACGTGCCAACGCTCGTCATCCACGGCGACGGAGACATCAACGTTCCCATCGACAAGTCGAGCCGTCGGATGGCCGAGTTCGTGCCGGACTCCGAGCTCGTGGTCATCCACGGCGGCCCACACGGCGTCAACGACTCGCACGCCGAGCACTGGGAGCGGGAGATCATCGGGTTCATCGGGATGCTCTAGCCGCCAGGCGTCGACTGCCGGGGTCCGGCCGGGCAGCCCGCGATAGGCTCAGCCGGTGCGCGACAACAGGGCCGGACTGGGCTACGGGCTGGCGGCCTACATCCTGTGGGGCCTGTTTCCGCTGTACTTCCAGTTCTTCGGCCGCTCCGGCGCGCTCGAGGTGGTGGCGCACCGGGCGCTGTGGTCGCTGGGGTTCTGCCTGCTCCTCATCGCGCTGCTGCGGCAGTGGGGGCTGCTGCGCGCCGCGCTGGCGGACAGGCGCACGGTCGCGGCGCTCGCCCTGGCGGGCGGCCTCATCGTCGTCAACTGGACCACCTACGTCTTCGCGGTCATGACTGAGCGGACCCTGGAGACGGCTCTCGGCTACTTCATCAACCCACTCGCGGTGGCGGGGCTCGGCATCCTCGTGTTGGGGGAACGGCTGCGACGCCTTCAGTGGGTGGCCATGGCGTTCGGGGTGGCCTCCGTCGCAGTGATGGTGGTGGGGTACGGGCAGGTTCCCTGGATCGCCCTGACTCTCGCGGGCTCGTTCGGGCTCTATTCGCTGGTGAAGAAGCTCGCAGGACGCTCTGTGGGTGCCCTGCCGGGCCTGGCGATCGAGACCGCCGCCGTCGCCCCGGTGGCAGCGGCCTACCTGACCTACCTCGCGGCGACCGGGGGATCGACCGCGACCGGTGGCTACGGAGCGCTGCTCGCCACCACCGGCATCGTCACGGCGATCCCGCTGCTGCTGTTCGCCGCCGCGGCCCGGCGCATCTCCATGATCACCATCGCGATCCTGCAGTACCTGGCCCCCATCGGGCAGTTCCTGGTGGGCTGGCTCGCCTTCGACGAACCGATGCCGGCCGCGCGCTGGGCCGGCTTCACCCTGGTGTGGGCGGCGGTGGCGTTGTTCATCGCCGATGCGCTCCTGGCCAGCCGTAGGCGCCGCTGACCATCCTCGGTTTGCCCTGCGCGCGCCTGGCAGGGAGACTGTCAAGGTGCTACAGGTCAAGGACATCGAGGTGCGCGCGGGCGCCAGGCTGCTGCTGTCGCCGGTGTCCTTCCAGGTGATCGGGGGAGACCGGATCGGCCTGGTGGGCCGCAACGGCGCCGGGAAGACCACCCTCACCCGCATCCTGGCCGGCGAGTCGCTGCCGGCCGCGGGCACCGTGACGCGCGCCGGTCAGCTGGGTTACCTGCCGCAGGACCCGCGGTCCGGGGACCCGGAACAGATCGCCCGCGACCGTATTCTGGGCGCCCGCGGGCTGGACCAGGTGATCCAGCGGATGCGCCGCGCCGAGGAGGGCATGGGCAGCCACAGCGATTCGGTGCGTGAGGATGCCATGGCGGCCTATTCGCGCGCCGAGGCCGACCTGGTGGCGGCGGGCGGCTACGCCGCGGAGGCCGATGCGGCGCGCATCGCGGCCAACCTGGGCCTGGCGGACCGGGTGCTGGGCCAGCCGTTGAAGACACTCTCCGGGGGCCAGCGACGCCGCATCGAGTTGGCGCGGATCCTCTTCTCGGACGCCGAGACGCTGCTCCTCGACGAGCCCACCAACCACCTCGACGCGGATTCCGTGGTCTGGTTGCGCAGCTACCTTCAGGCCTTCCCCGGCGGCCTGATCGTGATCTCCCACGACACCGAACTGCTGAACGCGGTGGTCAACAAGGTGTACCACCTCGACGCCAACCGTGCTGAACTGGACATCTACTCCATGAACTGGAAGCGGTACCTCCTCCAGCGCGAGACCGACGAGAAGCGACGCAAGCGTGAGCTCGCCAACGCCGAGCGCAAGGCCTCCCAGCTGATGCTGCAGGCGGACAAGATGCGCGCCAAGGCCACCAAGGCCGTCGCCGCGCAGAACATGGCCAAGCGCGCCGAGAAGCTCATGGCGGGCGTCGAGGGTGAGCGTCGGGTCGACGCCGTCGCCAAGATCCGCTTCCCGGAGCCCGCCCCGTGCGGCAAGACCCCGCTCCGCGGCCATGACCTCAGTAAGTCCTACGGATCCCTGGAGGTGTTCACCGCCGTCGATCTGGCCATCGACAAGGGATCCAAGGTGGTGATCCTCGGCCTCAACGGCGCAGGAAAGACCACCATGCTGCGCCTTCTGGCCAAGATGGAGGACCCGTCCGCCGGGCGGGTCGAGCTGGGGCACGGCGCGAAGCTCGGCTACTACGCGCAGGAGCACGAGACCCTGGACGTGAAGCGCAGCGTGTTGGACAACATGAAGTCCGCCTCGCCCAACCTCAACGACACCGAGGTGCGCAAGGTCCTCGGCTCGTTCCTGTTCACCGGGGACGACGTGCAGAAGCCCGCGGGCGTGCTCTCCGGCGGCGAGAAGACGCGCCTGGCGCTCGCGATGCTGGTGGTGTCGGCCGCCAACGTCCTGCTGCTCGACGAGCCCACGAACAACCTGGACCCGGCCTCCCGCGGCGAGGTGCTCAACGCGATCCGCACCTACGCGGGTGCCGTGATCCTGGTCACCCACGATCCGGGAGCGGTCGAGGCACTGGAGCCGGACCGGGTGCTGGTGATGCCCGACGGCGTCGAAGACCTCTGGAGCGACGAGTACGCCGAGCTGATCGACCTGGCCTAGCGAGGTCTAGCGGTACGCCCCGGAGGAGCGCCGCTCAGAACACGCGGCTGACGGTCGCCTCCCACGGCTCCATCACGGGGCGGCGGGGGCCCCCCATCACCGGCACGATCGTCCCGCCCACATGCGGCCGCGGTCGCTGCTTGGCCGAGGTGTTGCATTCGATCAGGAACACCTCACCGGCCAGCTTGCGGTAGTAGGCGAAGTAGAACTTGTGGTGCGGGTGCACCCACTTCAACGCCCCGATGGTCAGGGCGCGGTGGTTCCGCCGCAGCCGGATGAGCGCCTTGTGCCACGAGAACACCGAGTCGGGGTCCGCAACCTGCTCCTCGGCGGAGAACCCCGGCTCGGTGTCGGTGCCCATCAGCCACGCGGTGCCCTCGGTGAAGCCGCCGTCGGGACTCCACCGGATCGGCACCCGGGAGTGGTCCCGCGACCCTGCCAGGATCTGTGCCCATGCCGTCTCGGGCGCCATCCCACCGTCGATGAGCGCCTGGTGGCGGTTGATCGACTCCACGTCGCGGAGCTCCTCGACGCCTGCGAACGACTGGTTGATGGCCGCCAACTCCTGCCCCTGGAACAGGAACGGGGTGCCGCGCATGGTGAGCTGGATGGTCGCCAGCATCTTGCCGATCGCGCTGCGCACCGCCGGGTCCTTCTCCAGGCCCATGCCGAACTTGCTGAGCATCCTGGGATTGTCGTGGTTGTCCAGGAACACCGCGATCCAGTCGCTGGGCGCCAGGTGCGAGTCGTAGGCGCGGTAGAACCGTTTGAGGTAGTAGAGCTGGTACCTGTAGGAGTCCCACCGCACGTGGCCCGGGTTGTCGAGCACGTCGAAGTTGAAGATCAGATCCAGTTCCCCGCGACCGTATCCGCTCAACAGTCGCCCCAGCTCCATGCCGATGCCGGGGGTCTCTCCCACCATCACCCCGATCATGTCCGGGGGGAGTGGCTCGTCGAGGGTGCCGTCGGGCCGGCGTCGACGGGGGCTCGAGACGGGCTGCTCGCGGCGCGTGAACCCGTCGCGACGCAGGCCGCGCAGGAACTCGTGCAGCCGCGGGCCGTAAAAGTAGTGCTCCACACCGACGAACTCCAACAGCTTGCCGATGAATGGGTGCCCGTCCGGCAGACCGGGCTTCTTCGAGATGTAGTTGATGACGTCCAGCCGGAAGCCGTCGATGCCGCGCTGCATCCAGTACCGGACGATGTCGGCCACCTCGTCGCGCACGTCCTCGTTGTCCCAGTTGAGGTCCACCTGCCCGTCGGCGAAGAGGTGCAGCACCCACCGCTCAGCCTCCGGCACCCACGACCAGGCGGAGCCCGAGAAGAAGGAGGTCCAGTTGTTGGGTGGGGTGTCCGGGTCCCCCTCCACCATGAAGTAGTAGCCGCCGTACCGGCCGGTGGGATCCGCCACCGCCTTCCGGAACCACTCGTGCTCCGCCGAGGTGTGGTTCACGACGAGGTCGAGGATGAGCCGCATGCCGCGTTCGTGACAGGCGGCGATCAGCTGGTCGACGTCCTCCAGGGTGCCCATCTCGTCGTTGATGTCGCGGTAGTCGCTGACGTCGTAGCCCATGTCCTCGTTGGGGGACTTGAAGATAGGGGAGAGCCAGACGCAGTCCACCCCCAGTTCCTGGAGGTAGTCCAGCTTCCCGATCACGCCCTGGATGTCGCCCACGCCGTCGCCCGAGGCGTCAGCGAAGGAGCGCGGATAGACCTGGTAGAACACGGCCTCGCGCCACCAGGGAGTGGGGTGCGGGGCGCGGCCATCCAGGGGGCGGTCGCGTTCCGAATTGACCAGGTCCAGGATCACGTCCAACATCCCGGGGCCGGTGAGGGGCTGCAGGAGCCGCTCGATCCACTTCAGCTGCATCCACTCCACGGTGTAGACGAGACGGCGGGGCAGCGCGGTCTGCAGCAGCAGCTTGTCGATGACGTCGCGTCCGACGGGATGCTTGTACAGCTGGCGGACGGTGTGGCTCTTAGTCAACAGCTTGTTCGGCACGTGCGTTCCTCTCGGCCAGGTCCTTGACGACGGTGGCGTAAAATTCCTCGTTCAGCTTGTACCGTGCGCGGAGCACAAGGTAGCTGACGAGGACGAGCGCCAGGGGGAGGCCCAGCATGGACATGCGCAGGATGCCGAGCCCTTCCTCGGTGACGTCATCTGGGGTTGTCGCCACGTCGATGCCGGACCAGATCAGCGTCACGCCCACCACGCCGCTGGCGATGGCGTTGCTGAGCTTGTAGATGAAGGGCTGCAGCGAGAAGGTGACGGACTCGTTGCGACGGCCCAGCTTCCACTCGCCGTACTCGACCGAGTCCGCGATGAACATCACCATCAGCAGCTGGATGGCTCCTTGCCCCGCAAACAGCAGCACCCCCGCGACACCCACCACCAGGAGGGATCTGCCGGACACCAGGAACACGAGGTAGCCCGCGGCGCACAGCGCCGTGGCGAGCAGGTGGATCTGCGACCGAGTCAGCACCTTGGACGCCAGGGGGAACAGGGCAAGGGCCGCAATCTGGGAGATGCCCAGGATGGCGGCGAAGATCGCGTAGGCGCCCTCATCGAGGAAGTAGTACTTGAAGTAGTACAGCCCGAACGACGCGGTGGTGAGGTAGCCGGCCATGAACGCCACCATCGCCAACGTCACCCACAGGAGCTGGTCGTTGCGGGCGATCACGGAGAACAGCTCGCGCAGCGGCGTGGTCTCCCGGTGGCCCGCCACACGTTCTCGCGTGAATACCAGGGTCACGGACTGGAACAGCAACATGAGAACCACCAGCCCGGCCGCAAGCACGAACCACGCCGTCCGGGCATCGCCGAAGACGCCCGTCAGCCACGCCGTGATCGGCACCAGCGCCACCACGATCGCGAAGAGGCCGATGTTGGCGCAGATGCGGGCCACCACCCCGATCTTCTCTCGCTCCTTCTGATCCTGCGTCAGAGACGGCAGCATCGACCAGTAGGAGATGTCGTTGATGGTGTAGGCCACCTCGTAGACGAGGTAGACCGCGGTGAACAGCACCACGTAGCCCCACCCGTCGACGCCCAGGTCCGCGAACATCAGCAGACTTGCCGCCCCCCACAGCACCGCACCCACGAGGATCCACGGCTTGAACTTCCCCCACCGGCTGCGTGTGTTGTCCACCACCACCCCCATGACGGGATCATTGACGGCGTCGAAGACGCGCATCGCCACCAGGATGGCGGTGACGGCGGCGAGTTGCGCGCCAGAGACGTCCAGCACGTCGGTGAGGTAGAACATGAGGTACAGCGACACCAGCGCCGCAAGCATGTCGCGGCCGAGAGTGCCGAGCCCGAAACCCCAGCGTGTCGCGGTCATGGGCCCACCCTAGGGCCAACTCAGATCACGAAGGGTGCGTCAGAGTCAGGATGCTCACTGCGAGGGTGGTCGACGCCGCGACGGTGACGCCGTGTCGGCCGTGGAACGCATTAGGGCCCATCGCGATGAGGTCCGCCACCTCCTCGGGCGCCAGGTGGAGTGGCTGGACGAGGGTGTCGAGAGCCTCCAGGCTCCAGCCGGGCAGCGAGGCCAGGACGGCGTCGGCCTTGTCGTCGGCCACCCCGAGCAGGCCGTACTCTGCGCGCACCTCGCCGAGGTGGGCGGGAGTCGGCACAGCCACGACGAGCCGGCCGCCGGGGGCGAGGACACGGGTGAACTCGGCCGGGTTGCGAGGGGCGAACACGCAGAGGAGGGTGTCGACCGCGCCGTCGCGGAGGGGGAGACCCGCCCAGGTGTCGGCCACGATCGACGACGCCCGGGGGTGCGCCTTGGCGGCGCGTCGGGCGGCCGCCGCGGAGACGTCGGTGGCCAGGCCCTCAGCGGAAGGGTTCGCGTCCAGCGCCCGGCTGAGGTAGTAGCCGGTCCCGGCGCCCACCTCTGCGATGCGGGCTGCGCCCGAGACTTGGGCTGCCACCGCCTCCGCCAGCGGGGCGTAGTGGCCGGCGCCGAGAAACCGTGCTCGCGCCTCCAGCATGGACGGGGTGTCGGCGTTGCGCGGCGCGGCGCGGCCCAGCAGGTTGACGTAGCCCTGGCGTGCAATGTCGAAGGAATGCCCGGCCTGGCAGCGGAGGGTCTGGTCGGTGCGAGCCAACGGGAGCACGCAATGTGGGCAGCGCAGCCAGTCGAGACCGCTCACTGAGGGGGCGTCTCCTGCCCCTGAGGGGCCGCTGTCGCGGGAGGCGCGTGCTGCGACTCGAGAGGTTGCGTCGCTGTCTGCTGCGGCGTCTGTCCGCGTGCCTCCCTGCGGTCGCGGAGGTCCGCCCGCACCAGCACCACCATCCCGACCACCCCGATCAGCGTGAACGCGAACCACTGCAGCGCATAGCTCAGATGCGGTCCCTCATCCAGGTCCGGTTCACCCAGAGGCCGCAGGACGTCCGTCTCGGGCGGAGTGGACTCGAGCAGGGCCACGTAGCCGTTGACCACGTCCCTCCCGAGCGCCGTGCCGAGTGCCTCAGAGCTGATCAGCCGGATCTGGTTCTCGTGCGGGGTCATCGCACCCTCGTCGCCCCGGTCGTTGCGGCGCACGAAGCCGGTGACGGTGACCTCACCCTCGGGCGGGGCAGGCAGCGCCCCGTCCGGATACCCGGGCTGCCGCACCAGGAAGCCGCGGTTGATCAGCAGGGACTCGCCCTGGGTGGTGTCCAGCACCGCGACAGCCTCGCTGCCGTAGGCGCCGTCGAGCGAGCGGTAGCGCACCTGGAACTGCTCGCCCGTGTAGGTGCCGGTGGCCGTGACCCGGTACCACTGGTCCGCGTCGTCGATGGCGCCGGTCATCACTTCGTCGTAGGACACCACAGGTAGCGCACGATGGGCCTCGACGACGGCGTTGTTCTCGCGTCGCTCGTCGAGCCGCCGCAGCTGCCACTGTCCGAGCATGACGAACACGGTGGCCAGCACCGCGGCGAAGACGCCCATGGCGATCCACCGCTTGACCTGCCTGCTCAATGATCCTCCTCGACGGTGCCCGGCACCACGTCCCCGCCCGTGATGGCGCCCCGGACCTCACCCCTGTCGTCGTCTGCCGCCACCACCGGAGGGGGGCGATGATCCGCGCTGTTGGCGAACAGCACCGCGAAGGCAGGTAGGAGGGCGGCCGCGCCCAGCGCCACCACCTTCCACCAGCCCGGCACCACCAGAAACAACAGGAAGCAGGCGGTGCGCACCGCCATGGTGATGAGATAACGCCGCTGGCGTTCCTCCAGCTCAAGGGTGCGTCCGCGACCGGCGCTGGTGATCAGCGTCGAGTCGTCTCCCTTGGCCATGCCCGCCAGCATAGTCCGGGCCGCGGGAGACCCCCTCGAACCGGGGGGCGTGCGGTAGGTTGCTCCCGTGGTTTCAGAATCTAGAGTGGTCCTCGTCACCGGCGGATCCAAGGGCATCGGGCGCGCGATGGCGGAGGCGTTCCGCGACGCCGGGTACCGTGTCGCCGCCACCTACCGCTCAGGCGGCGTACCGGAAGGCGTCCTCGGCGTCCCGTGCGACATCACGGATCAGGGACAGGTGGACCAGGCGTTCACCACCGTCGAGGCCGAACTCGGCCCGGTGGAGATCCTGGTGGCCAACGCAGGGGTGACCAAGGACACCTTGCTCATGCGCATGTCGGACGAGGATTGGCAGTCGGTCATCGACACCAACCTCACCGGCACCTTCCGTGTGGTGCGCCGCGCCAGCCGCCCCATGATGCGGTCCCGCTTCGGCCGGATCATCCTCATCTCGTCCGTGGTGGGCCTTCTCGGTTCGCCAGGGCAGATCAATTACTCCTCGTCGAAGGCGGCTCTCGTCGGGATGGCCCGCAGCCTGACCCGGGAGATCGGGTCCCGCAACGTGACCACCAACGTGATCGCGCCGGGGTTCATCGAGACCGACATGACCGCCGTCCTGCCCGAGGGCACCATCGCGGATTACACCAAGCGGATCCCCGCGGGTCGCCTCGGCAGCGTCGACGACGTGGCCCAGGCCGCTCTTTTCCTGGCCGGCGAGCACGCCGGCTACATCTCCGGCGCCGTCATCCCCGTTGACGGCGGCCTCGGCATGGGTCACTGAGAAAGGACCTGACGATGGGTCTCCTTGAAGGCAAGAACATCCTGGTCACCGGCGTGACCATGCGGACCTCGATCGCGTACGCGGTCGCAGAGATCGCGCAGCGCGAGGGCGCCACGATCGTGGTCTCGGCGGCCGGTCGCGCCATCGGCCCGGCCCAGCGGGCCATCTCCAAGCTGGACCCGGTGCCGCCGCTGATTGAGCTGGACGTCACGGACCCCGAGCACCTCGCTGCGCTTCCGGGCGTGTTGGCCGAGCACTTCGACGGCGGCCTGGACGGCATCGTGCACTCGATCGCCTACGCCCACCCGGAGAAAGCCCTGGGGGGCGCGTTTCTCACCACGGACTGGGAGACGGTCGGAGCCGCCCTGCACATCTCCGCATACTCGCTGCAGTCGCTGACCATGGCCTGCAAGCCGCTGCTCAACCGCGGCGCCAGCGTGGTGGGCCTCACCTTCGACGCCCGGATCAGCTGGCCCACCTACGACTGGATGGGCGTGGCCAAGGCGGCGCTGGAGTCCACCTCGCGTTACCTGGCCCGGTACCTCGGCCCGGACGGCATCCGCTGCAACCTGGTGGCCGCAGGCCCCCTGGACACCGTGGCGAAGAAGGCCATCCCGGGAGCATCGTCCTTCAACGACACCTGGTCGACGCGCTCCCCCCTGCCCTGGGACACCTCGGACGCCGTCCCCTCCGCGAAGGCCGTCGTGGCGCTGCTGAGCGACTGGTTCCCCGCCACCACAGGCGAGATGATCCACGTCGACGGCGGGCTGCACTCCACCGGAGCCTGAGCGGTCGCGGGGAGGCCCGACAGCACGTGGTGGGTGGTGCGGGCCGGTCCCGCCCGTGACTCCGGGGGTGGCCCAAGCGCCTGCCCCTTCGCACATGCCCGACCAACCCGGCCCGGCCCGCACCCCCACCTCCCAGCGCGTTTCATCGTCCGCCCGGCCTGCAGTCACCCGCTGGCGGCGTCCGGTAGGTTGGGTGGCATGGCAGCGGTGGCAGAACTAGCGGGCGTGACGATCAAGCGTGGCGGGGCCACCCTCCTCGACGATGTGAGCCTCGTGATCGGCGAGGCGCAGCGCTGGGTGGTCATCGGCCCCAACGGCGCCGGGAAGACCACGCTGCTCCAGCTCCTGTCGGCCCAGCTGTACCCCAGCGACGGCATCGTCGGCATCCTCGGGGAGGTGGTGGGCACCGTCGACGTGTTCGAGCTTCGGCCCCGCATCGGGCTCACGTCCTCCGCGCTCGCGGACCGGATCCCCGCCGACGAGCGGGTCAGCGACGTGGTGCTCTCGGCCGCCTACGCCATCGTCGGCCGGTGGCGCGAGGAGTACGACGAGTACGACGTGGCCCAGGCGGACCACCTGCTGTCGTCGATGCGCGTCGCCCACCTTCGTGAGCGCACGTTCGGCACCCTCAGCGAGGGCGAGCGCAAGCGGGTGCAGATCGCCCGGGCGCTGATGACGGACCCCGAGCTGCTGCTGTTGGACGAGCCCGCTGGCGGCCTGGATCTCGCCGGGCGGGAGGCGCTGGTGGACACCTTGTCCGCCCTCTGCGTGGACCCCGACTCCCCGGCGACGGTGCTGGTCACCCACCACGTGGAGGAGATCCCGCAGGGTGTCACGCACTGCCTCCTGATGCGCGACGGGCGCATCGTGGCCGACGGGCCGATCAGCTCCACGCTCACCGACGAAAACCTCAGCCGCACCTTCGACATGCCGCTGCGCGTCACCCACGACGGCGGACGCTGGAGCGCGAGGAGCCGCATGTGAACGAGTGGCTGGAATGGATCCGGACCAACCTGTGGGCAGGCTGGGGCATTCTGGCCGCCCTCCTCGCCGCGGCCGAGCTCCTCACCATGGACCTCACCCTCCTCATGCTCGCCTCGGGGGCGGTGATGGGCGGCGTCACCGCGCTGATCTTTCCCGGTCTCGTCTGGCTGCAGGTCCTCGTCGCGCTCACCACCGCCGTCCTCACCCTGTTCGTGCTGCGCCCCACCCTCCTCGAACGCGTCCGGCGGGCCCCCGGCTACCGTTCCTCGCTGGACAAGCTGGTGGGGGCATCTGGACGCTCGCAGGGAGAGATCACCGGCAGCCGGGGCGAGGTGAAGGTCGAGGGTCAGATCTGGGAGGCGCGCTCCTTCGACCCGAACGTCGTGATCGGCCCCGACGAGGACGTCGAGGTGTTCGGCCTCGACGGCATCACGCTCATCGTCTATCCCACCCATCGTCAGCTCGGCAGCTAACCTCCTAGGAGAAAAACCATGCCCGACATCACTCTCTGGGTACTCATCGCACTCGTCATCCTCATCGTCATGACGCTGGCGGCCACACTCAAGATCATCCGGCAGCAGAAGGTTGCGCTGGTCGAACGGCTGGGCAAGTTCCGCAAGGCGCTTGAGCCGGGCCCCCACCTCGTCGTCCCGTTCTTCGACCAGGTCCGCTACGTGCTGGACATGCGCGAGGAGGTGGTGCCGTTCCCGCCGCAGGGCGTCATCACCGAGGACAACCTGATGGTCTCCATCGACTCGGTCATCTACTTCCAGATCGTCGATCCGGTGCGCGCCGCCTACGAGGCGCAGAACTACCGCGCCGCCATCGAACAGCTCACCATGACCACGCTGCGCAACATCATCGGCGGCATGGACCTCGAGGCCGCGCTGACCTCACGCGAGGAGATCAACCAGCGGCTTCGTGCCGTGCTCGACGAGGCCACCGGCAAGTGGGGCATCAAGGTCAACCGGGTGGAGCTGCGCGCCATCGAGCCGCCGCCCACCATCCGTGACGCGATGGAGAAGGGCGCCCGCGCCGAGCGCGACAAGAGGGCCTCCATCCTCATCGCCGAAGGGCAGCGTCAGTCTCAGATCCTGTCTGCGGGTGGCGACAGGGAGGCGGCGATCCTGCGCGCACAGGGCGACCGTGAAGCCGCTGTGCTGCGTGCCCAGGCCGACAGGCAGGCGCAGATGCTGCACGCCGAGGGTGAGGCGCAGGCCATCACCAAGGTGTTCAACGCCATTCACGCCGCAGAACCCGATCAGGCGCTGCTGGCCTACCAGTACATGCAGATGCTGCCGAAGCTCGCCAAGGGCGATTCGAACAAGGTGTGGGTCATCCCCAGCGAGCTCAACGATGCCCTCAAGGGCCTGGGCCAGGTGGCCGAGACTGGCGGGGTCCGCGACTACGTGTCTCAGGCCGCGCAGAAGTTCGAGGCACCCGAGATGGTGGACGTGCAGGCGGAGATCGAGGAACAGGCCGTGCGTGATCGTCAGCGTTCCAACGCCACCGTCGAGCAGGCGATCGCCGATGCGCAGGCCCTTGATGCGGGGCGCGCCGCGTCGAGGCGGGCGCACATCAGCACCACGCCCAGATCGTTGGCGCCCTCCGGTGAGGAACCGCTGTCCATCGGGGACGGTAACTCGTCCTCCTCACCCCAGCCGTCCTCTTCACCCCAGCAGGCCGGCGAGGAGCAGTCCAGCCCGTGGGGGCCTCAGTCCTGAGCCTCGCGCAGCCTCGTGGCCAGCACCGAGCTGGCCAGCAGTTGCGCCTGGTGGTACAGCATGAGCGGGATCACCAGCACACCGACGGTGGCGCCGGGGAAGAGCACGCTGGCCATGGGCACGCCCGTGGCCAGCGACTTCTTGGTGCCGCAGAACATGAGCGCGATCCGGTCCTCGCGCGGGAAGCCGAGCCACCCGCCCAGCGCCCACGTGTAGGAGAACATCAGGGCCAGGAGTGCCAGCGCAAGGGGAACCAGCAGCAGGAGTTCGGTGAGCGCCAGCTGCTGCCAGACGCCGGAGACGCGCAGTTCGGAGAAGGCGCCGTAGACGATCAGCATGATCACCGCCTGGTCCAGGAACTTGAGGCGCGCCTTGTGCCGGGCCATGAATCCGGCCGTCACCACCCGCGACAGCTGCCCCAGCACGAAGGGCAGCAAGAGCTGCACCACCACGCCCCACACCTGCTCGAAGCCGATCGATCCGCCGCTGGCTGTGGGGATGAACACGATGGCCAGCAGCGGGGTGATCACCACCCCCAGGACGTTCGAGGCCGTCGCCGACACCATGGCGGCGGCCACGTTGCCGCCGGCCAGCGAGGTGAAGGTGATCGACGACTGCACAGTCGAGGGCACCAGGCACAGGAAAATCAGCCCAACCCGGATGGGGGCCGACAACACGGCGTCGGGGATGGCCAGCACGGGGACCGCCAACAGCGGGAAGACGACGAACGTGGTGCTGAGGATGGCCAGGTGCAGCCTCCAGTTCTTCAACCCCGATCGGGTCTCGGCAGCGGACAGCCGCGCGCCGTAGCCGAAGAAGAGCACGAAGACGCCCACCCGGGTGACCAGGTCCAGGATCTCGGCGGGACGCCCGCTCACCGGCAGCAGCAGGCCGAGGGCCAAGGTGCCGAGGATGATCACGAGGATGGGGTCGACCTTCAGTTTCACGGACTCTCCTCCAGACGGGCCGCCACGATCCCGCGCACGGCGTTGGTGACGGCGATGGCGTCGGCCCGGCGGAGTTCCGCCAAAGTCAGGGGGTACTCCGCCACAGACCCTGCTCCGAGCAGCGCGGGGTCGGAGAGAACCGCCGAGCGTTGGACGCCGTCGAGAATTCCCAGGTCGAGCGGCGGGGTGACCCAACGGCCGTCGAGGAGAGCGAACACTGATGTGCGTCCCCCTTCCAGGATGCGGCCATGGGCGTCGAAACCGATGGTGTCGAAGGCCCCCGCCGCGGAGGCCGCACGCACGGCGTCGTCGTAGAGTCCGCGCGCCGAGGTCTTGTACCTGGCCAGCGGCCCGGGGACCCACGGCGCTTCGGCCAGCCTGAGCCGCACCTGGGAGAGCGGGGGCTCCAGCGGGGTCCGGGTCACCGACGCCGCGCCCGTGGGGGCCACGTCGATGGCCACCCGCCACGCACCGGTTGGAGTGTCGCGGACGGCCGCCTCCACCACCGCCTCGACGGGGCCGAAGCCCAGCTCTCGGGCCGAGGCGGTCAGCCGTGCCTGATGCCTGGTGCCGAGCGGCGCGACGCCATCGACCACGCGCAGGGTCTCCTTCAATGTCACGGTGGGTCTCAGGCCGGTGGCGAAGGCGGCCTTCGCGAGGCACTCGGCCCACTCGCCGTCAGGGGTGCTGTCCGCGACCACCCCGGAGCCGATGCCGAGCCGCACCCTGCCCTCGCCGTCGACCTCCAGGGTGCGGATGGCGATGCTGAGGTTCATGGCCCAGCCCAGTTCGTCGGTGGCAGGATCGATCAGGCCGAGGCTACCGGTGTAGAGCCCGCGACCGTCCCGCTCAGCGCGGCGGATGAGGCGCATGCTGGCCAGCTTGGGCGCCCCGGTGATCGACCCGCAGGGGAAGGTGGCGGCGAGGAGGTCCGCCGGCGTCGTGCCGGGGACCAGGCGGCCGCTGACCGTGCTGGTCATCTGCCACAGGTCACCGACCCGCTCCACCTCGAACAACCTTGACACCGCCACTGTTCCGGGCACCGCGACGCGGCTGAGGTCGTTGCGGAGGAGGTCGACGATCATCAGGTTCTCTGCCCGGTTCTTGGGGTCCTCGCGCAGGGCGACGGGGTCCGTCCAGGCCGGCGCCGTGCCCTTCATCGGCCTGGCCACCGCCGAACCATCGGCCACGCGGATGAACAACTCGGGGGAGAGGCTGAGCGTCCAGGGCGCCGCCGGCGCGGGAAGGCGCGCCAGTGCCCCGTACGCGGCCGGCTGCCGCCGGCGCAGCCTGGCGTAGAGGGCCATCGGGTCGCCGACGAGGCGTCCGGTGACCTGATGCGTGTAGTTGATCTGATAGCTGGTGCCGGCGGCGATGACCTCCTGGAGGTCCGCCACCGCCACTCCGAAGTGTGCGCGGTCCACGTCGTGGGCAACATCGGCCAGCCATGCGTGGCCATCGTCGGGCAGCACGTCGACGGGGTCCGCGGCCGCCCGATCCTGGAACCAGTAGACAGCGCCCGGCGCGGTGTCCCGGAGCCCGGCGTGTGCCTCGCCCAGGTCGTAGGGGAGCCAGGCGAAGGCGTGCAGCCCTTCCGCCCAGCCGTGGCGCAGCGTCTCGTCGAGGCTCTCCAGCGTGACCGGGTCCACCCGACGGAGTCCGGTGAGGAGGGTCGCGCTGCCCCGACGGGCGTCGTCGAGCAGCACGAACGGGTCCATGGCGCACAAGGCTATCCCGATCGGCCTCCCCGGGGTCGGGCGGTATCGTCGGGCCGTGCTGATCGACGTGACCGACCCCGCCGACGAACGGCTCTTGGACTTCGCGGGCCTCCGTGACGCCCAGTTGAGGCGCTCCGATGAGAGGCGATTCATCGCCGAGGGCGTCAAGATCATCGAGCGGGCCTTCGCTGCCGGGTGCCGCCCCCGGTCACTCCTGGTGCAGCCGAGATGGTTGCCGGGCGTGGAGCCGCTGTTGGAGCGCTGGCCAGAGGTGCCGGTCTACGTGTCGACGGAGGCGCTCATCGAGAGGATCAGCGGCTTCCACGTCCACAGGGGAGCGCTCGGCTCCTTCGACCGCCCGGCGGAGGCGTCATGGGAGCAGATCGCCGGGTCCCGGCGCGTCATCGTGTGCGAGGAGATCGTCGATCACGCCAACATCGGCGCAATCATCAGGGTGGCGGCCGGGCTCGGCTGGGACGCGGTCATCGTCTCCCCAGGCAGTGCCGACCCGCTCTACCGGCGGGCGATCAAGGCCTCGATGGGAGCGTCGCTCGCGCTGCCGTGGCGCCGGATGGACTCCGATGCGGACCTCATCGGCCTCCGCGAGGCCGGCTTCTCGCTCGTCGCCTCGACGCTGTCGACCGCTGCTGTGGACCTGGCCGAGTTCGAGACGCCCGAGAGGGTGGCCCTCCTGCTCGGCACCGAGGGCCGCGGCCTGAGCGACGCGTGGCAGGCCGCCGCGGATCACCACGTGACCATTCCCATGGCCCAGGGCGTGGACTCGTTGAACGTGGCCGCGGCCGCCGCGATCCTGGCCTACGGACTGCGCCCGGGCGTCCAGTCCCGGTGAAGGGGAAGAGCTCAGGTCCGCGGGGGCTCAGTCTCTCCGACAGGAGTGGCGTGGGCGGCCTTCGGGGAGATCGGCCAGTCATCCGGATAGCGCCAGGCCAACTCGGCCACCTTGCGGTCCAGCTGCCTGCGGGAGCGCGCGGAGAGGCGATCGCCGAAGACCGTTCCGTTGAGGTGATCGGTCTCGTGCTGGAGACAGCGGGCGAGCAGACCCGTGCCCTCCACGACGATCTCGTTGCCCCACGGGTCCTGACCGACGCAACGGGCCTTGTCCGGCCGCGCCAGCATGGCGTAGCCGCCTGGGAACGAGAGGCAGCCCTCGTCCGCTGCGTCCAGCTGGCGGTCGCTTCCCTCGGGCATGGTGACCACCGGGTTGCACACGACGCCGGTCTGGAGCCGGTCGTCGCCGTCTGGGCATTCGTAGATGAACACGGCGAGCCCCACTCCCACCTGGGTGGCGGCCAGGCCCACGCCCTCCGAGGCGCGCATGGTGGCGAACATGTCACGGATGAGCGTGTGCAGCTCCTCGCCGAACTCGATCACCGGCTCGGTTCTGGCGTGCATGACGGGGGTTCCCCACCTGGTCATCGGGCGGACGGAGCCGCCCTGGGTGAGATCGTCCTGCGCCATGTGTCCTCCAGCAGTGCTCGTCCACGCTCTTTCGGGTGCCCAGTATGCCGCACGGGTGTCGTGCTGCGCCCCCGCGTGCGCGGTGCGCGACACTGACAGGTATGGAGCTTCCCCCGGGGTGGTCCGCCCTGCTGGACGAGTACTCGGCGCACCTTCGCGCCGAGCGTGGCCTGTCGCCCCACACGGTGCGCGCCTACCGCACTGATCTGGCCGATCTGGCCCGCTTCGTCGACGTCGAGGTGGGCCGCGTCACCCTCGGGCGGCTCCGTGGGTGGCTCGCCCGGATGACCGACGATGGGGCCGCGACCGCCACAGTGCAGCGCCGGGTGGCGTGCGCGCGGGGTTTCTTCGCCTGGGCGCAGCACGAGGTGCCCGTGGCGATGAATCCCGCCGCGCGGCTCCGAGCGCCGAAGCGGAGGCAGCTGCTGCCGACCGTGCTGCCTGTGGGTGCCGTGGAGGCGGGCATCCTCGGGGCGGAGGCGCGCGTAGGCGGGGAGGATTCTCCGCTCGCGAGAAGGGATCTCGCGCTGGTGGAGGTCCTCTACTCCAGCGGCCTGCGCGTCTCGGAGGCGTGCGGCCTGTTGCTGCGCGACGTCGACCGGGAGCGTCAATCCCTGAGCGTGCTGGGCAAGGGCGGCAAGCAGCGCACAGTGCCGGTGGGGCTGCCCGCCCTCCGCGCGATCGACTCCTGGCTCGACCTGCGTCCGCAGCTGGCACGGGTGGGCAGCCCGGAGACCGTGTTCCTGGGCGCAAGGGGCGGGGCGCTGGATCCGCGGGTGGCCCGCAGGGTGGTCCATGACCTCACCTCGGCCGCCGGCCCAGGGATGGACGTGGGACCCCACGGGCTCCGCCACGCGATGGCCACCCACCTCATCGAGGGCGGAGCTGACCTGCGCAGCGTGCAGGAGATGCTGGGCCACGCGTCGGTGGCCACCACCCAGATCTACACACATGTCACCTCCGAGCGCCTCCGCGACGCCTTCCGTCAGGCGCATCCGCGCGCCTGACTCATGGCGGGCCGGTGAGCCGGTCACCCACCGGAGCCGGAGCGCAATGTAAGCGGATCGGTCAGGCTGCCGTTCAGCCACGCCATCCAGTGCAGGTGACACCCGGTGGAGAGTCCGGTGTTGCCGACGCGCCCGATGCGCGCCCCGGCGGCCACCTGCTGGCCCTCACGCACCTCCAGCCCCGGCAGGTGGGTGTACGACATGGTCAGCCCTCCTCCGTGATCGATCCTGACCCGGTAGCCGTAGGCCACGTGGAAGGACGCGTCCACCACCACGCCGCCGCTGGGGGCGTTGACAGGGGTGCCGCAGGAGGCGGCCAGGTCCACGCCGTCGTGCAGCTTGACCACGCCCGTGACGGGATGGCGGCGCATCCCGAACGGAGACGACACGGGCCCGTCCACGGGCAGGGTCCCGACGGTGCTGGCACGGGCCGCGGGGAGCTCCGGCATCGGCCTGGGCTCCGAACCGGCGGGCAGCAGCCTGACCACCGCAGTCTCGAGGTAGAGCAGAGGGTCGAGGTAGCGTTCGCCGTCGGTCAGTCCCCAGTGCAGGCACGATTCCCCGTCGCAATGCCCGGAGGCGAGCGTGCCGATGCGGTTCCCGGCGGCGACCACCTCGCCCTCGCCCACCCCTGGGGTGACCGGTTGGTACGTGGTCCGCCAGCCGTTCCCATGGTCGATGGAGACCGTGCCGCGGCCGGCCACGAAGCCCGAGAAGTGCACGCGCCCAGCCGCCGCGGCCCTCACAGCCGTCCCAGCCGTGCCTGCCAGGTCCACCCCGCGATGACCGGCAGCGTAGGGCGATGCGGGCGCGTCGAAGCCGCGGACGAGGCGTCCCTGAACCGGAGGCTCCAGGAGCAGGCCGGCAGCAGCGGCCGCGGGGGAGACGCAGGTGAGCAGCACGGCGAACAGGGCGAAGGAGACCAGAAGTGGGCGCATGTCTTCTTGTTCGTCAGCGGTCGCCCCGATCTCCCGCCGGCGCTGCCGGCTGTGGACAGGTGCGTTTGTCGCGGTTGGACGCACCCGTCTAAGATGACCCTGCAACCTCTGGGTTGACATCGCATGCGCCGCGCGGGGGACCGCCGGTGGCCGCGTGGTCCCGATCTCCGGAGCGGGTGCGGCGCCGGGCGCATCAGGCATTGGCCCCGCTGGGGTCATCGTAACCACCGTGGGCCTCGGCCCACCGAAGTCAGGCGGGGCGGAGCCCTGCCGCGAAAGGACCGGCCATGGCCGTCGTCTCCACCCGCCAGCTGCTCGAGTCGGGCGTTCACTTCGGGCACCAGACCCGTCGTTGGAACCCCAAGATGAAGCGATTCATCTTCACCGAGCGCAACGGCATCTACATCATCGACCTCCAGCTCTCGCTGAGCTACATCGACAAGGCGTACCACTTCGTCAAGTCCACCGTGGCCCGCGGCGGCCAGGTGCTCTTCGTCGGCACCAAGAAGCAGGCCCAGGAGGCCATCGCCGAGCAGGCCACCCGCGTCGGCATGCCGTACGTGAACCAGCGCTGGCTGGGCGGCATGCTCACCAACTTCCACACGGTCACCAAGCGCATCCAGCGCCTGAAGGAGCTGGAGGGCATGGACTTCGCCGACGTCCCCGGCTCCGGGCTCACGAAGAAGGAGCTCCTGCAGCTCGAGCGCGAGAAGATCAAGCTGGACAAGACCCTCGGCGGCATCCGCGACATGGCCAAGACCCCGCAGGCGGTCTGGATCGTGGACACCAAGAAGGAGCACCTCGCCGTCGACGAGGCCCGCAAGCTGCACATCCCCGTGGTGGGCATCCTGGACACCAACTGCGATCCCGATGAGGTGGACTTCGCGGTGCCGGGCAACGACGACGCCATCCGTTCCGTCGCGCTGCTGACCCGCATCATCGCCGACGCCGTCGCCGAGGGCCTCATCGAGCGCTCCGCCGGCCGCAGTGGCGAGCAGGTCGCCGCAGAGCCGATGCCTGACTGGGAGCTGGAGCTCCTCGGCGCCGAGGCCACCCCGGCGGAGGCCCCCGTCGTCGAAGCGGAGGTCGCCGCCCCCGCAGTCGAGGAAGCCCCCGCAGCCGAGGCCGCCCCGGCCGTTGAGGCTGAGGCTGCCCCCGTCGTCGAGTCCGAGGCCCCTGCCGTCGACGCCGAGGCTCCCGCCTCTGACGACACCACCGCCGCCAACTGATCCACACCAACAAGACGGGAAACACCACTCATGGCAATTGCTGCCGCTGACGTGAAGAAGCTCCGCGACGCCACCGGCGCGGGGATGATGGACGCGAAGAGGGCCCTCACCGAGGCCGAGGGCGACTTCGAGAAGGCCATCGAGTTGCTGCGCATCTCCGGCCTGGCGAAGGCCGCCAAGCGGGCAGACCGCGAGGCCACCAACGGCATCGTCGCAGGCCGCGACGGGGCACTCATCCAGTTCGCCTCCGAGACCGATTTCGTCGCCAAGAACGCCGAGTTCGTCTCCCTCGCCGACGACATCCTCTCCGCTGTCCTCACCTCCGGTGCCACGGACGTCGCCTCCACCAACGATGCGTCCCTCGCATCGGGCGCCAAGGTCCTGGACGCGGTCCAGGAGTTGGGTGCCAAGATCGGAGAGAACCTCTCCGTGGTCAATGCGGCCAACTTCGACGGCGCCACCCACCTGTACCTGCACCGCCGTGCCGCGGATCTGCCTCCGCAGGTCGGCGTCCTGGTCGAGTACCAGGGCGACGAGGCGCTCGCGCACCAGGTCGCGATGCAGATCGCCGCCATGTCGCCCCAATGGGTCACCCGCGACGAGGTGCCGGCGGATGTCGTCGAGAACGAGCGGCGGATCGCCGAGGCCACCGCGAAGGAGGAGGGCAAGCCCGAGGGTGCCCTCCCGCGGATCGTCGAGGGTCGCGTCGGTGGCTTCTTCAAGGACGTCGTCCTGGTCGACCAGGCTGCCGTGTGGGAGGACAAGAAGTCCGTCGGTGACGCGCTCAAGGCCGGCAACACCGAGATCGTGCGTTTCGTGCGGTTCGCGGTCGGCGCCTGACCCAGGACAAGCAGCCCGCTGCACAGTGAAGTAGAGTGACGTGCGCCGCGACCCGCTCGGGTCGCGGCGCACGCGCATGAGGCGACCCAACCAGAACGAGGAGGCCCAGTGGCTTATCGACGAGTCCTTCTGAAGCTGTCGGGGGAGGTGTTCGGTGGAGGAAAGCTCGGCGTGGATCCCATCGTGGTGGCCAACATCGCTGAGCAGATCGCTGAGGTGGTGCGTTCCGGCACCCAGGTGGCGGTGGTCGTCGGCGGCGGCAACTACTTCCGCGGCGCCGAGCTGTCGCAGAACGGGATGGCGCGGGACCGGGCGGACTACATGGGCATGCTCGGCACTGTGATGAACAGCATCGCGTTGCAGGACTTCTGCGAGAAGGCAGGCATCGAGACCCGCGTGCAGTCGGCGATCAACATGGCCCAGGTGGCGGAGCCCTACATTCCGAGGCGTGCCGAACGACACCTGGAGAAGGGGCGGCTGGTCATCTTCGGCGCCGGCTCCGGCATGCCCTACTTCTCGACCGACACGGTGGCCGCCCAGCGGGCCCTCGAGATCGGGGCGGAGGTGCTGCTGATGGGCAAGCAGGGCGTCGACGGCGTCTACAACAAGGATCCCAAGACCCACCCAGAGGCCACGAAGTTCGAACGCCTCTCCTACGACCAGTTCCTCATGGAGGACCTGAAGGTCGCGGACGCCACAGCCATTTCGCTGGCGCGCGACAACAACCTCAGTATCGTCTTCTTCAACCTCTCCACACCGGGCAACATCGGGCGAGTCGTCGCCGGGGAGCCGATCGGCACCCTGGTCTCGCGCTAGCCACCTCAGTCACCTCAGGAGCACTGTCATGATCGTCGAAACCCAGAACGACGCGTCCACCAGGATGCAGCACGCCGTGGACCACACCCGCGAGGACATGTCCACGATCCGCACGGGGCGGGCCCATCCCGCCATGTTCAGCAAGATCACCGCGGACTACTACGGAGCGCCCACGCCACTGCAGCAGCTGGCCAGCTTCACCTCACCTGACCCGCGCTCCATGGTGATCACCCCGTTCGACAGGAGCGCCATCGGCGCCATCGAGCGTGCCATCCGCGACGCGGACCTCGGCGTCAATCCCAGCAACGACGGCAACTCCGTGCGTATCCTCGTCCCCCAGCTGACTGAGGAGCGTCGCCGCGAGTACATCAAGATGGCCAAGGCCAAGGCCGAGGACGGCCGCATCGCGGTGCGCAACGTCCGTCGGCACGCTATGGACCATCTGAAGAAGGCCCAGAAGGACGGCGAGATCAGCGAGGACGACCTGGCGCGCGCCGAGAAGGCGCTCGACGCCACCACGAAGAAGTTCGTCGAGAGCATCGACGAGCTGTTCAAGCACAAGGAAGCTGAGCTGCTCGAGGTCTGATGACCACCAGCGACAACCAGACTCGCACCCCGAAGGCGGGCCGGGACCTCCCGGTGGCCATTGGGGTGGGCGTCGCGTTGTTCGTGTCCTTCGCGGTGGGGCTCATCTGGTTCCCCTGGCTGTTCATCGGGCTGGTCGCCGTCGGGCTGAGCGCGGCGGCCGTGGAGGTTCATCGGGCGCTCCTGAGGAAGGGGATGCGCGCCGAGATCCTGCCCATCGTGGCGGGAACCGCCCTCAGCGTGATCGGTGGCTACCTCGCGGCCGTCACTGACATGCGGGTGACCCCGACGTCGTTCGTCATCATCTGCCTGGGCGCCACCACCATCGTCGCGCTGGCGTCTCGCCTGTTCCGCGGTGCCGAGGGATTCATCCGCGACGTCGCGGCCAGCGCCCTGGTGATCGCCTACATCCCGTTGCTCGGCATGTTCGTGCCGCTCCTGATGGCGGCGCCGGATGGCCAGCTGAGGATCCTCACCGTCATCGCGTGCGTCGTCGCCTCAGATACCGGTGCCTACGCAGTGGGCTCCCTCATCGGACGGCACAAGCTCGCCCCGCACATCAGCCCGGGCAAGACCTGGGAGGGCCTGGTGGGCGGCGTCGCGGTGACCACCGCCGTGGCCGTCCTCGCCTCGGTGTTCCTCCTCGGAGCGCCGTGGTGGGTCGGTGTCCCGCTCGGGGTTCTGGTGAGCCTGGCAGCCACCACTGGTGACCTCGTCGAGTCCCTGCTCAAGCGGGACGCCGGAATCAAGGACATGTCCAACTTCCTCCCCGGCCACGGGGGTGTCATGGATCGTCTGGACTCGATGCTCGTGGCCGTCCCCGTCGGCTGGCTCGTCCTCCATCTCGCCCTCGGCGGCTGAGCTCTCTCCATCGAAAAGGTGACCAATGTCCGGAACACAGCTGCCCATCGTCTTCGATGCGCCCGCCAGGGGTAAGGCGCCCAAGCACTGGCTGGATCTGAGCGTCGATGAGCGGATCGACGCCACCCAGAGGCTCGGCCTGCCCAAGTTCCGTGCCAACCAGATCTCGCGGCACCTCTTCGACAGGCTCGAAGACAGCGTGGCCGGCTTCTCCGACATCCCGGCCTCCATCCGCGACGACCTGGGGGAGCAGCTCTTCCCGCGCCTGCTCGAGCAGGTGACCCAGCGCACCGCGGACCGCGGCACCACCGTCAAGACCCTCTGGCGCCTGCACGACGGCTCCCTCCTCGAGTCGGTGCTCATGCGCTACCCAGGCCGATCGACGCTGTGCATCTCGTCGCAGGCGGGCTGCGGGATGGCCTGCCCCTTCTGCGCCACGGGTCAGGGTGGCCTGCAGCGCAACCTGAGCCAGGCGGAGATCACGGTGCAGGCTCTGGCGGCCAACCAGATGCTGGCATCCGGCGCGGTGCCCGGTGCGTCGGGGCGCCTCAACAACATCGTGTTCATGGGCATGGGGGAGCCGCTGGCCAACTACAAGGCGGTGCTGGGGTCCATCCGCACCCTCCTCGCGCCCAGCCCGGACGGATTCGGGATGAGCGCGCGCGGCATCACGGTCTCCACCGTCGGCCTGGTCCCGAAGATCCAGCAGCTGACCACCGAAGGGCTACCCCTCACCTTGGCGGTCTCCCTGCACGCCCCGGACGACGAGCTGCGTGACGAGATCGTGCCCATCAACACCCGATGGAAGGTGGGCGAGGTGGTGGACGCCGCGTGGGAGTACGCGCGCACCACAAAGCGGCGCGTGTCGATCGAGTACGCGCTGATGCGCGACATCAACGATTCCGTGGCGCGGGCTGACCTGCTCGCGACGCTGCTGAAGAAGCGCGGCGACTGGGGCTGGGTGCACGTCAACCTCATCCCGCTCAATCCCACCCCGGGCTCGAAGTGGACGGCCTCCCGCAAGGAGGACGAGCGGGCCTTCATGCAGACCTTGGAGCGACGGGGCGTCCCGGTCACCCTCCGCGACACCCGCGGCTCCGAGATCGACGGCGCCTGCGGCCAGCTGGCCGCCTCCGTGTCCCAGTAGCCCGATCCAGATGTAGGACCCGCCTGCACACGCAGCCGGGCAGGTAGCTACTATCGTCCCGCTGACTCAATCCGAAGGAGTATCGATGGAGCAACAACTGGAGGGCGTCTTCCAGAGTGTCGTGGCCCGCAACCCCGGGGAGGCCGAGTTCCATCAGGCCGTCCGCGAGGTCTTCGAGAGCCTCGAGCCCGTCATCAAGCGGCACCCCGAATACATCGACTCCAAGATCCTCGAGCGCATCTGTGAGCCCGAGCGCCAGATCATCTTCCGCGTCCCGTGGATGGATGACAAGGGCGAGGTGCACGTCAACCGCGGCTTCCGCGTGGAGTTCAACTCCGCACTCGGCCCCTACAAGGGCGGCCTCCGCTTCCACCCGAGCGTCTACCTCGGCGTGATCAAGTTCCTGGGCTTTGAGCAGATCTTCAAGAACTCCCTGACCGGGCTGCCCATCGGCGGCGGTAAGGGCGGCTCCGACTTCGACCCGCGCGGCAGGACCGACGCCGAGGTCATGCGCTTCTGCCAGTCTTTCATCACGGAGCTGTACCGCCACCTGGGCGAGTACACCGACGTCCCCGCCGGAGACATCGGCGTCGGCGGTCGCGAGATCGGCTACATGTTCGGCCAGTACAAGCGCATCACCAACCGTTACGAGTCGGGCGTCCTGACCGGCAAGGGCATCGCCTGGGGCGGGTCGCTCGTGCGCACCGAGGCCACCGGCTACGGCACCGTGGTCTTCGCCGACGAGATGCTCAAGACACGCGGTGAATCGTTCGACGGCAAGAAGGTCAGCGTCTCCGGCTCCGGCAACGTGGCCATCTACGCCATCGAGAAGGTCCACCAGCTCGGCGGCACGGTGATCACGTTCTCCGATTCGACGGGCTACGTCATCGACGAGGCGGGCGTTGACCTTGACCTGCTCAAGCAGATCAAGGAGGTCGAGCGCGGCCGCGTCAGCGACTACGCCGAGCGCCGCTCCTCCGCGAGCTATCACTCCAACGGCAGTTCCATCTGGGACGTGCCCGTGGATGTCGCCCTGCCGTCGGCCACGCAGAACGAGCTGAACGGCGACCACGCCGCCACGCTCGTCCGCAACGGCGTCATCGCCGTCGCTGAGGGCGCCAACATGCCCACCACCCCCGAGGGCATCAAGGTGTTCCAGGAGGCGAAAATCCTCTACGGTCCGGGCAAGGCGGCCAACGCCGGAGGCGTGGCCACCTCGGCGCTGGAGATGCAGCAGAACGCCTCCCGCGACTCCTGGAGTTTCGAGTACACCGAGGAGCGCCTGACTGCGATCATGCGCAACATCCACGACCTGTGTGCCGAGACGGCCGAATCCTACGGTTCGCCCGGAGACTATGTCGTGGGCGCCAACATCGCGGGCTTCGAGAGGGTCGCGTCGGCGATGCAGGCCTTCGGTCTGGTCTAGGGAACCACTGATCAATGCTGTTCTCGGTGAGGACGTGCCGGGCGGGATGAGATGGTGCCACTACATCTGGTGCGTGTACCTGACGTCCATATCCAGATGGAGGGGTGGCAGATCGCCCGAGCCGGTGCGCCGCAGCCAGGACATGATTGATCAGTGGTTCCCCAGTCACGGCTCGCCCCACAGGGTGCGGTAGCGCCGGATCCGTTCAGGGTCCGGCGCTTCGCCGTACCCGGCCCAGAACGCGTCTTCGTGGCCGGGGCCGAAGTTCCACTCCAGCGACCATGACGCGATGGCGAGATCAGCCCAGCGGTCCGCCACGCCCAGGTCGCCGACGTCGACGATGCCTACGAACCTTCCGTCGTCGGCGACCAGCGTGTTCGGGGCGCACGGGTCGCCGTGAGCCACCACCAGCACATCGACGTCGTCCTGCACACCGATCCAGTCGGCCGGACCGAAGGGGCAGTCGCTCGGATCAAGGCTGTGCAGCATCGCCAGCCCCTCTCCGATGGCGGCCGCCGCACGGTCGGGGTGTGCCTGCCCACGCGCGTCTACCGCGGAGTGACCGGGCAGCCCCATGGTGACGATCAACCAGCCGTCGTCGAGTTCTTCGTATTCCACCATCCGGGGGGACGGGAACCGGCTGGCCAACCACGAGAGCCGCTCGGCCTCCGGGAGGAGGTCTTGAGGGCTCCACTTGGCGAACAAGGGGGTGGTGTCAGGACCGACGACGCGGGCGGTGAGCCCGCCGAGCTCGTTGAGCCAGACCAACTCGTCGACGCGGCGCCGGTTCTGCGCGGCCCATCGGGTGATGGCGAACGGGACCGGGGTTCCGGCGGGGGGAGGGGTGGCAAGGGGCATGGGACGATCTTGGCACGACATCGCCGCCGGATCTCAGCCGACGGCGGGCGCATAGACTTACCTGGTGCGCACCATCGCCCTGCTGGGCTCCACCGGATCCATCGGCACCCAGACCCTGGAGGTGATCTCCAGCAGGAGGGACCAGTTCCGGGTGCTGGCGCTCTCGGCCTCGGGAGGCAATCTGGAGCTGCTCGCACGCCAGATCATCGAGTTCGAGCCGGAGACCGTGGGGCTGGCCAGGGCCAGCGCCGCCCAGGAGCTCCAACGTGCGCTGTATGCCGAGGCGGACCGTCGCGGATGGAGCACCGGCCAGTACCAGCTGCCGAAGCTGCTGCTCGGCCCAGAGTCCTCCACGCAGCTCGCCGGGGCGGGCGTCGACGTCGTGGTCAACGCCATCACCGGGGCGGCCGGTCTCGGCCCCACGCTCGCGGCGCTGGCCGCGGGAAGCACGCTGGCGCTGGCCAACAAGGAGTCGCTGGTGATCGGCGGCAGGTTGGTCGTGCAGGCCGCTGCCCCAGGCCAGATCGTCGCTGTGGATTCCGAGCACTCGGCGTTCGCCCAGGCGCTGAGAGCCGGACGGGCAGACGAGGTGCGCCGGCTGATCCTCACCGCCTCCGGCGGCCCGTTCCGAGGCTGGAACCAGGAGCAGATCGCTGAGGTCACTCCGGAGCAGGCGATGGCGCACCCCACCTGGAACATGGGACGGGTGATCACCATCAACTCCGCCACCCTGGTCAACAAGGGCCTCGAGCTGATCGAGGCCGCGCTGCTGTACGGCGTCGGCTTCGACGACATCGTCGTCACCGTGCACCCGCAGTCCATCGTGCACTCGATGGTGGAGTTCCACGACGGTTCCACGATCGCCCAGGCGTCGCCGCCGGACATGCGCCTGCCCATCGGTATCGCGCTGACTTGGCCGGAGCGGCTCGCTGACGCCGCCGCCCCGTGCGACTGGACCAGCGCGGCCACCTGGACGTTCGAGCCCCTGGACCATGAGACCTTTCCCGCCGTCGAGCTCGCTCGCAGGGCCGGCAAGGCGGCCGGTACCGCACCCGCCGTGTACAACGCCGCCAACGAGGCGTGCGTCGACGCCTTCTGCGCAGGGACCATCGGTTTCCCGGACATCACCAGGATCGTGGCCGCGTGCGTCGAGGAGCACCTGCAGACCGGACACGTGGGCGACGACGCGCTCACGGTGCCGGCGGTCCTCGCCGCGGACCGGTGGGGGCGCACCAGGGCGTCCGAGCTGGCGGTCGCGCGATGACCGCCGTGCTCACGGTCCTGTTCGCCATCCTCTTCTTCGCCCTCATCATGGCCTCGATCGCTCTCCACGAGGTGGGGCACCTGGTGCCCGCCAAGCTGTTCGGGGTCCGGGTCAGCAAGTACTTCGTCGGGTTCGGCAAGACGCTGTGGTCCACCACCCGGGGCGAGACGGAGTACGGCATCAAGGCCATCCCGCTCGGCGGCTACGTGCGGTTGATGGGCATGTACCCGCCCCGGCGTCCCTCAGCCAAGCCGGGTGGGTGGCTGACCCGGATGGCTGATGAGGCCCGCGCCGTCGAGTACGAGGACATCACCGCGGCTGACAAGGGCAGGCTGCTCTACGAGAAGAAGACCTGGCAGAAGATCGTGGTGATGCTGGGCGGGCCACTGATGAACATCCTGATCGCCTTCGCCATCTTCCTCGGGATCAACCTGGCCTACGGGGTCCCGACGGCAACCCTGACGGTGGCCTCGGTCTCCGAATGCGCCGTCCCGGTGGACCGCGCGGACCGCACCTGCCGCCCCGGTGACCCGGAGACCCCCGCTGTCCTGGCCGGGGTGCAGCCGGGCGACATCCTGCTCGCGTTCAACGGCGCCGAGCTCACCGGCTGGGAGCAGATGGGCGACCTGATCCGGGACAACCGCGACGGCGCGGCGCGCGTCGTCGTCGAGCGCGATGGCCAACGGATCGAGCTGCCAGAGGTCCGCACCGTCCTGAATTTCGTGCCTGACCGGTTGGACCCCTCCCGCACCGTCGAGGCCGGGTTCCTGGGGGTGAGCCCAACCATCGAGCAGCGGCGTGGAGGTGTGGCGGCGACGGCCGCCCAGATGTGGACCATGACGAAACAGTCGGTCGTCGCACTCGCCAGCTTCCCCGTGCGGGTCTACAACGTTGCGGCTGACCTGGTGACCGGGCAGCCGCGTGACCTCAACTCGCCTCTGTCGATCGTGGGCGCCTCCCGCGTGGCAGGGGAGATCGGTGCCAGCGACGAGCTCGAGGTGGCGGACAAGGCGGCCACCTGGCTGTCGCTGCTGGGATCTGTGAACCTGTTCGTCGCGCTGCTCAATCTCGTGCCGCTGCTGCCACTCGACGGCGGCCACGTGGCCGCGGCTATCTGGGAGTGGCTCCGCAGGCACACAGCCCGCCTGATGGGCCGGCCGGACCCCGGCCACACGGACACGGCCAAGGGCCTACCCGTCACCTACCTCGTCGGCGGTTTCCTCCTGCTCGGCGGCGTGGTGCTGATCCTTGCAGACATCATCTCGCCGATCCAGATCCTCTAGGAGGGGTGCGGTGATCCGGACCGCATCGCCGTGCGACCAGCGGTGTGCGCGATGCGGGTAGGCTGTGCGCCATGCCCGTGAACCTCGGTATGCCCCCCGCGCCGGCCCCCGTTCTCACCCCCCGCCGCAAGACCCGGCAGATCAAGGTGGGCAAGGTCATGGTTGGCGGCGACGCGCCGATCAGCGTCCAGTCGATGACCACCACAAAAACCACGGACATCAACGCCACGCTCCAGCAGATCGCGGAGCTGACGGCCACGGGATGCGACATCGTCCGCGTCGCGGTGCCCAGCCAGGACGACGCCGAGGCGCTGCCCATCATCGCGATGAAGTCGCAGATCCCCGTCATCGCCGACATCCACTTCCAGCCGCGCTACGTGTTCGCGGCCATCGACGCGGGGTGCGCCGCGGTGCGCGTGAACCCGGGCAACATCAAGCAGTTCGACGACAAGGTCGCGGAGATCGCGAAGGCGGCGGCTGACTCCGGGGTGTCACTGCGGATCGGCGTCAACGCGGGCTCGCTCGACAGGCGCCTGCTCGCCAAGCATGGTGCACCCACCGCGGAGGCGCTGGTCGAGTCGGCGCTGTGGGAGGCCTCGCTGTTCGAGGACGTCGGCTTCCACGACTTCAAGATCTCGGTCAAGCACAACGACCCGGTGGTGATGGTGCGCGCCTACGAGATGCTGTCGGAGAAGTGCGACTACCCGTTGCACCTCGGCGTCACGGAGGCCGGGCCGGCTTTCCAGGGCACCATCAAGTCGTCGGTCGCGTTCGGGGCGTTGCTCAGCCGCGGCATCGGCGACACCATCCGCGTCTCGCTGTCCGCCCCTCCGGCGGAAGAGGTCAAGGTGGGCCTCAAGATCCTCGAGTCGCTCAACCTCAAGCCCCGCAAGCTCGATATCGTGTCGTGCCCGTCCTGCGGCCGGGCCCAGGTGGATGTGTACACGCTCGCCGAGCAGGTGACCAAGGGGCTCGAGGGCATGCAGGCGCCGCTGCGCGTGGCGGTCATGGGCTGTGTCGTCAACGGCCCGGGCGAGGCCCGCGAGGCGGACCTGGGTGTGGCCTCGGGTAACGGCAAGGGCCAGATCTTCGTCAAGGGCGAGGTGATCAAGACGGTACCTGAGGACGAAATCGTCGAGACCCTGATCATCGAGGCGCAGCGCCTGGCCGCAGAGATGGGCGAGGTGGGCGCGCCGAGCGTCTCCGTCTCCTAAGCTGTCGCCCATGGCTTCCCGGGTGCGCGCGTTGGGCCGCGCCGACCGGGATGAGGCCCTGGAGTTCCTCGCCCGGAGCCCGGTGGAGAACCTGTTCCTCGCCTCCAAGGTGGCCACCTACGGGATAGACCGCCGTCGCCTCGGAACTGTCTACGCCTATCAGCGCGGCGGAGAGGTCTCAGCCCTCTTGCTGGACGGCGGCACCGTCTTCGTCGCCGGCTTCGATCCCGGGGCCCTGCCCGCGTTCGTGGGGCAGCTCGGCCCGGTGCGTCGCTGCACCTCCATTCTGGGTCCGGCCATCTCGGTGCTCGGGCTCCACCTCGGCCTGACCGAGCGCTGGCGTGGTTCGTGGGGCCCCGTCGCCAACATCAGGGCGCGCCAACCCCTCATGCTGCTGGATGCCGACCCGCAGGTTGCCGCGGATGAGCGGGTCCGGAAGCTGACCGTCGACGACTACGCCAGCTATCTCGACGCCTCGGTCCACATGTACACCGACGAGATCGGCAGCTCGCCGTTCAAGTACGGATCCGGTTATGAGCGTTTCGTGAGGCAGCGCCTCGTCGAGGGAGACGCCTACGGCATCGTCGACGAGCGTGGCAAGGTGATCTTCAAGGCGGACCTCGGCCCCAAGCTGGGGGGACAGGCGCAACTCCAGGGGGTGTGGGTGGACCCGGCGCTGCGCGGGCAGGGGCTGAGCGTTCCCGCCCTCTCCGGCATGCTCCACCTGGCGATGCGCCGCTTCCCCCGGATCAGCCTCTACGTCAACGACTTCAACACCCCCGCGATCAGGGCGTACGATCGGTTGGGGTTCGTCGAGGTGGGGGCACTGGCCACGGTCCACTTCTAGGGATCCACTGATCAATGCTGTTCTCGGTGAGGACGTGCCGGGCGGGAAGAGATGGCGCCACTACATCTGGTGCGTGTACTCGACGTCCATATCCAGATGGAGGGGTGGCAGATCGCCCGATCCGGTGCGCCGCAGCCGGGACATGATTGGTCAGTGGTTCCCCAGGGCCATGGTCTAGGCTGACCCCCGGTCCACCCCGAGAAAGGCGCCACCCATGCTCACTCGCCTGTCGAGCCTGTTCGTCCGCACCCTCCGCGACGACCCAGCCGACGCAGAGGTGCCCAGCCACCGCTGGCTGGTGCGCGCCGGCTACATCCGCCGGGCCGCCCCCGGGGTGTACTCCTGGCTGCCGCTGGGCCTGAAGGTGCTGCAGAAGGTGGAGGCCGTCGTCCGGGAGGAGATGGACGCCATCGGCGCCCAGGAGGTCCGCTTCCCGGCGCTGCTGCCCCGTGAGCCCTATGAGCTCACCGGCCGCTGGTCTGACTACGGCGACAACCTGTTCCGGCTGCAGGACCGCAAGGGCGCGGATCTGTTGCTCGGCCCCACGCATGAGGAGATGTTCACCCTCATGGTCAAGGACCTCTACAGCTCCTACAAGGACCTGCCGTTGTCGCTGTACCAGATCCAGACCAAGTACCGCGACGAGGCCCGCCCGCGGGCCGGCCTGCTCCGGGGTCGCGAGTTCATCATGAAGGACTCCTACTCCTTCGATGTCGACGACGCCGGCCTCGAGGCGAGCTACCTCCGGCACCGCGACGCCTACCAGCGGATCTTCGAGCGCCTCGGCCTCGAATTCGTCATCGTCTCCGCCATGGCGGGCGCCATGGGCGGCTCACGCTCGGAGGAATTCCTGGCAGTGGCCGACAACGGCGAGGACACCTTCGTCCGCTCGCCCGCCGGCTACGCGGCCAACGTGGAGGCCGTGCGGTTCGCCGCTCCCGCGCCGCTGCCGGTCGAGGACGCACCCGCCATGGCGCCGATCGACACCCCGGACGCCGGATCGATCGCCGCCGTTGTCGACATCCTCAACCGCGACCGTCCCGATCGCTCCTGGACCGGTGCCGACACGCTCAAGAACATCCTGTTCCGGGTCACTGACGCCGACGGGTCCACGCGCGCGCTCGCCGTCGGGCTCCCCGGGGATCGGGAGGTGGACCTCAAGCGGTTGGCCGCAGCCCTCGAGCCGTCCGTCGCCGAGCCCTTCGGCGCCGAGGACTTCGCGAAGTTCCCAGACCTGGTGGTGGGCTACATCTCCCCGGTGTCGCTGGACGGGACCCGGGTGCTCGGCAAGGATTCGGCCACCGGCATCGAGTACCTCGTGGACCCCCGGGTGGTGGAGGGCACGTTCTGGGCCACCGGCGCCAACCTCAAGGACACGCACCTGGTGGGCGTCACCGCGGGCCGCGACTTCGTGGCCGATGGGGTCCTGGACGTGGCGGAGGTCCGAGAGGGCGATCCCGCGCCGGACGGCTCCGGGCCGCTGACCCTGGCCAGGGGAATCGAGATGGGCCACATCTTCCAGCTCGGGCGCAAGTACGCCGACGCGCTGGGTCTGAAGGTCCTGGATTCCAACGGGAAGCTGGTCACGGTCACGATGGGCTCCTACGGCGTGGGCGTCTCGCGAGCCGTGGCCGCGGTGGCAGAGACCACCTGCGACGACAAGGGCCTCTGCTGGCCGCTGGCGCTGGCGCCGTTCCAGGTACAGGTGGTGGCCACAGGCAAGGATGCGGCGGTGTTCGCCGAGGCCGAGCGGATCGCGGGAGAGCTGTCGGGCCGCGGGGTCGACGTCCTCCTCGATGACCGCAAGGCAAGCCCGGGCGTGAAGTTCGCCGACGCCGAGATCATGGGGATGCCCATCATCGTCGTGGTGGGTCGCGGACTGGCCGACGGTGTGGTGGAGCTGCGCGACCGGCGAACCGGCGGGCGGCAGGAGCTGCCCGTGGCCGAGATCGTTGCCCAGGTTCTGCTGGCAGCCGGGCGCTGAGCCTCAGACCCAGCCTGGCCAGTGGGGGAGGGGCCGGCCCATGGCCCCCACGGAATCGGCGGCCCCGACCATGAGCTCCAGCCAACGCTCACGGCCCGGCCCTCCCGCTGCCACCAGCCGGCCGAGGCCCTCCAGGAGCCCCAGCTCCAGCGCCCCCCATCCCGCCCGGATCTCCTCGCTGGTGGTCATCGCCGTGGGCAGCTCGAACGTCGCGGGCTGCACAGGTGCGACCCCCGGGAGCGCGTTGCGCAGCTCGTTGCGCAACTCCTTCGCGGTGGCCAGCCGGGCTGTTCCGAGGTCGCGCAGGGGGTCGTCGCCGTCGAGTCGGCCGATCCCCACGCCGAGCCCGTAGATCAGCGCCCAGGAGTGGCTGAGGGCGATGGGGAGCGACGCGGCCACGGTGGTGCCCTGAAAGTGACGCGGCTCCGCCTCGCCTTCGACGGGTGCTGCCCCCACCGTCGTCAATCCGCGGGACGTGCACGCCGCGGAGGCGTACAGCAGCCTGAGCGGCTGGGCCTGTGCGGCCAGCGCGGCGCGGCGCAGCGAGGTCTCCGCCGCCGTCGACGCCGCCGCCAGCGACTCCTCAAGCCCCGCGGGCGGCGGGGTCGCGGGGGAGTGCGGTGGCAGGTCGAAGACGGGCTCTCCCCCCGCCACCGGGTCAGCTGCCCGCAGGCGGTCCAGCACGGCGCCCAGAGCGGTTACGGCGGCGTCGGCCCAGGCGGGATAAGTCGCCGGGGCGCCCTCGGCGGAACGACCCGCCTCGATGGCGGCAACCAGCCCCGCCACCGCGGCTGCGGCCTCAGCGGCCTCGGCGGTCTGGCTGGGGGTCGGATCCGGCTCGGGCGCAGGGAGCGACGGCTGGGAAATGGTGGGGTCCAGGCCGCAGCCCGCAACGAGCAGGGCCGCCAGGACCGCGCGCCTGCCACATCTCATGGACTTCAGCCTATCGGTATGCTTGGTCTTCACAATTAGGCCAACAACCGGATATGGAGCCGAAGATGCAGGAGAACACGCTCGCGTCGGTCATTGAACCGATCCTCGCGGAGCACGGACTCGAGCTCGACAGCATGGAGGTCACACCTCTCGGCAAGCGCTCCGTACTACGGATCAGCGTCGACGGCGACGGACCGCTGGGTCGGGGACCGCTGCTCGACGACATCGCCCGCGCAGCCTCGTCCATCTCGGTGGCGCTCGACGAGAGCGACGCCGTGGGCACACGTCCCTACACCCTCGAGGTGAGCTCGCGTGGCGTCAGCACCCCCCTCACCGCCGCCAAGCACTACCGCAGAAACACCGGCCGGCTCGTCAAGCTGTGGCTGGCGGAGGGGGACACCACCGGCCGGATCGTCGACGTCACCGAGGAGGGGGTCACTCTGGACGTCGAGGGGACGCACCGCACCGTCGCGCTCAGCGACATCAGGAAGGCCGTCGTCCAGGTGGAGCTCAACCGCTCCCTGGCCGACGATGACGGAGAGGAAGCATGATGGACGTCGATCTGGCAGCGCTGCGCGCAATCGAGCGGGACAAGGAGATCTCCGAGGACTACCTCATCAAGACCCTTGAAGACGCACTGCTCAACGCGTACAACAAGACCCCGCACGCCCTGCGCGGGGTCAAGGTCGAGGTCAACCGCAAGACCGGCAAGGTGAGTGTGCTCGCCCCCGAGTTCGACGACGACGACAAGATCATCGGCTACTTCGACGACACGCCTGATGACTTCGGCCGGATCGCGGCGGCCACTGCTCGTCAGGTGATCTTCCAGCGGCTCAGGGAGGCCGAGGATGATCAGAAGTACGGCCACTTCGCCGGCACCGAGGGCGACATCGTGGTGGGCACCATCCAGCAGGACCGCGACACCAGGGCGGTGCGGGTGGACCTCGGTTCGCTCGAGGCGATGATGCCGCTGGCCGAGCAGGTTCCGGGGGAGGACTACTCGCACGGCCGTCGGCTCAGGGTCTACGTGGTGGCGGTCCGCCGTGAACTGCGCGGTCCCCAGGTGATCGTGTCGCGCACGCACCCCAACCTGGTCAAGAAGCTCTTCGCCATGGAGGTGCCCGAGCTCGGGCAGGGGATGGTGGAGATCATGGAGATCGCGCGCGAGGCCGGGCACCGGACCAAGATCGCGGTGCGCTCGAACCACCCGGATGTCTCCGCCAAGGGCGCCTTCATCGGACCCATGGGACAACGCGTCCGCGCCGTGACCAACGAGTTGGGGGAGGAGAAGATCGACATCGTCGACTACTCCGAGGACCCGGCGAAGTTTGTCGCGGCGGCCCTGTCGCCGGCCAAGGTCCTGTCGGTGACGGTGATGGATCTCCAGGCGCGCGCCTGCCGCGCGATCGTTCCCGATTACCAGCTCTCGCTGGCCATCGGGCGCGAGGGGCAGAACGCGCGGTTGGCCGCCCGCCTCACCGGGTGGCGAATCGACATTCAGCCCGATACCGCACCGGGGGCGTAACATGTCCCAACGATGCCTGTTCACCGCCCGTTTGGTTCCCGTTTACTCAAGCCCCGCCACAAGTGGGGCCGCCTCGTCGTGCTCCTGCTGCCCGTCGCGCTCATGGGGGTGTGGCTGAAGTTCGCGCGCACCGGCGCGTACTTCCCGGACGCCGACCTCGGCGAGGTGGCCGCCCGCGTGTGGTCCGATGTGGCCTTCGGGTCCGCATGGGTGCTCCTGTGGGGGGTGCTGTCGGCGGTCGGCCCAGGGTGGTTGCGTACCATCGCGTTCTATCTGGCCCACGCCGCCACGCTGGTGCTGGGGCTCTTCCTGGTGGTCAGCCACAGCTATGTGATGACGACTGGCAACCCGCTCACCTGGATGCAGATCGAGTACGCGTGGCGCGGCGGGGGAGAGCTGCACGGTCTCCTGGAATCCCAGATCACCCCCGGCATGATCGCCCTGGCCGTCGGGGTGCTGGTGAACACCCTCGTCGCGCCCCTGCTGCTGGGGCCCCTGGTCTCGCGGGCCCTGAGGAAGCCCTCGCGGCTGGTGCGTCGGCTCGTGGTGGTGGCAGTGGCCGCTCTGTTGCTGGCCGCCTCGGCCTGGAGCGCGCCCACCGTCTCGGCCGCCTTCGCGCTCGCGCCGCCCGTTCAGCTCGTCGTCGCCCCGATCCGTGAGGCGGACGCCTATCCGGAGCCGGCCAGTGCGGTCGCCGTCGCTCAGGCTGTCGGTGAGACCCGGTTGGTGCCCCGGCCCGATGCCTCCGGGCGCAACCTCGTGGTGATCACCCTCGAGTCGCAGCGCGCCACCTCGACGCTGCCTCCCACGAGCCAACCCGTGACCCCTGTCCTCGATGCGCTTGCGGAGTCCAGCCTCACGCCGTCGCGCGGCTACTCGCTCCTTCCGCACACCTCGAAGGCCCTCACAGCCGTCCACTGCGGGGTCGCCGCACCTCCTGACCACGACAACACCGAGGCCGAGGCAGGCAGCATGCCGATGCCGTGCCTGGCCGAACTGCTGGGGGACCAGGGCTACGAGACCGCGTTCCTCCAGTCGGCCACCGAACACTTCGAGCGCAGGCGCGGGACGGTGGACAACCTCGGCTTCGATTTCTTCCGCTCCGTGGACAGCATGCCGAAGGTCGGCTTCGGGAAGGCCAACTACTTCGGCTACGAAGACGACATCATGCTCGGACCCGCTCGTGACTGGCTGGCCACCACCGACGGCGAGCCGTTCATGCTCGGCATGCTGACAGTCACGGGGCACCACGACTACGTGCTCGAGGGCCACGAGCCGATCGACTTCGTGGAGGATCCGCTCCTCAACTCGTACCTCAACGGCATCCACTACCAGGATGCCTTCGTCGGCCGCGTGATCGACATGTTCAAGGAGCTCGGACTCTACGAGGACACCGTCTTCGTGGTGACAGGCGATCATGGCGAGGGCTTCGGCGAGCACCGCGTCTTCCAGCACGACAACACGATCTACGACGAGGGCGTCAGGATCCCCTTCCTGGTGCACGACCCCCAGCGGGAGGGAGAGCAGCTGGGGCAGCCGGCGAACCAGCTGGCAGTCCTGCCCACCGCCGTCGACGCTCTCGGCTTCGACCTGGTCTCCGGGCACGCGTATCAGCCGTCGCTCTACAGCGGAGAGCCCCAAGGTCCGTTGGTGGCCACCTGCCTCGCGCGGGGGCGCTGCACGGCGGTCATCGACGGTGACCGCAAGCTCATCCACCACTTCGGAGACCGGCGCGACGAGGTCTTCGACCTCGCGGCGGACCCCTTCGAGCTCAACGACCTCGCCGCGACGGCGGATGAGGCGTGGATGGGCGAGCTCCGCGACGTCGCGCTGGCGTGGTACGTCGACACCGAGGCGATGTACGAGGCACACCGCGCCGGACAGTAGCCCACTACTGAGAGAATCTCAGGTTATTTTTGGTTTTCTCTCAACTTCCGGGTTAGCCTGATAGCACACTGCTGAAACTTGAGGAGTTCGTGTTGAAGGCGAAGAAGTTCTGGATCCCCGTGGCGGCCGGCGGCTGCGCGCTCGCGCTCGTGACCGCGGCGGGAGTCGCGACAGCCCTGCACAAGAACGACGTCACCCTCGTCGTCGACGGCGTTTCTCGCACCATTGCGGTGCGTGAGGACACAGTCGCCGAGGTGCTGCAGCTGGAGAACATCGAGCTGGGCCGGCATGATGTGGTCCTGCCCGGGCCGGACACCGAGGTCGACGACGACATGGAGATCAGCGTCGCCTTCGGCCGCGAGCTTGAAGTGACGGTCGACGGCGAGAAGCGGACCGTCTGGACCACCGCCCGCACCGTTGGCGAGGCGCTGTCGATGCTCAACCTGGGCGCCGCCGACTCGAAGCTCTCCACGTCCCGTTCCACCACGATCTCCCGCCAGGGGCTGACGATGGAGCTGGCCACCGCCAAGGACGTCACGCTGACGGTGGCGGGGACGCCCGCCCAGCTGACCGTGGCCGGTACTGTCGCGGATGCGCTGGCCCAGGCCGGCGTCAAGCCGGATTCCGACGACAAGGTGACCCCCGCGGCCGGCACCGTTCTGGAGGACGGACTAGCCATCACCGTGGTCGCTGTTGAGGTCAAGCAGGCCACCAAAGAGGTGGCGGTGCCCTTCGAGAAGACCTCGGTGAAGTCCGCGGACCTGGCCAAGGGAACCAGCAAGATCACCACCAAGGGAGTCAACGGCCTCGCCAGCGAGACCTACACCGAGGTGTATGAGGACGGCACACTGGTCAGCTCCGCCCTCGACGAGCGGGTGGTCACCCGTAAGCCCGTGACGCAGGTCACCACGGTGGGCACCAAGGTGTCCGCCCCTGCCATCTCGTCCACGTCATCCTCGTCCACGTCCTCCTCGACGTCGTCATCCGGCGGTGCCATCAACCTCGCCCGTGCGGACATGTGGGACCGGATCGCCCAGTGCGAGTCGGGCGGCCGCTGGGACATCAACACGGGCAACGGCTACTACGGGGGCCTGCAGTTCAACCTTGCCACCTGGCGCTCGGTCAACGGCCAGGACTTCGCGTCCTACCCCCACCAGGCCAGCCGCGCGGAGCAGATCACCGTGGCGAACCGCCTCTACGCGATCCGCGGCACCCAGCCGTGGAGCTGCGCCTGACACCCTGCGCCTCGGCGCACAGACAAGACCCGGTGGCCTGAGCCACCGGGTCTTGTCTGTGTCGATCAGCGGCCCCGGTGCCCACCGCCGCGGGTGGAGACGATGCCGGCGTCGATCGCCTTCTGCACTGTGTCCGCTTCGGCCTGGGTCAGCTTCCCGTCCGTGACAGCCTGGTCCAGGATCGCAGTGTCGGCCTCTGCCCGCTCGGCTGTGCGGGTGGCCTGGATCTCGTCGAGGGCGGCCTGCACCCTCGATTCGTCGATGCCGAGTTCGCCCGCGAGCGCGCTCACGTACGCAGCCTGCCGCTCCGTCCGCGCCGCCTCGCGTTCCTCGTCGGTGGCATCCGTTGAGGGTTGGACGAACTCCAGGCCCTCGCGGGCCGCATCCATCGCGACCTCGAGCGCGTCCTCCTCCACGCCGAGCTTCTCGGCGAGGGTGGCCGCGTCGGCACCGGGCATTCCGCGGTCGCCGTGGCGGCCCTTGCCCTCGCGTGATCCGAGGGGGGCCGAGGAGTCCTCGCTGGCCGATGCCGACGCGCTCGGGGTGGGGGTGGTGGTGTCGGCGGTGGCGATCTGTGAGACGCCGAAGCCCAGGCCCGCGGCCATGGCGGCGGCGGAAATGCCGGCGATCAGTTTGTTCTGCATGTGTCCTCCTGATGGTGAGTAGATCTCGGGCCTGATGCCCGATGGATCAACCTTCCCGCCGCCCCCTGTCAGGACGCTGTGCGGTGCCTGGGGTGTTGCTGGCAATGTGGCCGTAGGCTTGGGTCCGATGACTCCCCAACGCACCTGCATCGGCTGTCGAGGCCGTGACGATCAGGACCGGCTCCTTCGGCTCGTCCGACGAGGCGACCTCGCCGTCGACGGCACCCGACCGCGCCTCCCGGGACGCGGAGCCTACGTTCACGCCGGCTGCCTGGAACTGGCGATCCGCCGCCGGGCGGTCCGGAGGGCCTTCGGTGCAGCCGTCGACCTGGACCCGGCTGCGCACTGGCCTGCGGCTTGACACTCTGGCTGGATCAAGCCTCTTCGGGAGGATATGATGTCCAGCGGCCCACGTCTTTGTCGTGGCCGCATCGTTCCACGCCCGACAGGGCGACAACCAGAAGGTGGGCTCACGCTCATGACCACTCGATGAGAACCCAACGATGATTCAGCACAACTAAAGGTTCGCCCCTTGGAGGTCGGGCCGCAAAGGAGAGTAGTGGCAAAGCCTCGCGTCCACGAGATCGCCAAGGAAATCGGTAAGACAAGCAAAGACCTTCTGGCCTGGCTGGGAGAGAACGGCGAGTACGTTCGCGGACCGTCCTCCACGCTGGAGGCACCAGTCGTGCGCCGCATCCGGGAAGCGCTGGGTAGCGCGCCCGCCCCCGCCGACCCGACGACCGCTCCGAAGCCCGCCCCGGCTCCGGCCGCGCGCCCGAAGCCCGCCCCGGCTGCGTCGGACGCCACGCCCGCCGCCGCCACCCCGTCAGCTCCCGTGGCCCCGGCAGCCCCCGCGCCCGCCCCGTCCACGGATGCCCCGCGCCCCGCGGCACCAAGGCCCACCCCGGCACCGGCACCCATCCCGCCGGCGCCCACCCCAGCACCCGCGCCGGCCCCTGGCCCTCGGCCGACGACGCCCCCCGCGGCGCCCGTGACTCCGGCGCCCCAGGCGGCCCGCCCGGCTACGCCGGCCCCGCAGCGGCCTGCCGCCCCCGGACAGCGTCCCGGACCCGGCTCGTCAGCCCCCCGCCCAGGCGTCCCTGGTCCCAGGCCCGGAGCCCCCACACCAGGGGCCGGTTCCCGCAAGCCGGGCGCCCCTCGGCCCGGTAACAACCCGTTCGCTCCCGCCCAGGGGATGGGCACGCAGCAGCGTCGTCGCCCCGACGCGCCCGGCGCCCGCCCAGGCGCTCCAGGTGCCCGCCCAGGCGCACCTGCCGGTGCCGGTGACCGGATGCCGCGTCCCGGCGGCACCGGAGGGGTGCCGGGCATGCCCCGCCCCAACCCGGCGATGATGCCCAAGACATCCAACACCCAGCTCGGCGCCCCCGCCGCCCGTGGCGGTCGGCCCGCTGGGCCTGGCGGCCCCGGCCGTGGTCGCCCCGGTGGTGGCCGTCCGGGTGGGCCCGGCGGCGCCGGTGGAGCCGGCGGTCCCGGCATGGGCGGCGGCATGGGTGCCCCGGCTGGAGGCGGTGGCGGTCGCGGTGGCGGTCGCGGCCGTACCGGCGGTACGCAGGGAGCCTTCGGTCGCGGTGGCGCGGCCGGTCGCCGTGGACGCAAGTCGAAGAAGCAGCGTAGGCAAGAGTTCGACCAGATGGAGGCGCCGGCGATCGGCGGCGTGCGTCTGCGCAAGGGCGACGGAGCCACCGTGCGCCTGCGCCGCGGCGCATCCCTGACGGACCTCGCCGAGAAGATCGGCGTCGAGCCCGCGTCGCTGGTGCAGGTGCTGTTCCACCTCGGTGAGATGGTCACGGCCACCCAGTCCGTGGCAGACGACACCCTCGAGGTGTTGGGTGCCGAGCTCGATTACCGAATCGAGGTCGTCTCGCCCGAGGACGAGGATCGCGAGCTGTTGGAGAGCTTCGATCTGGAGTTCGGCGAGAACATCGGCGACGAGGACGACCTTGAAGCCCGTCCCCCCGTCGTCACGGTGATGGGTCACGTGGACCACGGCAAGACCAAGCTGCTGGACGCCCTGCGTGACACCAACATCGTGGCCAAGGAGGCCGGCGGCATCACGCAGGCCATCGGCGCCTACCAGGTGGTCACCGAGGTGGACGGCAACGTCCGTCCCATCACGTTCATCGACACCCCGGGCCACGAGGCGTTCACCGCCATGCGTGCCCGCGGCGCGAAGTCCACCGACATCGCCGTGCTGGTGGTGGCGGCGGATGACGGCGTGATGCCCCAGACCATCGAGGCGCTCAACCACGCTTTGGCGGCGAACGTGCCGATCGTGGTGGCGGTCAACAAGGTCGACAAGGAGGCGGCGGATCCCACGCGGGTTCGCGGGCAGCTCTCCGAGTACGGCCTCGTGCCGGAGGAGTACGGCGGCGACACCCAGTTCGTTGACGTCTCCGCCATCACGCACCAGGGTCTGGACGAACTCCTCGAGGCCATCGTCCTGACCGCGGATGCCGCTCTGGACCTGCGTGCCAACCCGGACATGCCCGCCCAGGGTGTGGCCATCGAGGCGCACCTGGACAAGGGCCGTGGTCCCGTGGCGACGGTGCTGGTGCACCGTGGCACGCTGCGGATCGGCGACTCGATCGTGGCCGGTTCGGCTCACGGGCGTGTCCGCGCCCTGATCAACGATCAGGGCGAGATCATGGACTCCGCCCCGCCGTCGATGCCCGTTCAGGTACTCGGACTCACGTCCGTGCCCGGGGCCGGTGACAACGTCCTGGTCGTCGAGGACGATCGCATGGCGCGTCAGATCGCCGACAAGCGGGAGGCCCGCATGCGCGCCGCCCAGCAGGCCAAGACGAGCCGTCGCAAGACCCTCGACCAGCTGTTCGAGCAGCTGGAGAAGGGCGAGGCGCAGGAGCTGCTGCTCATCCTCAAGGGCGACGGCGCGGGCTCGGTCGAGGCGCTCGAGGATGCACTGTCCAAGATCGAGGTCAACGACGAGGTGTCGCTGCGTGTCATCGACCGCGGTGTCGGTGCCATCACCGAGACCAACGTTTCGCTGGCTGCGGCCTCGAAGGCTGTCATCATCGGCTTCAACGTGCGGCCCACGCCGCACGCGGCGCAGATGGCGGACCGCGAGAACGTGGACATGCGGTTCTACTCGGTCATCTACTCGGCCATCGACGAGATCGAGGCGGCGCTCAAGGGCATGCTCAAGCCGATCTTCGCCGAGGAAGTGCGTGGCCAGGCGGAGATCCGCGAGATCTTCCGCTCGTCCAAGTTCGGCAACATCGCAGGCTGCATGGTCACCGACGGCACCCTCCGTCGCAACGCCAGTGCACGCCTGCTGCGCGACGGGGTGGTGGTGGCCACCAGCACCATCGCTTCGCTGCGGCGCGAGAAGGACGATGCCACTGAGGTCCGCGAGGGCTTCGAGTGCGGTGTCACGCTCAACAACTACAACGACATCCGGATCGGAGACGTCATCGAGACGTTCGAGATGGTGGAGAAGGAGCGCTCCTGATGCCAGGTCCAAGAAACGCCAAGCTGGCGGACCAGATCAAGGTCATCCTCGCCACCACCATCGAGCGACGCGTCAAGGATCCCCGTCTGGGCTTCGTGACCCTCACGGAGGTGAGGCTGACCGGGGACAACCGCGACGCCACGGCCTTCTACACGGTGCTGGGTGACGACGAGGCGCGTGCCGCATCCGCGGCGGCGCTCGAGTCGGCCACCGGCATGCTCCGCTCCACCGTTGGGCAGCACCTGGGAATGAAGTTCACGCCCACGCTGTCCTTCGTGCTCGACGCCACCCCCGAGGTGGCGCGGCACATGGAGGACCTGTTGGCGGAGGTGCAGGCCAAGGATGCCGCGGCGGCTCAGGCCGCCGCCGGCAAGACCTTCGCCGGCGAGTCGGATCCGTACCGGAAGCCGCGCGAGTCCGAGGAGGACGACGAGCAGTGACCCGGACCTCGGGGGTGGTGATCGTCGACAAGGAGTCGGGGGTCACCTCCCACCAGGTGGTGGGTCGGCTGCGCAGGCTCCTGGGCACGCGGAAGATCGGGCACGCAGGCACCCTGGATCCCATGGCCACGGGCGTGCTGATCCTCGGCGTCAACCGGGCCACCCGGCTGCTCGGGCACCTGGCCCTGCACGACAAGCGCTACCTGGCCACCGTGCGGTTGGGGGAGTCCTCGGCCACCGACGACGCCGAGGGCGAGGTGGTGTTCGTGGCGGACGCCTCGGCCGTCACGGAGTGGGAGCTGGAAGGGGCGCTGATCCCCTTACGGGGGGACATTCTGCAGGTGCCCAGCAGCTATTCGGCCATCAAAGTCGACGGGAAGCGTTCCTACGCTCTGGCGCGGGCAGGGGAGGCCGTCGAGCTGAAGGCGCGCCCTGTGACGGTGGCCCGGCTCGACGTGCTGGCCGTACGCGTCGACGGGGCACGCCTCGACGTGGACCTGGATATCGAATGCTCCTCGGGCACCTACATCCGGGCGATCGCCCGCGACCTCGGGGCCTCCCTCGGGGTGGGTGGTCACCTCACAGCTCTGAGGCGCACCCGTATCGGGCACTACGCGCTGGAGAACGCAGTCGTCCTCTCCGACGAGCCGCCGGAGCTGATGTCGATGGCGGACGCGGCGCGCCTCAGCTTCCCCGTCGTGGACCTCACCGACGACGAGGCGCGCGACGTCGGCTACGGTCGCCCCCTGGCCCGCCCCGTCCCGGGCTCACCCACCGGGATGCTCTCACCCTCCGGGGAACTCCTCGCCCTGTATGAACCGGCCGACGGCGGTGCGAGACCGCTTGCGGTGCTGGTCGGAGCATGACAGATTGAGCAACTGTGACTGAAACGGTCGTCGTCATCGGCAACTTCGACGGGGTACATGTCGGCCATCGCCGCGTGCTGGCCGAGGCGACGCGCGACGTCGATCACCCGCTGGTCGTGCTGACCTTCTGGCCACACCCGGTGACGGTGCTGCGCCCCGCCGCGGCCCCGAAGCTGTTGAGCGATCTCCGGACCCGCATAGAACTGCTCAAGGGTGCCGGGGCTCACGAGGTGCGCGTGATCCGGTTCACCCCGGAGGTGGCGGCGATGTCCCCGGCCGAGTTCGTGGACCGGTTCCTCATCCCTCTTCACCCGGTGCGCGTGGTTGTGGGGGAGAACTTCCGCTTCGGTCATCGCGCCGCGGGCGACGTGCGGACGCTCGCCGAGCTCGGCGCGGGACGGTTCGAGGTGATCCCGCTCCAGCTCGAGGTGATCAACCATGAGGTCACCTGCTCCACCGCCATCCGGGAGCTGTTGGCAGCCGGGGACGTGGCGGGCGCGGCCCAACACCTCACCAGGCCCTTCCGATTCCGCGGGGTGGTGGTCGTGGGTGACCAGCGCGGCAGGGACCTCGGCTTCCCGACGGCGAACCTCACCGTGTCCATCGAGATGGCCGTGCCCGCAGACGGCGTCTACGCCGGGTGGCTGACCAACCTCGACGAACGGGGCAGCGAGCCCATGCCGGCGGCCATCTCGGTGGGCACCAATCCCACGTTCGACGGTGCGGATCGCAGGGTGGAGAGCTACGTCCTGGACCGCACGGACCTCGAGCTGTACGGGGTGGAGGTGGCCGTGGACTTCGTCGAGCGGCTCCGCGGACAGGTGCGTTTCACCGGCATCGACGCCTTGGTCGAGCAGATGGGAGCCGACGTGGAGGCAGCCAGGCGGCGGCTCCTCGGCTGAGCCCCACCGGTCAGCGGGCGGTCAGCGACTTTTTGTAGATGGCGTAGTGCTGGCTGGGCTCAGCGTCGGGATCCACCTGCTGCACCTCGGGCTCGTCGACAAACAGGTGCTCGCCTGTGGGGTGATATTCGAGCGAGATGTACAGCGGCACGGCCTTCTCATTGTTGGGATCCACCGCGAGGTACACCGCTGCAAAGCCGCGGGCGCGAGCCTCCGACTCGAGAAACTGGCTCAATGCCCGGCCGGCGCCCTTGCGACGGGCCTCCGGGTAGACGAACATGTTGCGCAGCTCGGGAGTCATCGAGTCCGCGTCGAGGTCCAGCACCGCCGTGCCCAGAGGCTCGTCGCCGTCGAAGGCGACCGCGAAGATCAGTGCGCCGCGCTGCTGCGCCTCGAAGTGCTCGTCAACCAGACCGAGCTCCGGCCGCGACTGACGTGAGCGCAGGGCCTCAAGATCTGCTGATGTCGCAGGACGGACGGCGACGGCCATAGGGGCTCCTTGTTCACTCTGCAGGGGACTGGTCCCACCCTACCCCTTTCACGGAGTCCGACCCCCGGACAGTGAGCGGTTTGGGGGAGCTGCACTGGCGGTGATAGGGTTCCCAGGTTGCCGTTCGATCGGCCACGGACCCGTCAGAGCCCCGACAGCACCCGCAACGGGGGCGCCGTGCAGCGAACCGGAAGGACCCATATTTATGGACGCTGTGGACAAGAAGAAGATCATCGACGACTACGCCATCGCACCCGGGGACACCGGCTCGCCTGACGTGCAGATCGCGCTGCTGACCAAGCGGATCTCCCACCTCACTGAGCACCTCAAGGCTCACAAGGGAGACCACCACAGCCGCCGAGGCCTGCTGCTCATGGTCGGCCAGCGCCGCCGGCTGCTCAACTACGTCGCCAAGAACGATATTGAGCACTACCGCGCGCTGATCGCACGCCTCGGCCTGCGCCGCTGATCGCGGACCACTAATCACGGTTCAGGGCACCCCATCTCGGGGTGCCCTGAACCGTTTCCTCTCCCCTCCTACAGGTCGAGCTGGATCCGGGAGGCGTGCCCGAAGCGGTGCGCGGTGAGCGACACGGATTGTTCCCGCACGTAGGGCAGGCAGGCGAGGCGACCCGGCAGCGGGCCGCCGGGGTACACGGTGGCGTCGATCGAGCCGCCGAGGTCCGCGAGCAGATCGCGCCGCCCGAGGTGCCTGATCCGCCCTGTGGCTGCGGCGTCGAAGCGCGCGTCGTCCTCGACCCTCACCTCGAGACCGGCCTCGTCCAGCGCCGCCGCGACACCCCCGCTGAGCGGCCGGCGCACAGAGAAACCCGCCCGTGCGCCCACCGCCAGCGCGGCTGAGGCCTCGCGGAAAACGGCCCACTCCTCGCACTCCTCGACGCGGACGGTCACTGTCGCCGGCCGGTAGCGCAGGACGTTGCGCTCTGCGGACAGGGCGGTGGGGTCGTGCGAGGCGAGGAACACCGCCCGCGCCGCCTCCTCGTCACCCGCCGCGGCGGCGCCGAGCCGAAGCGCGTCGGCCTCGCCGAGGGCGGCCCGCGAGGCGCGGACCAACCGCGCCAGCATCGGTGAGGTGGGGACGGCGCCCGTGCCCGGCCACTCCTCATCGGCCTCCCAGCGGCCCAGGCTCTGCACGTAGTGCGGCCCGCCGGCCTTGGCGCCGGGGCCCACGGCTGAGCGCTTCCAGCCGCCGAACGGCTGCCGGCGGACGATGGCGCCGGTGATGGTGCGGTTGACGTAGCAGTTGCCCGCCTCGATGCCGTCCAGCCAGGTGTTGATCTCCCGCTCGTCCAACGAGTGGAGCCCCGCAGTGAGGCCGTAGGGGGTGCCGTTCTGCCACCGGAGAGCCTCCGTGAGTGAGGCGGCCTCCATCAGGCCGAGCACCGGGCCGAAGTACTCCACCTGATGGAACTCGCCGCCTGGGCGGACCCCGGCGCGGACGCCGGGGCTCCACAGCCGGTCGTCGTGGCGGCGGGGCCGGATCAACCAGCGCTGGCCCGGCTCGAGTCCGGTGAGGCCGCGCAGCAGCTTGTCCCTGGGTGGCTCGGTGAGGGGCCCCATCTGGGCCGCCGGGTCGATCGGCCAGGCCACCCTCAGCGACCCCACAGCGTCGAGCAGTTGGTCGAGGAACCGCCGCGACCGCGCCACGGACCCCACCAGGATCCCCAGGGATGCCGCCGAGCACTTCTGGCCGGCATGCCCGAACGCCGAGATCACCAGGTCCGCGACCGCCAGGTCGAGGTCGGCCGACGCCGTCACGACGATCGCGTTCTTGCCCGAGGTCTCGGCGAGCAGGGGCATCGACGGACGCCAGGACCGGAACAGTGACGCGGTCTCCGCGGCCCCGGTGAGGATCACGAGCTCCACCCGGGGATCCGACAGGAGGGACTCACCCAGGGGGCCGTCGTCGACCACCACCAGCTGCACCAGCCCCGGCGGCAGCCCCGAGCGGTCGCAGGCCTCGGCGAGCAGCGCTGCGGTCCTCCGGGCCGGGGGTGCGGGTTTGAGGACGACGGCCGACCCAGCGGCGAGGGCGGCCGCCACACCCCCCAGGGGGATGGCGATGGGGAAGTTCCACGGCGGCGCGACGGCGGTCAGCCCAGGCGGGACGTGGTGGGCGCCCTCGATGCGGTCGATGGCCCGCTCGGCGTAGTAGTGGGCGAAATCAACCGCCTCCGAGACCTCCACGTCGGCCTGGTCGATCAGCTTGCCCACCTCGTCGGCCGCCACCGCCACGAGCGCCGTCCGGCCCGCCTCAAGCTCACCCGCCAGCCGGCGCAGGGCGGCGGCCCGCTCAACCGGTGGGACGGCGGCCCATACCGCTCCGGCGTCCCTGCCGCGGCGGAGCGTCTCGTCGATGCCTGCGGACGAGGTCACGGTGGCGTGGCTCACCCTCGCAGCGCCCAACCCCGGGCTGGGGAGGAGGCCGTGGACGCCGGCGGCCCACGCCTGGTTGGCCCGCAGCGCCGGTTCGGTGTCCTGCGCGTTGACGAAGCCGTGGCCGCCGGTGGGTCGGGCCTGGGTGGCCCACTGCTGAGGCACGGGGGAGTCGACGAGGGTGAGGGCATCGCGGAACCGCGCCTCCTCCATGTCCAGGAAGCCGGCATCGCGGCCGAGGTGGGCGGCGCCCGACATGAAATTCTCCGGGGCGGCGTTCTCCTCGAGGCGCCGCACAAGGTAGGAGATGGCCGAGTCGAACTCGGCGCGCGGCACCACCGGGACGTAGAGCCGCAGGCGTCCGACCTCGCGGAGGATCACGCGCTGGAGCGGCGCCCCCATGCCGGAGAGCATCTCGACGTCGACCTGGCCGGTCACGCCCCTCGCCTTCGCGAGCTCCCACGCGGCGGCCACCGTGTACACATTGTGGCTGGCCACCCCCACCAGGAGCCGTGCGGCCCGCTCCGGGGTCAGGCAGAATTCCAGCGCGCGCAGGAAGCTGGCGTCGGTGGCCGCCTTGCCATCCAGGACCGGGTTCTCCCAGCCCCGAAGCTCGGCCTGCACCCGCTCCATCGCAAGGTTGGCGCCCTTGACGAGCCGGACCTTCAGCGGCGCGCCACCAGCCGCGACCCGTCGCTCGGCCAGCTCGTCGATTCGGCGAAGCACCAGGCCGGACTCCTTGAGGTAGGTCTGTACCGCCAGACCCGCCCGCAGCCCGAGCAGCTCCGGGTCGAGGACGAGCTCGGCGAACACGTCCAGGGTGAGGTGCAGGTCCCGGTACTCCTCCATGTCGAGGTTGACGAACTTGCCTGCGCGGGCGGCCAGGAGCATCAGGGGCCGGAGTCTCGTGACGGCCTCCTCCACGGTCTGGGCGTGCGCCCAGGGGGAGTGCGGTCCCAGGACGGCTGAGACCTTGATGGAGACGTAGTCCACGTCGTCGCGCGCCAGCAGGCGCATCGTCTCGCGGAGCCTCCCGGCGGCGTGGGCGTCCCCGAGGACGGCCTCGCCGAGGAGGTTGACGTTGAGGTCTGCGCCGCGCCGCCGGGCGTGCCGCAGCGATGGGCCCAGCCGCCGCCCCACGTCGATGACCAGGTCGCCCACCAGCGCGGCGAAGGCCGCGCGGACCAGAGGGAGGGCGGGCCTGGGTGCGATGCGGACCGCCCGGAGGCCCCACCGCAGCGGAAGGGGCAGGAACGGGGCCGGGCGTCGCGCCAGCGCCCCCAGCGCCGCGCCGGCCACCGTAGGATCCTCGGGGCGGAGCACCCCGTCGACGAAATCCAGGGTGAACGCCAGGCCGCGCGGGTGGGCGAGGACCCTCGCCAGCAGCCGCGCCGCGGGGGGCTCGGAGCGGCCGGCGGTCTCGGCAGCCCATCGTCGTGCGGTGGCCACCGCGGCCTCCACGGACTGCGGGGTGGTGACACTGAGCATTCAACCATCGTGGCCCAAGCGGCTAGACTGCACCGGACAACTGAATATGTTTCATACCACCCCGCCGCCCAGCGCACGTGTCCGTCTGGTCCTCGGTAGTGGCTTTCGGGCGCCCAGAGAGCGCGCACCCGCGGGCCTCGATCGAAGACCGGCAGGCGTGGCGAGCATCGCCGTGCGCGGGTGGCGACACCCAATCGAAAGGAGCCTGTCCATGGAAGGACCAGGCATCGAATTCGCTGAAGCCGTGATCGACAACGGCAAGTTCGGCAAGCACACTGTACGTTTCGAGGCCGGCGTGCTGGCCCAGCAGGCCGATGGCTCGGCCGCCGTCTACCTGGACGGCGACACCATGTTGCTGTCGGCCACCACCGCGCAGAAGACCCCGCGCGACGCTCTCGACTTCTTCCCCCTCACCGTCGACGTCGAGGAGCGCATGTACGCCGCGGGCAAGATCCCCGGCTCGTTCTTCCGTCGCGAAGGCCGCCCGGGCGAGGGCGCCATCCTCGCCTGCCGCCTCATCGACCGCCCGCTGCGCCCCGCGTTCGTCAAGGGCCTGCGCAACGAGGTCCAGGTGGTTGTCACCGTCCTGTCGCTCAACCCCAACGTCATGTACGACGTCGTCGCCATCAACGCTGCGTCGATGTCCACCCAGATCGCCGGGCTGCCGTTCTCCGGCCCCATCGGCGGCGTTCGGGTGGCCCTCATCGACGACCAGTGGGTGGCATTCCCCTCCGTCGAGCAGGTGTCCAAGTCCGTCTTCCAGATGGTGGTGGCCGGCCGCGTGCTGGCCGACGGCGACGTCGCCATCATGATGGTTGAAGCCGGCGGCACCGAGGCCACATGGGAGCTCGTCCGCTCCGGCAAGACCGCCCCCACCGAAGAGGTCGTGGGCCTGGGTCTCGAGGCGGCCAAGCCCTTCATCAAGGCGCTGTGCGACGCCCAGTCCGAACTGGCCGCGAAGCTGCCCAAGGAGACCTACGACTTCCCGGTCTTCCGTGACTACCAGGACGACGTGTTCGAGGCCGTCTCCGAGCTGGCCAGCGCCCGCGTGGCCGAGGCCATGCAGATCGCCGGCAAGCAGGAGCGTGACGAGGCCACCCACGCCATCCGTCAGGACGTCACCGAGCAGCTCGCCCAGCGCTTCGAGGGTCGCCTCAGTGAGGTGTCCGCCTCACTCAAGGCGCTGACGAAGAAGCTCGTGCGCCACCGCACCCTCACCGACGCGGTCCGCATCGACGGTCGCGGCCCGGCCGAGATCCGCGAGCTGGCGGCGGAGGTCGCGGTCATCCCGCGCGTCCACGGTTCGGCTCTCTTCCAGCGCGGCGAGACCCAGATCATGGGCGTCTCCACCCTGAACATGCTGGACATGGAGCAGAAGATCGACACGCTCTCCCCGGAGCGCACCAAGCGCTACATGCACAACTACAACTTCCCGCCCTTCTCGACGGGCGAGACCGGCCGCGTCGGCTCCCCGAAGCGCCGCGAGGTCGGCCATGGCGCGCTGGCCGAGCGGGCACTCATCCCCGTGCTGCCCACGCGCTCGGAGTTCCCCTACGCCATCCGTCAGGTCTCGGAGGCGCTGGGCTCCAACGGCTCCACGTCGATGGGCTCGGTGTGCGCCTCGACGCTGTCGCTGCTCAACGCGGGCGTCCCGCTGAAGTCCGCTGTCGCGGGCATCGCCATGGGCCTCATGTCCGAGGAGGTCGACGGCGAGACGAAGTACATCGCGCTGACCGACATCCTGGGTGCCGAGGACGCGCTCGGCGACATGGACTTCAAGGTGGCCGGCACGAGGGACTTCCTCACCGCGCTGCAGCTGGACACCAAGCTCAACGGCATCCCCGCCCTCGAGCTTCAGAAGGCGCTGCTGCAGGCCCGTGACGCCCGGCACACGCTGCTGGACGTCATGAACGAGGCCATCGACGTGCCGGATGAGATGAGCCCCTTCGCTCCCCGCATCATCACGGTGCGCATCCCGGTGGACAAGATCGGCGAGATCATCGGCCCCAAGGGCAAGATGATCAACCAGATCCAGGACGACACCGGCGCGAACATCTCGATCGAGGACGACGGCACCGTCTACGTCGGCGCCGAGACCGGCGAGGCAGCGGATGCCGCTGTCGCCGCCATCAACGCCATCGCCAACCCGCACCTGCCGGAGCGCGGCGAGCGCTACCTGGGCACCGTCGTCAAGCTCACGACCTTCGGCGCCTTCGTGTCGCTGCTGCCTGGCAAGGACGGACTCCTTCACATCTCGAAGCTGCGCCCCCTGGCCGGCGGCGCCCGCGTCGAGAACGTCGAGGACATCCTGTCTGTGGGCCAGAAGCTCCAGGTGGAGATCTCCGACATCGACGATCGCGGCAAGCTGTCGCTGATCCCGGTGGTGGAGGAGAAGGCCGAGTCGAACGACTGACCTCGGTCACACAGGCACACACCGCAGGGGCGGGTCCGGATGAACCGGGCCCGCCCCTGCGGCGTTCCCCGAAGGGTGGCGCCACCCTGCCGTCGATGCTTGGATGGAGATGGAAGAGAACCAGAAGGGATCACCTATGACAGAGATTCGCGTGGGCGTGTTCGGAGTCAGCGGCAAGATGGGCAGCGAGGTGGTCCGGGCCGTCACCCGCGCCGAGGGCATGACCCCCGTGGGTGGCGCGGACCTGGGGGAGCCCCGGGAACTGGTCAACCGGGCCCAGGTGGTGGTGGACTTCACACACCCTGACGCGGTGATGGACAACATCGAGTGGTGCCTCCGGCGCGGGCTGCACATGGTGATCGGCACCACCGGCTTCAACGATGAGCGCCTCGCGAGAGTGCGGGAGCTCTGCGCCGCGCACCCCGAGGTGGGGGTGCTGATCGCCTCCAACTTCTCCATCGGGGCGGTGCTCATGATGAAGTTCGCCGCACTGGCAGCGCCCTTCTACCCGTCGGCGGAGATCATCGAACTGCACCACCCCAACAAGGCCGACGCCCCCTCCGGCACGTCGGCCACGACGGCGCGTCGGATCGCGACGGCCCGCGCGGAGGCGGAGTTGGGCCCGGTCCCGGACGCCACCGTCCATGACGACGGCGCCCGGGGTGCCGTGGTGGACGGCATCCACATCCACGGCATCCGGTTGCAGGGACTGGTGGCACACCAGGAGGTCCTCTTCGGCGACACGGGAGAGACGCTGACCGTCCGCCATGACTCCTTCGAGCGAGTCTCGTTCATGCCCGGCGTGGTGGCAGGCATCCGCCATGTTGTGGACCACCCCGGCCTGACGCTCGAGATGGAGTCAGTGCTGGGACTCTGACGAGCCCCAGCCCTCACCTCACCTCACTGGGGCGGGTCCGCGGCGAGCTTGGCGGCCTCCTCAGCCAGCTCGCGGCGCAGAAGTGTCTCCTCGGCCCGTTCCCACACCGCGACGTCGTGCCGGAGCGCCTTGACCACGGAGAAGCACATGCCGATCATCACCAGCGAGAACGGTGCCGCCGCCACGATCGTCAGGGCCTGGAGAGCGGAGATCCCCGAGGTGTCTCCGCCCAATGCGGCAGAGCTGGCCCAGATGAGCACCGCAGCGATCGAGCCCTCCAGCACGGACCAGAAGACCCGGGACCACACAGGCGGATTCGGGTTGCCGTTGTGGGTCAACATGTCCACCACGAACGAACCCGAGTCCGAGCTGGTGACGAAGAACACCAGCACGAGAACGATCGCCACCCCTGACAGGAGTGAGCCGCCGGGCAGCTGGCCCAGCATGTCGAACAGGGCGGTGTTGGTGCTCACCGAACCGTCGACGATGTGGTCTGCCCCGCCGAAGATCTGCTGGTAGAGGGCGGTGCCGCCCATGACCGAGAACCACAGCATGGTGACGGCGGTGGGAACCAGCAGGACGCCGGAGACGAACTCCCGCACGGTGCGGCCGCGGGAGATGCGGGCGATGAACACACCCACGAACGGGGACCAGGCGATCCACCATCCCCAGTAGTAGGTGGTCCAGGCGCCGAGCCAGGACTCGCCCCGATCACCGTAGAACGCGAAGGTCTGGAAGGACATCGACACGAAGTTCTGGATGTAGCCGCCGAATCCGGAGACCAGTTCGCGCAGCACGAACAGGGTGGGTCCGAGGATCAGCACGGCCACCATGAGGAGCGCGGCCAGCCACAGGTTGGCGCGCGACAGGAAGGCGATGCCGCGATCCAGCCCGGAGACCACCGACAGGGTCGCGAGCACGGTGATGCCGGCGATGATCAGCAGCTTGACGGTGGTGCTGCCGTCGACTAGACCGAGGTGCTCCAGGCCGGCCGCGATCTGGTTGACGCCGAGACCCAATGAGGTGGCGACGCCGAACAGGGTGCCCACGACAGCCGCGATGTCGATCGCGTCACCGATGGGCCCGTTGGTCCGCTTGCCGAGGATCGGCTCGAGGGCCCACCGGATGGAGACGGGGCGCCCCTTGCGGTGGACGGCGTAGGCCACAGCCAGTCCGACGACCACGTACACGGCCCAGGCGTGCACGCCCCAGTGCAGGAAGGTCTGCGCCATGGCCCGGCGACCCTGCGCCTCGATACCCGACTCCCCGAATCCGGGCGGCGGCGCCGCGAGGTGCCACAGGGGCTCCGCGACGCCCCAGAACACGAGCCCGATGCCCATCCCGGCGGCGAACAGCATCGCGAACCATGTCCGCCACGGATACTGCGGGGCCTCGTCGGAGGGGCCCAGCCGGATGGTGCCGAGCTTGCTGAAGGCGACGACGAGAGCGAAGATGACGAAGCCCGAGACGAGGGCCACGTAGTACCAGCCGATCGAGTTGACCACGACGGTGTTGATGGCCGAGACGACGTCATTGAACGCCTGCGGTGCGATGAGGGCCACTGTCAGGGCGGCGAGGATGATGAGCGCCGACGAGCCGAAGACCCAACGGTTGAGGCCCCCACCCTCCGTCGGCGGTTCGCACGCATCAGTGGCCATGTCGCGCTCGACGGCGCGCGGGGTCAGGGGTGTGGGCACTGCGGGCTCCCTCGGTCAGGTTCAGGTTCAGTAGGCTCAGAGTCACTCGGTTACGCGAAAAACAAGCCTCCACCCTGTCACGGGCCGTGGACGGGTCGCAAGTCTCCTGTCTCGATCACACCGAGATGTCGGTGTGCATCCGGATCAGCTTGATGCCGGGGGCGCCATCGTCGGTCCCGATCTCCTGGTGCGCACCGTCCGCAGCCCAGCCGCAGCCGGACAGGAAGGCCCGCAGCGCATCGTCGGAGGCCCGAACCCACATCGTCGCCACCAGATAGCCGTCCCGGCGCAGCGTGTCGACGGCGGCGTTGATCAGACGCGATCCGTGGCCGGCGCCCCGGTGCCGAGGGTCGACGACGAACTCCGCGACCGTCCCGTCGCGCTCGGCGCGGTCCGGATCCCCGCTCGGCCCGGTGACGGCGAACCCCACCACGCCCACGTCGCCGATGGCCACCAGCACGCGCAGGTGGGCCAGCGGGGGCTTGACGATCGCCTCGTGCCACACTCGCGTCGCCTCGTCTGCCGGGAGGCCGCCGCCCGCAGCCGCCAGCAGGCCGGATTCGGCCCAGGCGCGCCGCTGGACGCGGGCGACGTCGACGGCTTCGGCGGGCATGGCCAGGCGGACGGTGTCGGTGACAGACATGGCGCCATCGTAGGGGCGGCCGCCCCCCTATCCACTAGCCTGAGCCCATGACCGACGTGACACTACCCCCCAAACTGGCCCCAGGAACGTTGCGGGTGATCCCGCTCGGAGGGCTCGGGGACATCGGTCGCAACATGACCGCCTTCGAGATCGACGGGCAGATCGCCCTGGTGGATTGTGGTGTGCTGTTCCCGGAGGATCACCACCCCGGTGTCGACCTCATCCTCCCCGCGCTGGGCTACCTCGACGACAGGCTCGACGACATCGTCGCCCTCGTCCTCACCCACGGCCACGAGGACCACATCGGAGCGGTGCCCTATCTGTTGAAGAAGCGCCCCGACATCCCGATCTACGGCTCGAAGCTGACCCTGGCATTCCTCGCCACGAAGCTGCGCGAGCACAAGATCCGCAACTTCGACCTCGACGCCGTCGAGGAGGGCGACATCGTCGAGATCGGCAATTACGAGTTCGAGTTCCTCGCCGTCACCCACTCCATTCCGGACGCCCTGGCGGTGGCGATCCGCACCAAGGGCGGGCTGGTGCTGCACACCGGCGACTTCAAGATGGACCAGCTGCCGATGGACGGCCGCCTGACCGACCTCCGCGGCTTCGCCCGCCTGGGTGAGGAGGGTGTGGACCTGTTCATGGTGGACTCCACCAACGCGGAGTCCCCAGGGTTCACCACCCTGGAGCGGGACCTCGAGCCCGCCATCGCGCGCGTCTTCGATCAGGCCACGGGCAAGCTGATCGTGGCCAGCTTCGCCAGCCACGTGCACCGCATCCAGCAGATCCTGAACATGGCCGTCAAGCACGACCGCAAGGTTGTCTACGTGGGCCGCTCGATGGTGCGCAACATGGGCACCGCGCGGGATCTGGGCTTCCTCAAGGTGCCGGCCGGGACCCTCATCGAGCTGAAGGAAATCGACAAGTACCCGCCGAGCAAGGTGGTCATCGTCTCTACCGGATCGCAGGGCGAGCCGATGGCCGCGCTCAGCCGGATCGCCAACAGCGACCACCCCGTCGTCGAGGTCGGCCCGGGCGACACCGTCCTGCTGGCCAGCTCGCTGATCCCCGGCAACGAGAACTCCGTGTACCGGGTCATCAACGGACTCTCCGCACTCGGCGCCACCGTCGTCCACAAAGGCAACGCGCTGGTCCACGTCTCGGGGCACGCCTCAGCGGGCGAGTTGTTGTACTGCTACAACATCCTGAAGCCCCGCAACGTGCTGCCCGTCCACGGCGAGGCCCGCCACCTGATCGCCAACGCCAAGCTCGCGCAGGCCACGGGCGTCCCCGCTGCGCGCACCATCGTGGCCGGCGACGGAGACGTGATCGACCTCAAGGACGGCATCGCCAAGAAGGTCGGCTCGATCGATGCGAGCTACGTCTTCGTCGACGGCTCGTTCGTGGGCGACATCTCGGAGTCCATCATGGACCGCCGGATCCTGGGCGAGGAGGGCTTCGTCTCCGTGATCACGGCTGTGGACGTGCACAACCGCACCATCGTCAGCGGCCCGGACATTCACGTCCGCGGCATCGCCGAGGACAGCAGCGTCTTCGACGAGGCCCGCCAGCGGGTGGCCGATGCACTCACCGACGCGATGCGCGACGGGGTCAACGACTCCTTCCGCCTGCAGCAGGTGACCCGCCGCGTGGTGGGCCAGTGGGTGGCGCGGTCACTGCGTCGCCGCCCGATGATCGTGCCGGTGGTTGTCACCACCTAGAATGGGCATTGCCCGGTTTGACCGGGTGCGGGGCGCCCACGTACAGTTGGCCCTCGGTGCTTTGCCCCCTGTCGGGTCGGGCGCGCCGCAAGGCTTGAAGCAAACAAGAAGGTAGGTCAGTCGTGTACGCGATCGTGCGCAACGGTGGACGTCAGCACAAGGTGGCTGTTGGCGACGTCCTGGACATCGATCTGGTGTCCGAAGAGGTCGGCAACACCGTCACCCTGCAGCCGCTGCTGCTGGTCGACGGCGACAAGATCACCTCAGATGCCAAGGGACTCGGCAAGATCAGCGTCACCGCTGAGGTGCTGGGAATGAAGAAGGGTCCGAAGATCCGGATCCTGAAGTACAAGAACAAGACCGGCTACAAGAAGCGCCAGGGTCACCGTCAGCGGTACACCCAGGTCAAGGTCACCGGGATCGAGAGCTGAGGAGCTGACACTATGGCACACAAAAAGGGCGCGTCCTCGACGCGCAACGGTCGTGACTCGAATGCCCAGCGCCTCGGCGTGAAGCGCTTCGGAGGCCAGGTCGTCGGCGCGGGCGAGATCCTCGTGCGCCAGCGCGGCACCCACTTCCACCCGGGCGACGGTGTGGGTCGCGGTGGCGACGACACCCTTTTCGCCCTGGTCGAAGGCCAGGTGGAGTTCGGCGTCAAGCGCGGACGTCGCGTCGTCAACGTCGTGACAGCCTGATCCTTCGGCGGACACTCATCACAAGAACGGCCCTCCGGGGCCGTTCTTGCTTTTTCGATACACTCAGCCTCGGCTGATAAGGAGCTTTCCATGGCTATTCCCTCGTTCGTCGACCGGGTCAAGCTGACCGTTCAGGCCGGCAACGGCGGCCACGGCTGCACCTCCATCCACCGCGAGAAGTTCGTTCCGCTGGGGGGACCGGACGGCGGCAACGGTGGCACGGGAGGCTCCATCATCTTCCGGGTCGACGACTCCCTCTCGACCCTGGTCGAGTTCCACCGCCAATCTGTCCGGAAGGCCGTCAACGGGCAGCCGGGCAAGGGCGACCACCACGACGGAGCCAACGGCGATGACGTCGTCCTGGCGGTCCCCAGCGGCACCGTCGTGACCGACGCCGAGACAGGGGAGGTGCTGGCAGACCTCACCGAGCCGGGGGCCGAGTACGTCGCCGCAGCCGGGGGCAAGGGCGGGCTCGGCAACGCAGCGCTGGCCTCGGCCGCACGCAAGGCTCCCGGCTTCGCGCTGCTCGGCGAGGAGGGGGAGAGCCGGCTGGTCCAGCTCGAGCTCAAGGTGATCGCCGACGTCGGCCTCGTCGGGTTCCCGTCCGCCGGGAAGTCGTCGCTGATCGCCGCCATCTCCCGGGCGCGGCCGAAGATCGCCGACTACCCGTTCACCACGCTGATTCCCAACCTGGGCGTCGTGGTCGCCGGGGACGTCACCTACACCGTCGCAGACGTGCCCGGCCTGATCGAGGGCGCCTCCGAGGGTCGCGGCCTGGGCTTCGACTTCCTGCGCCACATCGAGCGGTGCCAGGCCATCGTGCACGTCATCGACCTCGGCACCTACGAGCCGGGGCGTGACCCGCTGACGGACCTGGAGATCATCGAGGCCGAGCTGACCGCCCACGGGGGCCTGGAGGACCGGGTGCGCCTGATCGCCCTCAACAAGGTCGACCTGCCGGACGCGCACGAGATGGCGGAGATCGCACGCCCGGATCTGGCGAAGTTCGGGCACCGGATCTTCGAGATCTCCACCAAGACGGGGGAGGGGCTCAACGAGCTGAAGTTCGCCATGGCTGAGATCGTGGCCGCCCGGCGTGCCGCGCTGCCCGAGGCCGCCAAGCCCAGGCAGGTGCTCCGCCCGGCGCCCGTCGCACGCCGCGCGGCCGGGCCGGAGTTCACCATCGTGCAGAAGGGCGACGGCGAGGGCGGCCTCGTCTGGCGGGTCCGCGGCGAGAAGCCAGAGCGTTGGATCAAGCAGACGGACTTCGCCAACGCCGAGGCCGTGGGCTACCTGGCGGACCGGCTCAACAGGTTGGGCGTTGAGGAGAAGCTGCTCGAGCTCGGCGCGCGCCCCGGAGACGCGGTCGCGATCGGAGGCGAGAACGCAGTGGTGTTCGACTTCGCCCCGCAGGTGGAGACCGGCGCGGAGATCCTGAGCCGTCGCGGCGAGGATGTCCGCCTGGAGACGCCTCGGCCCGCCGCCTCGCGCCGCCGTCGGATGGACGCCGACTACCACGCGGCCAAGGCTTCGGGCATCGACTTCGCCACCACCGGCTACGAGCCAGCGCCGGAGGTGGGCGACGACGATGAGGGCTGAGGTCGCGGGTGCTGACCGGGTGGTCGTCAAGGTCGGCTCGTCCTCGTTGACCAGGCCCGACGGCCACCTGGACCCGGCCCGGGTGGCGATGCTGGCGCGGGTGCTCTCGGCGCTGCACGGTCGCGGGGTCCGGGTGGTCCTCGTCACCTCCGGCGCCATCGCCGCCGCGCTGGGCCCGCTCGGGCTGAGGCGCCGGCCGCGGGACCTGGAGACCCAACAGGCCGCCGCCGCCGTCGGCCAGGGGCTCCTGATCAGGCACTACTCAGACGCGTTCGCCGAGCACGGCGTCACCGTGGCGCAACTGCTCCTCACTGTCGAGGACGTGTTGCGGCCCAGGACCTACCGCAACGCGCTCAACACCATCTCGCGGCTCTTCCGGCTCGGGGTGATCCCGATCGTCAACGAGAACGACACCGTGGCCACCCACGAGATCCGCTTCGGAGACAACGACCGCCTCGCGGCCCTCATCGCCCACCTGGTCCGCGCCGATGCGCTGATCATCCTCAGCGACGTCGACGGCCTGTACACGGCCCATCCCGACACCCCCGGCGCCCGTCGGATCGATCGGGTCGAGGACATCTCCACCCTCAAGGTCGACACGTCCCGGGTGGGGTCAAAGGTCGGCACCGGGGGGATGCGCACCAAGGTGCAGGCGGCCGAGATCGCCACTCAGGCGGGCGTCAGCGTGGTGCTGAGCCTGGCAGACCACCTTGAGCGCGCGCTGGCTGGCGAGGACGTGGGCACCTTGTTCCTCCCCACCCGGAAGCGCCGCCCACGACGGTTGCTGTGGCTCGCCTTCGCGGCGGAGCCCCGCGGTTTCCTCCACGTCGACGCCGGCGCGAGGCGGGCACTGGTGGAGAAGAAGGCGTCCCTGCTGGCGATCGGGGTGCGCGAGGTGGTGGGCATCTTCGCCGAGGGCGAGCCGGTGGAGATCGTCGGGCCGGACGGGGAGCCTGTGGGTCGCGGATTCGTCGGCTACTCCAGCGCGGAACTGATCGCCGAGATGGGACACAGCAGCGTGGAGGATGGTCATCGCGGCCAGCGCCCGGTCGTGCACCGCGACCACATGATGCTCGCCGAGGACTGAGCGCACGCCCCTTCGTGCAGCGGAGGCGGACGAATTTGGGCGACGATGCGCCGATTTCTCGGGGGAGTCGCGCTGGCTTACCCTGGTCGGGTGATCGAGGTCTTCGGGTGGGTGGCTGCAGCCATCGGTGTGGCGTCCAACCTTCCCCAGTTGATCAGGATCCTGCGTGCCAGGACCAGCGCCGGGGTGTCGCTGCGGCTGTGGCAGATCTCTGCGGCCACCACGGGCGCATGGATGGTGCACGGCTTCCTGGTCCAGAAGGCCCAGATGCAGTGGCCCAACCTGGTGATGTCGCTGCTCGCGCTGGTCATTGTCGTGTTCGTCCTTCGGGACCGGAGGCAGGCCATCGCACCTCAGCTCGTCCTCCCGGTGGTGCTGGCCGCGTCATTGACCGGCGTGGAGCTGGTCTTCGGAGCGATGGCGTTCGGGTTCGTGATCGCGGTGCCCCAGCTCTTCGGCCAGTTCTCCCAGTTGCGTGAGATGGTCAGCGCGCCGGACCTCTCCGGAGTGTCGGTGGGCTACCTGTCGATCATGCTGCTCGTCCAGGCGATGTGGTTCACGTTCGGCCTGTTCACCTCCGACTGGGCCCTCATCATCTGCGCTGGAGCCATGACGGTGGTGTGCACCGTCAACCTCGCTGTCTACGTCGTCCGGCACCTGCGCGCCCGCGGCCGCGTCGCGCTCGCGGTCTGAGCCCGGCGAAGCCCGACCGCCACAGCGCCGCGACATAGCGGCGTCCGGCCAGCGCCGGCGTGCGCCAGCCGCGTCAGGCGAGATTCCCCGAGACGACGGTGGGACTCGGCCTAGACTCGGCGCATGGAATTCCGGACCCAAGCCACTGCCGCCCGCAAGGCAGCCATCGAGTTGGCCACGCTGAATCGCGCCGCCAAGGATCGGGCGCTGGCAGCCATGGCAGACGCCCTCGCCGCGGCCGAACCCAACCTGCTCGAGGCCAACGCCGTCGACGTCGCGGGGGCGCGCGCGGCCGGGACTCCCGAGTCCATCGTCGACCGACTGGAACTCACGCCCGCCCGGATCGCGGGCATGGTCCAGGGTCTCCGCGACCTTGCAGCCCTCCCCGACCCCGTCGGCGACGTCGTCCGGGGATGGAAGTTGGCCAACGGCGTCTCGGTCACGCAAGTGCGGGTGCCTTTCGGCGTCGTCGGCATCATCTACGAGGCCCGCCCCAATGTCACCGCGGACGCGGCCGGCATCTGCCTCAAGTCCGGCAACGCCGCCCTCCTGCGAGGCTCGTCCTCGGCGCTCAACACCAACCGCGCCACCGTCGCCGCGCTCCGCAGCGGTCTGGAGACCGCAGGCGTCACCCCCGACGCCGTCCATCTGGTCGAAGGCGGCCGGGAGGTGACGGGCGAGTTGATGCGCGCCCGCGGCCTGGTGGACGTCCTGATCCCGCGCGGCGGCGCAGGGCTCATCCAGGCAGTCGTCGATGGGTCGACGGTGCCGGTGATCGAGACCGGCACCGGCAACTGCCACGTCTATGTCGACGCGGACGCGGACCTCGACCAGGCGCTCACCATCCTGCTCAACGCCAAGACCCAGCGCCCCAGCGTCTGCAACGCCGCGGAGACCCTCCTTGTCCACCGCGACATTGCCGACCAATTCCTCCCGCGGGCACTTGAGGCCCTCGGCCGCTCCGGGGTCACCGTCCACGGCGACTCCGCCACTGCGGCCTACTCCGACGCCGTCGTCCCGGCCAACCCGGACGAGTACGACGCCGAATACCTGACCCTGGATCTCGCCGCCAAGGTGGTCGGCTCCCTCGACGAGGCGCTCGAGCACATCCGGTCCCACACCACCGGCCACTCGGAGACCATCGTCACGCGTAGCAGGAAGGCGGCCGAGCGTTTCGTCGCCGAGGTGGACGCCGCGGCGGTGCTCGTCAACGCCTCCAGCCGATTCGTCGACGGCGGGGAGTTCGGCTTCGGCGCCGAAATCGGCATCTCCACCCAGAAGCTCCACGCCCGCGGCCCCATGGGGCTCCCGGAGATGACGAGCAGCAAATACATCATCGAGGGCGACGGGCAGGTCCGCGCCTAGGACATCCCGGGTGGGTCCAGCATCCGGACTCACCAGCGAAACCCCTGAGGGTCCCTCGAAGGGTCGAGAACCCGGACCTGACAGCGAGGCTGGGGGACGGCAGGGCGGCACTGCGCTGCGGTGCCCAACCCGACGATCACCCAACCGGCGTCCCGCCTAAGCAGACCCGACCCCAGCGCCGCCCTGCCGGCAAGCACCCGGACAAGACCACGCCACAGACAGGACGAGTGCGGGGAGACGCGAGTCGATGCCCGGGCGGCCTCAACACCCGACCATGGACCACACCGGCAGCAGGTTTCCGACTGTGGACAACGGCCGCCCGGGCATCGAGTCACGGCTCACCGCACCCGACCACGAGATCCGCGTGAAGGTGGTAGTCACGACCCTTCGAGACAGGCCACGCCGCTACGCGGGCGGCCCTCCTCAGGGAGCGAAAGAGGCCACGCCGCTCCGCGGGCGGCCCTCCTCAGGGAGCGAAAGAGGCCACGCCGCTTCGCGGACGGCCCTCCTCAGGGAGCGATGGGGATGGTCCACGCCGCTTCGCGGGCGGCCCTCCTCAGGGAGCGATGTCGCTTCGCGGGCGGCCCGCATTGCGGGGGGTGCGGGACGACCACCAGCCGAGAGGACGACTGCCGGGGGATCCCTTGCTAGGATCGGGCGCCATGAGCCTTCTTCTGGAGACCGCCGCAGCCGCACCCGCCGTGCCGAGCTGGGTGATGGGCGCACTCGCGCTGGCCACGCTGCTCGGCGTGATCGCGTGGATCGTCGGCATGGGTTCGGGTCGCCCGCACTCCAAGTGACCACCACCGAGCTCGCACTGGCGCGCACGGAGTCCTCCCGCCGCTACCGCCTCGGCGTGATGGGCGGCACCTTCGACCCCATCCACCACGGGCACCTCGTCGCCGCCTCCGAGGTGGCGGCCAAGTTCGGTCTGGATGAGGTGGTCTTCGTCCCCACCGGCATGCCGTGGCAGAAGAGCCACCGCGAGGTCTCCCTCGCCGAGGACCGCTACCTGATGACGGTGATCGCCACCGCCTCCAACCCGCGGTTCTCCGTGTCCCGGGTGGACATCGATCGGCCCGGCAACACCTACACCGTCGACACGCTCAAGGACCTCCGCGCAGAGCGTGGCGACAACACGGATCTGTTCTTCATCACCGGCGCCGACGCCGTCCGCCAGATCCTCACCTGGTACGGGGCCGATGAACTGTTCGATCTCGCGCATTTCGTGGGCGTGACGCGCCCCGGCGTGCCGATGACCCCCGATGATCTCGCCCATCTCCCCGAGGACGCGGTGACTCTCCTCGAGGTTCCTGCCCTGGCCATCTCGTCGACCAACTGCCGCGAACGCGTCCACGCCCATGAACCCATCTGGTACCTCGTGCCGGACGGCATCGTCCAATACATCGCCAAACGGGGGCTCTACCCGGCCCCCCAGTCAGGAGTACCCAGTGACCGTAGCTGACGAGGTGCTGAAGCCCGTCCAGATCGCGGCACAGGCCGCGGCGGATAAGCGGGGCCACAGGATCGTCGCCTTCGACGTGTCCGAACAGCTCGCCATCACCGACATCTTCCTCATCGCCTCCGCCGGGAATGAGCGCCAGGTCGGCGCCATCGTCGACGGCGTGGAGGAGAAGCTGATCGCGGCCGGCTACAAGGCGGTCCGCCGCGAGGGGGACCGGGAGAACCGCTGGGTGCTGCTCGACTACATCGACTTCGTCGTGCATGTCCAGCACACGGAGGAGCGCACGCTCTACAACCTCGAGCGTCTGTGGAAGGACTGCCCTCAGATCCCGCTGGAGCTCCATCTTCCCGAGCCCGACGACGACGAGGTCAGCGACGACGCGGCGCAGTGAGGCTCGAGCACTCGACGCGCCTGCTTCTCCTCAGGCACGGCCAAACCGATTGGAACGCGCAGCAGCGTTTCCAAGGACAGGCCGACGTGCCGCTGAACGCGGCGGGGCGGCAGCAGGCCGAGGCGGTGCGCGGGGTCTTCGCGGACGTCCACCTGGACGCTGTCTACTCCTCCCCTCTCTCGCGCGCCCTTGACACCGCGCGGCTGGCCCGGCCTGGGGCGGAGATCCTCACCGACCCACGGCTGATGGAGATCGACGTCGGCAGCTGGTCCGGTCTCACATGGGACGAGGTCAAGGCCTCGATGCCGGACTACGAGGCCAAGTACGCCAATGGGGTGGATTTCCGGCGCTCCCCTGAGGGTGAGACGCTGGCCGACGTGGTGGCACGCGGCCTGCCGGCGCTACTCGAGATCGCGGCCTCGCACGAGGGAGGGACAGTGCTGGTGGTGTCGCACGGCCTGCTCCTGAACCGCGTCATCCACGCCATCGTGGGTGCACACGGCAGAGTCCTCGGAGGGCTCGGCAACGCCCACTTCTCGGAGCTCGGCCACGCCCACGGCGCCTGGCGGCTGCTTGCCCACAACGTCGGAATATTCCCCACTCCGCCGCGTTAGCCCAGGTATGAAGCGGATCGGGTTCCTGTCCTTCGGGCACTACCGGGCGGTGGTGGGGGCGAGGGTGCCCGACGCCGCCGCTGCCCTGCGCCAACACGTCGCCTTCGCGGAAGCAGCCGATGAGGTTGGCCTCGACGGCGCCTGGGTGAGGGTCCACCACTTCGAGGAGTCCCACGCCACACCGTTCCCGCTGCTCGCGGCGATGGCAGCCGTCACGTCGCGCATCGACGTGGGCACCGGTGTGGTGGACCTCCGCTACGAGAACCCGCTGCACATGGCCGAGCAGGCCGCCGCCACGGACCTCATCTCCGGGGGCAGGCTCCAGCTGGGCGTTAGCCGGGGCAGCCCGGAACACGCCGCCGACGGGGAGAAGCAGTTCGGCTACCGGCTGACCGACGGCGAATCCTGGGCCGACCACGCCCAGGCCAAGGTGGCACGGTTCCGCCGCGCCATCGCTGGCGAACCGGTCGCCCACTCCGCCGCCGCCCAGTTCTCCGGCGACGGCCCGGACCTTCCCATCCGGCCGATCAGCCCAGGCCTGCCGGACCGGATCTGGTGGGGTGCGGGCAGCGTGGAATCGGGGGTCTGGACGGCGGAGCAGGGCATGAACCTGTTGAGCTCGACGTTGCTGTTGGCCGACGACGGCCGTCCATTCCATGTCCAGCAGGCGGACCAGGTCCGCAGCTACCGCAGGGTGTTTCGTCGGATGGGACATCCCGGCCCCGGCCTGACCGCTGTGACCCGGCCTGTCTTCCCGATCACCAACGACGACGACCGCCGCTACTTCGGACTCAGGGGCGACGCCCACGACAGCGTGGGCATTCTGGACGGATCGAAGGCCCGCTCTGGGCCGCAGATGGTGGGCACAGTCGAGGAGGTCGCTGAGCTGCTGCGCGCCGACGAGGCCGTCACCGAGGCCGATTACGTCCTGTTCGCCATGCCCAGCCAACTCGGCGTGGACTACAACGTCCACTGGATGGAGAACCTGGTGGCCGTGGCCCGGGAGCTCGGCTGGAAGGAGTGAGGCGGGTCAGGCCATCGGCTGCCGGGCGATCCATTCGTCGATCCCGACGCGCGGGCCGGTGAAGAACGGCGTCTCCTCGCGGACGTGCAGCCGGGCCTCGACGGAACGCTGGTGGCGCATCGCGTCTGTCAGACGGTGCAGTTCGTCGGCCTCGAAGGCCAGGATCCACTCGTAGTCGCCCAGCGCGAACGACGAGAGGGTGGAGGCCACGACGTCCGGGTACTCTCGCCCGGCCATGCCGTGCTCCATCAGCATCTTCGAGCGATGCGCGTCGTCCAGGTAGTACCAGTCGTAGCTGCGGACGAACGGGTAGACGGTGATCCACGGCCGTGGCGCGAAGCCGGCGAAGCAGCTGGGCACGTGGGTGCGGTTGAACTCGGCGGGGCGGTGCACGCCCATCACGGACCAGACGGGCGACAGGTAGGCTCCGAGGCCGCTCTGCCGCACCGCGTGGTACGCAGCCTGGAGCGGGGCCGGATCATGGGCCAGCGTCCACACCATCAGATCGGCGTCCGCGCGGAAGCCGCCCACGTCGTAGAAGCCACGCACGCTCACCCCGGTGTCCTCGAGCGCAGCGGTGACGCCGGCGCCCAACGCCGATGCCTCGAGAGTGGAGGCGGGCAGCGGTGCGCGGGTGGCGAACACCGAGTACATGGCGTACAGCGGCTGGGCGTTGATGGCCTCGAGGTCCACGTCCTGCTCGTCGCGCTCGTCTCGACCGGGGTGCTTGCTCATCGGGAACCTTCCAGGGGGCGGGGCAGACAGCAGCGGCCGGTGGAGAACCGGCAGCGACCCTCGGCGGGCACTTCGCCTCGCGCGGCGGCGGCCTTCGCGAGCAACTGGTCAACCAGCAGGACCGCGAAGCCGGCGTCGGTTCCGACGGTGGCCGCCCGCTCGTAGGGGAGGCCGAGCTCGGCGGCGGTTTCCCTGGCCTGGGTGTCCAGATCGTAGGCCACCTCCATGTGATCGGAGATGAACCCGATGGGCGCCGCCACCACGCCCGCGACGCCGTCGGCCTGCACCTCGGGCATCCGGTCGTTGACATCGGGCTCCAGCCAGGGGATGTGCGGGGCGCCGGAGCGGGAGCAGAACGTGAGCTCCCAGGCCAACTCCTCGCCCACCAGCGCCGACGCCTCAGCGGCCACCGCAGCCGCGACCCTCAGGTGCTGCGCGTCGTAGCGGCGCTCCGGCTCACCCGTGGACGACGCCTCATTCATGGCGCTCGGGATGGAGTGGGTCACGAACAGGACCCTCAGCGTGTTCTCACCGATCCGGGCCCTCAGGCGCCGCACGGCCTCGCCGAGGGCGCGGGCGTTGGCCGAGACGAACCCGGGGGTCTCCGCGAAGGGGTCCACCTTGTCGATGTGGATCGGGCGGCCGTCAGCGGCCCGTTGCAGGTCTTCGTTGTACTGGCGGCATCCACTGTAGGAGGAGTAGGCGGAGGTGGCCAGCGCGAGCACGCGCTCATGGCCGGCATCCACCAGCTCCTGCACCGTGTCGGCGAAGTAGGGATGCCAGTTGCGGTTTCCGATCACCACCGGCACCACGACGCCACGCCGGGCCAGCTCGTCGCGGACCGCCTCCATCAGCGCAGCGTTGAGCTCGTTGATCGGTGACCTGCCCCCGAACAGCTCGTAGTGCCTGGAGACTTCGATGAGCCGCTCGTCCGGGATGCCCCGTCCGGCGGTGGCGTTGCGCATGAACGGCAGCACATCGGCCGATTCGTTGGGGCCGCCGTAGGAGGCGAACAGGACCGCGGTGTACGGGGCGATACTCACATGGCCTCCTGGGCGTCGGCGGAGTCGAGGTCGTTGACGGCCAGGTGCGTGACCGGGCAGTGCTGCGACTCCATCGCCTCGGGGTCCACCACCTCGCCGGCGCCGATCCCGAAGAGCTCGGCCATGGCCAGCAGGTATTCCTCGGTGCGTCCCTGTTCGGCAGCCATCCTGGCCCGCGTCGACGGGATGTGCAGCAGCCTCGTGGCCAACCGGCGCAGCGCCAGGGCGGCGTCGTCGTGGGTGAGCGGACGCTGGGGAAGGCGGGCAGCTTCGTCGTCGACCAGCGCCATGACCGCCTGCCGCAACCCCACGACGGCCGGGTCCACGATGCGTGAGCGAAGCTTCATCAGCACCTCGGCAACCCCTGCCTCGACCAGCGCCTCAGCGCGCCGGGTGTCGTCGGCGAAGCACGGCCGGATCGAATTCTGGATGGAGGCCAGATCGACGACGCGCACGCCGACCAGCGCGGCGACCTCAGGGGCCACGTCCCGCTGCAGGGACAGATCGAGGAAGCGCTGCGGGCCCTGCACGTGGGCGACCTCGATGACGGGGGAACCCAGGCCGCGACAGGTGACGACCAGGTCCGTGCCTGCAAGGGCCTCCTCGAGGGCGGCGACGTGGTTGAGGTCATGGCTGTCGGCGAACGCGGAGCCCCGACCGCTGGCGGAATGCACGCGGATGTGGGCGACGCCGCGCGCACGCAGGGCGGCGACGACGGCCCCGGCGTAGGAACCAGTGCCCACGATGGTGACGGTGGCGGTGGGCCAGTCGTCGAGACCCATCAGGTCCAGGCCCACGCTCACCACGGAGCGCCCGGCGCTCTCCAACGCGGTTTCCCGCGCGATCCGCCGGGACGTCTTGAGTGCCTCGTCGACGGCGATGGTCAGCGGCAGCGATGTGGACCCGTCCTGCTGTGCCGCGGCCAGCGCGCGACGCAGCTGGCCGGCGATCTCCCGCTCGCCCACCACCATGGAATCCAGGCCGGCCGCCACGCGGAACACGTGCCCGAGCGCGGCCTCGCCGAGGTACAGGTCCCAGACGGGAGGGGTGTCGAACGCGGTGTTGAGGGCGGCACGCAGGCGCGTGTTCGACGCCTCCCCGGTGGTGTCGAGGAGCACCTCGACCCGGTTGCAGGTGTTGAGCACGACGGCCCCGTTGACCTCCGGGAGGGAAGTCAGGCGGGAGGCAACGTCGTCAACGCAAGGGCTGATGCGTTCAACCTCCGGCAGTCCCTGCCGGTCGTGCTGAATCGAGAACACGCGCATAGTCACAGTGATCCCTATTCAATCACCCTTGTCTGATGAGGCAGAATCGTCCACAAATGAATCCCATGCTTTCCGCGCTCAGCGGACACCGCCCCGAAAGACTGCCCGTCTGGTTCATGCGCCAGGCGGGCCGGTCGCTGCCCGAGTACCGCGCCATCCGCGAGGGGACCACCATCCTCGAGGCCTGCCTCATCCCCGAGCTGGCCGCCGAGATCACCCTGCAGCCGGTGCGGCGGCACCACGTGGACGCCGCCATCCTGTTCTCGGACATCATGACGCCGCTGGTCCTCGCGGGGGTAGAGGTGGAGATCCACTCGGGCGTGGGCCCGGTGATCGACAAGCCCGTACGCACGGCCGCCGACGTGGACCGCGTCACCCGGCACGCGCTCATGGAGACCACCCCCATCACGGAGGCGGTGCGCCTGGTGGTGGCCGAGCTGGGGGAGGCCACCCCGCTGATCGGCTTCGCGGGCGCGCCGTTCACCCTGGCCGCCTACCTGGTGGAGGGTCGCGGCTCCCGCGACCACCTCGCGGCGCGGGCGATGATGCACGCGGATCCGCGCTCCTGGCATCGGCTGCTCGCCTGGTGCGCGGACCTGTCGGGGCAGTTCCTGGGCGTCCAGGTGGATGCCGGGGCGCGCGCGGTCCAGCTGTTCGACTCCTGGGCAGGTGCGCTGACCCGCGCCGACTACGTCCGGCACGTCGCCCCCCACTCGGCCGCGGTCCTGCAATCGGTGGAGGGCCGCGTCCCGCGCATCCACTTCGGCACCGGGACCAGGCACATCCTCCCCGACATGGCCGCATGCGGCGTCGAGGCGATGGGCATCGACTACCGCACCCCCCTCGACGAGGCCGCCGCGCTGCTCCCCGGACTCCCGCTGCAGGGCAACATCGATCCGGCGCTGCTGGCCGCCGGCTGGCCCGCACTCGAGGCCCACGCCCGGGATGTCGTCGACCGGGGCCGTGCCGCTCCCGCGCACGTCGTCAACCTCGGACATGGGGTTCCGCCCACCACAGACCCGGGGGTGCTCACCGACCTGGTGGCGCTCCTGCACAGCCTGTGACCGCCGTCGTCGTCGGGGGCGGCCTCGCCGGCGTCCTGGCCGGCTACCGTCTCGCCCGGCAGGGCCGTCGGGTCACGGTCCTTGAGGCTTCGACGCGGCTCGGCGGGATGCTCTCCGGTATCGACATCGGCGGGGTGCGGGTGGACTCGGGCGCCGAGGCCTACGCCGTGCGCGGCGGTGTGGGGCGAGCCCTGTGCGAGGAGTTGGGCCTGGACGTGGCCGGACCCGCCGGGCAGCCGCACATCTGGCGCCCCGACGGTGTCTGGCCGATGGCGGAGGGGGTGCTCGGGATCCCCTCGACGCTGGACGACCCGGCCCTCGGCGCGCTGTCGACCCATGACCTGGCGCGTCTCAGGGAGGACGCCGACCTGCCCGCGGGAGTGGGGGCCGGCGCGGTCACCGTCGGCGAACTGGTGCGGGCCCGGCTCGGCGAAGGCGCCCTCACCACGCTGGTGGCGCCCGTGGCCCACGGCGTCTACTCGCTGTCCCCCGATCGGATGCCGCTGGCCGCCTTCGCCCCGGGCCTGCTCCAGGCGCTGGCCGACCAGGGGACCCTGCTGCGTGCTGTGGCCGCCATCCGACGCCCCGGAGTGGCGGCCGTCGAGCAGCCGGTGGGCGGCATGTTCCGGCTCATCGAGGCCCTCGAGCAGGCGATCGTCGCGGAAGGCGGGGAGATCCGGCTGGCCTCGCCCGCGGTGTCGCTTCGTCACGCCGGACACGAGTTCGCGGTGGGGCTGCCCGACGGCGAGGTGCTGCGCGCGGACCGGCTCGTCCTCGCTTCGTCGGCGGCCTCCGCCTGCTCGCTGCTCGCCCGGATCGGGGTGGAGCTCACGCCGCCGCCCGTCGCGACGGCGCGGCTGGCGGTGATCGGCGTCTCCCATCCCGGGCTGGCCGAGGGGCCGGTCGGCTCAGGGCTCCTCGTGGGGGAGCGGGACGACACCATCCATGCCAAGGCGCTGACCCACTACTCGCTCAAGTGGCCGTGGGCCCGGCGCGAGGGGCAGGAGATCCTTCGCCTGTCCTATCCGGAGCAACTCCTCCCCACGAGGGCCGAGGCGCTGGGTGACGCGTCCAGGTTCCTCGGGATAGATCTGGCCGACGGCGACGTGACCGGCTTCGCGTCGGTGTCCTGGGAGGCCATGCCCACCCGGATGGAGCACGCCACCCGCCAGTACTACCTGGAGACCGTCGAGGCGGCAGGGGTGGACCTGGTGGGTGCGTGGCTGGACGGCAACGGGATCGCCTCCGTGATCGCCGGCTGTGATCGGCTCAGCCGATGAGGCTCCGGCTCGGCACGCGCGGCTCCGCACTGGCGGTGGCGCAGTCCGGGCAGGTGGCGGAGTGGCTGCGCGCTCTCGGCCACGACGTGGTCCTCGTGCGGATCAGGACCGGCGGGGACGTCGAGCAGGGGTCCCTGACCCGCCTCGGGTCGCTGGGCGTGTTCGCGGCGGAGCTGCGGACGGCGCTCCTGGAGGGTCGCTGTGACTTCGCTGTCCACTCGCTCAAGGACCTGCCCACGGCGGCCGTGCCCGGCCTCGTCATCGCCTCGGTGCCTCTGCGTGCCGATGCCCGTGACGCGCTCTGCGCTCGCGACGGCCTGACCTTGGCCGGCCTGCCGGCGGGCGCCACCGTCGGGACGGGTTCCCCGCGGCGCGTCGCCCAGCTGCGGGCGCTGCGCCCGGACCTTCGCTTCGTGGACGTGCGCGGAAACGTCGGCACCCGCCTGGCCCGGGTGGCCGACGGCGACCTCGACGCCGTCGTCCTGGCCGCCGCCGGCCTGGAGCGGCTGGGCCTGACCGCCCACATCACGGATCTGCTGGGCATCCTCCCCGCACCGGGCCAGGGCGCCTTGGCGTTGGAGTGCCGGGCAGACAATCCGGCTCTGGTGGCCGAGCTGGCCGCGCTGGAGGACCCCGCGACCCGTGAGGCCGTCGACGCCGAGCGGGCCGTGCTGGCGGGCCTCGGCGGTGGCTGCGCGGCGCCGATCGCGGCCTGGGGGCGCGGCGGGGAGCTCACGGCCGGTGTCTTCGCCGTCGACGGCTCCACGGGCACCCGGACGACGGTGCCTCTCGGCCCGGGGGCGGGGGAGAGGGCGGTGGAGGAGCTGATGCGAAGCGGCGCTGCCCAGCTGACAGACCTGGGCGCGAGTCACCCGTCGAGGCTTCACGAGCTGCATGACGACACCTCGCTCTGGCGAGGCGACGCGGTGCTCGCCGGGCTCAGGATCCTGCTGACCCAGGCCGACGGGCCGCTCGCGGACGGGATCCGGGCGGCCGGCGCTGAGGTGGTCGCCCAGCCCATGCAGCGGCGGGTGACGTTCCGCGCGAAGGCGTGGCCGGAGGAGGCCGACTGGATCGCGTTCACGTCGGCGGCGACCCTTGAGGTGATGGCGGAGCTCGGACTGAGCGTGCCCTCGGGCGCCAGGGTCGCGGCCGTAGGCCCGCGGACGGCGGCGGCGGCCGAGGCAGCGGGCCTGGAGGTGTCGTTGGTGCCGGAGGGTGAATCGAGCGCGGCGGCCCTGGGGCGGGCCTGGCCCGAAGGCGGTGGCCGTGTGGTGATTCCCGGCTCGGCGCTGTCGTCGACCGTGCTCGAGGACGCCCTGACGGCCAAGGGTTACGCCGTCGAGGCGGTGCCCCTGTACACGATGGAGCCCCTCGGCGAGCTGCCGGGAGGCCTGGTCGGAGAGTGGCACGACGGACTCTTCGACGCCATGGCGGTCACCTCCGGGTCGGCTGGCGAGGCCGCCGGCAGGCTGCTCGGCTGGCGCGGGGCAACATCGGTGGTGGCGTTCGGGCCGCCGTCGGCGGCGGCGCTGCGACTCGCGGGGACCGATGTCGCGGCGGTGGCCGCCACTCAGGACGCGGAGGGGCTGATCCACGCGATCGCCTCCCTCAGAAGGTACGAAGCATGATCCAGATCAGGCCGAGACGGCTCAGGACCACCCCGGCGATGCGCCGCCTGGTGCGGGAGGTGGAGCCGCGACCCTCGCAGCTCGTGCTGCCCGTGTTCGTGGCCGAGGCGTCCGCTGACATCTCCTCGATGCCCGGCGTGCGCCGCCACGACCTCGACGGCCTGCGCAGGGTGGCCGAGCAGGTGGTCACCGCCGGGCTCGGCGGCATCATGATCTTCGGCGTGCCCGAGGACGCGGACAAGGACGAGCTCGGGTCTCAGGGATGGGCCGAGGAGGGGATCCTGCAGCGGGCGCTGCGGGCCGTCCGCGACGCCGTCGGCGACGACACCGTCGTGATGGCGGACACCTGCCTCGACGAGTTCACCACGCACGGGCACTGCGGCTTCCTCACCCCGCAGGGCCGCGTGGACAACGACGCCACTCTGGCCGCCTATGCGTCGATGGCCCTCGCGCAGGCCGACGCGGGGGCCCATGTGGTGTCGCCCTCGGGGATGATGGACGGCCAGGTGGAGGCCATCCGGGCTGCGCTCGAGGGTGCCGGACACACGGACACCGCGATCCTCGCCTACGCCGCCAAATACGCCTCGTCGTTCTACGGACCGTTCCGGGAGGCCGTGACCTCCACGCTGAGCGGGGACCGCAAGAGCTACCAGCAGGACCCGGCCAACCGGCGCGAGGGCCTCCGCGAGGCCGAGCTGGACCTCGCCGAGGGCGCGGACATGGTGATGGTGAAACCCGCGGGCTACTACCTGGACGTGCTGGCCGACGTCGCCGCGGTCTCGGACGTGCCGGTGGCCGCCTACCAGGTGTCGGGGGAGTACGCCATGATCGAGGCCGCCGCCGAGCGCGGGTGGATCGACAGGCAGGCGGCCGTGTCAGAGTCGGTGACCGCCATCGTGCGCGCCGGGGCGGACATCGTGTTGACCTATTGGGCACTTGAACTGGCGGGGTGGATGAAGTGAGCATGGACCAACTCTTCGAGCGGGCGCGCGGCGTGATTCCCGGGGGCGTGTCGTCACCGGTGCGGGCCTTCGGGTCCGTCGGCGGCACGCCGCGGTTCGTCTCGTCGGCCCGCGGGCCGTACGTGGTGGACGCCGACGGCGTCGAGTACGTGGACCTGGTGTGTTCCTGGGGGCCGGCGCTGCTCGGCCACGCGCACCCCGAGGTGGTGGCGGCGGTCCAGCAGGCGGCCGCACGGGGGCTGTCGTTCGGGGCGCCGACGGCGGCGGAGGTGGAACTGGCCGAGGTCATCCGGGCACGCGTGCCGATGGCGGAACAGGTGCGGTTCGTCTCCACGGGCACCGAGGCCACCATGACGGCCATCCGGCTCGCGCGCGGCGCCACGGGCCGCGACGCCATCGTCAAGTTCGCCGGGTGCTATCACGGCCACTCGGACGCGCTGCTCGCGGCGGCCGGCTCCGGCGTGGCCACGCAGGGCCTGCCCGGTTCCGCGGGCGTGACCCGGGCCTCGGCCGCGGACACCATCGTCGTGGACTACAACGATGTCGAGGCCCTGACCCGGCTCTTCGACGAGGCGGGTGACCGGATCGCGGCCGTCATCACAGAGGGGGCGCCCGCCAACATGGGGGTGGTGCCCCCGGCGCCTGGCTTCAATGCCGCCATCCGCGAGCTCACCGCCCGGGCCGGCTCGCTGATGATCCTCGACGAGGTGCTCACCGGCTTCAGGGTTTCCCCGTCGGGTTGGTTGGGACACGAGAGCGGCTACGAGCCGGACCTGGTGACCTTCGGGAAGGTGGTGGGCGGCGGCATGCCCCTGGCCGCGCTCGCCGGACCCGCCCGGTGGATGCAGCTCCTGGCTCCCGTCGGGCCGGTCTACCAGGCGGGCACCCTGTCGGGGAACCCGCTGGCGACGGCGGCGGGCCTCGCCACGCTCCGGCTGGCCGATGCGGGGGTCTACGCGCACGTGGACCGCCGCTCCGCCGAGCTGCAGGCGGCCGTCGCGGAGGCCCTGAGCGCAGCATCGGTTCCGCACGTGGTGCAGCGCGCCGGCAGCCTGTTCTCGGTGTTCTTCCGCGAGGGAGCCGTCACGGACTACGAGGCGGCGAAGGCGCAGGACACCGCCGCCTTCGCCCGCTTCTTCCATTCGATGTTGGACCACGGCGTCGCGTTGCCCCCGTCGGCGTTCGAGGCGTGGTTCCTGTCCGCGGCCCACTATGACGCGGCGATGACGCGCATCGCGGACGCTCTCCCCGCCGCCGCACGCGCCGCGGCCCATTCGTGAGAAGCTAACCCCGTCACTCAGGGAGGGAATCAACGGTGAGATTGCGGTTGGGTACACGAGGATCGGCGCTGGCGCTGGCGCGTTCGGAGATGGTGGCGGCGACGCTGCGAGACGGTGGGCTTGAGGTGGAGATCGTGCCCGTCGCGACGGCGGGGCAGGACACCGTCCATATGCCCGACGGCTACTCCCAGGGGCTCTTCTCCAACGAGTTGCGAGATGCGCTGCGCTCGGGCCAGGTGGATGTGGTGGTGCATTCGGTCAAGGACGTCCCGCTGCGCGAGAAGCCCGAGGACCTCATCTTCCCGGCGGTTCTTCCGCGGGGTGACCACAGGGACGTGCTCTGCACGCGAAGCGGCATCACGCTGGCGGCGCTCCCACGCCACTCCCGGGTCGGAGTCACGTCCCTTCGGCGCATCGCCCAGCTGCGTGCGCTGAGGCCCGATCTCACTTTCGTTGACGTGGGGGGCTCGCTGGAGGAGCGCCTGCGGCATCTGGAACCCGGAGACCTGGACGCCGTCGTGCTGTCCGCTGCCGGCGTCGAAACGCTGGGGCTCACGGACCGGATCGCCGAGTACCTGCCCATCCTGACGGCCCCCGGGCAGGGTGCGCTCGCGCTTGAGTGCCGCACGGACGACGCGGACATCGTCTCCGCACTGAGGGTCTTCGATGACATCGAGACCCGCATCATCATCGACGCGGAGCGCGCCGTCCTGACGGGCCTGGGCACCACCTACATGGCGCCGGTGGGCGCCCTGGCGTCGCGGCGCGGCATCCTGTCGTTGAAGGCCGGGGTGTTCTCCATCGACGGCACCAAGCGCAACGTGCTCGAGGTGGGCCTTCCCACCTCCGAGTTCCATGCCGTGCGCACCGGTGAGAACGCCGCCGCCGCGCTCAAGGCCCGCAGGGCGGACCGGTTCTTCTCTCCGGAGGCGCTCGCCTCCGTGAAGCTGTCTGCCGAGCACGACGACGAGTCCCCCTTCATCGAGGTGCCCGGCGACGACCGCATCCGCGTCCTCCTCGCCAGGCAGGAGGGCCGGCTCGCGCAGGCCATGCGCAAAAACGGGCTCCGGGTGGACTGCGTCTCGCTGCAGGAGGCCAAGCTGATCTCCGCGGACAACATTCTCGCGTGGGCGGACTGGGTGGTGCTGCCGTCCGCGCAGACGGTGTGGGCGCTGCGTGAGCGGGGCTGGGACATCCCGCAGGGGAAGCGGGTGGCGGCGATGGGGTCGACCACGCAGCGCGCAGCGGAGGAGAGCGAGATCGAAGTCGAGCTCAGCCCCGAGGGCACGGCCAGCTCGCAGAAGCTGGTGGAGATGTTCCCGAGGGCTGAGGGCGAGCAGCGGGCCGTCGTCGTCTGCGCGGACCAGCTCTCGACGAACCTCGAAGATGGCCTGCGCGCCAAGGGCTACACCGTCGAACGACTCGAGGTCTACACCATGGTTGACGTGGAGGACCTGGACCCGCGCATCAAGCAGATGTGGGACGACGGGGCCTGGCAGGCGGTGCTGCTCAGCCAGCCGTCGTTCGCGGCGGCCTATGTGAACCTGCTTGGGCACCGCGACGGCGTGCATGTGCTGGCGTGGGATGAGCCGACCCGGCAGGCACTGGCCGAGCTCGACGTGCCGGTGCTGGCGACGGCGAAGTCGAAGGACGAGTTCGGTGTCGCGGCGTTGGCCCGGGACCTCGTCAAGCTGAACTGAGTCCCTGGGCGGTCGCCTGCGTCGAGCCGCCCAGGATTTTCCAAGTCTCTCCGGATGCGCTATCGTTCTTCGAGTCGCCTCCGGGCGGCACTGGGGCTATGGCGCAGTTGGTAGCGCGCTTCCATGGCATGGAAGAGGCCAGGGGTTCGAATCCCCTTAGCTCCACCGAGAACAGAGAACCCCGCCTCAGGCGGGGTTTTCTTCGTCTCTGCCCTCAGATGTCGTCGGCGGTGTAGCCAGGGAAGAAGTCCTCCTTCAGCTGGGGGTCTGGAAGCCCGGCCTCGCGGAGCGCCTCGCCGAGCGTCTCCACCATCGGCTCAGGTCCGGAGACATACACCAGGCACCCCATCAGGTCGGGGACCAGACGGGTCAACACCTCGACGGTGAGCGGCTCGCCCACCACCCGGTGCAGCGTCAACGAGTGGTCCGCCTCCTCCCAGCCGCTCAGCTCGTCCCCGAACGCCACGTCGTCGGATCCGCTCCCGTAGATGAGCGTGACCTCGAGGGCTTCCCCCTCATGGATGCGTTGCTTGAGGATGCTGTGGAAGGGCGTCACGCCGATGCCTCCGGCCACGAAGACCACAGGCACGTCGGTCTCCTCCCAGGTGAAGTCGCCCTCCGGATCCTGCTTGAGTGCGATCCGGTCTCCGGGCTCCAACCGCGACAACGCCTGCTTGAAGGTGGTGCCCGTGACGCGCGTGGTGATCTGCATGACGCCCTCGTAGGGCGCGGCCGCGTTGGTGAACCAACGCTCAATGCCCTCATCGTCAGGGTCGTCGTGGGGGATCTCCACCTGGACGTACTGCCCGGCCTCCCAGACCAAGGGCTCGTCACTCCGGAAGCGGAAGGTCCAGATGTCTGCGGTCTCGTGGGCCTTCTCGATGAGCGTCAGGGACATGAGCTTCTCCTTCGAAGAGTTCGTCCCGCCCGACGCTACCCCGCGCCCGCCCGGCGCGCGCGGGTTAGCATGTGGCTACCTGCCGCGAGCTGAGGAGAGCCACGTGAAAGCGTCCCTGCGCCCAGGCGTGTCACACACGATGCGCTATCTGGTCCCCGAGAACCGGACGGTTCCGCACCTGCTGCCCGAGTCCGCGGACTTCGCCGCCATGCCGGAGGTGCTGGCCACCGGCTACATGGTTGGCATCATCGAATGGGCCTGCATCGAGGCCCTCCACAGCCATCTCGATGACGGCGAGATCACGCTCGGCACGCATGTCGACCTGTCCCACCAGGCCCCCACCGTGCCCGGTTCGACGGTGGTGATCGACGTCACCGTGACCCGGGTGGATGGCCGCCAGGTCGCCTTCGACGTGCGGGCTCACGATGAGCACGCCGTGATCAGCGCGGGGACCCACGGCCGTGTGGTGGTGAACCGCGAGCGGTTCGTGTCGCGGCTCCCGCACCCGCGTCCCTGACCCGGCAACGCCGAAGGGGGTGGGTCCTTTCGGACCCACCCCCTTCATTCGTCAGATCAGGATCAGCCCTCGAGGAGAGCCAGACGATCGGGATCGTTGGCGAAGACCTCGGCGGCGTTGGCCTTGGTCACCACGACGGGGTCGAGCTGGTAGATGTTGACGTCCACCTTGCCGTTGTTGGCGGTGTCCTCGGTGGCGGGGAGACCCTCGCCCGTCTGGAGCAGCTGGATCAGCTCGACGGTCTTGGCGACGAGCGCATCCGTGGGCTTGGCGACGGTGGAGTACTGCTCACCGGCGGCGATCGAGATGATCGACTCGTTCTCGGCGTCGAGGCCGGTCACGATCGGCAGGTCCATACCGGCCTGCTTCACCGAGGTGAGGATGGCGCGGGCGATGCCGTCGTTGGGGGAGAGCACGCCGTCGACCGTCTTGTCCGAGTAGTTGCCCGAGAGCAGCGAGTCCATGCGGGCCTGCGCCTTGGCGTTGTCCCAGTCCGGGGTGGCCACCTGGGTGAACTCCTGCTGGCCAGAGACGACCACGAGGGTGCCGTCATCGATCTTCGGCTGCAGGACGCTCATGGCGCCGGTGAAGAAGTTCGGGGCGTTGGGGTCAGCCGGGCCGCCGCCGAACAGCTCGATGTTGTAGGGGCCGGGGCCCGTCGCCTCGAGACCCTCGAGGAGGGACTCGCCCTGCAGCTCGCCGGTCCGGATGGAACCGAACTGGACGACGCCGTCGATGGCGGTTGTGTTCTCGATGAGGCGGTCGTAGCCGATCACCTCGATGCCGGCGTCGGCCGCCTTCTCGAGCACGGAGCCGAGCTGGGTACCGTCGACGGGGCCGACGACGATGACCTCGGCGCCCTGCTCGATCATGGCCTCGATCTGCTGCTGCTGCTGGGGCACCTTGTTGTCAGCGGCCTGGATCAGGGCGGTGAACCCGGCGGCCTCAAGCTGCTCGGCGAACATGACCTCGGCCTCCTTCCAGTTCTGGGTACCGAGCCACGGCAGCGCGATGCCGATGGTGGCATCGGCGGCGAAGCCCTCGCCGCCGGCGCTGGCCGAGGTGGAGGCCTGTCCGGAGGTGGTGGGGTCGGTGGTGCCCTCGCGTCCGCCGCCGCAGGCGGTCAACGCCAGGGAGGTGACGAGGAGGCCGGTGAGGATGCCTGCTGCCTTCAACTTCATGGGTGTTTCCTTTCGGAAGATCCCGACCGGCCGATCCGGTTCGGGGGTGGGCATCGATGCCCGGTCACGTACGCGATTGGGCGCACTGGGGAGGAGAGGCGCCGCTGGGGCGCCGCTCGCGGGGTCTGGGGGTGGACTACTTGGTCTGGGTCGTCGGCATGGTGTCGGCGGCATCCACGGCGGTGCCGGTCTCCACCGGCACGGCCGGCTCGGAGGTGGACGCCGGCTCGCTGCGGAAGTTCCGCATCAGGGTGCCGATCAGGGACGGGCGTCCCTGCTGCTTGTTGTAGACATCGAAGGCGACGGCGGCCAGGAGCACGAGGCCCTTGATCACCTGCGTCTGGTCAGCGCCCACGCCCATCAGCATGAGGCCGCTGTTGAGGACCGCCATCACCAGGCCACCGATCATCGAACCGACGACGGTGCCGATGCCGCCGGAGACCGCGGCCCCACCGATGAAGACGGCTGCGATGGCGTCGAGCTCCCACATGGTGCCGTCGGAGGGGCCGGCGGCGGTGGCGCGGCCCACGAACAGGATGCCGGCGATGGCCGCGAGGAAGCTCATGTTGAGCATGACGAGGAAGTAGGTCTTGGCGGTGTTGACGCCCGAGAGCGCGGCTGCGGCCTTGTTGCCGCCGACGGCGTAGATGTGGCGGCCGAAGCGGGTGCGCTGGGTGAGCACGTGGTAGATGATCACCAGGATCACCAGGATCACGCCGGGGATCGGGAACGAGGTGCCGGGGCGGCCGCTGCCGAACAGCCAGGTGACGTAGCCGATGACGGTGACGATCAGGGCGATCCGCACGACGGTGGCCCACATGGGAGCCTCAACCCCGCGCTCGAGGGCGTGGGCCCTGCGCTTGAACTCGCTCCAGATGAACCACGCTGCCGCGAGGATGCCGAGCAGCAGCGTCGAGTTGTTGAGCCCTGTGAAGGACGGACCCCACTCGGGCAGGTAACCGGCGCCGAAGAACCGGTACTCCTCGGGCACGGGAACCGAGATGGACTGCGACATCCAGATCACCAGGCCGCGGAAGATCATCATGCCCGCCAGGGTGGTGATGAAGCCCGGGATGCCCACCTTCGCCAGCCAGAAGCCGTGCCAGGCACCGATCAGGATTCCGGCCAGCAGCCCGGCGAGGATACCGGCCCACCAGGGGAAGCCGTACGTGGCTGTGGTCAGGGCGGTCGTCATGCCGACGAATCCGGCCACTGAGCCCACCGAGAGGTCGATCTGGCCGATGACGATGACCATCACCATGCCGATGGCCAGGATCAGCACGTAGGCGTTGCCTGAGATGAGGTTCTGGAAGTTGGACGAGGTGAGCATCCGGCCACCGGAGACCACGTCGAAGACGACGGCCAGGAGCACCAGCGCCAGTGCCATCGTGTACTGCTGGAGGTTTCCTCCGAGGACTTGCTTGAGAGCCTTCATGATTGTGTGTTCCCCGTTCAGGTCAGGCCGGCAACGCCGCGGCCGAGGTGCTGGTGGTGGTCATTCGTCGCATCAGCGTTTCCTGGTCGGCGTCCGATGCCGCCAGGTCGCCGGTGATCCGGCCCTCGCAGATGGTGTAGATGCGGTCACAGATGCCGAGCAGTTCCGGCAGCTCAGAGGAGATCACCACAACGCCCTTGCCCGAATCGGCGAGTGCATGGATGAGCTTGTAGATCTCGTACTTGGCGCCGACGTCGATGCCGCGCGTGGGCTCGTCGAGGATCAGCAACTTCGGATCGGGGTACATCCACTTGGCGAGCACGACCTTCTGCTGGTTGCCGCCGGAAAGGGTGGCCACGCCGACGTCCACGCTGGGCGCCTTGATGCGCAGGTCCTTCCGGTACTTCTCGGCGACGGCGGACTCCTTGCGCGGGTTGAGCAGGAACCGCGTCACGATGTCCTTGAGGTTGGCCGACACGATCGTGGACTTGATGTCGTCGATGAGGTTCAACCCCAACGTCTTGCGGTCCTCGGTCACGTAGGCGATGCCCTGCTCGATGGCCCGCGCGACGGTGTGGGTCTCGATCCGCTGCCCGGCCAGGTGCATCTCGCCGGAGAGCCACCGGCCGTAGGAGCGCCCGAAGATGGAGCGGGCGAGCTCGGTGCGGCCGGCGCCCATCAGCCCCGCGAATCCCACCACCTCGCCGGCGCGGACGGTGAACGCCGCATCCTTGCTGACCAGGCGCCCGGGGATGGACGGGTGTTCGACGTTCCAGCCGGAGACCTCGAACAGCACATCCCCGACGTGCGGGGTGCGCGCGGGATAGCGGTTTTCGATGGATCGGCCCACCATGGCGCGGATGATGCGGTCCTCGTCGACCTCCCCGGCCACGACGTCGTAGGTTTCAACCGTGCGGCCGTCGCGGATGACGGTCACCGCGTCGGAGACCGCGGCGATCTCGTTGAGCTTGTGGGAGATCATGATCTGGGTGATGCCCTTGGCCTTCAGGCCACGCATCAGGTCCAGCAGGTTGCGGGAGTCGTCCTCGTTGAGGGCGGAGGTGGGCTCGTCGAGGATGAGCAGCTTGACGTTCTTGGCCAGGGCCTTGGCGATCTCGATCAGCTGCTGCTGGCCCACGCCGAGTGTCTTGATCGGGGTATCGGGGTCGATTTCCAGGCCGACGCGGGCCAGCAGGTCAAGCGCCTTGAGCCGGGCGGCCTGCCAGTCGATCAGCATCCCGGAGACCACTTCGGAGCCGAGGAAGAGGTTCTCCGTCACCGACAGCTCTGGGATGAGAGCCAGTTCCTGGTGGATGATGACGATGCCGCGCTCCTCGGAGGCCTTGATGCCGCCGAAACGCACCACCTCGCCCTCAAACTCGATGTCGCCGTCGTAGGTGCCGTGGGGGTAGACGCCCGAGAGCACCTTCATGAGGGTGGACTTGCCCGCCCCGTTCTCCCCGCAGATGGCGTGAATGTCGCCGCGGCGCACATTCATGGTGACGCCGTCGAGGGCCTTGACCCCTGGGAACTCCTTGGTGATGCTGCGCATCGCAAGTATCACGTGACCGTCAACCATGCGTATCCGTGTCTCCTTCGACTCCGGCCTGTGACCATTCGCTGCCACCGTGCCCCGATGGATAGAACGTACGACCGCAGGACCCTTGGCGTCAACTCTTAAAGTCAAGCGTTATCAAAATGTTATCTTGCAATCGATACCACCGTGTGTGACTAGGCCCTTTCGTGGAACCGGGCGTCTCCGTGGCGCTGGCCAGCTTGGGTTTGGGAACAAAACTTAAGGGCGACACCATTCTGGGTACTGCGGTAGCCTTCAAGCGTGAACAGGGTTGTCGGCGCGCCGGGCTCACAGCCTTCGCTGCGCGAGGCCAACAGCGCGCGCATCGTTGAAGCAGTGAAGGCGTACGGGCGCATCACGCAGGTGGAACTGGCCAGCGCCACCGGGTTGTCCGCTGCCACCGTGTCCAACATCGTCAAGCAGCTGCTCGAGCAGGGCGTGGTGGAGACCAGCGCCACCACACGCTCCGGTCGCCGGGCCCAGCTGGTCTCGCTCAGGCCCTCGTCCGCCCTGGCCGTGGGCATGCACATCGGCCGGAGGTCCCTGGATCTCGTCCTCGCGGACGCCACACTGGAGGTGGTCGCCTCGACGAGGATGCCCCTCCCGGCAGACCACAGGTCAGACACCACCCTGGACAGGGCGGCGCTGCTGGTGGCCGACCTCGCGGACCAGGTGGGGGCGGACATGGAGCACATCGGGGGAGTGGGCCTGGCGCTGCCCTCCAGCGTGGGTCGCGGTGGCCGCACCGGCGCGTTCCAGCTGCCCGGCTGGGAGGAGCTCGACGTCGACGAGCTGTCCGCCAGGATCCAGCGCAGGGTGCTGGTGGTCAAGGAGGCCGACGCCGGGGCGTTGGCGGAATCGCGGCTCGGCGCCCTGCGCGGCGTCGAGGGCGCTCTCTATGTGCACGCCTCGCACACCACCGAGTCAAGCCTGGTCCTGCGCGGAGTGGTGCATGGTGGATTCAGAGCTGGCGCCGGCGCACTCGGGCATGTACGGGTGGATGCGGCCGGCCAGATTTGCCGCTGCGGAGCGCGGGGCTGCCTCAACACCGTCGTGTCCGGGGAGGCGCTGGCAGAGCTGGTGCGGCTCAGCCATGGACCCATGGATCTACGCTCCATCGTCAAGGCGGCGCGCGACGGTGACCCGGGCTGTCGCCAGGTGGTCGCGGACGCCGGAAGCGTCATCGGAACGGCGCTCGCGGACCTCGCCACCGTCGTCGCGCCGGAACGGATCACCTGGGGCGGCGAGTTGGCGACAGTGGGGGAGGCCTTCGTCGGACCGCTGCGCGACGCGATGCGGAGCCGCCCGTTGCTGCCGCCCGTCGAGGAGCTCCTGGCGGAGCCTGCGTTCCCCGTCGACGGGTGCGCCCGGGGTGCGCTGGTGGCCATTCACGATCTGATCAACGCCGCGCCGGCCGGATCGGTGGAAGGATGACAGGCATGGACGCCCGCCCCCCGCTCCTCGAGCTGCGCTCGGTCAGCAAGCACTTCGGCGGGGTGCTGGCACTGGTGGACGTGGACCTGACGGTGCGGGCCGGCGAAGTGGTTGCGCTCGTCGGAGACAACGCCGCTGGAAAGTCCACCCTGGCACGGATGATCTCCGGGGTCCACCAACCCGACGCGGGACAGATCCTCCTCGGGGGCATCGAGGTGACCATCGCCTCGGCCCAGGCGGCATTCGCCAAGGGTGTCGCGGCGGTGTTCCAGGAGTTCGCGCTCGCCGAGAATCTGGACGTCACCTCGAACATCTTCCTGGGGCGAGAGCTCAGCTCCGGTGGGCTGCTGGATGTCGACCGGATGGACGACCTCGCGCGGTCCTACCTCGCCCAGCTCAACGCCCGCATCCCAGATCTGCGCACTCCGCTCGTGCAGCTCTCGGCCGGCCAGCGGCAGAGCGTCGCCATCGCCCGCACTCTGGTGCGGCAGCCGCGGTTGGTGGTGCTCGACGAGCCGACGGCCTCGCTGTCGGTGGCCCAGACGGCGGAGGTGCTCAGCTACGTCGAACGGCTGCGCGACATGGGGCTGGGGGTCATCCTGATCAGCCACAACCTCTATGACGTGCGGGCCGTCGCAGACCGGATCGAGGTCCTCCGGCATGGGCGCAACAACGGCTCGTTCGACGCCGGGACCGCCAGCTACGAGGAAGTCCTCTCCGCGATCACGGGCGCGACGAGGCGGCGGGTGTCGCGGTGAGGGATGGCAGGGTGGCACGCCCCACCATGAAGGACGTCGCGGCCATTGCCGGCGTGGCCGTCACCACCGTCTCGCGGGTGATCAACCGGGATCCGAAGGTGGCCGAGGAGACTCGGGCACGGGTGGTGGCCGCCATCTCCGAACTCCACTACCAGCCGGACCTTCACGCCGGAAACCTGCGCCGTCGCGGCCGTACCAACACACTCGGGCTCCTGGTGGGCAACGTCGCCAACCCCTTCTCTGCCTCCCTGCATCGCGCCGTCGAGGACGTGGCACGCCCTCACCACGTGGCTGTCTTCGCCTCGAGCCTCGACGACGATTCCACCCGTGAGCGCGAGGCCGTCGAGGCGTTCCTGCGGCGCAGGGTCGACGGTCTCATCCTCACCACCATCGGCCGGGACCACTCCTACCTCGCCCGCGAGATGGACCGAGGGACCCCTGTCGTGTTCGTGGACCGCAGGCCCTCGGGTGTGGTGGCCGACACCGTGCTGTCGGACAACTACGCCGGCGCGAGGGTGGCGGTGGCACACCTCGCCGACCATGGCCATACACGCATCGCATTTCTGGGCGACAGCGAAGAGATCTTCACGGCCCGTGAACGGCGCCGAGGGTACCTCGACGAATGCCGCGACAGAGGGTTGCGGGTGGGACCCGGCCTGGTGGTGGGCGGCCTGGGCGACGAAGTGGCCGCCGCCAGAGCGGTGGCCGGCCTGTTGGCGTCGGCGGATCCGCCCACGGCGTTGTTCACCGCCCAGAACCTCATCACCATCGGCGCCGTCGAGGCGCTGAGCGCCGCGCAGAAGCTTGCGGCGGTGGGGCTGGTGGGATTCGACGACATCCCCATGGCGGCCTACCTGGCGGTGCCTGTGACGGTGGTGGCTCAGGATCCCAGCCTGATCGGACGCACGGCCGCCGAGCTGGTGTTCGGGAGGCTCGACGGGGACACCTCGGAGCCCCGGGAGATCGTGGTTCCCACCACACTCGTGCAGCGTGGCTCCGGAGAGGTGGCGCTCTAGCGTCTACTGGGTCACTTGGCCACGAACGAGGGGAGGAGTCCGTCCATGACCAGCCTCATCCCGAGACCGTGCGCCACGATGACGCCGATTCCAGCGGTGACGGCCACCAGCACGACGGCGAAGCAGAGATAGGCCACCACCCTGGCTGCCGGGTGCGGGACGTGATCAGTGGCGTCCGCGTCACCGCCCACCCCATAGGAGAGCGCACGGATACCGAGGGCGAAGATGGCAGGCAGGCCGGCCCCCAGGAGCAGACCCACCCACAGCACGTTCCAGGCGCCGCCCAGCGCCAGCCACAGGGTGTTCATGCGTTCGTTCCCTCCCGGTCCGGATCCTTGGTGTGGCTGGGCAGTACCCGGTCCGTCACCTGCTCCACCCACTCGTCATTGACGTTGCTGTGGTCCACCATCGAGCGGCGCGACCGGTGGTACATCCAGGCCGATGAAGCGAGCAGGACAAGGAAGACGACGATGGCCCCGGCGAGGCCTCCGATGGTGTGACCGATCAGCCACATCAGCGCCCCCACCAGCCCCGCCGAGGGCAGCGTGATCAGCCAGGCGATCCCCATCCGGCCGGCGATCCGCCAGTTGACGGTGGCGCCCTTCTTGCCGATGCCGGTACCGAGTATGGATCCGGTGGCGACGTGCGTGGTGGACAGGGCGAAGCCGAGATGACTGGAGACGAGGATGACCGCCGCCGACGAGGACTCCGCCGCCATGCCCTGGGGTGACTCGATCTCCACCAGGCCCTTTCCCAGGGTGCGGATGATCCGCCAGCCGCCCAGGTAGGTGCCCAGCGCGATGGCGAGCGCACAGCTCAGCTTCACCCAGAAGGGCACTGCCTCCAGATCCGTCCAGGTCCCGGTGGCGATGAGTGCCAGGGTGATGACGCCCATCGTCTTCTGGGCGTCGTTGGTGCCGTGGGCGAGAGAGACCAGGGACGCGGAGCCGATCTGGCCCCAGCGGAAGCCGGACTCGCGGTACTTCGCAGCCACGCCGCGCGTGATCCTGAACACCAACCAGGTGCCGACAGTGGCCACGATCACCGCGACCACCGGCGACATCAGGGCCGGCAACACCACCTTGCCGATCACCCCGTCGAGCTTGGTCCCGTCCCCGGTCCACTTGACCCCCTGGACGCCTAGTCCGGCCATGGTGGCACCGACGAGGCCACCGAACAGGGCGTGTGAGGAACTCGAGGGAAGGCTGAATAGCCAGGTGAGGAGGTTCCACACGATGGCGCCGACGAGGCCTGAGAGGATGATCAGAAGGAGGGCTAGGCCCCCGTCGGCGATGAGCTCCGGCCTGGGTGCGCCGGTCTTGTCCTGGATGTTGACCACAGCGTTGGTGACCGTCAGTGCGACCTCGACCGAGAGGAATGCGCCCACCAGGTTCAGGACGGCCGACAGGGCGACGGCCGTTTTCGGCTTGAGGGCACCGGTTGCGATCGAGGTGGCCATGGCGTTTCCCGTGTCATGGAAACCATTGGTGAAGTCGAAGACCAGAGCGGTCACGACGACGAGCGTTAACACGATTAACTCGGGTGGCACGTGCCCAGTCTGCTACGCCGCGGCTCCTCCCGCGCAATCGGGGCATGTGAGCGAGCCTGAGGTTCATTTTTGACGCCTCCAGATGAACCTCAGGTGAATTCCCGGGGCCGCATGGCTGAATCTCTTCGTCGGTGGCCCGTCGTAGCATGACGCCCATGCCCAGACGCGCCCAACCCTCTTCCCGGCTCCGTGTGGCCGGCATCGAAACCACGGTGACGTACAAGCCCATCAAGACAATCCGGGTGCGGGTCCTTCCCCCGGACGCCCGGGTGGCCGTCTCGGCGCCCGTGGGGGTGTCGGAGGAGGCCGTTGAGGACTTCGTGCGGCGGCACAGCGCGTGGATCGTCGACGCGCAGGCACGGGTCAGGATGGCCGCGCCGGTGGCCGAGCCGCTTGTCGATGGCGGACGGGCCCGGGTCTGGGGGAGGTGGCATGAGCTGCGGACCGTGCCCGGGGTCACAGCCGGGGCCACGCTTGAGGCGGGAAGTGTTCTGCTCGGAGGGTCGGACGAGGAGGCCCGACGGCGCGGCCTCGAAGGGCTGTACCGGCGCGAGCTCGAGGCGGCGCTTCCAGGGCTCCGAGCCGAGTGGGAACCAAGGGTGGGCAGGTCCCCCTCGCTCATCCGTCTGCGGAGGATGACCACCAGATGGGGCACCTGCAACACGCGCAGCGCCGCGATCACCCTCAACGTCGCCCTCGCGGAGCATCCGCCGTCAGCGCTCGAGTATGTGCTGGTACACGAACTCGTCCACCTCCACGAGCGCGGACATGGGCCCGGGTTCGTCGCCTGGATGGACCGTCTCATCCCCGACTGGAGAGTCCGGCGGCGGTCGCTCCACGGCCGCGCTTGACCGGACAGGGAGTGCAACCGGAGCACCGGTCCCATGCGTAGGGAGGGTATGGATCGAGGAAAGGACCACCATGACCCGCTGCGCCCCTGAGGGTGTCATGTCCAGGCGTGACCTGGGGGGAGACTATGCTACCCGTGACGTGTTCGATCTTCCCCCTGCGAGGTGCACCGTGTTCAGCCCATCTGGCGCCCGGCGGGTCGCCGTCGGCATGATCGCCGCCGTGGCCCTGCTGTTGGCCGGTTGCGCACCCGGGGCGGTCTCTCCGGACGCCACACCACTCCCGGCGCCGAGCAGCCCCGTGGCCGAGCCCGTCCCGGCAACCCCGTCGGCGCCGGCACCCAGCCCGTCATTCTCGCCGGATCCGGTGCCCTCCATCACTGAACCGCCCACGCAGGAGACGGCCCCCCCGGCACCCCCGCCGCCCCCGGCACTGCTTGAGCTCAGCGACGAGGGCGACGATGTGCGTGACCTGCAGCACCGCCTTCTGCAGCTTGACTGGTTCTCCGGCAAGATCACGGGGGTCTACGCCGAGGACACCAGGCTCGCCATCGAGGGTTTCCAGGCCAAGCGCGGCATCCCCGTGACCGGTGCGGTGGATCAGGTGACGCTGGACAGACTTCATTCCATGACGCGCGAACCCACCCGGGACGAGATGTACAACGTGCTGACCCCCGGCCCCGCGATCTACGCCCAAGGCAGCAAGGGTGACGGCGTCAAGGACCTGCAGGCCAGGCTGAAGCAGATCGGCTGGTACTCGCCCAAGATCGACGGCATCTTCGGCGCGCAGACCCTGGAGGCGGTGAAGGGCTTCCAGGCCAAGCGCCAGATCCCCGTCACTGGGGAAGTGGATCAGCGCACCAAGGACCGGTTGTACGGCATGACCCGCAAGCCCACCGCGGACGAACTCAACAACGTGGTCCGCGCTGCAACGCCTTCGACGATGACGCTGGACGATCGCTGCCTGACCGGGCGCGTCATCTGCATCTCCAAGGCGCAGCGCCGCCTGGCGTGGGTGATCGACGGAACCATCGTCGACACCATGTCCGTGCGCTTCGGCTCAGAGCTGACTCCCACCCGCAACGGCGTCTTCTCGGTCTACTGGAAGTCGAAGAACCACGTCTCCAGCCTCTACGACACACCCATGCCCTACGCCCTGTTCTTCAGCGGCGGCCAGGCGGTCCACTACTCGGCGGACTTCGCGCGCAACGGCTACAACGGAGCCTCGCACGGTTGTGTCAACGTCCGGGACAAGTCAGCCGTGGCGGCGCTGTTCGACGCCGCCCGCGTCGGTGACAAGGTGGTTGTCTACGCATGAGGGTAGCGACCGGGGTCGATGCGGAGCAGGACCGCGGTCGCACCCCGGCCTTCCTATGGGCCTGTAGTCTTCCAGCGACGATCGACTGAGAGGCCGCGCACGTGATCTGGCTAGCCATCGGGATGCAGGTTGTGTCCTCCTTCTTGTTCGCCAGCGGTGCCGTCCTGCAGAGCCTGGGGGTCAAGTCCACCTTCGATCCGTCGGGAACCGCGTCGTCGAACACGCTCACGTTCGCTGGGCTGCTGCGGTTGTTCAAGATCCGGAAGTGGCTGCTCGGGCTCCTGTTCGTCTTCTCCGGGGCGGCCATCCACCTGGTGGCGCTGTCATTCGCACCCGTGGCTGTAGTGCAGCCGGTGGGGATCCTGGCCGTGCCGTGGTCCGTGCTGCTCGCAGCCCGTATCCACAAGCACAAGCTGAGCCACAAGATGTGGATCGCTGTGGGCATCACTGTGGCCGGCGTCGTCGGCTTCACGGTCTTCTCGTCGCTCTTCGCCACCGGCGTCAAGCAGGTTGAGTTCGCCCCCATGTTCATCGCCTTCCTCGTGGTGTGCGCCATCTGCGGTGTGCTGTCCTACTTCGCGACAAAAGCGGCCCCGTGGGCGAAGGCCATGATGTGGTCCTCGGTTGGCGCCACCTTCTACGGCCTCGCCTCCGGGTTCATGAAGGCGGCGATGGATCTGGTCCTCAAGCACGGCCAGTCCTTCGCCGGGTTCGAGGTCGTCGCGACGGTGGCGATGATGCTGGCCTGTTACGGACTCGGCGTGTGGATGATCCAGCAGGGCTACGCATCCGGGCCGGCGGAGATCACCGTGGGCACCATGACGACGGTGGACCCGTTCGTGGCGGTCCTCTTCGGGCTCATCGTGCTGGGTGAGGGCATCGGCATGGGCGTGGGCCCAGCCGTGGGAATGGCCGTCACGGGCGCCATCGCGGTCTACGGCGTGCTGCTGCTGTCCAAGGATCACCCGGACGCCATCGAGGAGCGGCGCGTGTTGGCCGAGGCGAGCGAGAACGCGCCCGCCTCCGACCCACCCATGAGCTAGCCGGCTCCGCCGGAGAGGCGTTCGGCGCCATGCGACCCGATGGCGTGGCCCGTCCCCTTCGCTGCCTGAGGAGGGTCGCCCGCGTAGCGGCGTGACCCGTGCCCTGCGCTTCCTGAGGAGGGTCGCCCGCGAAGCGGCGTGGCCCGTCCCCTTCGCTCCCTGAGGAGGGTCGCCCGCGAAGCGGCGTGGCCTGTCTCGAAAGGTTGTGACTACCACTTTCACGCAATTCTTGTTGGCGGGTGCGGTGAGCCGTGAGTCGATGCCCGGGCGGCCGTTGTCCATGGTTTCGATGTTCCGGTCAGCCGGGTCGGTGGTCGGGTTGTTGAGGCCGCCCGGGCATAGTCTCCCGTCTCCCCGCACTCGTCCTGCTTGTGGCGTGGTCTAGTCCGGGTGCGAGTCGGCAGGGCGGCGCTGGGGTTGGGTCTACCTTGGCGGGATGCCGGCCGGGTGATCGTCGGGTTGGGCACCGCGACGCGGCGCCGCCCTGCCGTCCCGCACCCGTGTGCTCGGGTGCGGGTATCGACTCACGGCTCCCCGCGCCCGACGTCGAGATCGGAGTGAAGGTGGTAGTCACGACCCTTCGAGACGGGCCACGCCGCTTCGCGGGCGACCCTCCTCAGGGACCGGTGGGGTGGACGAGCGAGGATCGCTACCCGGCCGCTATCGGAAGGGCGTTCAGCGCCACGCGGCCCGACGGCGTGGCCAGCACGATGGTGGAATCCGCATTCGGCATGACGAAGAACACGTCGGCCTCGTACGGCACGCCGGCGCGGACGGTGAACGGGAAGGGATCCACCGGGTCGAACGCCTCGCGTGACTCGTTGGTGAAGGAGAAGAGGCCGAACTGGTACTCGCCCTCCTCCACCTCGACGCGGATCTTCAACGCCAACCCATCGTCGGTCCACTCGTGGCTCACGATCTCGAAGATCCCGTCGCCGTTGCCCTCGAAGGGAATGAAGTTGCCGGATCGGGTGGGCGACGGCTCAGCCGCGACGGAGGGGGTGGGGGAGGCCTCCGGGGCCGCAGCCGGATCTCCGCCGAGGAACTGCATGCCCAGGATGAGAGCCCCGATGAGGACGATCACGCCCACGACGATCCACAGTGTGGGACCGGGCGTGCGGGGCGGACGGACAGTGTCGGGGTCTGGGGGCGGCGCCGGTGGCTGACCGAACGGCTGGCGCGGATCGCGGCCCTGCACGTCGTGGAACTGTGTGGGGCGGTAGCCAGGATCCTGGTGGGACCACGGCGAGTTGTCCCGTCCCTCGCCCGGCGGCGGCCACTGCTGGTTGCTCATAGTGCTGCCAGCGTACCCAGAGCGGTTGTCCACAGTTCCGCTGACAGGTGGGAAACAACCCAGCGTCTTCCCGAGTAATGGACAATGAGCAGCACACCAGTTCTCCGCGGCACCACGCGTGCCGATCTTCTCGCCATGCCCGCCGTCCTGCTGGGCTTCCACCCCACTGACTCCTGCGTCATCCTGGCGTTGAGCGGCAAGTCCGTCGCCTTCTGCGCCCGCCTGGATCTCGACTGGTTCGTCTACCACTTCGACGACGTGGCGGATCAGATCATCAACGCCTCCTCCCAGGTGGAGGACTGCCGGTTCGTGCTGATCGGCTTCGGTGAGCCGGACGAGGCGGGTCTCGCCGTCACTGAGCTGGCATCAGTGGTGGGGGAGTCGCGGGTTATCGACGCCATGGTGACCAACGGGCAGACCACGTGGGTGCTGGACGCGGACCTGCAGGTGCACGAGATCGAGTGCCACACCAGCGCGCTCGAGGCGCAGGCCGTCTATGAAGGAGTCAGGATCTGCGCGGACCGGGAGGAAGCTGTGGCACCCGTCGAGCAGCACGTCCCGCTGCCGGATGCGGAGGTGGCGGCGGCGCAGACCCTGGTCCGCGCCTTGTCCCCGGAGGATGCGATGGACCTCCTTGCGGACCTGGCGGAGTCCGAGGAACGGCTCACCCCCACCGAGGCCTGCACCCTGGCTGTCCTGTTGGGAGACGAAGACCGGCTCGGCGCCTTGCTCACCCGCCTCAGCATCACGAACGCGGATGCCGTGTGGCCCAATCTGGTGGCGGCCCGTCGTGTCGCGCCCGAGGACGTGCAGGCGAACGTGATCTCGCTCCTGGGGATGGCGTCCTGGCTGAGCGGCCGGGGCGCTGCCCAGACCTCATGCCTTGAGCAGCTGGCGAGGTCAGATCCCCGGCATGCGGTGGCGAGCCTACTCAGGCGTCTCCACCAGTGCGGGATCCCGCCGCGTCGCTGGGACGAATGACCCCTCGGGGGCGCCGGCCCCCCGGGCGTGCCGTAGGGTTCTGCCATGCGTTTCGTCGTGTGTGGAGAAGCCCTGATCGATCTGATGCCGGAGGAGATGATCTCGCCGGCGGAGAGCCGTTGGATCGCCAGATCGGGTGGAGGTCCGTTCAATACAGCTGCCGCCCTCGCGCGCCTCGGCAAGGACACCAGATTCCTTGGTCGGCTGAGCACTGATGCGTTGGGGCGCCAGTTGCGCAGCCACCTCGAGCACGCGGGCGTGGACCTCGGGTTGGCCGTCCCCACGGAGGACCCCACCTCGCTCGCGGTCGTGTCCCTCGACGAGCAGGGCCGGGCCAGCTACCACTTCCACTTCGCGGGCACGTCCGCATTCAGCTGGAGGGCAGGCGAGCTGCCGCAGTTGGAGCACTCGGACTGGCTGCACTTCGGCTCCATCGGCGCCGTCATCGGCAGCGGCGCGAAGCACATCCTGGACTTCGTTCGCAGCACCGACGCCGCGGTGAGCTTCGATATCAACGTTCGGCCGTCCACCCTGCCGGACAGGGCAGAGTACTTCGGTCTCGTCTCAGACCTTCTGTCGGCCGTCGGCAAGAACGGTGGCATCGCCAAGGCCTCGGACGAGGACATCGCGTGGCTCGTCGACGACGATTCGGATCCCTTGGGCTACGCGGAGGGATGGGTAGGGGAGTACGGGCTGTCGATGTTCATCGTCACGCTCGGCGCTGACGGCGTGGTGGCCGTCAAGCCGGACGGTCGCCGCATCCGCACACCTGGGCGTCGCATCGACGTGGTGGACACGGTGGGCGCCGGTGACACGTTCATGGCCGGCTTCCTGTCGGCCTACGCCGATGACCCGGGAGATGTGGAGGCGGCGCTGGCGCGCGGCGTTGCCGCGGCCGCGATCGTGTGCACCCGGAAGGGTGCCCAGCCGCCCACCGCCGCCGAAGTGGACGCCCTTCTCGCCTGAGGCAGCCACGATGCCTGGGTGCACGGTGGGTCCGGCTCAGGGCGGACGGGTATATTGAGCCACCGTGCCGCCAGGCGCAGTAGATGCCGATTGCAGGAGATGGTCGTGAGCCAAGAGGTGGGTCAGTACGACAGGGTCCAAGCCCAGGAGAAGTGGCAGGCCTTCTGGGAGGAGAACGGAACCTTCACCCCCCTCGACGACGGCAGCCGAGAGCGCCGCTACGTGCTGGACATGTTTCCTTATCCATCCGGTGACCTGCACATGGGACACGCCGAGGCGTACGCGATGGCAGACGTGCTGGCCCGCTACTGGCGCCTCAAGGGCTTTGACGTCATGCACCCGATAGGCTGGGACTCCTTCGGCCTGCCCGCCGAGAACGCCGCGATCAAAGCTGATGCCCATCCGGCCACCTGGACCTACAACAACATCGAGACCCAGGCCCGCTCCTTCAAACGCTACGGGCTCAGTTTCGACTGGTCCCGCCGGCTGCACACCTCGGACGAGGACTACTACAAGTGGACACAGTGGCTGTTCGCCCGCTTCTACGAGCGGGGACTGGCCTACCGGAAGGACTCGTTCGTCAACTGGTGCCCGACGGACCAGACTGTGCTGGCCAACGAGCAGGTTGTCGACGGCAGGTGCGAGCGCTGCAAGACGGAAGTCACCAAGCGCAAGCTGAACCAGTGGTATTTCAAGACCACGGCCTACGCGCAGCAGTTGCTCGACGATATGGCGCAGCTTGAGGGGGGCTGGCCGGATCACGTCCTGGCTATGCAGCGCAACTGGATCGGACGATCCGAGGGCGCGCACGTCCGGTTCATCGTCGAGGGGCGCGCGGAGCCCATCACGGTTTTCACCACGCGCCCCGACACCCTGTTCGGTGCCACCTTCATGGTGGTGGCGCCCGATGCGCCCCTCGCGGCCGATCTGGTCACCGACACCCAACGGGAGACCTTTGAGGCCTACCTGGAGAAGGTCAAGCGGGAGACCGAGATCGAGCGGCAGTCCACCGAGCGAGCCAAGACGGGTGTCTGGCTGGGGTGCCACGCCGTCAACCCCGTCAACGGCGAGCAGATTCCGATCTGGGCCGCCGACTATGTCCTGGCCGACTACGGCACAGGCGCCATCATGGCCGTGCCGGCGCACGACCAGCGGGACCTGGACTTCGCCCGGCAGTACGGGCTCCCGGTGCGCACCGTCATCGACGTCGACGGCACCGATCCGGCCCTCACCGGGGTCTCCACCAGCGGCGACGGCGCCTACATCAACTCGGGCACGTTGGACGGTCTGACGGACAAGGCCTCCGGCGTGGCGCGGATCATCGCGCAACTGGAGGCCGACGGTCTCGGCACGGGCACGGTGCAGTTCCGGCTCCGTGACTGGCTCCTGTCCCGCCAACGGTTCTGGGGCTGCCCCATCCCCGTGGTGCACTGTCCGTCGTGCGGGGAAGTGCCCGTCCCCGACGACCAGCTGCCGGTCCGCCTGCCGGACCTGCGGGGCGCCGCATTGGCGCCCAAGGGCACCTCCCCGCTGGCCTCGGCCACCGAATGGGTGTCCACGGAGTGCCCCCGCTGCGGCGGACCGGGACAGCGCGACACAGACACGATGGACACCTTCGTCGACTCATCGTGGTACTTCTTCCGCTACTGCTCCCCGGGCTACGACAAGGGCCCCTTCAACCCCGACGACGTTCGCCGCTGGATGCCGGTCGCGCAGTACGTCGGCGGCGTCGAACACGCGATCCTGCACCTGCTCTACATGCGCTTCTTCACCAAGGTGCTGCGCGACATGGGGTTGGTGGACTTCGACGAGCCGATGCTTCGCCTGCTCAATCAGGGCCAGGTCATCAACCAGGGCAAGGCGATGAGCAAGTCGCTGGGCAACGGCGTAGATCTCGGCAAGCAGATCGACGAGTTCGGTGTGGACGCTGTGCGCCTCACCATGGTGTTCGCGGGGCCCCCCGAGGACGACATCGACTGGGCTGACCTGTCTCCGGCCTCGAGCCTGAAGTTCCTGCAGCGTGCGCACCGCATCGCCGCAGACGTCGCCTCGGATCGTCGCGTCGATTTCGCGCTCGGCGACCCCGCGCTGCGCAAGGCGGTCCACAAGGCCATCACCGAGGTGTCGATGCTCCTGGAGTCCGGCCGGTTCAACGTGGCCGTGGCGCGCACCATGGAAGTGGTCAACGCCACCCGTAAAGCGATCGACGGAGCCCCTGGACCCGCAGACCCCGCCGTGCGCGAGGCCGCGGAGTTCGTGGCTCAATCGCTCAGCGTCGTCGCGCCCTACGTGGCGGAGGAAATGTGGGAGCTGCTGGGCCACGCGCCCTCCGTGGCCACCAGCACCTGGCCGACGGCGGACCCGAGCCTCACCGTCGACGACACGGTCACCATGGTGGTGCAGATCCAGGGCAAGATCCGCGCCAAGCTCGAGGTGCCCGCAGATATCACCGAGCAGGACGCGCTCGCGGCGGCGCTGGCGGACCCGGGCGTCCAGAGGTCCCTGGACGGCCGGGAGATCGCCAAGGTGATCCCCAGGCTCCCGAAGATGCTCAGCCTCGTCCCGCGCTGAGTTCTCCACAGGCGTGCACCCGGCCGAGAAACCGGCGGCTCCACGTGCGAACAAGGGGATATGGAGCCCCGAGACGCCGAAGAGTTGGCCAGGGCCCGGCTGGCCTACGTCAGTGCGGGTCGGCCCGCGCTGTGCGGGCCGCGGCGCGCGGCAGCAGAGCCCGTTCCAGAGCCCGTCGGCCCGCCCGCCCCACCGCCTCCGACGCCTGCGCCCCGGTCGACCGGGCTGCCGCCCCGACGCACCATCACCCTCAAGCATCTGTGGGTGGTGGCCATCCTGCTGTTGTGCGGAGTGGGAGTCGCCGTCGCGGCCTTGGCTCGGTCATCGGCCACCGAGGTGCCTCTCCCTTCCGTGTCGGTGGTCTCTTCCCCAGCGGCGCCGGTACCGAGCCCCAGCCCCACGCCCATGGTGCGCGTCCACGTGGCCGGGGCGGTGCTTCACCCGGGGGTCATCACGCTTCCTGAGGGCTCGATCGTCCAGGATGCGATCGAGGCGGCCGGCGGGCTCTCACCAGATGCGGATCCGGCGCAGCTGAATCTGGCTGCGCCGGTGAGCGAGGGGATGCAGGTGATCATCGGAACCTCCGGGGATCCCCAGGGCGAGCTCAACGGGGCCTCCGGCGCCATCGCGGGCGGAGGATCCCCAGGGGCTGTCGACCTCAACAGCGCGACGGTGGCCGAACTGGAGACCCTCCCCGGGGTGGGTCCAGTGATGGCGGGCGCCATCGTGGCGTGGAGGGAGGAGAACGGCCGATTCACGGCCGTCGAGGAGTTGCAGGAGGTCAGCGGGATCGGGCCTAAGACCTTCGAGAAGCTGAAACTGCTGGTCCGGGTCTAGCGCGAACGTGGTGCGCGCCAAGCGACAGCTCCCGCGCCCTCCTCTCCCGATGGTTCGCATCCATAGACGACACGTCCAGAAGCGTCCGACCCGTCTCAGGTCGGGGCGCCCCAGCACCGCCGTTATCCACAACCGGTCGGCGCGGAGGGAAATGGCGTCAGGTCCTACCGAGAGTGGGTCATGCAGGTCGGGAATGAGGGTGGGCAGCCACGGGCCGCTGGCCATGACTGGCGGTTGGTTCCGCTGGCGGCGGCGGCCTGGAGTGCCTCCTGGATCGCCACCACCGGCTGGCGTCCGGATCCTGGGCCGCTGCTGGCCATGGTTGTGGGGCTCGGACTGATTGCCCTTGTGGCGGCACGACTGGGCCGGATGTGGACCTGCGTGGTGGTCGTGGTCTTCACCGTCACCGGACTGACCTCCGGGGTGCAGGCTTGGCAGCGACACAGCTCTCCCGTCGCGGCCTTCGCCGAAGCCGGTGCCGTGGGCACGGTGAGAATCCGGATCCTCGCCGAACCCCAGCAGACCGCAGAGGCCGTCGTGGCCAGGGCCCGGCTGGTCTGGGTGGAGGCCCGTGGCCGCCGCGTCGAGGCCGCCGTGCCCGTCGTCGTCCTTGCCTCTGGACGCAACGGCACCGCGTTGGTGGAGTCGGTGCCGGGGGCGGAGTATCTCGCCCGGGTGCGGATGGGCGAGCCTCGCCCGGATGATTCTGCCGTCGCGGTGCTGAGCCTCCGCGAGCTCCTGGACATGGTGCGGGCTCCCCACCTGTTCGATGCGGGGGCCACGGCCATGCGCCACGGACTCCGAGAGGCTGTCGCCCAGTCGCCGCCGCGGCAGGCCGCACTGGTGCCCTCGCTCGTGGTTGGCGACACCTCGGGCGTGGACGACGAGATGCGAGACCAGTTCCAGGTCACGGGCCTGACCCATCTGATGGCGGTGTCCGGAGCCAACCTCACCCTGATGCTGGGGGTCGTGCTCGCCGCCGTCAGAGCGGTCGGGCTTCGTGGCTGGTGGGTGCGCGCGGCCGCGGTGGGAGGGGTGGCGGCGTTCGTGCTCGTGTGCGGGCAGGAGCCATCGGTGCTCCGCGCCACAGCGATGGGCCTGGTGGCATTGGCCGCCGTCGGCGTCGGGACCGGGGGGCGCAGCATGCGCGCCCTGAGCGTGGCAATTCTGGCGCTGACCTGGCTTGACCCGTGGCTGGCCAGATCAGCAGGTTTCGCGCTGTCGGTGACTGCCTGCGCGGGCATTGTGTTGCTGGGGCCGAGCCTGGTCCGGGCACTGACGAGGTGGGCGCCGCGGTGGGCAGCAGAGGCCATCGCAGTGCCGATGGCGGCCCAGCTCGCCACGCAGCCCATTGTCACCGGAATCAGCGATCAGGTCTCCATGGTGGGAGTGATCACCAATGCCCTGGCCGGGCCGTTCGTCGGCCCCACCACCGTGCTTGGGCTGGCGGCGGCCCTCTTGTGCTGGGCTCCCGCACTGGCAGCCGGTCCTGGTTGGCTGGCCGGGTGGTGCGCGCAACCCATCCTGTGGCTCGCAGAGGGCGGTGCCGCGCTTCCTTCCGCCGCCTGGGACTGGGAGGCGTCTGCCGCTGGGATGCTGGTGGTGATGGTGGCCGTGGCTGCGCTGGCGATGCTTCTGCCGAGCCTGCTCCGGACGCCTCTGGGGGCGGCGTCGGTCGTGATGGTGCTGCTCGTCTCCTGCCTGGTGCGGCCCACTCCGCCGGGGTGGCCCGGTGACTGGGGGGTCGTCTTCTGCGACGTGGGGCAGGGTGACGCGACGGTCTTCGCGGCTCAGACCGGCGCCGTCGTCCTCGTCGACGCTGGTCCGGACGCTGGCCCCACCGTGGGCTGCCTGTCCGCTCTCGGGGTAGGGGCAGTGCCGTTGCTGGTCCTCACGCACTGGCATGCGGACCACACGGGTGGAGCGGAGGAGGTGATCCGCCGATACCGGCCAGGACTGATACTCACCCGTGCAGGGCGGCAGCCGGCATGGCTGCTGTCAGCCGCCCGGGAGGCGGGTGCCGAGGTCCGCTCCGCGCGGGCAGGGGAGCAGCTGTCTGTGGGGGACGTGGTGTGGCGCACCGCCTCAGCCTGGGAGCAGGCAGGGGGATTGGAGCCCGAGGCGGAGGGGGAGGGATCACCCGAGAACGACGCCTCCGTGGTGGGGACGGTCGAGGTGCGTGGGCTCCGGGTACTGGTGGCAGGGGACGTTGAACCCGCTGGCCAGTCCGTGGCCTTGCGCAGCGCCGCCGCCCACGGCGTCGGGCTCGAGGTCCACGTGCTGAAGCTCCCCCACCATGGCTCATCCCGTCAGGAGCCGCGGTTCTTCGCCGCGACCGGTGCCGCACTGGCCGTCGCGTCGTCGGGTCTCGACAACGACTACGGCCACCCTGCGCAGAGCACCCTGCGCCTAGCCGCCGAGCATGGGATGGAGGTGGCCCGGACGGACCAGGACGGCTCCGTCGCCGTGGGACTGCAGGGCGCCACTCTTGTGGTGAGGCGGTGGCGTGGCGCCACGACGTGACCCGTGGGGTCGACACCGGAGGCGCATCGTCGTGGACCACTGGCATGCTAGGGCTGTGACTTCTACGGCGTGGGGTACGGCCCTGCTCATCACGGGCCCCGAGGCGCTTCTCGCGCACAGGCTCGTCGCGGAGACCAAGGCCCGCGCGCTTGCCGCGCATCCAGAGGCGGACGTCAACGAGATCTCGGCCGAAGAGCTGGAGGACTCGATGCTGTCCGAGGTGGTCGGCGGCTCGCTGTTCTCCTCCCACATCGTCGCCGTCATTGAGGACGTCGGCGGCTGTCCGCCCTCGGTCGTGGATCAGCTGGTGGCGGTGGCGAGCAATCCGCCCGAGGATTTGTGTCTCATCCTGGTTCACCCAGGGGGCATGAAGGGCAAGGGGCTCATCGACAAGCTCAAGAAGGCCAAGGTCCGCACGGAGACCGTCGCTGCCGTCAAACCATTTGAGCTCCCGAGGTTCGTCGGCGACGAGGCACGTCGACGCGGGGTGAGGATCGGACCGGACGCGGCGGGGGAGCTGGTGGCCGCCGTCGGCCACGACCTGCGCAGCCTCGCCGCAGCCGTGGAGCAGCTCGCCTCGGACGGGGACAGCGGCGAGATCGACGCCGCGTTGGTGAAGCGTTACTTCGCGGGACGGGCGGAGGTCACAAGCTTCGCCGTGGCGGACGCCGTTCTTGCCGGCAACCCGAGCCTCGCTCTGGAGCGCCTGAGGTGGGCGTTGAGCACAGGTGCGGCACCGGTGCTGATCACCAGCGCGCTCGCGGGCGCACTGCGCGGAATGGGCAAGTACCTGGAGGCCCAGGGTCTGCGCATGTCAGAGGGAGACCTGGCCCGTCAGCTGGGCATTCCCCCGTGGAAGCTCAAGGACTACGCGAAGCACTCACGCCTCTGGCAGGCCGGTGGCGTGGCCGATGCCATCCGCCTCGTGGCCCGCGCCGATGGTGAGGTCAAAGGAGCCGCCACCAACGCGGACTTCGCCCTCGAGCGCATGGTGCTGGGAGTGCTGCGACTCCGGCGTCACTGACACAGGGGACGCAAAACAGCGCCTTGACGACCGACGGTCAAGACGCTGAAGCGGGTGACGCGGGGTGCGTCAGAGGGAGGCGACGGCCAACGAGATGGCCGACTTGCGGTTCGCGGCCTGGTTCGAATGGATGACGCCCTTGCTGACTGCGCGATCAAGAGCGCGGTTCGCGACCTTGGCGAGCTCAGCGGCCTTCTCGGCGTCGCCTTCGGTGGCGGCCGTGCGGAAGGCGCGGACGTGCGTGCGCAGGGCCGACTTGACGGCCTTGTTGCGCTGACGCGCGATCTCGTTGGTCTTGTTGCGCTTCTTCTGGGACTTGATGTTCGCCACTGGGCAAGCCTCTTTACGGGTGATAATGGTTTCGGTCATGCGTGGGACACGCGACGGTCAAGGTTACCTGAGGCGCTGGCGGCTAGCAAAATCGCCGCCAGCCAGGTGGGTTTAGCCCCATCGCCGGATCCGTGAGATTATGGCCTGTCCCCATGTTCATCGACGAGGAGATGCATGCCCGCTCCGCGCCCCGGCAAGACCGACCCGGCGATTATCCGCAACTTCTCCATCATCGCGCACATCGACCATGGCAAGTCCACCCTGGCGGATCGCATGCTGCAGTTGACGGGCGTCGTCGAAGGCAGGCAGATGCGTGCGCAGTACCTGGACCGGATGGACATCGAACGCGAACGCGGCATCACCATCAAGTCCCAGGCCGTGCGGATGCCGTGGGTCAGGGACGGCGTCACCCACGTCCTCAACATGATCGACACGCCGGGACACGTCGACTTCACCTACGAGGTCTCCCGGTCCCTCCAGGCCTGTGAGGGCGCCATCCTGCTGGTGGACGCCGCGCAGGGCATCGAAGCCCAGACCCTGGCCAACCTCTACCTGGCGCTCGAGGCGAACCTGCACGTCATTCCCGTTCTCAACAAGATCGATCTGCCGGGCGCCAATCCGGAGAAGTACGCCGCCGAACTCGCCGGGATCATCGGCTGCGATCCCGACGAGGTCCTCCGGGTATCAGGGAAGACGGGCGAGGGCGTGTCGCTGCTCCTGGACGCCGTCGTCGAACAGGTTCCCGCCCCGCAGGGTGATCCGGACGCCCCGGCACGTGCCCTCATCTTCGATTCGGTCTACGACACCTACCGTGGCGTGGTCACCTACGTCCGCGTGATCGACGGCGAACTGAGCCACCGCGAACGCATCCGGATGATGTCCACCCAGGCCACCCACGACCTCCTGGAGGTGGGTGTCATCGCCCCCGACCCGGTCAAAACCGATGCCATCGGCGTGGGGGAGGTCGGCTACCTCATCACAGGCGTCAAGGATGTGCGCCAATCCCGCGTTGGTGACACCGTCACCCTCGACACCCGTCCCGCCTCCTCGGCTCTCGCGGGCTACCGCCACCCCAACCCCATGGTGTACGCAGGGCTGTATCCGATCGACGGCGACGACTTCAACGTCCTGCGCGAGGCACTGGAGAAGCTCCAGCTCAACGACGCCGCGCTCACCTACGAGCCCGAAAGCTCCAGCGCCCTCGGATTCGGGTTCCGCATCGGGTTCCTCGGCCTCCTCCACATGGAGATCGTCCGCGAACGCCTAGAGCGCGAGTTCAACCTCGACCTGATCTCGACGGCCCCCAACGTGGTCTACCGGGTGGTGATGGAGGACGGCTCCGAGCACACCGTGACCAACCCGTCCGAGTATCCGGAAGGGAAGATCGCGGAGGTGTACGAGCCGGTGGTGCGCAGCACCATCCTGGCGCCCGCGGAGTACATCGGCACCATCCTCGAGCTGTGCCAGACCCGCCGCGGTATCCAGCGTGGTCTGGACTACCTCAGCGAAGACCGGGTCGAGATCCGCTACACGCTGCCACTGGGCGAGATCATCTTCGACTTCTTCGACGCGCTGAAGTCGCGCACGAAGGGCTACGCGTCGCTGGACTACGAGCCCGACGGCGAGGAGACCTCGGATCTCGTCAAGGTCGACATCCTCCTGCACGGCGACCCGGTCGATGCCTTCTCCGCGATCGTGCACAAGGACAAGGCGTACTCCTACGGGCTGCTGATGGCCTCGAAGCTGAAGGAGCTCATCCCGCGCCAGCAGTTCGAGGTGCCCATCCAGGCCGCGATCGGTTCCCGGGTGATCGCGCGGGAGACCATCCGCGCCATCCGCAAGGACGTGCTCGCCAAGTGTTACGGCGGCGACATCTCCCGCAAGCGCAAGCTGCTGGAGAAGCAGAAGGAGGGCAAGAAGCGGATGAAGATGGTCGGCCGTGTCGAGGTGCCGCAGGAGGCATTCGTCGCCGCGTTGTCGACCACCGAGGCGCCGAAGAAGTAGTTCCCTACCGCTCCATCCGTCGCTTCGTGCGCGCGGTGGCCTGAGCCGTCCACGGGTCCTCCGGCCACGGGTGCTTGGGGTAGCGGCCCCGCATCTCCGAGCGGACCCCGGCATAGGGGCCGGACCAGAAGGACGCGAGGTCGTCGGTGACGGCCAGCGGCCGCCCGGCGGGGGAGAGCAGGTGGAACTGCACCGGCACCCGGCCGTCGGCCACAGTGGGGGAGCGGTCCAGCCCGAAGCACTCCTGCAGTTTCACCGCGCAGACCACCCGGCCGTCGTGGTCGTGCGCGGGGTAGGCGAGCCTGACGTGTGATCCGCTGGGCACCGCGAGGCGCTCGGGCGCGAGCTCGTCGAGCTTGGTCGCCACCTGCCAGGGCACCAGCCGCCTGAGCGGTGCGGTGAGCGAGATACCGCCGAGGTTCCCGGTCTGAGCGGCCCTCGCCAACTCGGGCGCGAGCCACTCATCCAGCCGGGCGAGCAGCGCCTCGTCTGAGACGTCCGGCCATGGTTCACCGACGTGGCGGTGGAGGAACGCGAGCCGACGGCGGAGCGCATCGGCCGAGTCCGACCAGCCGATCACGCCCAGGCCCTCGGAGCGGACGACGCCCTCGACGGCGGCGGCGCCGAGTTCCGAGGCGGGCACGGGGGTGGACGTCAGCTCGATGGCCCCCAGCGCGGTCACCCGGCGCGCCCGCAGCCTGCTGCCGGAGAGCTGACCGCGCACCTCGTTGACCAGCAGCGGCGCGGCGAACCGCTTGGCAGTCGCCTCGTCGATGGGGGCCGCGGAGCGGATCATGGCCCCGGTGCCCCCGGCGGCCGTCCCTACCGCGCGGGTGACCTCGGCGACCGCGAGCCACTCGTGGCCGGCCAACGCGGGCGGTGCTCCGGCGCGGGTGCCCGAGGCCAGCAGGTAGACCTCGCCGGTGCTCCTGGCCACGCGTTCGGGGTAGGCGAGGGCCACGACGGCTCCGGGCGGCGCGCCTACGCCGGCCTCATCGGGCGCGAGCCGCTCCAGCCGGGCCGCCTCCGCGCGCCAGCGCTTCGTCTGCGGATGGGTGCCGGCTCGCAGTGCCCGCAGCTCGCCGGCCAGGTCGCCGTCGACGTCCAGCTCGATGGCGGCCACCATCCCGGCCGCCACCGCGCTGCCGACGGCCGGGGCCCCGTCGAGCAGGGCCCTGGCCCACCGAGGTGAGGCGGGGACCTCGGCCAGGCGGCGGCCGTGGGCGGTGATGCGTCCGTCGTCGTCGACGGCCTCCAACCAGCGCAGCACGGCCTCGTCGTCGCGGACCGACCCAGGCGGCAGCGGGCTGGGGAGGGCCAGGCCCTCGCCTCGGGGGGCTCCCCACGCGGCCAGGGAGAGGAGTGCGCCGGTGAGGTCGCCGGTCTGCGACTCGGGCGTCACCTGTGCACGGAGCGCGCTGTAGGTACGTTCGTCGTAGCAGCGCCAGACCACCCCCGGGCCCTGACGCGCGGCGCGGCCGGCGCGCTGCTCCACCGACGATCGGGAGGCGCGCACGGTGACCAACCCGGACATGCCACGCCCGGAGTCGCGGCGCGGCTCGCGGGAGAGCCCGGCGTCCACCACCGCGCGGACGCCGCCCACCGTCAGCGAGGACTCGGCGAGGTTGGTGGCCACCACGATCCTCGGGCGGTCTCCGGGCGAGCGGCCTGCGACGGCGCGGTCCTGCTCCCTGGGGGTCAACTGCCCGTGGAGCTCGAGCACCTCGGCGTCGGAGCGGAGGGCGGCGGCCACGTGGCGCACCTCGCGGACCCCGGGCAGGAAGACCAGGACGTCGCCGTCACCCGGCCGCTCCCGGAAGGCCGCGTCGGTGGTGGCGGCCACGTGCTCGAGGAAGGAGCGAGTGACGCCGCGCGCGTCGAGGGGGGACGGGCCCGGCGCCCAGCGGGACTCGAGCGGGTGGAGCACGGCCGGCACGCCCACGATGGGCGCGGGCTCGCCGCCGCCCAGCAGGGCCGCGAACCCGGCGGCGTCGACGGTGGCCGACATCGCCACCACGGCCAGGTCTGGCCTGATCTCGCGCACCTCGGCGATGAGGCCGACGAGCAGGTCGGTGTCGAGGCCGCGTTCGTGCACCTCGTCGAGGATGACGGCGCCCACGCCCTCCAGGGAGGGGTCGCGCAGGAGTCTGTGGAGCAGCACGCCTGGGGTCACCATCTCGATCCGGGTGCCCGGGCCGACGGCGCGCTCCCCGCGGACCGTGAAGCCGATCAGCTCCGCGAGGGTGGTGCCGGTGAGGGAGGCCAGGCGGCGGGCGGCGGCGCGGGCCGCCACGCGGCGAGGCTGGGTGACCACGACCCGCCCGTCGACCAGCCCCGCGACGATGGGCGGCCCCAGCGTGGTCTTGCCGGTGCCTGGTGGCGCCTCGACCACCGCGACGCCCCGTGTGCGGACGGCGTCAGCCAGGGCGTCGGCGGCCGCCGCGAACGGCAGGCCCGCGCCGTCGGCTGCGAGCTGGGCGAGGGTGGGCATCGCCCCATTGTGCCGTGCCGGGCGCAGCCCCGGGGGGACACTGAGGGCGGGGTGGATGCGCCGGGATCAGTCGCGGCTGGCCAGGAGGAGCTCGGTGAGGGCGCCGATCACGGGGGCCGAGGCGCGGGCGTGGGGCTCCTCGAGGCCGGAGGGGGAGTTCACGCGGAGCGCCGGAAGCTCAGACAGCGTGGCGATGCCGCCCTCCCGCACCCGCGAGGCGATGGCCTCCTTGAGGGAGAAGCCGATCTGCGACTGCTGGAGGAACGACTCCACGCGCTCCAGCACCGGGTTGGAGCCCAGGCCGCGCAGGCCCTCGGCGCGCACGGCGAAGCCCGCCTCCCGCGGCACGCCCGCGACGCGCAGGAGCTGGCGCGCGCCGTCGAGCCGTGCGGCTTCGGTCACCTGGCCGGCGCCGTCGAGATGTGGCTCGTGCACGTCGTCGAAGCCGAGCAGGATCAACGTCCAGTCGCGGGTGGCGGGGAGCGCGTCGACGGCGCCTTCGGCCGGCTCGACGCGCAGCTCGCCATCCCCGATGGAGATCCGCGTCGTCGCCAGGGCGCCGGCGCCGTCGTCCTCGATCAACTCGAAGCTGCCGTCCGCGCCGGCCGCCACGACGACGGTGAGCGCCTCCGGGTTGGCCTCGGCGGGTTGCAGGTCGTCGGTGGCCATCGGCACGATGCCCCCTGCGCGGAGGAGCGCCGGGATGCCGGTGGCGTCGCGGTGGAGCTGGATCCGGCGGTCGCCGTCGTAGCGGTAGCCCGTCTGCAGGTCGAACCACAGGCCCGGGGGCAGCCACGCGGCGGCAGCCCCCATCCGCGTCTCGCGATCAGCGGGCTCGGTGATCGGGGCCACCAGGAGCTCGGTGCCGACATAGAAGACGTTGGGGAACTGGCGCGCCTCGATCTGCCCGTGCACGTGGTACAGCGGGCGCACGAGCGAGGCCCCGGCCTGGCTCTGGGTGCGGTTCATGGTGTGCAGGTAGGGCACCAGGCGGTTGCGCAGCCGGAGTGCCTCGGCGATGGCGGTCCGGTGCGGCTCCGCGTAGAGCCACGGCTCCTTGCCCGCGTAGGGCGAGTTGGAGGAGTGGAGGCGGAGGATGGGGGAGAAGGTGCCCAGTTGGGTCCACCGCGCCATCAGCTCGTCGTCGCGGTAGCCGAACATGTGGCCGCCCACGTCGTGGCTCCACCATCCGTAGCCGATGTTGGCGGCGGTGGCGGTGAAGTAGGGCTGGAACTGCAGCGACTCCCACGTGATGTGCGTGTCGCCGGAGAACCCCACCGGGTAGCGGTGCGAGCCGGGCCCGGCGTAGCGGGAGAAGGTGAGCGGGGTGCGGCCGCCGCGGGCGTTGTCGAGGAAGTGGGTGTGGTTGAGCACCCACAGCGGGTCGATGCCCGGCACCCGTGAGTGGGGGCCCGACTGCCAGTCGAGCCACCAGAAGTCGACGCCCTCGTCCTCCAGGGGGTGGTGGACGAGCGAGAAGTACTTCTCCATGAACGTGCGGTCTGCGGCGTCGAAGCGCACCGAGAGCTCGGTGGACGGGTCGATGCCCATCGCCTCGGCCATGGCCGGGTAGGCGTCCTCGTGCGGCTGGATGCCGTCGGCGGGGTGCACGTTGAGGGTGGTGCGCATGCCGCGGCGGTGGAGCTCTGCGAGGAAGGACTCGGGGTCGGGGAACAGCTCGCGGTTCCAGGTGTACCCGGTCCAGCCGGCGCCGAAGCGTGGGTCGACGTCGGTCAGGTGCCAGTCCATGTCCAAGACGGCGACGCTGAACGGGATCCGTTCGGCCTCGAACCGGTCCATCAGCTCGAGGTAGGAGTCGGCGGTGTAGCGGTGGTAGCGGCTCCACCAGTTGCCGAGCGCCCAGCGCGGCAGCACCGGCTGGGTGCCGGAGAGGCGGTGGAAGTCGGCGAGGGCGGCGGCGAAGTCGTGCCCGAACGCGAAGACGTAGAGGTCCTCATACTCCGCCCGGCCGCGCCGCTCGCGGGCCTCGACCCAGCCGTCGGCGGTGAAGAGCATCGACTCGGAGTCGTCCACGACGGCGAACCCGCGCTCCGACAGCACGCCCGGCTCGAGCGGCACGGGCCCGTTGGCCTCGTCCAACGTGCGGGCGGTGCCGCCGAGGTTGCCGCGCGCGGGCACGCGCTGCTGGAAGTCGGGTTGCTGGTGCCACGCGGGCAGCGTCGACTGGTCGCCGTAGCGCCAGACCGACTGGTGGGCGGTCACCTTGCCGCGCACCTGCACCTGCAGCCCGGCGGCGGTGGGTGCCTGTTCGTCGTAGCTGAGGTCGAAACGAGACGTCTGGATGCGCAGGCCCCGCTCTGTGCGCACCACCTCGAACTCTGGCGTGGGCTGATCGCGGAAGATCGCCAGCGTGGTCGGGCGGTCCTCGAACTCGCCGGAGGTCGACCACTCGAATCGGAGCAGCCCGTCGGTGAGCACCGTGATCCGATAGCGGTCACCGGTGATCGTCGAGCCCTCACGGGGCGTCGAATGCGCCCCGCGGTAGTCGTCCGGGGTGGCCTGGCGAAGCGTTGGATCCGTCGAAGTCATGGGGCCCATTATGGTTGCCGGTATGGCACAGCTCCCAGACGGCGACCCGGCCCCGGTCGACGGTTCCCTCCCCGAGGCCGCGCTGGCAGGCGATGTGCCCTTCTCGCTGTACGTGCACGTGCCGTTCTGCCGCACCCGCTGCGGATACTGTGATTTCAACACCTACACCCCGAGCGAGCTGGGCGACCTGTCGCCGGACACCTACCTGGGGGCCGCCGTCGCCGAGCTCGATCTCGCCGCCCGCGTGCTCGGGCCGCGCCGGGTGGAGACGGTGTTCTTCGGCGGCGGCACCCCGACGATGCTGCCCGCCGAGCAGTTGATCGGGCTGCTCCGGGCGATCGGGGAGCGCTTCGAGCTCGCGCCCGACGCCGAGGTGACCACGGAGGGCAACCCCGACACGTTGACCCCGGAGTACCTGGCGGCGCTCCGCGGGGGCGGGTTCACGCGGCTCTCGCTGGGCCTGCAGTCGGTGGTGCCGCACGTGCTGCGGGTGCTGGAGCGCGTGCACACCCCCCGCCGCGGACTCGACGCTGCGCGCTGGGCGAGCGAGGAGGGCTTCGAGCACGTCTCGCTCGACCTCATCTACGGCACCCCCGGCGAGTCGATGGACGACTGGCGGGCGAGCCTCGACGCGGTGACGTCCACCCCCGTCGACCACGTCAGCGCCTACTCGCTCATCGTCGAGGAGGGCACCCGATTGGGGATGCAGGTCAAGCGCGGGCAGGTGGCGATGCCCGATGACGACGACCTGGCCGACAAGTACCTGGTGGCCGACGAGACCCTGGGTGCGCTCGGCTTCGCGAACTACGAGGTGAGCAATTGGGCCAGGGCGGGCGGTGAGTGCCGGCACAATCTGGCCTACTGGCGGGGCGCGGACTGGTGGGGCATCGGGCCCGGCGCGCACTCCCACATCGGCGGGGTGCGGTTCTGGAACCGGAAGCATCCGCGCAGCTATGCCGCCTCGCTGGCGGCGGGGGAATCTCCGGCCCTGGCGCGCGAGGTCCTGAGCGACGACGACCGGCGGATCGAGCGAGTCCTCCTGGAGCTCCGCCTGGCCGACGGCCTGCCGCTCGGGGTGCTGACGCCGTCGGAGTTGGCGAGGGTCGACGGCGTGGTGGCGCAGGGGCTGGCCACCCGCGACGGCCTGCGGCTGCGTCTGACCCGACCCGGCCGCCTGCTGGCCGACGGCGTGATCCTCGGCCTGCTCGACTGAGGTTGGCTCACACCGGCTTCCGCAACGCTACGCTCGGGCGATGAGCACGCCGACGCCCGTGGCTGAGCGGGCGGGGCTGCGCCTGACACCGGCCGACAAGGTCACGCTGACGCGTGCCGCCCTCGGCGTCGGCTGCGCCGTCCTGGTGGTGCTCACCCACCTCGGCCTGCTCCCGGACCGTGGCTGGGCGCTGTTCCTGCTTGCCCTACCCACCGTCGTGCTCGACGCCGTGGACGGACCAGTCGCCCGCCGGACCGGCACTGTCACCGCGCGCGGCTCTCGGTGGGACACGGAGGCGGACTCGGCCGTGCTGCTGGTCCTCAGCATCGCGGTGTTCCCCTGGGCGCCCTGGGCCCTGGGCATCGGATTGGCCCGCTACCTGTTCTGGCTCGGCGGGCTCATCCGTCCGGCCTGGCTCCTGCCGCTGCCCTTCCGTCAGTCGCGACGGATCATCGCCGCGCTTCAGGCCGTGGCGCTGGTGACGGCTCTGGCGCCGTTCCTACCGCTCTGGGTGGGACAAGCCGTGATCGCGGTGGCGCTTGCCCTGCTCGTCTTCTCCTTCGGCCGCGACATCGCCTTCCACGAGCGACGCGGCCACTGATCCGCCACCGTGCACTTCTCCCAGGCCCCTCCTTGTGTTAGTGTATTAAGCAACTAATACAACGACACATGAGGAGGTGGACATGGACTTCGACACCAGCAGCCCGATCTGGATCCAGCTGCAGGCCGAGTTCACCCGCCGCATCGTCGTCGGCGAGTGGAGGGCGGGGCAGCGCATCCCCGGCGTCCGGGACCTGGCGGGCGAGCTCAAGGTCAACCCCAACACCGTCCAACGGGCCCTGGCCGAACTCGACCGCCTCGGCCTCAGCCACCCGGAGCGAACCGCCGGCCGGTTCGTCACCGACGACGCGGGGTTGATCACCGAGGCGCGGCTGGCCCTGGCCGCCGACGCCGCCACCGACTACGCAAGGCGGGCGCAGGGTCTGGGCATGAGCCTCGACGACGCCCGCACTCTCCTCGGCCGACGCTGGTCGGCCAGCCAGGAAGGAACCCAATCATGACCGCACCGGCGATCCACATCGCCCACCTGACCAAGAAGTTCGGGCCGATGCCCGCGCTCAACGACCTGTCGCTCACGCTCGGCGGCGGCCAGATCGTCGGCCTGCTCGGCGAGAACGGAAGCGGGAAGACCACGCTGCTGAAGATCCTCGCCGGCGCCCTCACCCAGTATGAAGGCGAGGTGCTCGTGCACGGCAGGCCCATCGGCCCCGAGACGAAGTCGATGCTCAGCTTCCTGCCCGACTCGAGCTTCCTCGCCGACGGCGACACCATCGAGGCCTGCATCGGCATCTTCGGCGACTTCTTCGCCGACTTCAACGAGGCCAAGTGCCGAAGCCTGCTGGAGTTCTTCCGCCTCGACCCCGCCCGCAAGCTGAACACCCTCTCCAAGGGCATGCGCGAGAAGGTGCAGATCGCCCTGGCCATGTCGCGCGACGCGAAGGTGTTCCTGCTCGACGAGCCCATCTCCGGCGTCGACCCCGCCGCCCGCGACGTGCTGCTCGAGGCCATCGTGCGCGACCTCCCCGAGGACGCGCTGGTGGTCATCTCCACCCACCTCATCCACGACCTCGAGCCCGTCCTCGACGCCGTCGCGCTCATGCGCCACGGCAAGATCCTGCTCACGGGAGACGTCGACGACCTCAGGGCCGAGCGCAACCAGTCCATCGACCAGCTGTTCCGGGAGGTCTACCGCTCATGATCGCCACACTCTTCAAGCACGAGGCCCGCCGCACGCTGCGCTGGTTCTGCCTCATCGTCCTGGCCGGCCTGGCCATCACGGGCCTCTCCACGCTGCTGGCCGTCGTCCTCCCCGCCCCGCTCAACATCCTCTTCGCCGTGCTCAGCGCCGTCGGCGCGGTGGCCGTGCCTGCCCTGGTGCCGATCTCGCTCGGGATCGAGTTCTACCGCTCCTCCTACTCGAAGACCGGCTACCTCACGCGCGCACTCCCGGTGAAGGGCACCACGATCTACTGGGTCAAGCTGGCCCACGCCTACGCGCTGAGCCTGCTCTCCGTCCTGGTGGGTCTGGGCCTCCTGTACATCTGCGCCATCAGCTTTGCGGTGACCGGAGGCAGCACGGTGGCCGATCTCAACCGCTCCCTCGCCAGGGGGTGGGACGTCATCACCGGCACCCCCGGGTGGGCCGTCGTCCTAGTCGTCGCTCTGCTGATGCTGCTCCCGCTGCAGTGGTTGGCGTCGTACTTCTTCGCCGCCTCGGTGGGCAGCGAGTCGTGGAGCAACAAGCTGGGGCTCGGCGGCCCGGTGCTGGTGTGGTTCCTCTTCTACGTCGCCTGCCAGCTGGCGGGCCTGCTCGGCGCGTTCATCCCGCTGCAGGTGACCTACCTCGACGGTGCCCTGCGCGTCCGGACCGACGTGCTGCCGGACATCCTCACCATGGACTCGAATAACATCGTGCCGGTCGGGGTGTTCCTCGGCATCTTCGCGGTGGCGTTCGCGGCCATCGTGTGGGGGTCGGTGTCGTTCGCCAAGAAGGCGGAGTTGCGCTGATAGCCTCGCGCCCCGTGGACAGATACTCGAAGGACGTGCTCACCCCCGGATGGCAGAAGGCCCACCTGAAGCAGACCCGCGACGTGGCCGTCGAGCTCGACCAGGTGGTCGAGTTCGACGACTTCTGCGGCGCCGTCGTCGGCTGGGAGAACGGCCTGGTGGTGCTGGAGGACCGGAAGGGTAAGCGACGCTCGGCACCGTTCGGCCCGGGGTTCCTGCTCGAGGGCCAACCCGTCGCGCTCAAGCCCCGGCTTCGGGGCGGTCCGTCGAAGCCCAGGTACACGGCCTCGGGCTCGCGAGCCTCCGCCGAACCGGTGAAGGCGAAGGTGGCGCTGCCCAGCCGCATCTACGTCGAGGGTCGCCACGACGCGGAGCTGATCGAGAAGGTGTGGGGCGAGGACCTGCGTCACGTCGGCGTCGTCGTCGAGTTCCTGGGGGGCATCGACGATCTCCCCGGGATTGTTGCTGAATTCGCTCCCGAGCCGGGGCGGCGGCTCGGCATCCTCGTCGACCATCTCGTGTCGGGCAGCAAGGAATCCCGGATCGCGAAGCAGGTCTACACGGCCGGCTACCGTGACACGGTGCTGGTCGAGGGGCACGAGTTCATCGACATCTGGCAGGCGGTCCGGCCCCAGCGCGTCGGGTTGAAGTCCTGGCCCCAGGTGCCCAGGGATGTGGACTTCAAGAAGGGCACCCTGAAGGCGATGGGGCTGCCACACGAGGATCAGGCCGACGTGTCGCGCGGCTGGCAGGCCATCCTCGCGCGCGTGGCCTCCTGGCGCGACCTGGAGCCCCAGCTGCTCACCAAGGTGGAGACTCTCATCGACTTCGTCACCCAGGACCATCTCGAAGACGAGTGATCGCCCACACGCCGATAGGGTGAGTCCCATGGACACCCAAGGCATCCTGGACCTGCTGAAGGAAACGGCCTCAGAGGTGGTGGTTCCGCGCTTCCGGCAGCTGGCCGCCGGTGACGTCGAGGAGAAAAATCCCGGAGACTTCGTCACCGTGGCGGACCGCGAAGCCGAGGTGTATCTGAGTGGGCTCCTCCGTGGCGTCTACCCATCGGCAGTCATCGTCGGAGAGGAGGGCGTGTTCGCCGACCCGAGCCTGCTCGACGGTGTCCACGGGGCAGAGCACGCGTTCCTCATCGATCCCATCGACGGCACGCGCAACTTCGTCTCAGGACGCGACGAGTACGGCGTGATGCTGGCGGAGGTGCGCAACGGGGTCACCACCCGTGGCTGGATCTATCAGCCGCAGACCGGCCGCGCCTACGTGGCCGAGCACGGCGCAGGCGCCGCGCTCAACGGCGCCCCCATCGCGCGGACCCCCAACGGGCGCCTCCCACTAGGGGCGACGGCCAAACGTGCTCTGCACGGGTTCACGGCAGCTGGACGCCTCAGCCCCGTCACCCGGAGCGCCTGGTGTTGCGCATTCGACTACCCGATGGTGCTGCATGGTGACGTGGACTTCCTCGTGTACTCCACCCTGCACCCGTGGGACCATCTCGCGGGGTCGCTCATGGTCACCGAGTCCGGGGGCGTGAGCAGAACGGTCGACGGCGTGGACTACGGCCTCCAGACACGGAGCGGGGGGCTGATCGTGGCGCGGGATGCCGACACCTGGCAGACCGCTCTGGAGACGTGGCCCGTTCACCAGAGCTGACCACAGGATCAGATCACAGGTTGAGGATGGGCAGCTGCCGTTTCGGCTCCACACCCTTGGCCGCCAACTCGGCGTAGGCCTTGGGCAGGGCGAGGGCAAGAGTCTCCGGGCCGAAGGGCCACTCGACGGCGGTGGCGGCCTCTTCCGCCCGCACACCCTGCTGGATGAGCATCTCGCACGAGCTGTAGAGCATCGCGATCTCCGCCCGCTGCACGAAGGCGAACTCGCGGTCCACCACCGCCCCGTGGCCGGGAACGAACCTGGTGAGGGAGCTGCTGGCGCCGAGTACGCCGTCGAGGACGGTGGGCCAGTTGGCAAGCGAGGTGGACTCGTCGATCTGCGGGTCCGCGCCCTCCTCCAGGAGATCCCCGACGAACACCACGTTCGCCTCCGGGACGAACGCCACGATGTCCGCGCGGGTGTGCGCCTCGCCGAAGTGCAGCAGCTCCACCCGTTGTCCGCCGAGGTGCAGCGCCAGGGCCATCGAGAACCTCCGTGTCACCCCGGGGTCGTCCAGGTCCTCGTGCGCGACCACCTGGACACCCGACATGCCTGGGAGGCCGCCGACGTGATCGTGGTGGCCGTGCGTCAGCGCCACATGCGTCACCGGGACACCCGCCAGCGCGGTGGCCGAGGCCAGCAGCTCGGCGCCCTCGGCGGCTGTGTTACCGGCATCGATGAGGAGTGCCGCGTCATCACCGACGATGAGTCCCACGTTGACCCGGTGCTGATCGAGCGTGGTCACGTACACGCGGGGAGTCACGGGGGTCCAGATCAGCGTCATGGCAGCCAGCATAGATGCAGCTACACTGGCACTCGCCGTCTATGAGTGCCAGCTGGGAGGTGACATGCTCGACGACCGCAAACTGGACGTGTTGAAGGCCATCGTGACCGACTATGTGGCCAGCCGCGAGCCGGTCGGCTCCAAGGCGCTGGTTGAACGCCACAAGCTGGACGTCTCCGCCGCCACGGTCCGCAACGACATGGCCGTGCTGGAGGAGGAGGGCTACATCATGCAGCCCCACACCAGCGCCGGCCGCATCCCCACCGACAAGGGCTATCGGCTCTTCGTGGACAGGCTCGCCCACATCAAGCCGCTGTCGCCCGCTGAGCGCAGCGCCATCACCACCTATCTCAACGGCACCGCCGACGTCGACGATCTGGTCATGCGCACCGTCCGGCTGCTGGCCCAGCTGACCCGCCAGGTGGCCATCGTGCAGTATCCGGTGGCGCAGCGCACCCAGGTGCGCCACGTCGAGCTGCTGCTCCTGACGCCCGAGCGCCTGATGGTCATCGTGGTCCAATCCTCGGGGCGCGTTGATCAGACCATGTTGGAGACTCCGCTCACGGACGAGGGCCGGCTGCAGGCGTTGCGGAACCGGATCGCCGAGGCCATTGTCGGACGGACGCCGGCGGATGCGGCCGGGGCCCTGGCCGCCATGCTGGAGGGAGTCGCACCCGATGACAGGCCGTTCGCGGGCCCGGTGGTCGCCGCGGTCCTGGAGGCCATCGCCGCCGAGCCGGCCGCGCACGTTGTGGTGGCCGGGCTGCCCAACCTCGCCTCAAGCCAGGCGTTCGAGACCAACCTGCGCCCACTGCTGGAGGCGCTGGAGGAGCAGGTGGTGCTCATGCGACTCCTGGGCGAGGCGGCGGGCGACGACGTGACGGTGCGCATCGGCGAAGAGAACACCGCCGAGGGATTCCGGGGCAGCAGCCTCATCGCGTCCGGCTACGGCGTGGAGCGCTCCGCCAGCCTCGGCGTGGTCGGACCCACCCGCATGGACTACGCGTCCCATATTTCCGCGGTGCGAGCAGTGTCGCGGTACGTGAGCAGATTCCTCAACGAAGGCTAGATCCCCCACCCGAAGGCTGAAGCAAGAAGATATGAGCAAGGACTACTACGACATCCTTGGCGTCGAGCGGGACGCAACCCCCGAGGCCATCAAGAAGGCCTACCGCCGCCGCGCCATGAAGGTGCACCCCGACGTCGCCCAGGAAGAGGGCGCGGCCGAGAAGTTCAAAGAACTCAACGAGGCCTACGAGGTCCTGAGCGACCCCAACAAGCGCGCCGTGTTCGATCGGGGCGGCGACCCGATGAGCCAGGGCGCCGGCTTCTCCGGCTTCGGCGGCGGGTTCGCCGGGGGGTTCGACTTCTCCAATCTGGTCGACGCCATGTTCGGCGCGGCAGGGGGGCGTGGCCCCCGATCCCGCGTCCGTCAAGGCCAGGACGCGCTGGTGAGGGTTTCCCTCCAACTGCACGAGGCGGTCTTCGGCGTGACGAAGCCTCTCAAGGTGGACACCGCCGTGGTGTGCCCCAAGTGCAGCGGCGCGGGCGGCGAGCCCGGCTCGGAGCCGGTGACCTGCACCACGTGCGACGGCGCGGGCGAGGTCAGCCAGATCCAGCGCAGCTTCCTCGGCGACATCCGCACCGCCCAGGCCTGCCCCACCTGCCGCGGATACGGCACGGTCATCCCGCGTCCGTGCGGTGAGTGCTCCGGCGAGGGACGGGTGCGCACCACGCGGACGCTGCAGGTCCGGATTCCCGCCGGCGTGTCCACGGGCATCCGCATCCACCTGGAGGGGCAGGGCGAGGTGGGCCCGGGCGGCGGACCTGCCGGAGACCTTTACGTGGAGCTGTCCGTGCTGCCCCACGAGACGTTCCGCCGCGAGGGCGACAACCTGGAGGTGGTGGTCAGGCTCCCGATGACCGCGGCCGCGCTGGGGACCACGGTGGACGTCGCGACTCTCGAGGCCGACTGGGACCAGTCCGCGGTAGAGGACCGCACCGTGTCCGTCGAGGTCCCGGCCGGGACGCAGGCGGGCACCCGGATCGGGATCAAGGGGCGCGGGGTTCCGAGACTGCGCGGCGGCGGCCGCGGGGACCTGGGCGTCACACTGCTGGTCCAGACCCCCACCAAGCTCGATGACCGGCAGCGCGAGCTGCTGCGCCTCCTCGCTGAGGAGCGCGACGAATCGGTCCCGGAGGCCATCGCGGCGAAGGGGCACAAGGGAGTGTTCGGCAAGCTCTCCGAGTGGTTCTCGTGACCGACCCCCTCTTCCTCGCCGAGTTCACGGGCGACCTGTCACCAGGTGAGCTGGTCGTCGTGACGGGGGATGAGGCTCACCACGCCGTCGCGGTCAAGCGCGTCGCGGTGGGGGAGAACGTCCTGCTGTCCGACGGCCGCGGGATCGGGGTTCGGGCCGAGGTGATCGAGGCGGACCGGCGCCAACTGGTGGCCAGGATCCTCGAGGTCATCGCGGCCCCTTCGCCGTCGCTCGTCTGGGGCGTGGTGCAGGCACTGGCCAAGGGGGACCGCAGCGACCTCGCGGTGCAGATGGCCACGGAGCTGGGCGCCCGCGAGATCCTGGCGTGGCAGTCCGCCCGCTCCATCGTGCGCTGGCAGGGCGATCGGGCGGACAAGTCGCTGGACAAGTGGCGAGCCACGGCCCGCGAGGCGGCCAAGCAATCACGGCGGATGTTCGTGCCCGAGGTGTTGGCGGTGTCCACTGCGGACGTCGTGGGCGCCATCGCCGGCGTTGACGTGGCGCTGGTCCTGCAGGAGGACGCGTCCCAGCACATCGCAGACGTCGAACTCCCCGAGGAGGGCACCGGCCTGGTGATCGTCGGGCCCGAGGGCGGCATCGCGCCCGAGGAACTCGACCGGTTCGTGGCGGCCGGCGCGCAGCTGGTCACCATCAGCGACGGCGTCCTGAGGACCTCGACGGCGGCCGCCGTGGCGCTCGGCCAGCTGGATGTGCTGGCCAGGCGCCCGTGAGCTTCTCATTCGAGGTCGGCGAGCGGCTCGAGGATGCGGGGGGTCGCACGGGCGTCATCCACACCCCACACGGGCAGATCCAGACCCCGGCGTTCGTGGTGGTGGGCACCAAGGCCACCGTGAAGTCCGTGTTGCCGGAGGCGGTGGCCGGCCTGGGCGCGCAGGCGGTACTGGCCAACGCCTACCACCTCTACCTGCAGCCGGGCTCGGACTTGATCGACGAGGCCGGCGGGCTGGGCCGCTTCATGAACTGGCCGGGGCCCACCTTTACGGACTCTGGCGGGTTCCAGGTGATGAGCCTCGGGGCGGGCTTCAAGAAGGTGCTGGCGATGGACACCACCGGGCTGGCCGACGACGACGTCATCGCCGAGGGGAAGACGCGGATGGCGCATGTCGACGACGACGGCGTCACCTTCAAGTCCCACCTCGACGGCACCCGGCACCGGTTCACGCCGGAGGCATCGATGCGCATTCAGCACCAGCTCGGCGCGGACGTCATGTTCGCCTTCGACGAGTTGACCACGCTGATGAACACGCGCGCCTACCAGGAGTCCTCGGTTGAGCGGACGCACAGCTGGGCAGTGCGCTGCCTCGCGGAGCATCGGCGGCTCACGCTCGAGCGCGAAGGCAGGCCGTACCAGGCCCTCTTCGGGGTGATCCAGGGGGCGCAGTACGAGGATCTACGTCGCCGGGCCGCGCGCGACCTCGCCGACCTGGACGTGGACGGGCAGTCGTTCGACGGCTTCGGCCTGGGCGGTGCCTTGGAGAAGGAGAACCTGGGCGCCACGATCGGATGGATGGTGGAGGAGCTGCCGGAGGACAAGCCTCGACACCTCCTGGGCATCTCCGAGCCCGACGACCTGTTCGCCGCAGTAGAGCGGGGCGCAGACACGTTCGACTGCGTGAACCCCTCACGTGTCGCGCGCAACGCCGCCATCTACACCGCCGATGGCCGCTACAACGTCAACACCGCCCGGCACCGCCGCTCCTTCGAACCGCTGGAGGACGGATGCGACTGCTACACCTGCACCCACTACACCCGCGCCTACCTGCACCACCTGTTCAAGGGCAAGGAGATGCTGTCGGCCACGCTGGCCACGATCCACAACGAGAGATTCACGGTGCGTCTGGTGGACCGGATGCGCGAGGCGCTGCAGTCAGGGGACTTCCACGCCTTCCGGGAGGAAAGTCTAGGCCGGTTCTACGCCAATCGGCCGTAGCTCGGCTCGCGTCTCTTCACCATCGCGATCACCCGGTAGGTCACCGGCAGGAAGAGCGCCTCGACCAGCACCTTGTAGAGGTAGCCCACCGCGATGTAGTTGAGCAGGGTGGCGCCGCTCACCACCCCGGCGAACGCGACCACACAGAAGATGACGGTGTCGGCCGCCTCGCCCACCACGGTGGAGCCCAGCAGCCGGGCCCACAACGATCCGTCGTGGGAGCGGCGCTTCATGGCCACCAGGACCCAGGCGTTGAGGAACTGGCCGGCCAGGTATCCCAGCAGGCTCGCCGCGACGATGCGCGGCACGAACCCCAGCACCGCGGTGAAGGCCTCCTGGTTGGGCCACTCGGCGGCCGCGGGTGCGGCGCCCACGGCGAGGAACGTGACCGACGCCAGTATCGAGACCGCGAAACCGAGGACGATGGCCCGCCGGGCGCCCTTCAGGCCGTAGACCTCTGCGAGGACGTCGCCCAGGACGTAGGTGAGGGGGAAGAGGAACGCGCCGCCGTCCGTGATGAGGGGCAGCACCGGGATCCCGAACGGGGTCCACTCCGGTCCGAACTGGATCAGCTTGACCGCCGAGACGTTGCTGATCAGCAGGAGCGCCACAAACAGGCCCACGACAACGTCAAACACCCCGCGAGGACGCTCGGCGAACCTCACGTCGGCTCCGGATGGTGGGGCGTCCTGGGTCTGCTGCACCGCCGCATTATACGCCGCTGGTGCCGGTGCTCCGGAGCCTTCAGCGAGGTCCAGGCGAGTTCCCCGGGAGCCTGCGCGTTACGCCGCGGGGGGTCCCGCAGGGTGGCAAGATTCATTTATGGACGACATTGCAATGGAGTACATGCCCGACGAGTCCGAGCAGCTCGACCAGTTGCAGCCCGCCGATTCGCTGATTGACCGCGGGGTAGAGGACGTCCTGGACGAGGGCTACGTCACCCCGGAGAAGTGGTCTCCAGCGCAGGGCTTCGGCAACACACCTGAGGAGATGCACCGCGGTGAGACTCTCGAGATGCGGATGAAGCAGGAGGAGCCAGAGCCTGCCCCAGCCGAAGACGACTGGAACCCCACCCACGAGCCCCGCGAGGTTGGCGCAGCCCGGGCAGGTCGCCTGATGGCGGTGCAGGCCGGAGGCGGTACTGAGCACACGCTGGGCGTGGACGTCGGATTCGGGGGCGGCGCCGCCAGCGCCGAGGAGGCGGCGATGCACATCATCTCGGAGGACGAGGACGACCTCTCGCTCCTGGAGCGCTGAAGTATCCGACGGCGCGCCCAGGGAAACCACTGAGCAATCATGTCCTGGCTGCGGTGTACCGGATCGGGCGATCTGGCACCCCTCCATCTGGATATGGACGTCAAGTACACGCACCAGCTGTAGTGGCACCATCTCATCCCGCCCGGCACGTCCTCACCGAGAACAGCATTGATCAGTGGTTCCCTAGACTGAAGGCTGTTCGGCGGGACACGCCGATCGCATGTCAGACAAGGATCACGCCCTGAACACGCACTCGTTGGACCAGCAGCACGCCATCCGCACCGTGTCGGTTCCCCCCTCGATTGACCTGGTCAATCTGCTGGGCCCCCGCGACGACTTCCTCCGCATCCTCGAGGACGAGCTCGACGCGGACCTGCACGTCCGCGGAACTCAGATCACCCTGTCCGGCCCGTCCAACGAAGTCGCCAAGGCCGCCGAGGTGATCACCGAACTGGTCACCATTCTGCGCACGGGACAGGGACTCACCGCTGAGACCGTGGAGCGGGTCATCCAGATGGCCGACGACCCCCACGCGCTTGCCGCGGAGATCCTCACCCAGAACATCGTGTCCTCGCGCGGTAAGACCGTCCGGCCGAAGACGCTCAACCAGAAGCGCTACGTGGACGCGATCGACCGCCACACCGTTGTCTTCGGTATCGGGCCCGCTGGCACGGGTAAGACGTACCTGGCTATGGCCAAGGCCGTCCAGGCGCTGCAGGCGAAGGAAGTGAGCCGGATCATCCTGACCCGGCCGGCGATCGAGGCGGGGGAGCGCCTCGGATTCCTGCCCGGCACCCTCAACGACAAGATCGACCCCTATCTGCGGCCGCTGTACGACGCACTCCACGACATGGTCGACGCCGACTCGGTGCCGAAGCTGCTCACGTCGGGCACCGTCGAGGTGGCGCCGCTCGCCTACATGCGCGGCCGCACCCTCAACGACGCCTTCATCATTCTTGACGAGGCGCAGAACACGTCCATGGAACAGATGAAGATGTTCCTCACCAGGCTCGGCTTCGGGTCCAAGGTGGTGGTGACGGGCGACATCACCCAGATCGACCTCTCGGGGGGCGTGAAGAGCGGTCTGCGCGGGGTGATGCAGGTGCTCGACGGCGTCGACGACATCGAGTTCTGCACACTGACCAGCCGCGACGTCGTGCGCCACAAGCTGGTGGGCAAGATCGTGGCCGCCTACGATCAGTTCGAGAGTCTGTCCGCGGAGAACCGGGGTGCCAAGTGATCGATCTCAACAACGAGTCCGGCGTCGAGGCCGATGAGCTGGGGCTCATCGAGCTGGCACGCTTCGCGCTGGACAAGCTGCGGATCCACCCCCAGGCCGAGTTGTCGATCCTCCTCGTCGACGAGACCACCATGGCGGACTACCACGAGCGGTTCATGGACCTGCCCGGCCCCACCGATGTGATGAGCTTCCCCATGGACGAGCTGCGGGCACCCGAGGACGACGAGGAGCCGCCGATGGGCCTGCTCGGCGACATCGTGCTCTGCCCCCAGGTGACGGCCCGTCAGGCGCCGGACAACGGGCGCAGCGTCGACGGTGAGGCCGAGTACCTGCTCATCCACGGCCTGCTGCATCTGCTCGGCCACGACCACGCCGAGCCGGAGGAGAAGGCCCTCATGTTCGGACTCAACGACAGGATCATCGCAGCGTGGGATCAGGCCCGCGGTCGCAGCTGAGGCGCAGCCTCGGCCTGACCGACGCCATCGCGATCGGTGTGGCATCCATGGTGGGGGCGGGGGTCTTCGCGGTGTGGGCTCCAGCGGCGCGCGCCGCAGGCGGCGCCCTGCTCCTCGGGCTTGTGCTCGCGGCCGTGGTGGCGTGGCTCAACGCGACGTCCTCGGCTCAGTTGGCTGCGCAGTACCCGTCAGCCGGCGGCACCTACCTGTACGGGCGTGAGCGGCTGGGGGAGTGGCCCGGCTTCCTGGCCGGGTGGAGCTTCGTGGTCGGCAAGACGGCGTCGGTAGCGGCGATGGCGATGACCATGGCCGCCTACCTGGCCCCTGACGTGTGGCGGGTGCCGGTGGCGATCGGAGCTGTGTGGCTGATGGTGGGCGTCAACCTGCTCGGCGTCACCCGGACGGCGAAGGCTGCACTGGTGTTGGCCGGGCTCGCCCTCCTCTCGCTCAGCCTGACGTTGGCCCTGGGGTGGGCTGAATCCTCCGGCCCCACCGGGGCCCTGGTCACCCTGCCAAGTGGGGCCTCCGGCTGGTACGGCGTCCTCCAATCCGCGGGCCTGCTGTTCTTCGCCTTCGCCGGCTACGCCCGGGTGGCGACCATGGGCGAAGAGGTCCGCGACCCACGCCGCACCATCGGTCGGGCCATCGTCACGGCGCTGCTGATCGTGCTCGTGCTCTACGCCCTCGTCGGGGTGAGCCTGCTGCTGCTCGTGGGCGATGAGGCCCTCGCCGCGTCCACGGCACCGCTGGCGCTGCTGGTGGGCGGCCACCCCGTCGCGCTGGCTGCGCTGCAGGTCGGCGCAGTCGCGGCGGTGGGCGGCGCGCTGCTGGGCCTGTTGTCGGGGATCGGGCGGACGTGGCTCGCGATGTCGCGGGAGGGGGATCTGCCCCGGTTCTTCGACCACACCCATCCCCGCACCCTGGTGCCGCACAGGATCGAGCTGACGATCGGCGCGGCGCTGACCGCGATCCTGCTGGTCGCAGACCTGCGCGGAGCCATCGGCTTCTCATCCTTCGGTGTCCTGCTCTACTACTTCGTCGCCAACGCCGCCGCTTTCACGCAGGCGCCGGCCGAGCGGCGCTATGCCCGGGTCTGGCAGGTCCTCGGCGCGGTGCTGTGCCTGATCCTGGTGATGGCGCTGCCGTGGCAGTCGATCGTCGGCGGACTCCTGGTGCTCGGCGCAGGGGCCGCCTGGCGCCTCGTGACCGTGTCCAGGCTGCGATAGACTCGCGGCGCACAGCATCCCCGACCCGAGCGAGTTGAACACCCCACGTGACACAGTCCGAGTGGATAGAACTGGGCATCGCGCTCGCGTGCGCTCTGGCCGCCTCCATCCTCGCCGCGGTCGAGACGGCGGTGAGTGTCACCACCAAGGCCCGCGCCGAGCGGATGGCGGATCATGATGAGCGTGGGGCTGAGCGGATCAAGCTGATCGCGCAGGATCCGGCGCCCTCGATCAACGCCGTGATGTTCACCCGGATGACGCTGGAGATCACCTCGATCGTCCTGGCAGGCCTCGTGGTGTTCACCCAGTTCCAGATGGATTGGCAGCGCGCGCTGGTCACCATCGGCGTGATGCTGGCTGTGTCGTTCATCCTGTGGGGCGTGGCCCCACGAACCCTGGGCAGGCAGAACCCCGAGCGAACCATGCGGATGTTCGGACCCCTCGTCTCGGGCCTCACCACGCTCTTCGGGCCGATCGCCCAGTTGATGATTCTCCTCGGCAACGCGCTCACTCCCGGGCGCGGCTACGCCGACGGCCCGTTCGCCACGGAGGCCGAGCTGCGAGACCTCGTCGACATCGCCGAGAAGCAGGAGCTCATCGAGGCGGGGGAGTCGAAGATGATCCATTCCGTCTTCGAGCTCGGCGACACGCTGGTCAAGGAGGTCATGGTTCCGCGCACGGACGTGGTGTTCGTCAAGCAGGACACCACCTTGCGCCAGCTGCTGTCGTTGGCGCTGCGCTCCGGGTTCTCCCGGATCCCGGTGGTCGGCACGGACCTCGATGACATCCTCGGCATCATCTATCTCAAGGACGTGTCCAAGCGCGTCTACGACTTCCCGGACTCCGAGCGCCGGGAGACGGTCGCGGAGCTGATGCGGCCCGCCACCTTCTGCCCTGACTCAAAACCAGTCAGCAATCTGTTGCGCGATATGCAGCTCAGTCACTCTCACCTGGTGGTGGTCGTCGATGAGTTCGGCGGCACCGCGGGGCTGGCCACGATCGAGGACATCCTCGAGGAGATCGTCGGCGAGATCGTCGACGAATACGACCTCGACGCCCCGGTCATCGCGGACCTGGGGGAGGGACGCTACCGGATCTCGTCGCGGCTTCCCGTCGACGAGCTGGGCGCCCTCTTCGGCGTCGATCTCGACGACGATGACGTGGAGACCGTCGGCGGCCTCATGGCCAAGCAGCTCAATGTGGTGCCCATCCCCGGCGCCCGCACGGTGGTCGGCGACATCGAGCTGATCGCGGACCGCGCCGTCGGCCGGCGCCACCAGATCGGCACCGTCCTTGCCCGACGCCTCACCGAGGCGGACCTCACCACTACTGAGTCCCCGGAAGGCGACGATGACTGAGCCTGTTTACCGATCCGGATTCGCCTGCTTCGTCGGCCGGCCCAACGCCGGCAAGTCGACGCTGACCAACGCCCTCGTCGGCCAGAAGATCGCCATCGCTTCGAGCAAGCCGCAGACCACCAGGCATGCAGTGCGCGGGATCGTGACCCGGGACGACGGCCAGCTCATCGTCATCGACACACCTGGCCTGCACCGCCCCCGCACCCTGTTGGGGCAGCGCCTCAACGACCTGGTCTTCCAGACGTGGGGATCTGTCGACGTGGTGGGCGTCTGCCTGCCGTGCGACCAGCGCATCGGGCCAGGCGACAAGTTCATCATCAGTGAGATCGCCAAGCTCCCGCGCAGGCCCATCCTGGTGGCTCTGGCCACGAAGACGGACCTGGTGAGTAAGCAACGGCAACTCTCACACCTGGTGGACATCGGTGAGGTGGCCACCGAGCTGGGGATCGAATGGTCCGAGGTAATCCCGTGCTCGGCTACTGAAGGCGATCAGATCGATCTCGTCCGAGACTCGCTCGTGGCGCTGCTCCCCGAAGGTCCGGTCTACTACCCGGACGGCGAGATCACCGACGAGCCCGAGGAGACGCTCATCGCGGAGTTCATCCGCGAGGCCGCGCTGGAAGGGGTGCGCGATGAGCTGCCCCACTCGATCGCGGTGATCATCGACGAGATCCTCCCCCGACCCGACAGGCCGGAGGACAAGCCGCTGACCGACATCTTCGCCTCCATCGTGGTGGAGCGGGACTCGCAGAAGGGCATCATCATCGGCCACAAAGGCGCCCGCCTGCGCGAGATCGGAACTCAGGCGCGCGAACAGATCAACGCTCTGCTCGGCACGCGCGTCCATCTGAATCTGCACGTCAAGGTACTCAAGGAGTGGCAGCGCGACTCGAAGCACCTCAACCGGCTCGGATTCTGAGCACAGCGATCAGCCATTCTGCGCGTTTGGCATGTTAACGGTAACTATTTGATTACGGCGCGGGCGATTCGCGCGCACCCTCGTGGGCGGCTCCTAGTATCACGGGCAACAACCATTCCTGGTTGATCGAAAGACAGGAAGGAACCGCACGTGAAGAAGCGTGTCCTCAAGTTCAGCGCGGTGGCCATCGTCAGCGCCGTCACCCTCGCGGCATGCGGCGGCGACACCACCCCCTCCTCGACAGGCGACGCCACCTCGGTGGATGCCGGCTCGTTGGAGACCACCATCAAGGTCCTGGCCCCGTCCTACTCGGACACCTCGAAGGCCGACTGGGATGCAGTCATCGCCGCGTTCAACGAGACCTACCCGGATGTCACCGTCGAGCTCCAGATCGAGGGCTGGGACGGGTTCTCCGACAAGGTGTCCGCCCGCATCCAGGCCAACGACTACCCCGACATCCTCAACGACAACGCGTTCGCGGCGTCGGCCGAGGCCGGGATCCTCTATCCCATCGATGAGGTCATGTCCGCTGAGACCCTCGCCTCCATCGAGCCCTCCCTGCTCGCCAACGGCGTGGGCACGGACGGCACCCAGTGGGCTGCGCCAGACATCGCGACGTCGCGCATGATGGCCTACAACGTGGACATGTTCGAGGCTGCCGGCATTGCCGAGCCGCCCACCACATGGGCGGAGCTCGAAGAGGCGTCGGCGAAGCTGGTCGCGCTGGGCGGCGACGTCCGCGGCTACGGAATGCCGCTGGGCCGCGAGGAGGCGCAGGTGGAGTCCTCGCTATGGCTCTGGGGCGCCGGTGGCGACTGGGCCGACGGCGACGCGTTGAAGGCGGACACCCCTGAGGCCGTCGAGGCCTTCGGCCAGATGAAGAAGATGTTCGAGGCCGGCTACACCCAGGCCAACCTCGAGGACAACCGGATCGACGTCGCCGACCTGTTCCAGGCCGGCAAGCTCGGCATGATGATGGCGCATTCGGCGATCGTCTCCGACGCGCAGGCCAAGGGCATCAACGTCGCCCTCGCCCCGATCCCGGCTAAGGACGGTGGCGACGGCGTGGCGCTCGGCGTGACCGACTTCATCGTCGCTTTCGACAACGGCGACGAGGACCGCAAGGCGGCCACCGCGGCCTTCCTCGACGTGTTGTACTCCGACGAGCTCTACGAGGGGTGGTACAAGGGCACAGGCCTGCTGCCTGTGACCACCTCGATGATCGAGAAGGGGCAGGCGGAGTCCGACGAGATCGGCGCCGCGTTCCTCGAGGCCCTCTCCATCGTCCAGTTCCTGCCTGTCGGCAACCCCACGTGGGATGCTCTCCAGACCGCGCTCCAGGGCTCGGCCTACAAGGTGGGCACCGGCGATCCGGCTGAGGTTCTCGGCGAGATCCAGGCACAGGTCGACGCCCAGGCCTGACCACACGCAGGACGGGGTGGCATCGTGATCCGGTGCCGCCCCGTTCCCATGGCCCCACCGAGGAGGAACTGAAGTGTCATTGACCGCCACGCCCACGAGCGTGCCCACGAGCACGCGTCGTCGGTCGAAGAACTCCGGTCTCAGGGCGACCCTCACGTCCCTTCCCTGGCTGCTCCCCACCGTCGCCCTGATCGCGGGCGTGGTCCTCTTCCCCGCGGCGCTCATGATCTACACGTCGTTCTTCAAGTTCAACAACCGCGGCATCAAGCGCAGCCCTGATCCGATCGGCCTCGACAACTACATCGGTCCCGCTGGGGCATTGACGTTCCCGGGCGTGCCGGTGGAGCGGATTCTCCTCAACACCGTCGTGTGGGTCGTCGTGGTCGTCGCAGTCACCGTCGTGCTCTCCCTGCTCCTTGCCCAGTTCCTCAACATCGAGTTTCGTGGCCGCAAGGCGCTGCGGCTGTTCATCATCCTCCCGTGGGCCTGTTCCGTGGTCATGACCGCGACAGTCTTCCGCTACGGACTTCAGGAGAACGTGGGCCTGTTCAACCGGCTCATGGTGGACACCGGCATCATCGAGACGGCCCGGGCCTGGACGAAGGACCCCACCAGCGCCTTCTGGGTCGCGGTGTTCGTGGCCATCTACGTGTCCCTCCCTTTCACGACCTACACGATCCTGGCCGGCCTCCAGGCCATCCCCGACGACGTGCTCGAGGCCGCGCACATGGACGGGACCAACAAGCTGCAGCGCTACGGGTTCATCGTGCTGCCCCTGCTGAGGCCCGCCATCGCGGTGGCGGCGCTGATCAACATCATCAACGTGTTCAACTCGCTGCCCATCCTTCGCCTGCTGCAGGAAACCCCCGGCTTCCATACCGGGCACATCACCACGACGCTCATGTTCGAGTACCAGCGCGCGCTCGGTCCAGGGGTGTCGTCGGCGCTGTCGGTGCTGAACTTCGTGTTCTGCCTCGTCATCATCGCCATCTACCTGATCGTCGTGCAGCCCACGAAGGAGGTGGCCTGAGCCATGGCCAACGTGAGAGAGCAACGCGCCGTCCGGGGCGGCATCAACAAGCCGCCAAGCCCCTGGTTCATCGCCGCCGGGTCACTGGTCATCGTGGCCTTCTTCGGCTTCCCCTACGCGCTGATGTTCATCAGCTCCCTGAAGACCCGCCTCGAGATCACCAACATCCCCCCTGACTACTTTCCGTCCACGCCACGCTGGGACAACTACCTCACCGTATGGGCCTCAGAGGTGGACCCGGCCTCATCGCTGCTGGCCACCGCGGTGATCTCGCTGGGCGCCACCCTGCTGGTGCTTCTGGTGGCCACCCCGGCCGCTTACTACGTGGCCCGGTTCCGGTTCCCGGGTCGCATGGTCTTCCTCCTCCTGGTGCTCTGCACCCAGATGCTGCAGCCGACGGTGCTGGCGGTGGGCCTGTTCCAGCAGTTCAAGGGGTGGCAGAGCTACGCGGTGTGGGCCGCGCTGATCCTCATCAACGCCGCCTTCAACCTGTCCTTCGCGATCTGGATCATGCAGGCGTTCTTCGCCTCGGTCCCGAAGGAGATCGACGAGGCCGCTCTGATCGACGGGCTTGGCCGCCTGCAGACGATGTTCCGCATCTCGCTTCCGCTCGTCTGGCCGGGCATCGTCACGGCGATCGTGTTCGTGTTCGTCAATACCTGGAACGAGTTCTCGGCCGCTTTCATCCTCGTCCAGCAGACGAACCTGCAGCCGCTGACGGTGTCGATGCCGCGGTTCCTGGGGCTCTACATCAAGGACTGGCAGTACCTGTTCACGGTGGCCATGATCGCGATCGTCCCGGTGGTGATTCTCTTCAGCTTCATCGAGAGGCGGCTCATCGGTGGACTCACGGCAGGTTCCGTCAAGTAGTGGCAAGCTTCGCCGACGGTGCTACAGTGGCCGACGTGGCACGGCATACCCTCCTCCTTGGCTGCCGCAGCGGGGCCCAGAATCTCTGAGCCAGATCCCCTCGCTGCGGTGCTTGTACGCGTCTGGCGCACCGATACAGCCCAGGAGATACTCAGATGAACGCTTTCACCACCCGCCCGCAGCCCACACCCGTGCAGCAGCCCACCCCGATGCCGGTGCACCGCTACACGCCCTTCATCCCCGTAGACGTGCCGGATCGCACGTGGCCCTCGAAGCGCATCGAGAAGGCACCTCGCTGGCTGTCCACTGATCTGCGTGACGGTAACCAGGCCCTGATCGACCCGATGACCCCGTCGCGGAAGATGCGCATGTTCGAGCTGCTGGTCGACATCGGTTACAAGGAGATCGAGGTGGGGTTCCCGTCCGCCTCCCAGACGGACTTCGACTTCGTGAGGCAGCTGATCGAGGGAAACAAGATCCCCGACGACGTCACGATCTCGGTCCTGACCCAGGCCCGCGAGGACCTGATCAGCCGCACGGCAGAGTCGCTGGTCGGCGCCCAGCGCGGCACGATCCACATGTACAACGCCACCGCCGAGCTGTTCCGCAAGGTGGTGTTCCGCATTTCCGAGCAGGAGTGCGTCCAGCTGGCCACCCGCGGCACCGAGCTGGTGATGAAGTACGCGGACAAGCATCTGCGCGATGTGGAGTTCGGCTACCAGTACTCGCCGGAGATCTTCACCCAGACGCCCACGGACTTCGCCATCGAGGTGTGCAACGCGGTCAGCGATGTGTGGCAGCCGGGGGAGGGGCGCGAGATCATCTTCAACCTGCCCGCCACCGTCGAGCGCTCCACGCCGAACACGTACGCAGACCAGATCGAGTACTTCATCCGCAACATCCGCGACCGTCAGCACGTGGCTGTCTCCCTGCACCCGCACAACGACCGCGGCACCGCTGTCGCGGCCTCCGAGCTGGGGCAGATGGCCGGGGCGGACCGGGTCGAGGGATGCCTGTTCGGGCACGGCGAGCGCACCGGCAACGTGGACCTGGTGACGCTGGCCCTCAACCTGTACACCCAGGGCGTGGACCCGCAGGTGGACATCTCGGACATCGATCACATCCGCCGCACGGTGGAGTACTGCACCGGCCTGCCGGTGCACCCCCGCCACCCCTACGCCGGTGATCTGGTCTACACGGCGTTCTCCGGATCGCACCAGGACGCCATCAAGAAGGGCCTGGAGCACCTGGAGGCCGAGGCCGCCCGCCAGGGCAAGCTGGTCGACGAGATCGACTGGGAGGCCCCGTACCTGCCGATCGACCCCCACGACGTGGGCCGCACCTACGAGGCAGTCATCCGGGTCAACTCGCAGTCCGGCAAGGGGGGCATGGCCTACCTGATGAAGAACGAGTACAAGATGGACCTGCCGCGCCGGCTGCAGATCGAGTTCTCGCGCGTGGTGCAGGCCCACACAGACACCTCCGGCGGTGAGGTCACCCCGGCCCAGATGTTCGCCATCTTTGAGCGCGAGTACCTGAGCGACGGTCCGTGGCGCCTGGACTCGGCCGGCTCCACCTCCAGCAACGGGCAGTTCCACGTCCGGGCCGTCATCGACGGCCCCACGCGCAAGAACGTCGAGGTCGACGGCGAGGGCAACGGTCCCGTCTCCGCGTTCGTCGACGCGCTGGTCCAGGCCGGCGCCCACGTGCGGGTGCTGGATTACACCGAGCATGCGCTTGATGCCGGCGGCGACGCCAAGGCCGCAGCCTACGTCGAGTGCGAGGTGGGTGAGGGCGACGACGCCACGGTCCTGTGGGGCGTGGGCGTGGACCCCAGCATCACCAGCGCCTCCATGAAGGCCATCCTGAGCGCCCTGAACCGCGCGGCGGCGTGGGTCATGGCCCCCGCCTGATCGGCGAGGGTTTGCTGAAGCTCACCGATCCCGTCGCCACCGATCCCGATTCCCTCTACGAGCGGTTCACGTCGTGGGCCGAAGGGCAGGGCCTCTCGCTCTACCCCCATCAGGACGAGTCCGCCATCGAGCTGTTCACCGGTAACAATCTGATCCTGTCCACGCCGACGGGTTCGGGGAAGTCGATGGTGGCGCTGGCGGGGCACTTCGCGGCGTTGGCGACGGATCGGGTGAGCTTCTACACCGCACCCATCAAGGCCCTGGTGAGTGAGAAGTTCTTCGCACTGTGTCAGGTCTTCGGCGCGGACAACGTCGGCATGGTCACCGGTGACGCCTCAGTCAACGCGGACGCCCCCATTATCTGCTGCACGGCCGAGGTGCTGGCCAACATCGCGCTCCGCGAGGGGCGGGCCGCCGACGTCGGCCTCGTCATTGCCGACGAGTTCCACTTCTACTCCGAGCCGGACCGGGGCTGGGCGTGGCAGGTGCCGTTGCTGGAGCTCCCCCAGGCGCAGTTCCTCCTGATGAGCGCCACCCTGGGCGACCTCACCGCGCTCGCGGAGGACCTCACGCGCCGCACGGGCCGCGCCACGAGCCTGATCAGCGACGCGGAGCGGCCGGTGCCGCTGCTGTTCGAATGGTCCATGACCCCGCTCCAGGAGCGGGTTGTGGACCTCATCCAGGAGCAGAAGGCGCCGGTCTACGTCGTTCACTTCACGCAGGCCGACGCGCTGGAGCGCGCCCAGTCGCTGCTCTCGCTCAACCTGATTACCAAGCACGACGGCGCCCGGATCGCCGAGGAGATCGGGGCGTTCAGGTTCGGGCCCGGCTTCGGCAAGATCCTGTCCGGACTGGTGCGCCGCGGGATCGGCGTGCACCACGCGGGCATGCTGCCGAAGTACCGGCGCCTCGTCGAACAGCTGGCTCAGACCGGGCTGCTCAAGGTCATCTGCGGTACCGACACACTCGGCGTGGGCATCAACGTCCCCATCCGCACCGTGCTGTTCACCGGGCTCGCCAAGTACGACGGCACGCGGGTGCGGCGCCTGCGCTCGCGCGAGTTCCACCAGATCGCGGGCCGCGCGGGCCGCGCCGGCTTTGACACGGTGGGTTTCGTGGTGGTGCAGGCCCCGGAGCACGTGATCGAGAACGAGCGCGCGTTGGCCAAGGCCGGCGACGATCCCAAGGCCAGGCGCAAGGTGGTGCGCCGCAAGCCGCCCGAGGGATTCGTCGCCTGGAGCGAGGACACCTTCGACAAGATCGTGGTCGCCGAGCCGGAGCAGCTGGTGTCGCGGATGCAGGTCACCCATTCCACGGTGCTCAACATCGCGCAGCGACCAGGCAGCGGTGCACAGTCCATGCGTGCGCTGATCGAGGCGTCGCACGAGCCGTCCGGCCGGAAGCGCGAGCTCACGCGGCGAGCCCTGGCCCTGACCCGGGCGCTTCTGCGCTCGGGCGTGCTGGTGAAGCTCAGCGCCGCGGATCCGGATGGCCGGTGGTGCGCCATGTCCGAGGGCGTCGGGGACGATTTCGCTCTCAACCAGCCCCTCGCCCCGTTCGCGGTGGCGTCGCTGGCGCTGCTGGACCCGGACTCACCCACCCACCACCTCGACGTCGTCTCCATCATCGAGGCGGTGCTGGAGGACCCGTTCCAGGTGCTGCTGGCTCAGCGGTTCGTGGCCCGCGGCGAGGCGGTGGCGCAGATGAAGGCAGACGGGGTGGAGTACGACGAGCGGATGGAGCGCCTCGAGGAGATCACCTGGCCCAAGCCCCTCGACGAGCTCCTCCAGCACGCCATGGGCATCTACGCCCAGTCGCACCCCTGGGTGGAGGCCTCCAAGCTGTCACCCAAGACCGTCGTGCGCGACATGTGGGAGCGGGCGATGAGCTTCAACCAGGCCGTGTCCTTCTACAAGCTCCAGCGCAGCGAGGGCGGACTGCTGCGCTACCTGTCGGACGCGTACCGGGCGCTGCGCCACACCGTCCCGGACGAGCATCGCACCGAGCAGTTCGACGACCTGGTCGAGTGGCTGGGGGAGACGGTCCGCCAGACCGACTCGTCCCTGCTCGACGAGTGGGAGGCCCTGACGGATCCGGACAAGGTGGCTGCGGCCGTCGCAGCCGCGGCGCTGGGGGCACCCCCGCCGCCACCGAGGCCGGTGACCGGCAACGAGCGCGCCTTCACCGCCATGATCCGCACCGCGATGTTCCGTCGCGTCGAACTCGCGGCCCGCGACGACATCGCCGCCCTGGCTGCCATGGACGCCGAAGCCTCTGTCATGGTCGATCCGCCGCTCGGGATCCTGATGGACGCCGACGCCTGGGACGAGGCCCTGGGGGAGTACTGGGACGAGCATGAGGACCTGCTCACCGACGGCGACGCCCGCGGCCCGGGGCTCTTCCGGATCGAGAAGGGGCGCGAGCGCTGGACGGTGCTCCAGGTGATTCACGATCCTCAGGGCAACCATGACTGGATGATCCGCGCCGAGGCGGATCTGGTGGCCAGCGATGCTGCTGGGTCCGCAGTGGTCCTCGCGGTTGCGTTCCAGCGCCTGGACTGATCGCCGCCCCAATCCTTCCCCTCAGCTACGCTGCGCGCATCACCTCGCCCATCACGGAAGGCGTGTCTGCATGCCCGGCACTCAGCGCGGCGTCACACTGCGATTCCTCGCCGAACCCATGGACGCCAACGTCCGTGGGCTGATGAGCGCAGGCAAGGTGCTCGAGTGGATCGACAAGGCCGGCTACGCCGCAGCCGTCGGGTGGGCCGGCACCTATGCGGTGACCGGCTACGTCGGCAACATCCACTTCACGCGCCCCATCCACGTTGGCGACCTCGTGGTGGTCCAGGCCCGCGTCGTACTCACGGGCAGGACGTCGCTCCAGGTGGTCTGCACCGTCTCCAGCGGCGACCCGCGTTCGTCGGCGCGGGTGCTCAATACCCAGTGCGTCCTGCAGTTCGTCGCCATGGAGGACGGCAAACCGGTCCCTGTTCCCCCCTTCGAGCCGCGAGACGAGTGGGAGCGGGGCCAGCACGATCGGGCGCTGGAGATCAACGTGGCGCGCCGGGCCATCGAAGAGGAGATGGGGGGCCAGGAGTACGACGTCGAGACCGGGTCCTGCCGCGAGACCCTGCGCTTCCTGGCAGCGCCGACCGATGTCAACTGGGGCGGCAAGGTGCACGGCGGCTACGTCATGAACTGGATCGACCAGGCGGCCCAGGTGGTGGCCGAACGCTGGCACGCCGGACCGGTGGCCTCCGTCTTCGCCGGTGGCGTGCGGTTCTACCGCCCCATGTTCATCGGGGATCTCGTCGAAGTCACCGCGCGGCTGCTCCACACCGGCACCACCAGCATGCACATCTCCGTGCACGTCAGCTCGGGAGATCCCCGGACGAGGGACCTCAGGGAGACCACGCACTGCACCATCGTCTACTGCGGAGTCGATGAGAAGGGCCGGAAGCGACCCGTGCCTCCGTGGCAGCCGGTGCTGCCCGGCGACGTGGCCCTGGAGACCCATGCACGCGCCATGATCGACATCCGCCGGAAGCTGCTCCGGCCTGTGCCGAAGGAACTGCCGCCGGACCTCTGAGAGGCTCAGGCTGAGCCGAAGCGCCGCTCCCGGGATGAGTACTGCTCGACGGCGGCCCACAGGTCGCGGCGGTCGAAATCCGGCCACAGCCTGTCCAGGAAGATGAACTCCGCGTACGCGGACTGCCACAGCAGGAAGTTCGAGGTGCGCTGCTCGCCGGAGGAGCGCACGAAGAGGTCGACGTCGGGGATCTCGGGCTCGTCGAGGAACCGTGCGAACCGCTCCTCGGTGAGTCGGTCGGGGTCCAACTTGCCTGCCCGGGCCAGACGAGCGATCTCGCGGGCCGCGTCGACGATCTCGGCCCGGCCGCCGTAGTTGACGCAGAACTGCAGGGTCAGGGTGTCGTTGTGTCGGCTCATCTCCTCGGCCACTTCGAGTTCCTTGATCACCGATCCCCACAGCCTCGGACGGCGGCCGGCCCAGCGGATACGCACCCCGAGGTCGTTGAGTTCGTCCCGGCGGCGGTGGATGACGTCGCGGTTGAAGCCCATCAGCCATCGCACCTCGTCGGGGGAGCGCTTCCAGTTCTCCGTGGAGAACGCGTACGCCGACAGGTAGGGGATGCCCAGTTCGACCGCGCCGTGGATGACATCCAGCAGCGAGGCCTCGCCGCGGGCGTGCCCCTCCGTGCGCTTGAGCCCCCGCTGCTTGGCCCACCTTCCGTTGCCGTCCATCACGATCGCGACGTGTCTGGGGAGGGCCGCCCGGGGGATCTCCGGAGCTCTCGCTCCGCTGGGGTGCGGGGTGGGGCGGCGGCGGGGCATGGGCACGCTCCGACACTACCCGCCTACACTCGATGCTGTGCCGACCTATCGCGACCAAGCGGTGGTGCTGCGGACGCATCAGCTGGGCGAGGCGGACCGCATCATCACGCTGCTGACCCGCACCCACGGCAAAGTCCGCGCCGTGGCCAAGGGGGTGCGCAAGACCTCCAGCAAGTTCGGCGGCCGGTTGGAGCCGTTCCATCACGTCGACATCCAGTTCGCGGAGGGGCGAGGCTCGCTGGAGGTGGTCACCCAGGTGGAGGCACTCCACTCGAGCAGGCTCGCCGCCGACTACTCGCGCTTTACCGCCGCGGAGGTGCTGGTCGAGACGGCGGACCGCCTCGTCGCGGAGGAGCACAGCCCCGCCCTTCAACAGTTCCGCCTCCTGCTCGGCGCGCTGCTCGCGCTCGAGGCGGGTGAGCGCCCCGCGCCGCTGGTGGTGGACTCCTACCTGCTGCGGGCGCTGGCGGTGGCCGGGTACGCCGTGTCGACGAGGAGCTGTGCCGGCTGCGGGAGCGTGGACGTGCGCTGGTTTTCACCCGTGGGCGGCGGGGCGGTCTGCACCGGATGCCGCGCCTCGGGGGCCGGCCAACTGGACCAGGCGGCCGCCACGCACCTCGGCTCCCTGCTCAGCGGGGACTGGGCGGTGGCCCAGGCCACTGATCTCGCCACTGCCAAGCGGGTCGACGGCATGGTGGTCGCCTACGCCACGTGGCACCTGGACCAGGCGCTCCGATCGCTTCCCTACTTCGAACGCTAGCCCGCGGAACAGGTGCGGCAGAGACCGAAGACCTCCACGTCGTGCACCACCTCGGTGAAGCCATTGGCCTGCGCGACGCGCGCTGCCCACTCCTCCACCTCGCGGGCGGCGATCTCGATCGAATAACCGCAGGACCGGCACACGAGGTGGTGGTGGTGACCAGACGAACACCGTCGGTAGGTCGCCTCGCCATCCGGGGTCCGCAGCACATCCACCTCGCCGGCCTCGGCCATGGCCTGCAGTGCCCGGTACACGGTGGCCAGCCCCACCTTGGCGCCCACCTCCCGAAGTTGGTCGTGGAGTTGTTGGGCGGTGCGGAACTCCTCACCGCCCTCCAGGAGGTCCCGGACGGCGGCGCGCTGCCAGGTGTGGCGCGTGGTGGGTTTAGTGCTCGTCATAGTGATCCCCATGGAGGGCGTGACGGTGGCCGTCGTGGACGTAGTCCAGGTGGTCGCCGTGCTGGATCACCTTCACCCCAGGCGTGTGCGCGAACGAGTCGTCGTGCGCCTCGGCCTGGCGATAGGTGTGGGAGTGGCCGTGATCCTCGACGTAGGGGATGAACCTGGCGGAGCGACGGGTCCACCGGCCGAACACCCAGGACAACCCCAGCAGCAGAATGGCGGTGACGACGATGGTGGCGCCGGTTGCGGTGTCCAGGTAGAAGGAGCCGATGGTGCCGCCGACCGCGGCCACAACTCCCACACCCATGGCGCCGAAGAATGAGGTGGTGAAGCCGATGAAGATCTGCTGCGATGTGGCCACCGGGATCACCATGAGCGCACTGATCAGCAGCAGTCCCACCGTGCGCATGGAGACGGTCACCGTGATGGCAGCCAGGACCACCACGAGGAGGTTGAGGGCCTTGACCCTGATGCCCAGGACCCTCGAATAGTCCTCGTCGACGGAGACGGCGAACAGTCTCGGCGCGAGCCCGATGGTCAGGGCCAGGATGATCACGGCAAGGGCGACGATGAGGGCGATGTCACCCTCGCTCACCGAGGTCAGTGAGCCGAAGAGGAACGCAGACAGTCCTCCAGCGCCCTGGCCCGCGACACCGGCCATCAACACACCCGAGGCGAGGCCGCCGTAGAACAGGATGGCCAGGCCCAGGTCTCCCGAGGCCTTCCCGTGCTGGCGCAACAACTCGACGGTGACAGCTCCCGCCACGGCGGTGACCACTGCGACGGGTAGTGGCGCCCACCCCGTCATGAGCGCCAGGCCGACACCCATGATCGCCACGTGCCCCAGGCCATCACCGAGCAGGCTCATCCGCCGCTGGACGATGAAGGTCCCGATGGCGGGGGCGATCAGGCCGCTGAGCAGCGCGGCGAGGAGGGCGCGTTGCATGAACGGCAGGCTGAGGATCTCGATCACGTGAAAGCTCCTGCAATCGGGTCGGACAGACCCACGACGGACGGCATGGTCAGGTCCGGGTCGCACTCATGGGCCCCGGTGGGCTCGGCTTCGACGACCAGACCGTCGCAGAGTGTGATCGAGCGGTGCAGGACCGTGCCCATCGGCCCGAGTTCGTGGAGCACCACCAGCAGGGCCAACCCCTCGTCGCCCAGGCGTGACAGCAGTTCTGCGATTCCCTGCTGGCTGTGCAGGTCGACTCCGGCAAGCGGCTCGTCCATCACAAGAAGGTCCGGGTGGGTGGCGAGGGCGCGGGCGATCAGCACCCGTTGCTTCTGCCCACCGGACAGGGCGCTGAAGGGCCAGCGGGCGCGAGCGCTCAATCCGACCAGGTCCAACGCTCGGTGCAGCGCGTCGCGGTCCTGCCTGCCCAGCCATTGGAACGGGCGACGGTGGGCCAGCCTCCCGGAGGCCGCCACTTCCCACACAGTCGCGTTTGCGACCGCCACGGAGGAATGTTGAGGCACGTACCCGATCCGGGACCAGTCACGGAACGTCTCCAGGGACTGCCCGAACAAGTCCACCGTGCCCTCCTGGTGGGGGACCAGGCCAAGCAATGCGCGGATCAGCGTCGACTTGCCTGAGCCGTTGCCACCCAACAGGGCAACGGCCTCGCCCTCCGCAACCGAGATCGACACGTCCCGGAGGACCGGCATGCCGCCCAGTGAGACGAAGAGTCCCTCGGCGTGGAGCGGATCAGCTGCAGTCATTGGCGGTGGAGAGTGCGGAGAGGTTGGCGCGCATGATCGAAGGGTAGTCCGTGCCGGGGGACTGGTCGGTGATCCCCTCCAGCGGATCGAGCACGGCTGTTTCGAGCCCGAGGTCCTCGGCAATTGAGGTCGCCACCGCGTCGGAGGTGAGCGTTTCGAAGAAGATCGTCGTGACGCCGTGGGCGCTGGCCTCGTCCTGGATCTCCTTGATCCGCGCCGGCGAGGGTTCATCGTCGGGGCTCACCCCGGAGATGCCGATCTCGGTCAGCTCGTAGCGGTTGGCCAGATAGTGGAATGCGGCGTGCGTGGTGATGAACTCGCGTCGGGCGCACTCATCGAGTCCGGCGGCGAGCTCGGTGTCCAGGACGCCGAGCGCAGACACGCTCTCGGCGGTACCGGCAGAATAGTCACCAGCGTGTTCGGGATCGATCTCGGCCAGCTGCGCGCCCAGCTCCTCCACGAGCGCGGCCATGCGGGTGGGATCCTGCCAGAAATGGGGATCGAACTCGCCATGGTCGTGTCCGTCATCGGCGGTGTGCTCCTCCTCCTCAGCGCCGTGGACATGCTCCTCGGCCACGGGAAGCAGATCGACCACCGTCGCCGCATCGAGGACCCGCTCAGCACCCGACTGCTCGATCGCATCGTCGACCGCGGGCTGGAACCCGGAGAGATACACCACGAGATCCGCATCGGCCAGGGAGGCGATCTGCTGCGGCGTGAGCTCGAGATCGTGCGCCTCCGCTCCCGGGGTGGCGAGTGTCGTCACTGATCCGTGTTCGCCCAGGACGGAGGAGGCCGCCCACTCGAGTGGGTAGAAGGCCGCTACGACGTGAGGCGCGGGCTGATCGGACGCGGGGGAGGATCCGCAGGCGGCGAGGAGCAGAACCGCAGCGGCGCTGACGCCGACGAGTCGAGACATGTGAGACATGAGAACCATTATCAATTAGACAAGCATGGGCGTCAAACCCGATCGTCACGATTTGATAACTCCCTGACGAAAGTAATGCGCTGCGGGTGTCGACGGTGGCAATATCTCGACAGGAGCGCGCTTGACAACGATCGTCAGGCGATGAGTCAACTCCCACGCAAAGGAGCGATCTGTCATGCGGAAAAAGATTTCCTTGATTTCCGGCCTCGCGGCCCTGAGTCTTCTGGCCACCGGATGCCTCGGCGGCGGATCCACCCCTGAGGCCTCGGAGGCCGAGGGTGAAGAGACCGCCAAGGAGACCATCCAGGTCATGTACGCCTTCTCGGGCGATCAGTCGACGGCCTTCCAGTCGGACATGGACACCTGGGGCGAAGCCAACGGCATCACCTTCGACTGGATCCAGTCCAACGAATTCGAAGTCCAGATCAACTCGAAGGTCCAGTCGGGCAACGCCCCCGACATCGCGATCTTCCCCCAGCCGGGCATCCTCAAGGCGTTGGCCGAGGAGGGGGAGCTGGCCGAACTGAGCACCCAGGTGGATCTGGGCCAGCTCGAGTCGGACATCATCCCTGGATTCCTGGACGCGGCCACCGTCGACGACGTGGTCTACGGGGCTCCCATGGCCATGAACGGCAAGTCCTTCTACTGGTACAACAAGCCGGCGTTCGAGGAAGCCGGGTACACCGTGCCCGAGACCCACGACGACCTGCTGGCCCTGCTCGATCAGATCAAGGCCGACGGCGTCGCCCCCCTGTGCTACGGCATGGAGTCCGGCTCGGCCACCGGCTGGCCGGCCACCGACTGGATCGAGGACTACGTCCTGCAGACCGGTGGCATCGAGGTGTATGACCAGTGGGTCAGCGGCGAGATCAAGTTCGACAGCCCCGAGATCCGCGAGGCGTTCGCCGTCTACGAGGAGGTCCTCATGACCGAGGGCAACGTCTACGGCGGGATCCAGAACTCCTCGTCCAACTCCTTCGCCAATGCGCTCAACCCGATGTTCGACCCCGAGCCCAAGTGCTACCTGGGCAAGCAGGGTAACTTCATCACTCAGCAGGGCTTCTTCCCTGACGAGATCTTCGCCCAGCTGGACACCGTGGTGGGGATGTTCGTGACCCCGAGCGTCTCAGGTGAGAGCCCTGTTCTGGGTGGAGGCGACCTTGCGGCCGCGTTCACCAAGAACGACGCCAACGTCAAGAAGGCCATGGCCTTCATGACCACCGATCCCGAGTTCGGCGACGCCCAGGTCGGTACCGGCGCATGGCTGTCCCCGCTGAAGACCTTCGATGTCGAGAAGTACCCCAACCAGGTACTCAAGGACGTCGCGGCTGAGGTGGCCGATTCGTCGGTGTTCCGCTTCGACGGTTCGGACCAGATGCCCGGCGCCGTCGGCTCCGGCAGCTTCTGGACCGGCATGGTGGACTTCACCAGCGGCCGCACCGATCTCGACGCCACACTGCAGGCCATCGACGCCAGCTGGCCGGCGAGCTAGTCGCCCCTTCCCAACCCGCGTCGGCGGTGGCTCGCTCTCGGGTCACCGCCGACTCCACCCCTCAGGAGCACCTCTATGTTTGAGAAACTCGGCCTCGCGCTCGGCGCGGTCGCGGTGGGTGTGCTGGGCGCAGTTGCGCTGTTCTGGCTGTTGAACAAGGCGTGTGAGCTTCTCCCGAAGAAGTGGGAGCTCCGCCTCAAGCCCTATGCGCTGCTGTTGCCGGCCTACGCCGCGATCGGCATCTTCCTCCTCTATCCCGCCGCGGAGACAGTCATCGCCAGCTTCCGGCGCGGCCGCAACGGCCGGCTGATGGAGTTCGTCGGCCTCGACAACTACACTGCCCTCTTCACTGATCCCAGGTTCATCAACACCCTGATCAACAACGTGCTGTGGATCATTGTGGCCCCGGCAGCCATTGTTGCCGCGGGTCTGCTGGTCGCCGTGCTGGTGGACAAGCTGAAGCCCATGGCGGAAAAGACTGCCAAGTCCATCATCTTCCTGCCCATGGCGATCTCGATGGTGGGCGCCGCAACCATCTGGAACCTGGTCTACGCCTGGCGTCCCGAGGGATCGTCCCAGGTGGGTCTGCTCAACGCGATCCTCGTGGGGTTGGGCGGGTCCCCCCAGACCTGGTTGCAGATTGACGCCGTCAGGTTCAACACCTTCCTGCTCATGGTGGTCTACATCTGGACCCAGGTGGGCTTCGCCATGGTGCTGCTCTCGGCCGCGCTCAAGGGCGTTCCGGAGGACACCATCGAGGCCGGCCGGATCGACGGCGCCTCGGAGACCGCCATCTTCTGGCGGATCATCCTCCCGCAGGCGTGGCCCACGGTGATCACGGTGTTCATCACCGTGCTCATCGGCGTCATGAAGATCTTCGACATCGTTTACTCGATGACCAACGGCAACTACAACACCAACGTGCTGGTCAACGGGTTCTATGCGTCCCTGTTCCGGAATGGTGATCCCGGCACGGCCTCAGCCATCGTAGTGATCCTGATCATCGCCATCATCCCGGTCCTGGTATACCAGGTCCGCCAGTTCCGGCTCCAGGAGGCGAACTCATGACCACCGTAGTGGCCCCGAAGAAGGTCAAGACCAAGCGTGGTGAGGAATCGGGCCGGTCGGTGGGCTCGGGGAAGTTCCTGTGGGTGATCGAGTCACTGGTCGTGATCATGTGCCTGCTGTGGCTCATCCCCACCATCGGCCTCCTACTGACCTCGCTGCGCCCGCGCTCCGAGGCCAACGCCAACGGGTGGTGGAACGTGTTCGCCAACCCCGCTCAGATCACGATCGACAACTACCGCGAAGTGATGACCACGGGCGCCATCCCCTTCGGCGACGCGTTCATCAACTCGATGACGGTGGCCATCCCGGCGACGATCATCCCCATCCTCATCGCCGCGTTCGCCGCATACGTGTTCACGTTCATGGAGTTCAAGGGTCGTGACGTGTTGTTCATCGTCATCGTCGGCCTCCTCGTGGTGCCCAACGCGGTGTCGTTCGTGCCCCTGTCCATCATCTTCCAGCAGCTCGGCATCAACGGTCAGTTCGCCACAGTGTGGCTAGCGCACACAGGCTTCGGCATGCCGCTGGCTGTCTACATCCTGCGCAACTACATGGCGTCGTTGCCGAAGTCGGTGGTGGAGTCCGCCGAGATCGACGGCGCGTCGCACTGGCAGACGTTCTGGCGGCTGATCATCCCGATGTCGATGCCGGCACTGGCCTCGTTCGCGATCTTCCAGTTCCTCTGGGTCTGGAACGACCTCCTGGTGGCGCTGATCTTCCTCGGGCAGGGCGAGAACGCGGTGCTCACCATTGCCTTGGCCGGAGTCCTCGGCACACGAGGCGAGAACTGGCACCTGCTCACCGCTGGCGCCTTCATCTCGATGATCCTTCCGCTCGTCGTGTTCTTCGCGCTCCAGCGCTACTTCGTCCGGGGTCTCACCTCGGGCGCCGTCAAGGGCTGACCCTACCGCGGGCCGGTGGCATCGTCACCGGCCCGCGGTAGCCTTCACTACCGTGCTCGTCGTCACCCGATTCTCCGCCCCAGGCCCCCACTTCGTCGCCGAAGCCCGGTCCGTCATCGACTGGTGGGCCGCGCGCCCGGGCTGCCTAGCCATGGAGCTGGTGCGAAATCTCGACGATCCAGATCTCTTCGCCCTCGTGAGTCGATGGGCCAGCGTGGGCGAGTACCGCCGCTCGTTCAACGGCTACGAGGCAAAGATGATCCTCACCCCCCTGTTGTCCCGCGCGGTCGACGAGCCGAGCGCCTATCTACCCGTCGACGAGGTGGGCGACAACCGTCCGCGCGGCACTTACTGAACGCCGCGCGGCACCAACTGAACCCAGGGAGTCCATGATGAACACCCGACTTCTTCTCACCGCCCAGGGTGTCTCGCTTGCGGTGATGGTGGCCGAGTCGCGAATGCCCGAGGTCGTGCACTGGGGCCACGAGCTTCAACCCCTCACCACGGACCAGTTCGACTCTCTCGCCCTCGCCAACGTGGTCCAGGTGGGGCCGAACAACCCGGATCTCCCGCCCCGCTTCGGCATCCTGCTCGAGGGGCGCTACGGGTGGGCGGGCCGGCCCGGTCTGGTCGGGTCCCGGGAAGGCCGGGACTGGACCCCCGACTGGGCTGTCACCGACATCCTGGTTGATGGACGCCCTGCGGAGCCGCTGGAACACCTGGGGCCTGCCACCGTCGAATTCCATGCGCACTCGGCCACATCGCGGCTCAACCTGACGATCACGCTCGAACTCACTCCCGAGGGCCTCATCCGGTTGCGTGGGGAGGTGACCAACCTCGATGAGGCTCCGTTCGCGGTCGAGGAGCTCACCCTCGCGATGCCCGTGCCCAGCAGGGCATCGGAGCTGTTCGACTTCGCTGGACGCTGGGGCGTGGAGCGGTTCCCTCAGCGGCGAGAGTTCACCGTCGGCCAGCATCGGCGGGAGGGCCGGCACGGGCGGACCGGGGCCGATGCCGCCTACGTTCTGCACGCCGCGACACCCGGACTTGGCTTCCGCGCCGGCGAGGTGTGGTCCGTCCACACGGCCTGGAGCGGGAACCATCTCCACGTCGCGGAGCGGGACTTCATCGGGCATCAGGTCCTCTCCGGCGGGGAACTCCTCCTGCCCGGCGAGGTGGTTCTCGGTGCCGGCGAGAGCTACCGCACGCCATGGCTGTTCTTCAACTACGCAGACGGGCTAGACGCCCAGGCCGATCGCTTCCACGCCTGGCTTCGGGCACTGCCCCACGCCCCGTCCGCTGAGAGGCCCGTGACGCTGAACGTCTGGGAGGCCGTCTACTTCGATCACGACGCCACCCGCCTCATCGATCTCGCCGAACGCGCGGCCGCCCTCGGCGTGGAGCGCTACGTGCTCGACGACGGCTGGTTCGGGGCCCGTCGCGACGACCATGCTGGCCTGGGAGACTGGGTGGTCTCGCCCGACGTGTGGCCGGATGGCCTCCACCCGCTCGTCGACCGGGTCAAGAACCTCGGGATGGAGTTCGGGCTGTGGTTCGAGCCCGAGATGATCAACCTGGACTCGGATCTGGCGCGGGCGCATCCCGACTGGATCATGCAGCCCGCCGGGCGGCTGCCCGTCGAGGCCCGCCAGCAGCACGTCCTCAACCTGTCGATCGACGGCGCGTGGCGACACGTCTTCTCCCAGATGAGCGCCATCCTGACGGAGTACCGGATCGATTACGTCAAGTGGGACCACAACCGCGATCTCATCGACGCGGGGACGGCGCCGCACGGGGAGCCGGCCGTCCACGCCCACACCGTCGCCTACTACCGGCTCATCGATACGCTCCGGCACCTCCACCCCGATGTCGAGTTCGAATCGTGCAGCTCCGGAGGCGCACGGGTGGACCTGGAAGTGATGCGCCGGGTTGAGCGGGTCTGGGTCTCCGACGTGATCGACCCCCACGAGCGCCAGCGGCTCCTGACATGGACGAGCCAACTGCTTCCTCCGGAGTTTCAGGGCAGTCACATAGCGTCCGGCCGTTCCCACAGCACGGCGCGCTGGCACGATATCGACTTCCGCGCCGCGACCGCCGTTTTCGGCCACCTCGGCATCGAATGGGACCTGGCACAGGCGACCGAGGAGGAGCTCGGGCAGCTGCGGTGGTGGATCGACTGGTACAAGGCCAACCGTGGGGTGCTGCTGGGCGGCCGCCAGGTGCGGGTGGACATGCGGGAGCCCGAGTGCTATTTCAAGGGTGTGGTGACACCCCGCAAGTCCATCTTCTCGTTGTCGGTGCTTGCGGCCAGCCCGGTGGTCAGCCTCGGTGTTCTACAGTTCCCCGGCCTCGACCCCGAGGCCACCTATCGCGTCACCGTCATCGACCGTCAGCTCGTGCCGGCGATCCACATCGTGCCCTGGGAGGCCGCCGAGGCGCCGCTGGTGCTTCCCGGGCATGCACTGATCCACGCCGGCATCCGGGCCCCACAGATGCAGCCGGACACCGCGGTGATATTCGAGCTCGACCGGCTCTGACATGGCGCCGTGGCCGCTGGACCCCACCACCCGCAGCGTCGCGTTGGCCGTCCTGCGCCACGGCCCGATCTCCCGGGCCGAGGTGGCGCGGCTGCTGGGGCTGTCGTCGGGGTCTCTGACGAGGATCACCAAGCCGCTGATCGAATCGGGGGTTCTCGAGCAGGGGGCTCCGTCGGCGTTCGAGATCGGCCGGCCGCCCCTGCCGCTCAGGATCGTCGACGAGTCGGCCCGATTCCTGGGCATCAAGATCGTCCCCGGGCATGCGTGGGTGGTGGGGACAGGACTGGCGGGGGAGATGCACCACTCCGAGGAGGTGGACATGGACACGGCCACCCTGGAGTCGACCGCTCAGGTGTTGGCCGGCGTGGTGCGGCGATACCCAGGCGTGTCTGCGGTCGGAGTCTGCCTGCCCGCCTCCGTCGAACCCCACGGGGTGCTGCACGCCACGCGGATGCTCGGCTGGCCCGGCGGCGGGAACCTGGCCGCACGGCTGATCCAGCTCACCGGAGTGGACTGCGCCACCATCAACGACATCGACGGGTTGACCCTGTTCCAGCACTGGTTCGGTGCCGGACGCGGACTGACCCAGTTCGCCGTGGTCACGTTCGGGTTGGGGGTCGGCTGCGGCGCCGTGGTGGACGATTCGCTGCTGCTGGGGCGCCAGGGCGCCGCGACCATTCTGGGGCGTCTCTGGCTTCCCGACGGTCGTGTCTTCGGTGACGTCCTGTCGATGGCTGCCGTCGAAGCGGCGGCCGAAGCCCTCACGGGACGCAGCCTGACCTTCGAGGAGGCGCTGGTGGAGGCGGATGCCCGCCCGGCTGTCGAGGATGCCGCGCAGGCGATCGGGTGGCTGGTGCGGGCCGCTGCGATCGCGTTCGCCCCGGAGCGGATCCTCGTGACGGGGGAGGGGATCGACCTGCTCGGGGGATCCCTGGACACCGTCACCAGGGTGCTCGAGTCCGACTGGCGCGAGGACCTCGAAGTGCCCGAGTTGGTGCTGCAGCCGCTGGACTTCCGCGATTTCGCGCGCGGTGCGGCGGTGGCCGCCATCAGACTGCGGTTCACGGCGCCGACCTGACGTAGGCTGGGTGGCCGCCGACGTACCCCAGGAGTCACATGCCCGCGATCTCGCCACTTCGCCTGCACGCGCCCAGCCGTCCCGACGCCGTCGTCGTCGAGCTGCCCGTGGTCCTCGCGCCGATGGCCGGGGTCACCAACGCGGCCTACCGGCAGCTGTGCCGGGAGCAGGGCGCTGGCCTGTACGTGTGCGAGATGATCACGTCACGAGGCCTGGTGGTCGGCGACCCGAAGACCCGCGCCATGCTGCAGTTCGACCCGGGCGAAGTGACCCGGTCCGTGCAGCTCTACGGTGTCGACCCTGGGGTGATGGCTGAGGCGGCCCGGATCCTGGCGCGGGACTACGCCGTGGCCCACATCGACCTCAACTTCGGCTGCCCGGTACCGAAGGTCACCCGCAAGGGTGGCGGAGGCGTGCTCCCCTACAAGAGGGACAGGCTGCGCGCCATCGTGCGCGAGACGGTCCGCGCCGCCGACGAGTTCGGCGTCCCCGTCACCATCAAGACCCGGATCGGCATCGACGGCGAGCATGAGACCTTCCTCGACGCCGGGCGGATCGCCCAGGAAGAGGGGGCTGCCGCCATCGCCCTGCACGGGCGAACCGTGGCGCAGGCCTACTCCGGTGAGGCGGACTGGTCCCGGATCGCCGAGCTGGTGGCGGCCGTCGACATTCCGGTCCTCGGAAACGGAGACATCTGGGAGGCGGAGGACGCGCTGCGGATGATGGACGAGACGGGCTGCGCAGGGGTGGTGGTGGGCCGCGGCTGCCTGGGTCGGCCATGGCTGTTCGGCGACCTGGCCGCGGCCTTCGGCGGCGAGGAACTGCGGCACCGGCCCACGCTGGGTGAGGTGGGAAGGACGCTGACGCGCCACGCCGAGCTGCTCACAGGATACGTCGGCGAGCGGCACGCATTGACGGACCTGCGCAAGCACATGGCCTGGTACTTCAAGGGCTACCCCGTGGGGGAGCTGCGCCGCCGGTTCGCGATGGTCTCGACGCTCGACGAGCTTCGCGACCTCGTATCCCAGCTCGACCACGACGCGGGGTTCCCCGAGACGGAGCTGGGTACTGCCCGTGGGCGGCAAGGGTCGCCACGGGCTCGGGTGGTGGTGCCGTACGGTTGGTACGACGACACCTCCGGGTGTGAGCTGGATCTATCTGACGCCGAGATCGGCGTGAGCGGAGGATGACCGTGGCGGAGCCGCAGGACGAGACGACCAACGAGCCGCGCAAGAAGCTGCCGATCTGGGCGCAGATCGGGCGCGTCGTTGCGCTTCTCGGCGTCCTGGTTCTGTTCGTCAGCGCCTATTTCGTCTCGACCACCACCGGTGTCGAGGCCGGGGAATGGGAGCGGATCGGCAGCAGCGCCTTCGGCATCGCGGTGATGGGTGTCGCGATGCTGTTCCTCGGCCGCGCCCAATCGCGAAAGTAGACCCCAGCGGGGACGGCCGTGACCGCGTCGTTATTCTGAGGCAATCGCTGGCCCCCCCGGGCCGGCCCGGTCCCAGGAGGTCCCCATGGGCGAAACGGCAACGATCATCATCGACGGGGTGAGACACGAACTCCCCGTCGTCACCGGGACAGAGGGCGAGCGGGCGATCGACATCTCGTCGCTGCGCGCTTCCACCGGGCTCATCACGCTCGACGACGGCTACGGCAACACCGGCTCCTGCAAGTCCGCCATCACCTTCATCGACGGGGAGGCGGGGATCCTGCGCTACCGCGGCATCCCGATCGAAGACCTGGCGCAGCGCTCGAGCTTCATCGAGACCGCCGAGCTGTTGATCTTCGGCCGTCTGCCGGACGAGGATGAGCGGGCGGAGTTCCGTCATCTGCTCACCGAGAACGCCGCGCTGCACCGCGACATGCGCAAGCACTTCGACGGGTTTCCCGCCACGGCCCACCCGATGGCCATTCTGTCGGCGATGATCAATGCGCTGCAGACCCATGAAGTGCATGAGGCGCAGTTCACGGACGCTCAGCGCTTCAAGTTGGCGGCGGCAGGGCTCATCGCCAAGACCCGCACCATCGCGGCGGCCTCGTACAAGTCCCACATCGGCCAACCCATCGCCTATCCCCGCTACGACATGAACTATGCGGAGAACTTCCTCCACATGATGTTCTCGGTGCCCTATCGGGACTACGAGGCCACGCCCGAGGTGGCGCACGCGCTCAACATGTTCCTCGTCCTCCATGCCGATCACGAGCAGAACTGTTCCACGTCGACGGTGCGCATGGTCGCGTCGGCGGGAGCGAGCATGTTCTCCTCGGTCTCCGCCGGGGTCAACGCCTTGTGGGGCCACCTGCACGGCGGGGCGAACATGGGCGTCATCGAGATGCTCGAGCACCTGCGAGACACCGGGATGAAGCCCCAGGACTACATCAACCGGGTCAAGGATCGCTCGTCCGGGGTCAAGCTGATGGGCTTCGGGCATCGCGTCTACCGCAACTTCGACCCCCGGGCCATCATCCTCAAGGCTGCCGCAGACGAACTGCTCGACAAGATGCACATCACCGATCCGCTGCTCGACATCGCACGCGAGGTTGAGCAGGCAGCGCTGGCCGACGACTACTTCGCCTCGCGTCGGCTGTACCCCAACGTCGACTTCTACTCGGGCATCATCCTGCGCGCCATCGGGATCCCGCTGGACATGTTCACGGTCATGTTCGCCATCGGCCGCACCCCCGGGTGGATCGCGCACTGGAAGGAAGTCTCCGAGAACCCGGCGCAGCGGATCTACCGGCCGCGTCAGGTCTACGTGGGCAACCAGGTCTCCGAGTGGGTGCCGCGGTCCGAGCGCTGAGGTAGGTACGGTTGGGAGACCATGGACACACCGCTACCGCGCACCAGGCTCTGGGCCTCAACGATGCAGGGTCACGGCGAAGGGGTGATCACGGCGCATGCCACGTCATCGGCACGCACGTCCGTCCGTGACCCCCGCCGTCGTGAGCGGCGCGAGGAGTTGGAGCGGCTCACGCTGGTACCCGAGGCGAGCTTCGCCGGTGGAGCCGGCAACCGGGCCCGTCCGGAGGAGCCGGATGAGCTCCGCACGTGCTTCGAACGCGACCGGGACCGCATCGTCCACTCGGCGGCCTTCCGGAGGTTGGCGGGCAAGACCCAGGTGGTGGTCTACCCCACTGACCATCAGCGCACCCGGCTGACCCACGCCCTTGAGGTGGCGCAGGCCGCCGTGGCGATGGCCCGCGGCATCGGGGCCAACGCGACACTTGCCGATGCCATCGCTCTGGGGCATGACTGCGGGCACGGCCCTGGTGGCCACGCGTCCGAGGACGCCTTCGACCAGTTCGTGCCAGGCGGCTACGACCACGGCCCTTGGGGCGCGGACGTGGTGCTGCGCCACCTCAACCTCACGGTGGAGACGTTGGACGGCATCCGCAACCACTCGTGGTCGCGTCCCGCACCGGCCACCCTTGAAGGCGAGATCGTCTCCTGGGCGGACCGGATCGCCTACTGTGCGCACGACCTGGAGGACGCAGTGTCGGCGGGGATTGTCACGCTCAGCGAGGTTCCGGAGGTGGTTCGCGAGGTGGCGGGTGTCACCCGGACCCGGCAGTTGGCCACCTTCATCAACGCCGTCATCGACACCACGGCCCGAACCGGGGTGGTCGGCATGGATCCGGCCAGCGCCGAGGCACTCGGTCAGCTGCGGCGTTTCAACTACGAGCGCATCTATACCCGCCCTGAGTCCGTGGCGCAGTCGCACACCGTGGTGCGGGTCCTGACGGACCTGGTGGAGTACTACCTCGCAGCGCCGTCGACGTTACCCGAGGAGTTCCGTGGCGACGATCTGCTCCGTGGCGTGGTCACCTATGTGGGCGGTATGACCGACCGGTTCGCCTTCGAGCAGGCGCGCCTCCTCCTCGGCTGGGACCCCGCGCAACTGCCTCGCGGTATCGGCCGCGGGGCCTGAGCAGGCAGCGGGTACAGTGGCCCCGTGGCGGGCCGGATCAATGACGAGGACATCGCGGCCGTCCGTGAGCGCAGCCGGATCGACGACGTGGTGGGCGGCTACGTGGCCCTCCGTAACGCAGGCGGGGGATCGCTGAAGGGGCTGTGTCCCTTCCATGACGAGAAGACGCCCTCCTTCACAGTGACCCCGTCACGCGGCTTCTACTACTGCTTCGGCTGCGGTGAGGGTGGGGACGTGATCACGTTTCTGCAGAAGCAGCAGAACCTCTCCTTCACGGAGGCCATCCAGGTGCTCGCGGACCGGGCGGGGATCGTGCTGAGGATCGAGGACGACGGCGGCCCGGGGCAGGTTCCAGGGCTGAGGAAGCGGATCCTTGAGGCCAACGAGGCCGCGCAGGAGTTCTACGCCGCCCAACTCGAGTCCGCCGAGGCGATCGAGGCACGGCACTTCCTCCACGGCAGAGGGTTCGACCGCGCCGTGGCGCAGCGGTTCCGCATCGGCTACGCGCCCCGGCACGGCGGGGCGCTGCGGCAGACGCTGCACTCCCAGGGGTTCGCGGATGACGTCCTCCACGCTGCGGGGTTGACCAGGCAGGGGGGGAGGGACTTCTTCGTCGGCAGGGTGCTGTGGCCGATCCGGGACTCCGCCCAGGCCGTCCTGGGCTTCGGGGCTCGACGGATCTATGACGACGACCGACTGCCGGCCAAGTACATCAACACCCCGGAGTCGCCGGTCTACAAGAAGTCGCACGTGCTCTACGGGCTGGACCTGGCGCGGCGCGAGATCGGACGAAAGGCCCAGGCGGTCATCGTCGAGGGGTACACCGACGTCATGGCGGCCCACATGGCTGGCGTGGAGACGGCCGTCGCGTCGTGCGGCACCGCCTTCGGCGACGATCATGCGCGTCTTCTCCAGCGTCTGATGGGCACGCAGGACGGGTTGCACGGCGAGGTGATCTTCACCTTCGACGGTGACAAGGCCGGTCAGGCCGCAGCGCTGAAGGTGTTCAAGGGCGACCAGAATTTCATCACCCAGACCTACGTGGCCGTCGAGCCGACGGGTCTGGACCCCTGCGACTTGAGGCTGCAGCAGGGCGATGCCGCGGTGCGCGAGTTGGTGGCGCGCCGGATACCGCTCTACCGCTTCGTGATGTCCAACATCGCCAAGAGCTACGATCTGGACCGCGCCGACGGGCGCCTCGGGGCCGCGCGGGAGGGTGCAGAGCTGATCGGCGCGATCCGGGACCAGTCCCTCGTCAACCAGTACCTGCGGGAGCTCGCCGGCGTGCTCGGCATGGATCTCGATGAGGTGCGCAGGGAGGCGTCCAGGGTCCGCCATCGGGGTGCCCCGGCCGAGCAGGTCGCGGCAGAGTCCCCCGAGAGGCGCGCTCCGGATCCGGAATGGCCGAGCCCGGACGACCCGGCGCTGCGCCTCGAGCGCGACACGCTGAAGCTGATGCTGCAGCACCCCACCACGTTCGATGCGGCGTGGAACGCGGTAGAAGCTGAGGACTTCACCCACCCCGGCTATGCGGCTGTGTTCCGGCTGCTCGCCTCGGTGGACTACGGCGATGCCTGGATCGACAGGCTCCGATCCCAGGCGCCCACTGATCTGGTCCGGCAACTGATCGTCGCGCTCATCGTCGAGCCGCTCCTCAGGGAGGCCGACGAGACGTATTCCCTCGCCCACACGGCGCGGCTCCGGCTGGCGCGGGTGAACCGCCAGATCGCCGATCTGAAGTCAAGACTCCAGCGCACCGACCCGGTGAAGGATCCCACTGGCCACCGCGCCCAGTTCGCCCACCTGACGGAGTTGGAGATGCGGCGCAAGGCGCTCCAAGCGGTTGGTTTGGGCTGAAGCGGCGCCACACCCCAGGGGGTACCTGACAAAGCCCGGATTGCATTGTCATGTCGCGTGTGCCTAAAGTCTCTTCATGTCGAGACACTGTTGTCTCATCGACCTTCAGGAGAATCATGTCCCAAGGCCGCACCGTGGATCCGCTGGATCCAGTCGATTCCAGAGCCGTGTACGTCGAGGTGTCCACGAGCCCCGACTACCTGGAACTACGTTCCAGTTTCCGTCGGTTCGCATTCCCCATGACCATCGCAGGTGTGGCGTCCTACTTCGTCTACGTCGTCGCGTCCATCTACGCCGTCGATTTCATGTCCTCGCCGTTCCTCGGGATGCGGGGTCTCAACACCGGCATCATGCTGGGGCTCTTCCAGTTCGTCGTGGTGTGGGTCTGGACCGCCATCTACGTCAACTACGCCAATCGCAGGTTGGATCCGCTGTCAGCCCGCATCAAGGAGCGCATTGTGAATGAGGGTGCGGCATGATGAGCCTGCTTGAGACCGCGCAGTACGGCAACCCGCTGATCAACATCGCCGTCTTCGCCATCTTCGTCGCCGCAACACTCGCGGTGGTCATCGTCGTAAGCCGCCAGAAGACCAAGGCGTCGGACTTCTACACCGGCGGGGCTCAGTTCTCCGGGCGCCAGAACGGGCTGGCCATCACTGGTGACTACCTGTCTGCCGCCGCATTCCTGGGCGTCACAGGCGCGATCGCCATCTATGGCTACGACGGACTCCTGTACTCGGTGGGCTTCTTCGTCGCTCTGCTGCTCGCGCTGTATCTGGTCGCGGAGCCGATGCGCAACACCGGCAAGTACACGATGGCAGATGTGCTCAGCTTCCGGATGAACCAGAAGCCGGTGCGCACCGCGGCCGCGACGTCCACCCTTGTGATCTCGTTCGTCTACCTGCTCGCGCAGATGGCTGGCGCCGGTGGCCTCGTCGCGCTGCTGCTGGGTGTGTCTGACAAGAACATGCAGGGCGTCGTGATCGCGCTCGTGGGCCTGCTCATGATCGTCTACGTCCTCATCGGCGGCATGAAGGGCACCACCTGGGTCCAGATGATCAAGGCCGTGCTGCTGGTCAGCGGCGCCGCGGTGATGACGTTCCTGGTGCTGATGGGAGAGGGCTTCAACCTTGATGCCCTGGCGCTCGGTGCTCAACAGGCGGCGCTGGACGCCACCACGGGCAATGGGATCGACCTTCTGCAACCCATGGCGCGCTACGGCGCCACTGAATGGACGAAGCTCTCCTTCCTGTCGCTGTCGATCGCCCTCATCGCCGGGCCGTCGGGGCTCCCACACGTGCTGATGCGCTTCTACACGGTCCCCACCGCGAAGGAGGCCCGCAAGTCCGCCGTGTGGGCCATCATCCTCGTGGGCGTGTTCTTCCTGTTCACGCTCGTTCTCGGCCTAGGCGCGGCCAAGCTCGTGGGACAGCAAGCCATCGTTGCGGCCCCAGGTGGCGCCAACTCCGCGGCGCCGCTACTGGCGCTGACCCTGGGCGGAGAGATCTTCATGGGCGTCATCTCCGGCATCGCCTTCGCCACCATCCTCGCGGTGGTGGCCGGGCTCACGATCACGGCCTCGGCGTCGTTCGCCCACGACGTCTACAACTCGATCCTCAAGGACGGCAAGGCGGACCCGGCGCAGGAGGTCCGGGTGGCGCGCTACACCTCCGTTGTGGTGGGGGTGCTGGCCATCCTCGGAGGCATCGTCGCCAACGGGCAGAACATCGCGTTCCTCATCTCGCTGGCGTTCGCGGTGGCTGCCTCGGCCAACCTCCCGTCGATCCTCTACACGCTGTACTGGAAGAGGTTCAACACCCGCGGGTCCGTGTGGTCGATCTACACCGGCCTGATCTCGGCCGTGCTGCTGATCGTCTTCTCGCCCGCCATCTCCGGCTCACCCACCTCCATGTTCGGCGAGAGCGTGGACTTCTCCTGGTTCCCGCTGGACAACCCGGCGCTGGTCAGCGTCCCGATGGCCTTCCTTGCAGGGTGGCTCGGGACGGTCACGTCGAAGCAGCGAGGCGACGAGGAGTTCGCGATCGAGATGGAGGTGCGCTCGATGACCGGCGCCGGGGCTGGTGAGGCGATCTCTCACTGAGGCCGGTGGTGCGATCCCCGTCGAGGAGGGCGCGCGCCTGCTCGATGGCCTCATGCTCCCAGCGGTGGACTGTTGATTGTGAGGCGCCCAGCCTGCGGGCCGTGTCCGCCAGGGTGAGCGCCTCACCGACAACGCCGAACCGGAGCTCCAGCACCCGACGATGTCGCCGACCGAGAAGTCCGAGGAAGTCCAAACCCACCGACTCAACCCTGGCGAAGCTGGCCTCGGTGGCGGGGTCCGCCGCCATGACGTCGTCGAGGCTCACCATTTTCACCATCGCGCGATGCGCGGCCGTGAGCGAGACGCCTGCAGCCTCGGCGGCCGCCGTCATGCCGATGCTGTTGCCGATGGATGCCTGGGTGTCCCGCTCCACTCCCGCGAGCCGAGCGGCCCGGCGGTCCGCGCGGCTGGCGGCGGGGCGCCCGATCCGGTGCCGGGCCCCTTCGGACAGTGCCCTCACCACGAACTCGAAGACGTAGGTGGTGAAGCGCACGGTGCGCGTGTAGTCGTAGCGCTGAATCGCCTCGGCAACGGCGACGCACCCGTCCTGGAACAGGTCCTCGGGCGGAAGGTCGTGGGTCGCGGCGATGCGCCTGGCCTGCTGCATGGAGATCTTCAGGCCGACGGCCCAGAACTGCTGCATGGCCTCCCTCCCCAGGCCGACGATCTGGCAGAGTTCGGCGTCTGGTCCGTGCAGCTCAAGAAGGTGCGCGGCATAGAGCCCCGCCTCCACCGCGCGTGCGCAGGCCAGGTCCTGCCCGGGGCCGAACCATGCATCGGGGAGTTGCAGTGCGTTGAAATCCATGGCCACAGCCTCGCTCCCTGGGGCTCCCGACTGCGGCCCCTGATCTGCGTTGTGGACAACTTCATACGGACAACACTTCTTATCCACACGGAGCACAATGGGGTCATGGAACTGTTCAACCGTCTCGACCCTGTCATCCTCGAGGGGCTCAACGAGGCCCTCGGGCACCGTGCCGACGTGCTGGCCCATGGGATGGGGGAGGGGGTGGTGCTGCTTGGCACACGGGCCCACCTTGCCCGACGCGTCGGTGACACGTGGCGGGTGTGGGGCTGGGAGGAGGTCGGCAGCGGCTCCTGGATCGGGGAGGCCGACATGTTCCGCTGGCGCACCGTCGAAGGTGAGAGGTTCGAAGCGCAGCTCACCGATCCGGGCAGGCTGCCTGAGCTGTTCCAGGAGCGCGTGCAGGCCTCCACCGTCGTGCAGAGCGTGGTGGACGGGACCAGGGGCCAGGTGCAGATCGTGGGGCGCAGGAGCCTGGGAGAGAATCCCAAGCTCCACTGGTACGCCGTGCCCGCCGGTGGTGCGGACCTGGAGGATCCCGCCACGCGGGCGGCCGTGGTCGCGGAGACAGACCGCCTTGCCACCGAGTACTTCTGAGGCGAGCGGCGAGCGGCGCGAGGCCGATTCGCACCACCTGGATCGATCTGCTAACGTACTTCAGGCGCGTGGGAAACCACCGTTCCCTGGTAGCTCAATTGGCAGAGCATTCGACTGTTAATCGAAGGGTTACTGGTTCGAGTCCAGTCCGGGGAGCCATGCGAAAGCCGCTCTGACTAGGTTAAACACTAGTCAGGGCGGCTTCTTCGTCGATAGGAGTGCGACATCCGGGCAACGTCCGTGGGCCAGGAAGGGTGCTCAGCTGAGCTCAGCCAGGTCCCCGAGGAATGCTTGGGCCCAATCGTCGATCGTGTGAGTCTCCACCTGCTTCTTCAGGGCGCGCATCCGCCGCTGGCGGGCACGCACCGTGTCCGTGGCCGCCTGCATCAGCGCGGACTTCATCCCGTTGAGGTCGTAGGGGTTGACGAGATAGGCCTGCTTCAGTTCCAGTGCGGCGCCCGCGAACTCGCTCAGCACCAGCGCGCCGCTGGTGTTGGGGTGGCAGGCCACGTACTCCTTCGCCACCAGGTTCATCCCGTCCCGAAGCGGCGTGACCACCATCACGTCAGCGATCCTGTACATGGCCGCCATGGTCGCCCGAGGGTAGCCGGCGTGCCTGTACACGATTGCGGGGCGCCCGACCCCTCCCACCTCCGAGTTGATCCGGCCCACCAGTTGGTCGATGTCGTCTCGCAGGCGCTTGTACTCCTCGACGCGTTCACGCGACGGTGTGGCCACCTGGACGAAGACGACATCCGACGGATCCAGCTTGCCTTCCGCGAACAGCTCACCCATCGCGCGGACCCTCTGCCGGAGCCCCTTGGTGTAGTCCAACCGGTCCACGCCCAGGAAGACCAGCTTGGGATGCCCCAACTCGTCGAGCAGCGACTCGGCCTCCGCGATCACTTCCGGGGAAGCGGCCAGGTCTGCGAAGCCCTGGGCGTCGATCGAGATCGGATAGGCGCGGGCTGCACAGCGATGGCCCGACGTCACGCGGACCGTGTCACGCTCAACCTTGTGTGTGGTGAGCCGGCGCACCAGCCGAAGGAAGTTGGCGGCGCCCCCGGGCACCTGGAAACCGATCAGATCCGCCCCGAGCAGCCCCTCAAGAATCTCCTTGCGCCACGGCAGCTGGGAGAAGATCTCCCCGGGCGGGAAGGGGATATGCAGGAAAAAGCCAATCCTCAGGTCTGGCCTCAACGCACGGAGCAGTTGCGGGACAAGTTGGAGCTGGTAGTCCTGGACCCACACCGTCGCTCCTTCGGCCGCAGCCTCTGCAGCCGCCTCCGCGAAGCGCTTGTTGACCGTCACGTAGGCGTCCCACCACTCCCGGTGAAACTCGGGAAAGGCCACCGTGTCGTGGTAGAGCGGCCACAGCGTGGCGTTGGAGAATCCCTCGTAGTACTCCTCGTGCTCCTCGGCGCTCAGCGGCACCGGCACGATGTCGTAGCCGTCGTGGGCGAAGGGTTGAACGGTTTCGTCCGCCGCGCCATGCCACCCCACCCACGCGCCACCCTGTTGGCGCATCACCGGTTCGAGGGCGGTGACCAGACCGCCTGGCGAGCTGCGCCAGTCGACTGACCCGTCGTCTCCTGTCACCCGGTCCACCGGAAGCCTGTTCGCGACGACGACAAAGCTGGCACGTTCCATCATGGTTCCTCCTCAACTCGCCCCCACCCTACCGAGCCCGACAGGGCATCGCTGCGTGGCAGAGTGGGTCCATGACGACCTGGCATGCACGAACCCCAGCCGCCCACGACTTCCTGGCCGCCGCAACAGCAGCCCCCGACTCGGTCCTTGTGGCCCTGGACTTCGACGGCACTCTTGCGCCCATCGTCGACGACCCTGAAACCTCGGCGATGCATCCCGAGGCCGCGGATGCGCTGGCCGGCCTGGGGCCGAAGGTCGGGCAGGTGGCCATCATCACCGGGCGTCCCGTGGCGAAGGTCCGCCAACTCGGACAGCTTGAGCGACGCGCCGGCCTGGGCGGGGTCATCGTGATGGGGCAGTACGGGGCAGAACGGTGGGATGCGCGTACAGGCGTCGAGACCCCGCCCGAAACGCCCCAGAGCGTCGCCGTGGCCACGGTGCAGATCGAACGGGCGCTGGCGGATCTCGGACTGCCAGGCGTGCACCTCGAGGACAAGGGGCAGGCGATCGGGATCCACGTGCGTCGTTGCCCGGACCCCACGGCCGCCTTCGCGACGCTGAAGCCCGTCGCCGCGGAGATCGCAGAGGCCAACGGACTGACCCTCGAGCCGGGCAAGCACGTCCTTGAGTTGCGCTCGTCCTCGATGACCAAGGGCGATGCGCTACGCGCACTCATCGAGGAGACCGGAGCCACCGTCGTGGCGATGTGTGGCGACGACCTTGGTGACCTCCCTGCCTTCGATCTGCTGCGGGAGTTGCGCGATGACGTTGTGACCACCTGCATCGTCGTGAGCGGATCCCACGAACTCCCCGCGTTGATCGACCATGCCGACGTGCTGGCGGACGGTCCCGCAGGAGTCGCGGCCTGGCTGGCCGCGTTGTCGCGGCACCTACCCTGATCAGCTTGGCCTGATCCGAACGTGGGGCGAGCGGGGCTCGAACCCGCGACCCGCGGATTATGAGTCCGCTGCACTAACCGGCTGTGCTATCGCCCCTGGGTCGCCCGCCAGCATATCGCGTGCCCGAGGCGAGGTTCAGAGACGAGGGTTCGGCGACGGGTCGCCCGGCCCTGACTCGTTGCCGCTGGGCTGATTCATCGACGGGCTCTGCGTGTAGGGCCCCGGGTCGTTCCCCGGGCTGCCCGACGGGCTCCCACTGCCATCGCCCTGGGACGGCGAGGCGGACTGAGGGCTGCCTGAGCCCGATCCTGAACCTCCGCTGCCCTCACCCATCGACGGGATGGGCTGAGGCGCGTTGACCGGCGGCTGATTCTGGAACAGCAGGATGGCCAGCAGCAGCGCCAGCGCCGTCAGGAGCGCCATGAGCAGGAATGACACCAGCACCGTGATCCACCCCGCGCGATCGGTACGGCCGGGCCAGGGGAGTGGCCACATGCGGGTGGCGCCCCGCTCGGTCCGGCTGATCCAATGAAGCCGGTAGTCCGGCCCCGCCGGCTCGCTGAGCGGCGGGATGCGGGACAGATCGACGGCGCGCAGCACGCGGTCTGCCTCGTGGACCGCCGCCAACGAGCCGTCGAAGGCGAGCGCGACCCACGGGGCCAGCGGGGGGTGCTGCGAAAGCTGAGGGTCGCCGCCCTCTTCCCGGAACCGGACGGACATGCGCCCCTCATGCTGCCCCTCTCCGCCTCGCGCCACCACGGTGTCGATGTGCATGGCGTTGACCTCGCCGGAGAAGCGTGCGCGAGCGGCAGCATCCGTAGCGGCGCCCGCAGACAGCAGAATCAGCAGCACCGAGTCGCCGCCGTCCTCGTGAGCGGCGAAGGCCGTGCCTGCCGGCGTCGCAGTGAGGCGCGAATCGAGCCAGAAATCGCCGACCCGGGCGGGATCGTCGTCCCGCAACGGATGATGGCCGGCCTTCGGGGCCGGCGCGGCGGGATCGTCGTGCGTGCTCATCGGTACCATCAAACCACGGTGCGCAAGAACGCTGCGCCACCCGATGCGCCTCCGTGAAGCCATGTGGGTGCTGTGACGGGGGCGCTATCGTTGAGCGCGGGTCACCCGAGCCAGAAGGAGTCACCGCGTGAGCACTACGCCGACGCAACACACGCAGCTGCCCCGCGATGTCGCGGACGCCGCGCGCCTGCTGGGTCAGGCGGTCAGCCAGGTGCAGCGCGTCATCGTCGGCCAGGAACACATGGTCCAGCAGCTGATGGTGGCCCTTCTTGCCAAGGGGCACTGCCTGCTCGAGGGTGTGCCCGGTGTGGCGAAGACACTGGCGGTGCGGTCGTTCGCCACGGTCGTGGGCGGAGACTTCGCCCGAGTTCAGTTCACCCCGGACCTGGTGCCCTCGGACATCGTCGGCACCCGGATCTACTCCGCCAAGTCCGAGAATTTCGAGATCGAGCTCGGTCCCGTGTTCGTCAATTTCGTGCTCGCCGATGAGATCAACCGCGCACCCGCGAAGGTCCAGTCGGCCATGCTCGAGCTGATGGCCGAGAAGCAGGTCTCGATCGGCGGAAAGACGTATCCGGCGCCCAAGCCCTTCATCGTGATCGCCACCCAGAACCCCATCGAGTCCGAAGGCGTCTACCCCCTGCCCGAGGCGCAGCGGGACCGCTTCCTCCTGAAGGTGGACGTGCCCTACCCGCGCGGCAACGAGGAACTGGAGATCCTCCGACGGATGAGCGTCAGCCCGCCTGAGGCGTCGCGTGTGTTGGATCCGAGCCTCGTCCGCCATCTCCAGGACATGGCGTCCAACGTCTTCGTCCACAATCTGGTGGCCGAGTACATCGTCCGTCTCGTCCTCGCCTCCCGCACCCCGGCCGAGTTCGGCATGCCGGACCTCACCGGCGTCATCCAGATCGGCTGCTCGCCGCGTGCCACGCTGGGCCTGGTCGCGGCCGCCCGCGCCCTGGCGCTCATCAACGGCCGCGACTATGTGCTTCCCACCGATGTCCAGGCCGTCGCCAAGGACGTGATGGCCCACCGCATCGTCCTCGGCTTCGACGCGGTCGCCGACAACATCAGCACAGCGGATGTTGTCGACCGGATCCTGGCGATGGTTCCCGCACCCACGCCCGTGTGGAGCGAGCAGCAACGGCAGGTGGCGCACGAGCAGCACGCGCACCAGCCCGGACGCAGCTAGGGAGGGCCCATGGCCCAACCCGGCTTCTCGTTCACCGGCCCACCCCCGCAGGGTCCTCCGCTGCCGCCTCCGGACAAGACCGGCGCGGAGTGGTCCGTCCTCAGGCCACCGGCAGGCCCGACCATCCCGTTGAGCAAGCTCGCCCCGGAGGCTGCGCTGCGCAGACTCGAGCTGACGATCGTGCGCCGGTTGGAGGGGTTCCTGCACGGCGACCACCTTGGGCTCCTGCCGGGCGCCGGGTCGGACACCAACGATGCGCGTGTCTACCAGCCGGGTCAGGACGACGTCCGCAAGATGGACTGGGCCGTGACCGCACGCACCACCGTCCCGCACGTCCGCGACACGATGGCGGACCGTGAGCTCGAGGTGTGGGCGCTCCTCGACGTGACGCCGTCGATGAACTGGGGCACCGAGGGGGTCACCAAACGGGACCTCGGGATCGCGGCCATCGCCACCATCGGCTTCCTCAGCCAGCGGATGGGGGACAGGTTCGGCGGCATGATGATGCTCCCGGACCGGGTCAAGCGGCTGCCCGCCCGCTCCGGCCGCACCGCGCTCTACGGGCTCCTGCGCAAGATGTTGACCGAGCCGATTGTGCCGGACCATGCACCCGGACAGCTTGAGCTGGCCGACGGCATCGAGCAGATGACCCGGTCGCAGCGCCGCCGCGGTATGAGGGTGATCGTCTCCGACTTCCTCACCCCCGGAGACGCCGAGCTAGACCCGGCCGTGCCGCCGCCGTGGGAGCGGGCCGTGCGGCGTCTCGCGGTGCGCAACCAGGTGCTGTGCGTCGAGGTGATCGACAGGCACGAGATGGAGTTCCCGGACGTGGGCGAGATGCTCATCCACGACCCCGAGACCTCGTTCTCCCGCTACGTCAATACCTCCGACGACGCGGCCAGGCGGCGAATGGACGCCGCGACAAAGGCGCAGCGTGAGCGCATCAAGGTGTCGCTGCGCCGCGCCGGAGCCGGCCACATCCAGCTGCGGACCGATCGCGACTGGGTGGCCGACATCGCCCGCTTCGTGCTCAACTACCGCCGGGTGGCAGGCATGCTGCATCAGCCACCCCAGGGGGTGAGCAAGTAGGTGATCCCGGACTTCCAGAACCCCGAGCGGTTGTGGACGCTGGCCCTGCTGCCGGTGCTCATCGTCGTGTACCTCATCCTGCTCCGCCTCAAGGGCCGGATCGCCCTGCGGTTCACCAACACCGGTGTCCTTGCCAGGGTCGTCGGGCATCAGCGCCGGTGGACACGGCACCTGGCAGTCGCAATGTCGCTGGCCTCGCTGGTGGCCCTCGGGCTTGCCTACGCCAACCCGTTGGGCACCGAGCGCCAGCCCCGCGAGCGCGCCACCGTGGTGATGGTCATCGACACGTCCTTATCGATGTCTGCTGAGGACGTGCCGCCGGACAGGCTCACCGCCGCGAAGGAGGCGGCCGTCAGCTTCATCCAGGAGATCCCGGACGCCTACAACGTGGCCGTCGTCGCGATGGACGCCAACCCCTCCATCGTCGTGCCGCCCACCACGGACCGGGGCGTCACCGAGCGTGCGATCAACTCGTTGGAGCTCGCGGATGGAACCGCGATCGGGGAGTCGATCACCTCCGCGCTCCGCGCCGTCGATCAGGCGCCCCCGGGCGACGCCGAGGACGAGCCCGCTCCCGCCATGATCGTGCTGCTCTCGGATGGCACCAACACCGAAGGGCCCCCGGCCGAAGGACCCACCGCCGAGGCGCAGGAACGGGGAGTCCCCATCTTCACCATTGCCTACGGCACGCAGAATGGGTTTGTGGACCTGGACGGGCAGCGAGAGAACGTGGCACCCGACACGGCTGCCCTGAAGGCGATCGCTGACGCGACGGGAGGGCGGGCCGTGGACGCAGACGACGCCGCGTCGCTGGTGGAGGCCTACCGTGACATCGGCTCGGTGGTGGGGTTTGAGGACGTGAAGAAGCCGATCACGGCCCAGTATGCGTTCTTCGCGCTGGGGTTCGCCGTCGTGGCTGCACTCGGCGCGGTCATGATGGCGGCACGGTGGCCACGATGATTCCCCTGGCGCTCGAGTTCATGCTGCCGCAGCGCCTGTGGGCGCTCCTGGTGATCCCCCTGATCGCGGTGCTCTATGTCGTGCTGTCGGGGCGGACCACCCACCGCCCCATGAGCAGCCGGCTGCGTCTGGTCGTGCCCAAGGACGCCGCCTGGAAGCGCCACGGGGCCGTGCTTCTCGCCCTCCTCAGCCTGGGAGCGCTCATCATCGCCTGGGCGGTCCCGAAGGATTATGTGGACAAGCCGCGGGACCGCGCCACCGTGGTGGTCGCCCTTGACGTGTCGTGGTCCATGGAAGCCGAGGACGTCGATCCCAACAGACTTGCCGCCGCTCAGGCTGGGGCCAAGGCGTTCATCGGCTCCCTGCCAGAGCGGTTCAATGTGGCACTTGTGACCTTCGCCGGCACCCCGAATGTCGCGGTGCCGCCCACGATCGACCGCGGCGTGATCGACCGAGCCATCGACGCTGTGGAGCTGGCCCCCTCCACCGCCGTCGGTGAGGGGGTGTACGCGAGCCTCGATGCGCTGAAGCTGGTGCCCCCGGACCCCGATGATCCAGAGGCGGTTGCGCCCGCTGCGATCGTGCTCCTCTCAGATGGTGCCACCAACATCGGCCGCTCCTCCTCGGGCGCCGCGGCGGCGGCAAGCGAGGCCGGGGTGCCCGTCCACACCATCGCGTACGGCACTGACAACGGCTTCGTCGAGCAGGATGGCCAACGCCAACGGGTGGCGGTGGACCACTACGAGCTCTCCGAGATCGCGAGGCTCTCAGGCGGAAAGAAGTACGCGGCTGAGAGCAGCAGCCAGCTGCGCGAGGTGTACGAGGCCATCCGCCAGTCCGTGGGCACCGAGAAGGTCCCCGCGGAGGTTACCGACCGCTACGCCGGATTGGCGATCATCTTCGCCGTCCTCGCGGCCCTGGGCGTCATCTCGTTGGGGGCGCGCTGGCCATGAGCATCGCGGAGCGGCTTGCCTCGGTACGCGCGGAGATCGACGACGCGTGCCGCGCCGCCGGCCGAGATCCAGCCGCCGTGCGGCTGCTTCCCGTGTCGAAGTACCACGGCCCGGATCAGATCCGCGAGGCCCACGCCGTGGGCTACAGCCTGTTCGGGGAGAACAAGGTGCAGGAGTTGGCGGCCAAACACGCGGAGCTGGCGGGTGAGGGAATCGGGTTCGCGGTGATCGGACACGTCCAGACCAACAAGGCCAGGGCCGTGGCGGAACTCGCCGCCGAACTGCATTCGCTCGACTCACTGCGGCTCGCGGAGGCCCTGCAGCGGCGCCTCGAGCAGCTGGGCCACCGCCTCCCGGTGTTGATTCAGGTCAACACCTCCCAGGAGGAGGCGAAGTTCGGCATCGCGTCCGAGGACGCCGTGAACTTCGCGCGTGAGCTGGCCGCATTCGACGCTCTTGAGGCGCGGGGACTGATGACGATGGCGGTCAACAGCCCGGACGTCTCGGCCGTGGCCGCCTGCTTCTCCAGCCTGGTGGAGGCGCAGTCCCGCATCCGTGACGCCGTGGGGGGAGGCTGGGACGAGCTGAGCATGGGCATGTCCAGCGACTTCCGCATCGCCATCGCCCACGGAGCCACCACTGTGCGTCTCGGAACCGCAGTTTTCGGTCCGCGCGGCTACTGAGGCAGGTTCTCGATCTCCAGGCGGGGGACATCCGGGCTCGCGGGCATGCCGAAGATCTGTTCGAGGAACGAGACCTGGGCCTCCAGGGACCGGCGCCTCGCAGCCAAGGTGCGGAATCCGTGGCCCTCACCGTCGAAGACAAGCAGCGCCACCGGTTGCCCGGCGGAGCGCACGGCCTCCGCCATCTTCCTCGCCTGTGTCGGTGGCACCACCTTGTCCTCCGAGCCCTGGAGGATCAGCATGGGGGTGCGCAGGTTCTCAAGGTGGTTGATGGGGGAGCGGTCCTCGTAGACGGACCGTCCCTCAGGCCAGGGGGCCACCAGCCCGTCGAGGTACCGCGACTCGGCCTTGTGCGTGTCGGTGGCCAGCGTTGGGAGGTACCCGATGCCGTAGCGGCTGATCCCGGCGGCGTAGATGTCCGTCGAGACAAGAGACTTCAAGGTGGTGAAACCGCCCGCGCTGCCGCCGGTGATGGCCACGCGATCCGGATCGACGTGTCCCGCCTCCACGAGGGCAAGCACCACCGCCTCCGCATCGGCCACGTCGAGCTCTCCCCATCGTCCACGGAGCCTGTCGCGGTAGACCCTCCCGAAACCCGTCGAGCCCGAATAGTTGACGTCAACGACGGCAAAGCCGCGCGAGACCCAGAAGGCGATGCCCGCGTCGTAGGCGCAGGTGGCCATCGACGTGGGGCCGCCATGGGTGTACACGATCAGCGGTGCCCTCTCGGCCTCCGGCAGGTACAGCCAGGAGTGCACCGGCCCCGCGGGGCCGTCGGCCCAGAACGCGATGGGGGACACGGCAGCAGGCTCGGGACTCGCCGCCCCCGCCACGTGGCTGATCGTTCCGTCGCGCAGGATGGAGACGAGGGTCGCAGGGCGATCCGTCCACTGGGCCACCACGTAGAGCGTCCCGTCCTGGGAGGCCACTGACTCGATGGCGGCCGTGCCCGGAAGCGGGTGGCTGACTTCTCCGGTGACGCTGTCCCACAGGGCCAGCTCGCCGCGGCCCTCGCGGAACACTACCGAGGCGACGACCCGATCCTCCACGACGGCTGCCGGCGGGGGAGTGAGCACCCAGGTGGGACCATCGCAGTCGTGGGCCACGCGCCATGCGGGTCCGCCCACCACCCGCCAGTTCCAGAACCCGGACGTGTCCTCACTGACGGCCAGCACCCCGTCGTCCAGCCACAGGGGGTGCTGCGTCGAGACCCCCGCGCGGCCGGCGACCGGGGCGGCGGCTGCGGTCTGCGTCAGAGGAGCCGACCACACCTCAGAGGTGTCCCAGCTCATGTCGGGATGGTTCCACTGATACCACGCCAGCAGCCCCGAGCGAAGAACCGGCCCGGCGTAGAAGTCTGCCCCCGTCGCGAGCACCCTGCCACCGTCGGGGTCGATTGAGGAGAGGGGGAGTGCGACGATCTCGGTGCGGGGCTCGGGTGAGGCCGAGTGGTCCTCACGCACCGCTACGGCGACGCCGTCCGCGAGGCTCAGGTGGAGGCCCCCGTAGACGAATGCGGTGCCCTGCTCCGTCAGCGGGCGGCGGCCGTCCCCGTCGTCGAACCAGATCTGCCCGGTGCGGTCGTCGCAGTACACCAGTGCGGCGCCGTCGGCCGCGTACGCTCCTCCGCCGTACTCCATCACCCGTGAACGGACCACGGAGTCAGGTGTGAGGTCCGTGACGACGCCCGCCGCCCAGCGACGCACCGTCACCCGGCCGTCCTCGGCGGCGATGGTCGCCAGCCAGTAGATGCCTGCGGCGGTGGCCTGCACCTGCGAGATGGCGTCGGGGACATTCAGCACGGCCTCAAGCGGCATGGGATCACGCATGGGGCCTTGTCTACCATGCCCCCCGCAGCAACCGGGCGTTGCGCGCAGCCTCCATTCGTGGGCACAATAGGCCCACACCTGGGCGGGCCTGATCGCAGGGGAAGGCAATCCGGCCCAACCAGGAGGTACCGACCATGTCTGCTCGTTTCGACACGATCAGTCAGCCCGTCGCGCGGGGGATGGTGTTCATCCACTCCGCGTTGGCTGCGCTGTGCCCGCATGTCGAGTGGGCCGGAGGTGCCGTCCTGGGCACTCGCATGGACCTCGAGTGGTCGGAGCAGCCAGCCGAGCCGGGAAGCCGCCGTGCGGAGCTGTCCTGGACAGGTCCAGTCGGCACCGGAGCGGCTCTCGCCAGCGCATTGAGCCGGCTCACCCGGATCAGGTTCGAGGTGACGGAGGAACCCACGCCCGGCAGCGACGGTCAGCGATACTGCTTCACGCCCACCCTGGGCGCCTTCAGTGCCGTGGTGGGCGTACACGGGGACATCCTGGTGCCGGAGGATCGTCTCCGGCACGCCGTGGCCACGGAGGCACTCGGGGGCGAGCCCTTGCTCAAGGCACTCGAATCACTGCTGGGCGTCCCGTGGGACGAGGAACTCGACGTGTTCCGGCACGCCGGCGAGGACGCTCCCGTGCGGTGGCTCCACCAGGTGGTATAGCCACCGCCCAGGATCAGTCGGTGACGTTCTCGTTGGTGACGAGCACGGCCACGTTGTGTCCTCCGAAGCCGAAGCTGTTGTTGATAGCCGCAAGCGGGCCGGAGGGCAGCGCTCGGTTCGAGGTGGCCACGTCGATGCCCAGGTCTGGTTCGATGTTCTCCACATTGATCGTGCCCGGAACCATCCGGTCCCGTAGCGCCAACACGGAGGCCACCGTCTCGAGTGCTCCCGCGCCACCGAGCAGATGCCCGGTCATGGACTTGGTGGAGGTCACCACCACGTGGTCCGCCTCAGCACCCAGCGCGGTTCGGATGGAGCCGGCCTCGGTGACGTCACCTTGGGGCGTCGAGGTTCCGTGCGCGTTGACGTGCACGATGTCACGGGCGGTGAGACCCGCTTCCCGAAGCGCCTTGATCATCGCCTGGGACTGACCGTAGCCGTCCGGGTCCGGCTGGACGAGGTCGTGGCTGTCGGCCGTGATGCCGGCGCCGGCGAGGGTGCCGTAGATCCGGGCGCCACGGGCCTTGGCGTGCTCCAGAGTCTCGATCACCATGAGGGCGGCGCCCTCGGCGAGCACGAATCCGTCGCGGTCCACGTCCCACGGGCGCGAGGCGCGCTCCGGCTCGTCGTTGCGCCGAGACAGCGCCTGCATCTGACCGAAGGCTCCGATGGGGAGCGGGTGCACGACGGCCTCTCCGCCCCCGACCAGGACCACATCGGCGCGGCCGAGGCGGATCATGTCGAGACCCAGCGAGATCGCCTCATTGGAGGAAGCGCAGGCCGAGACAGGGGTGTGCACGCCCGCACGGGCGTGGATTTTGAGGCCGAGGTTGGCCGCGGGGGCATTGGCCATCAGCATCGGGATGGTGAACGGCGAGACGCGGCGGACGCCCTTGTCCTTCATCACATCCCACTGGGAGAGCAGGGAGTGCAGCCCACCGATGCCGGTGGCGGACACGACGCCCAGCCTGTCGGGGTCGACCGGATTGTCCTCGCCGAGGCCGAATCCGGCGTCCGCCCAGGCGGCCAGGCCGGCGATCTGCATGAGTTGGGTGGAGCGGTCGAGTTTGCGCGCCTCGACGCGGTCCAGAACCTCGCTCGGGTCCACGGCCGCCTTGGCAGCGATGCGAGTGGGAAGCTGCTGAGCCCACTCCTCGGTCAGCGCCACCACGCCGGAACGTCCGGCGAGCATCGCAGTCCAGGTGCTGGCGACGTCTCCGCCGAGTGGTGTGGTCGCACCGAGACCGGTGATCACGACTGTGGTGGACATGGGGATCTCCTCGTCACTGCATGGGGGGTCGATGGGGGGCGGCCGGGTGTGCGGCCGCCCCTCGCATGCGTCAGTTGGACGCGCGCTCGATGTAGGCGACAGCGTCGCCGACGGTCTTGAGGTTCTTGGCGTCCTCGTCGGGGATCGAGACGCCGAACTTGTCCTCGCAGGCGTAGATGATCTCGACCATCGACAGCGAGTCGACGCCCAGGTCGTCGACGAAGGACTTGTCCAGCTGGACATCCTCGACTGCGACGCCGGCGATGTCGTTGACGATCTCGGAGAGATCTGAGCGGATTTCTTCAGTGCTAGCCATGGTGTGGCTCCTTCCTAGGTTCTTCTCTTTGGACACTCGTGGGGTCAGGGCAGGATCACGGTCTGGCCGGCGAACACGAGGCCCGCTCCGAAGCCGATGATCAGTGCACTGTCACCGCTTTTGGCCTGCCCGGATTCGAGCAGTGCCTCCATCGCCAGCGGAACCGATGCCGCCGACGAATTGCCCATCTGGATGATGTCGCGGGCGACCACGACATCCTCGGGCAGCTTGAGGTGGCGCAACATCGAATCCGTGATCCGGTTGTTGGCCTGGTGGGGGATGAAGCAGTCCAGCTCATCGGCGGTGAGGCCGGAAGCCTCAAGCGTCTCGACGGCCTTCTCGACGATGGCCGTGGTGGCCCACTTGAACACCTCGCGACCCTCCATGTGGATATAGGGACCTCCGGCGCCGGGCTCGACCCCGCGCCAGTCGTCGACCTCGATCACCTCGTGAGCCTCGGGCTTGGACCCCCAGACGGTGGGGCCGATCGCGGGCACGTCGCTGGGGCCGACGATGACGGCCCCAGCGCCGTCGGAGAAGAGGAAGGCGGTGGAGCGGTCGGTGGTATCGGTGTAGCTGGAGAGCACCTCCACGCCCAGCACCAGTACGTGTCTGGCGGAGCCGGTGCGGACCATGGACTCGGCCAGGCTGACGCCGTAACAGAAGCCGGCGCAAGCCGCCGAGATGTCGAAGGCGGCCGGGGCCGGGAGACCGAGGTCCTTGGCGAGGATCGCGGCAAGCGCCGGGGTCTGCATGAAGTGCGAGATGGTGGCCACGATGACGGCGTCGACGTCCGCGGGCTGCAGCCCGGCGCGCTCGATCGCCTTTCGGGACGCCTCCAGGCCGAGGGTCTCAGCGTCCTCGCCGTCGGCGACCCAGCGACGCTCCTTGATGCCCGTGCGCTGAGTGATCCACTCATCGGTGGAGTCGATCATGGTGCACAACTCGTCGTTGGTCACGACACGACTGCCGCGGGCACCTCCGACGGACATGATGCGGGCATACTCGGCGCCGGTTGAGGACTTGAGGGGCATGTCTGACCTACTCGGACTCGGGGGTGGGCTGGCTGTGGGTGCGGCAGAACTCGCGGGCCTCGTCGAGCTGATCGGGGGTGTTGAGGGCGAACAGCTCAACCCCCTTGAGGTTGCGCTTGACAATGCCCGTGAGAGTACCGGACGGGGGCAGCTCGAGGAGGCCCGTGACGCCCATGTCGCGCATCGTGTCCATGCACAGGTCCCACCGCACCGGGTTGGCAACCTGCCGGATGATCCGGTCCAACGCTTCACTGCCGCTGGAGACGGCCGCCCCGTCGGCGTTGCTGAGCAGCGGCGTGACGGGGTCGCTGGCGCGCATTCCCTCTGCTTTGGCACGCAGCCGGTCCACCGCGGGAGCCATGTGGACGGTGTGGAACGCCCCGGCCACGCTGAGCGGGATCAGGCGGGCCCGCCGCGGCGGGTTCTCGGACAGGACCTCGAGCTCTTCGACGGTGCCGGCTGCGACGATCTGCCCGGATCCGTTGTTGTTGGCCGGGGTCAGGCCCGCGGCCTCAATCGCCGCGAGGACCTCGTCGCGGTCCCCGCCGATCACGGCGGTCATCGACGTGGGCCGGGCCGCGGACGCCTCCGCCATGGCCAGGCCGCGTTCGCGGACGAGGGCGAGCGCCTCCGTCGGGGAGATCACACCGGCGAGAGCAACGGCGGCCAACTCGCCCACCGAGTGCCCCGCAACCATGCCGACGCCCTCGAAAGAGGGGAGCAGCTCCGCCGCGACAGCAAGGGCGGAGGCCACCAGGAGCGGTTGCGCGACGGCGGTGTCGCGGATGGTCTCAGCGTCCGCCTCGGTGCCGTAGTGCGCGAGGTCCAGGCCCACCGCCGTCGAGTAGAGGGCAAGACGCTCCGCGAACGCGGGCTCCGCCAACCAGGGAAGGAGAAAACCGGGGGTCTGGGCACCTTGGCCAGGAGCAACAATCACGAGCACGACAACCACTGTGCCCGTGCGGAGAGTCGGCTGCGGGCGTGAGACTCACGAATTTGCCCACCCGGCCTTTGTGGGAACCCCACAAGCCGGCGATCCGCGCTCAGCCGTTGAGCCTGCCCAACGTGATGGCCATCCGCAGCACATAGGCCTCGCGGGCGTCGGTGGGGTTGTAGCCGGTGGCCTCCTGGATCCGCTTCAGGCGATAGCGCACCGTGTTGGGGTGCACGAACAGGGCCCGTGCGGTGGCCTCCATCGAGGAGCCGCAGTCCAGGAACCCGACGCAGGTCTCCAGGAGCTCCTTGTTGGCGGCCAGCGCCGGGAAGATCTCCGACGCGAGGGTGCGCCGCGCATGCCCGTCGCCGGCGAGGGCGCGCTCGGGGAGGAGGTCCACCGACAACAGCGTCTGTGGCCCCTCCGGCCAGGCCTTCGCAGCCCTGAAACCGGACGCGGCAGCGCGCGCGGACTTCGGAGCCCCCGCCAGTCCGTCCACCGTCGGCCCCACGACCACGGGACCAGCGGCGAAGAAGTCCCGCAGCTTGGAGATCCGCTCGCAGGTGTCGACGGGGTCGCCGACTCCTGCCCCGCCCGCGATAACCACGAGCCGATCGCCCTGCGGGGCCGCCAGCACGTCGAGCGACAACTTCGACGCGGCGCGACGCAGCCCGTCGAGCACGGACGCCTCCTGCGGGGCTCCGCCGATGGCCACCACCACCTTCGACTCGGTGTTCCAGCCCAGAGTCGAGGCCCGCGACAGCACGGACTCGTCGGTCTCCGCGCGGACCACGGCGTCGACGATGGTGGCCTCGATCCGCGAATCCCAGGCGCCGCGGGCCTCCGCGGCACGGGCGTAGATGGCGGCCGCGGCGAACGCGATCTCGCGGGAGTAGTGCACGATGCCCAGTTGAAGTGCCTGCCGGTCACCCCTGGGGAGAAGGTGCTGGATCTGCTCCTCCACCACCTCGGTGGTGGTGCGGACGAGGTCCACGGTCTGCTGGAGGCTGATCCGGCGCGCCATGGCCCGCGGGGCGGCGTCGAAGATCGACTCCGGGGTGAAAGGCTCGCCCGCGAACCAGGTGACGAAGCCGTCGATGCCGGAGCGGGCCAGGATGCCGATCCAGGAGCGTGACTCGGCGTCCAGCTGGCTGAACCACTCGTGCCGGGCGACGAGGGCGGCCAGTGTCGCGGTGTTCATCTCCGAGGTGGAGGCCTGAAGCCGCTTGATGAGGCCGGCGCGAGCGCGGGCCGACGAGATGAGCGCGGGCGCCGTCCCTGGCCGAAAGTCCATCCCGCCAGCCTAGTGGTGTCCTCCGTCGCTTCACCGGGGCTACGCTGGACAGCCATGGGACGCAAGGTATTCGTGATCGGCATCGGCCCCGGCGGGCTGGGGCAGCTGACGCTGGACGCCGTCGACGCCATGAACCAGGTGGACGTCTTTCTCGTCGGGGATCACAGTGAGGACCAGCCCGATCTCGTCTGGCTCCGCAGCGAGCTGCTGCGCCGGCATGTGAACAGGCCGCACCGCGTGATCACGGTGCTGGACCCCAAGCGGGAGCACCCGGGGGCGGTGGATACGGGACGGCTCGCCACCTACAGCCACATCCTCTCCGGCCTGCCGACCGACGACGCGGTGGGGTTTCTCGCCTGGGGCGATCCGGGGCTTTACGACTCGATCCTGCGTGTCGTCGACGCACTCCGCGACAGATTGGCGCTCGAAGTCAGCGTCATCCCGGGAGTGAGTGCCCTGCAGGTGCTGGCCGCCGCGCATCAGATCGCCCTGAACGCGGGCGCCTCCGTGCACATCACCACGGGGGCCCGGTTGCTCGCGGAGTACCGGCCCGAGCTCGGCGACGTGGTCGTGATGAATGACCCCGCCTTGGCCTGCCGAGGACTGATCGGGGAATTCCCGGACACCGAAGTGTTCTGGGGCGCCTACCTGGGCACCCCAGATCAGGTTCTGGCCAACGGGCCCCTGCGCACCATCGCCGGAGACCTGGCCGAACTGAGGCAGCGGCTCCAGGCCCACCATGGCTGGATCCACGACACGTATCTCCTCCGGCCTTTTCCTGACGCACGTTAACAATGCGTAACAAACGCCGGGCCGGGTCTCACCGTCGACCCCCATCGTTGCTAGGTTGACGCCGTTCGCCGAGATTGAAGGGCTATCGCCATGGAAGAACTGACCACAGTGCTCGAAACAATCGCGGGATTCGTGTGGGGCCCGTTCCTGCTCATTCCGCTGCTCCTGCTCACCGGCCTGTGGCTGACCATCAAGCTGCGCGGCATCCAGTTCCGCACGCTTGGGTCCGCCCTGCGGTTGGCGCTGTGGGAGCGCAAGGACGCTGACGCAGATGGTGGCGACATCTCCCAGTTCCAGGCCCTCACCACGGCCCTCGCGGCCACTGTCGGGGTCGGAAACATCGTCGGCGTGGCCACCGCCATCTCGATCGGCGGCCCAGGAGCTCTGTTCTGGATGTGGGTCACTGGCCTGGTGGGAATGGCGTCGAAGTACTCGGAGGCCTTCCTGGCGGTGCGCTTCCGCACCGTCGACGCCAAGGGCGAGGCTTCCGGCGGCCCGCAGTACTACCTGAAGAAAGCGCTGCCGGGAACGTGGGGGGTGGCCCTCAGCATCATCTTCGCCGTGTTCGCCGTCCTCGCAAGCTTTGGCATCGGCAACATGACGCAGGGCAATGCTGTCGCGGCCAACGCCCAGAATGCGTTCGGAGTGGACCCGCAGATCACCGCGATCCTGATGGCGGTCTTCGTGGGCGTGGTGATCATCGGGGGCATCAAGACCATCGGCAACGTGACGGCGGCCCTCGTTCCCTTCATGATCGTCTTCTACATCCTGGGCGCCCTCTACATCCTGATCGTCAACATCGTCGATCTGCCGGGGGCGTTGGCTCTTGTCTTCGGGCAGGCGTTCACTGGCCAAGGTGTGGCCGGCGGTATGTTCGGCAGCCTCCTGCTCACGGTGCAGATGGGCGTGGCGCGAGGCATCTTCTCCAACGAGTCCGGCATGGGTTCGGCGGCCATCGCCGCCGCCGCCGCCCAGACGACCCACCCCGTGCGTCAGGGCCTGGTGTCCATGACCCAGACCTTCATCGACACACTCGTGGTCGTGTCGTTCACCGGACTGGTGCTGGTCACCACGGGTGTGTGGAACGCCGACGCCAGCCCCGCGGTGCTCACCTCGATGGCCTTCAGCCACGGGCTGCCCGGTGACTGGGGCGGCTACATCGTGTCCATCGGCGTCATTCTCTTCGCCCTCTCCACCATCATCGGGTGGTCCTACTACGGTGACCGCTGCGTCGAGCGGCTGTTCGGTGCCCGGGCAACGATGGCCTACCGCATCGCCTTCACCATCGTGGTCTACATCGGTGCCACCGTTCCGCTGGGCGTGGTCTGGGCGTTCGCAGACGTGATGAACGGTCTCATGGCACTGCCCAACCTCATCGGCCTGCTCCTGCTCTCCGGCCTCATCGCGCGCGAGACCAGCCATTACCTTAAGAACGATCCGAAGCTCCGGGCGGGTCGCAAGGAAGTCGACAAGTTCATGGTGGATCAGCCCCGCTGATCTCGGTGCCAGTGGACCCGGTCGCGGTGCTGCGCGAGTGCGCGTTCTGGCTGGAGCGTGCACTCGCGGACACGTACCGCATCCGCGCCTACCGTGAGGCCGCCGACGTCGCGGAGGCGATCGACCCCCGCGACCGCCCGGTGACGGAGGCAGGCTGGCGGGAGTTGCCGGGATTCGGTCCCAGGACGGCCTCTGTCGCGGCGGCCGCCCTGTCCGGTCATCTGCCGGAGGCCCTCGCGCGGCTCCGGGAGGAGGGGAGGGCCTCCCTGGATCCGGCAGGTGACACTCTCCGTGCAGTACTTCAGGGCGACCTCCACACACACACCTCCTGGTCCGACGGTGGCTCCCCGCTCGCCGAGATGGCGGCGGTTGCTGAGTCACTGGGTCACGCCTACTTTGCTGTCACCGACCATTCCCCGCGGCTGAGGGTCGCCAACGGACTGAGCCGGGAACGGCTGCTGGCCCAGTGGGACGAGATCGAGCGGGTGCAGAGGCAGCTGTCGATGCGACTCCTGCGTGGGATCGAAGTCGACGTTCTCAAGGACGGCTCGCTTGATCAGGCGGACGACCTGCTGGGTGGGCTGGACATCGTCGTGGCCTCTGTTCATTCCGACCTCCGGGCGGATCCGGCCAGTATGACGATGCGGATGATCGGTGCGATCTCCAATCCGCACACCACAGTGCTGGGGCACTGCACCGGCCGGAAGTTGCGCGCCGATGGGACGTGGCGCGAGCAGTCACGATTTGACGCGGAACTTGTGTTCGCGGCCTGCGCCATGTTCGGAGTGGCCGTCGAGATCAACTCGAGGCCGGAACGCCAGGACCCGCCCGTGGAGCTCCTGGAGATGGCTGTCGAAGCTGGGTGCCTGTTCAGCATCGACTCGGATGCGCACGCCCCGGGCCAACTGGACTTCCTCACCTACGGGGCGGCGAAGGCAGCCGCTGTAGCGATCGATCCGGATCGGATTATCACGACGTGGCCGGTCGACCGGCTGCTGGCACATGCGCGGCGCCACCGCTGACGATGCGGCCGGGACAAGGCTATGGCCCCGTCGTGACTGGTCCCCCCAACCTACCCATCACGACGTGGCCATCTGCTGATAGCAATTCTGCGGCTGCTGAGGGTCGGAATTCCCCAGTGTCCGGTACTGGTCTGACTGGTGACGGTACTGGCATTCCTACGGGTTCCACGTGCGTTGGTCGCGTCAGGACCGGGCAGAGTGCAGGAGCGCACGCAGCTCGACACGCGACCCTGCCCCAAGTTTGGCCAGCGTGTTGCGGACGTGGAACTCGACGGTGCGGACCGAGACGAACAGCTCCTGTGCGATCTCCTTGTTGGTCCGGCCGCTCAGAACCAGGCCGGTGATCTCGCGCTCCCTCGCTGTGAGTCTGGCGAGGAGGGCAGAGGTCTCGGATGCGGTCACCGGGGCGGCGCGGGGAGGGGGGCTCAGTGAGGAGAGACGCATCTGGAGCGCCTCCAGTCGCTCAGCCCACGACCGCGCACCCGCCTGCACCAGAAGAGCGGTGGCGGCGCCCAGCTCACCCAGGCATACGCCCGCGTCGTCAGCCCACTCGCCGGTGCCGACGAGGAACTGGGCCCAGTCCTCAGCCAGGACGGCACCCAGCAACTGGAGCCCGCGAGGCGTATCTTCCTCCCGTCGCCGCTGCAACGCCGCATGGGCCAGAGCGAACGACGCCGACGCAGAGGCATGGTCTCGCGACCCTACGGCGAGCAACGCGTCCATGTGGTGATGGAGATACGCCAATGCACCCGGGGCGACGTCGAGCGCAGACACCTGGTCCCTCGCCATCTTCGCCGCTGCGAGATCGTCGATCGCAACGTGGGAACGGACCCGCAGGACTGAGGTGGCCGCCCCCGGGAACTGACCGGTGAGTGGACTGCTCCAGAGCTGGCCGAGGGTCTCGGCCACGGTCCAAGGGTCGCCCTCGGCTGTGGCGGCGAATGCACGCACGACCATCACCGCGCCCATGGCGGAGTTGAAGCCGCGGGGGCCAGCCACTTCGGCCACATGAGCGAGCATCCGTGATCCTTGCTCTTCGCCGCGACAGACAGGGATCAGCGCGGCAATCGCCTGCGCATGGAGAGCGCCCACGTCTCGGAGGTCTTCGAGGGCAATCGTCAGTCCCGGCTCGATGGAGGACTGAGCGGCATCCCACTCGCCACTGAGAAAGCCCAGCCGATGCCGTACCAAGGAGGGCCACAGTTCGTAGCCGGGAGGTGCCGTCGCCATCCGGAGCAGTCGATCAAGCTGGTTCTGAGCAGCCAGGTTGCGCATCGCGCTGAGATCCAGGGAGGCGGCCACCGACAGGGCAGCCGTGTGGGCTGCCGAGTCCGCTGCCAGGTCGGTCAGCGAGGGAGCCTGCAGACCCGGCACCTGCTCCGTCCCAACGGGTGTGGCCCATTTCGCGGCGAACGACAGCCACATCGTCAGCAGCCCGTGGAGGGCGGCCGCCTCCGATGGGTCGGCGTCCGACAGCCCCCTCCGACCACGACCCGCCTCGATCCGGCGCCCCAGTTCGTCACGCACGGAAGCCATTGCCGCGGGCATGTCGCGCGCGCCGATGGAGGCGCGGCTGCGGCCCAGGAGCTCGAACGAGTGGGCGAGCAGCAGCAGCAGGGTGTCGTCCAGGTCTGCGAGGGGGAGTCCATCGGCCAGGGGTAGCCTCCGCACGCCCACAGCGGTGGCGTCTACTGCGCACTGGAGAACCGAGCGCGCCACTCCTGGGAGCATTGCCCTGATCCGGGGTTCGAGTTGGTTGATGACCCCCGCACGGCGTGCGCGCAGCGCGTAGAGGCACGCCAACGGGAGCTGGGCGTCATCGAGACTGCAGGCCCACATCATGAGCTGCGAAGCGAGTTCGAGGTCACGGACCTGGGCTGCTGCGCGGGCGCTGGCCAGCAACTCGGTGAGCAGGGCGTCATCGCGTGCACCGCCGAGGGCCAACACGCGGTGACGGAGTCCTTCGACGCCGGGCAGCGCATCCGCGAGAGCCCGATGGGTGGCCAGGATGGTGGCTGGCGCCGCGTACGACGCGACGGCGGCGGGCACCTTGGGTCGTTGATCATCGCCGGCCAGCACGCGGGCAGCACGTAGGGCCTGGAGATCTGCGCGTCCATGGCCAAGATCGCGCATGACCCGGTCCAGCTGGGCTGGGGGGAGCGGACCGCCGAGGGCCAGGGCGAGCACCGCGGCAACGTCGTGCGGGCTCGGGTCCTCTCGCAGCCACCGGGAAATCCTCATCACAACCTCGGCGCTGTCTCTGTCTCCCAGCTCGGCGATGGCAGAGGCAAGGGTGGCACCTCCGCGGCGGAGGCGAGCCGTCAGTTCGTCCACCAGCCCGGGGTTTCCCCCCGTGGCCTCCATGACGATGCGGAGCTGGCGCGGGTTGAGGGGCGCGAAGAGGATGCTGCGGAAGAAGGCCTGCACCCCGTCCTCGTTGAGCGGCCCAAGCTCGAGATGGCGCCCCCTCTTTCCGACGGTGACGTGTTGGATCATGCGCTCCGCGAACCACCCCGTCGTGGTCCTGCTGGTGGCGACGAAGAGCGCCGGCACCGTGTCCAGCCTCCTGATCACGTGCCAGAACGCCTCCTGGGACGGCTCGTCGAGGTGATGCAGGTCGTCGATGATCATCGCGAAGGGACCGTCGAGCCGCTCGATGAGGTTCACCACACCGATGGCGAAGGTGGGGACCCCTGCGCGGTTGCGCAGATCAATGAGCTCGGGGGCGGTCTCAGGGAGTTGCTCGTCGATCAGCCGGTCGATCGCACCGAAAGGCACATCGCGTTCGGCCTCGAGTAGGAGATGGGTGTAGGTGGGCATTTCAGAGGCGATGGTGCCCGCGAGGCGGGACTTGCCGATCCCCGGCGGGCCCGTGAGGAAGAGAACCTGCGTGCGGCCCTCGCGGACAGCGGCCACCAGGGCGGCGATCTGACGCTGCTCCTCGACGCGACCCACCAGTGGCCCCATCACTCACCCCCCTGACTCGCGTTCTACGTTGCGTGTGACTGTCCACGATTCTCCCGCACGCGAGGCTTACGGCGCGGACAAACCCCGGCAATGGCAGCATCAACAGATTGCGAGCCGGGATGGCCGGAGCCGAGAAATGCGTGCAATTGTCGCGCTAGGGTTGGGCATCCGGCATTGGGCCCATCAGCGCATGCCGTCGACTCTTTCATCGAGAGGAACATTCGTGAGCCAGAACGAGGCCGGGCCGATCCTCAACGGTCTACCCACCAATCTGCCAGACATCGACCCCGCAGAGACTGCGGAGTGGCTCGAGTCCCTGGACGGGGTGATCGACGCCGGAGGCCGGAACCGCGCCCGCTACGTGATGCTCAAGTTGCTTGAGCGGGCGCGTGAGCGTCACATTGGAGTGCCGTCACTGACGGGCACCGATTACGTCAACACCATCCCGGCCGTGAGCGAACCGGCCTTTCCTGGGGACGAGACGCTGGAACGAGGCATCCGTCGGCTCCTGCGTTGGAACGCTGCCGTGATGGTGCACAGGGCCCAACGCCCCGGGGTGGGCGTTGGCGGTCACATCGCGTCTTACGCCTCGTCCGCGACACTCTACGAAGTGGGCTTCAACCACTTCTTCCGAGGCAAGGACCATCCGGGCGGCGGAGACCAGATCTTCTTCCAGGGCCACGCGTCTCCCGGCATGTATGCCCGCGCATTCCTCGAGGGCCGCCTGGACGAGAACGACATGGACGGCTTCCGCCAGGAACGCTCACACTACGTCGACGGTGAGCTCAGGGCGTTGCCCAGTTATCCGCACCCGCGTCAGTTCGACAGCTTCTGGGAGTTCCCCACGGTGTCGATGGGGCTCGGCCCGCTCAACGCCGTCTATCAGGCCCAGTTCAACAGGTATCTCCACAACCGCGGCATCAAGGACACCTCCCAGCAGAGGGTGTGGGCGTTCCTCGGTGACGGCGAGATGGACGAGGTCGAGTCGCGCGGTGTTCTTCAGTTGGCCGCCAACGACGAGCTGGACAATCTCACCTTCGTCGTCAACTGCAACCTGCAGCGCCTGGACGGGCCGGTGCGTGGCAACGGCAAGATCATGCAGGAGCTGGAGGCGTTCTTCCGCGGGGCCGGCTGGAACGTGATCAAGGTCGTGTGGGGCAGGGGCTGGGACCCGCTGCTGTCCAACGACTCGGAGGGCGCGCTCGTCAACCTGATGAACGCCACCACCGACGGCGACTTCCAGACCTTCAAGGCCAATGACGGCGCATATGTGCGCAAGCACTTCTTCGGCCGGGATCCGCGCACCGCGGCCATGGTCAAGGACTGGTCGGACGAGGAGATCTGGCGCCTCACCCGCGGCGGTCACGACTTCACGAAGGTGTACTCGGCCTACAAGTCGGCTGCTGAGTTCACCGGCGCACCCACCGTGATCCTGGCGCACACCATCAAGGGCTACTTCCTGGGCAAGCACTTCGCGGGTCGCAACGCGACGCACCAGATGAAGAAGCTGGCCCTCGATGACCTCAAGGCCTTCCGCGACCGTGTGGACGTGCCGGTCACCGACGAGCAGCTCGAGGCGGACCCCTACCGCCCGCCCTACATCCATCCCGGGCAGGAGGATCCCCGGATCAAGTACCTGCAGGACCGCCGCCGTGAGCTCGGCGGCTATCTGCCGGACCGCCGTGGGGACAAGAAGTTCATCTCGCTGCCGGCGGAGAAGGCGTACGTTTCGTCGCGCAAGGGCTCCGGCAACCAGCAGGTGGCCACCACCATGGCCTTCGTGAGACTGCTCAAAGACCTCATGCGGGACAAGGAGTTCGCTCCGAGGGTGGTCCCGATCATCCCCGACGAGGCACGCACCTTCGGCATGGACGCCTTCTTCCCCACCATCAAGATCTACAACCCGCACGGCCAGAACTACACTCCCGTGGACAATGAGCTGTTCCTCAGCTACCGCGAGTCCAAGACCGGACAGATCCTGCACACGGGCATCAACGAGGCGGGTTCGCTCGGTGCGTTCACGGCTGCCGGTTCGGCGTACTCCACCCATGGTGAGCCGATGGTGCCCATCTACGTGTTCTATTCGATGTTCGGGTTCCAGCGCACCGGCGACGCGATCTGGGCGGCGGCTGATCAGCTGGCCCGCGGCTTCCTGATCGGCGCGACGGCGGGGCGGACAACGCTCACTGGCGAGGGCACCCAGCACATGGACGGACATTCGCCCATCCTGGCGTCCACCAACACTGCGGTGGTCTCCTATGACCCGGCCTACGGCTACGAGATCGCGCACATCGTCAAGGACGGTCTGCGGAGGATGTACGGGGATGATCCGGAGAACATCATCTACTACATGACCGTGTACAACGAGCCCATCGTCCAGCCGGCCGAGCCGGAGGGCGTCGAGGTTGAGGGCATTCTGCGCGGGATGTACCTGTACCGGACCGGTAGCTTCGACGGGTTGGGAGAGGATGCGCGCCGCGCGCAGATCCTCGCCTCGGGGGTGGCTCTGCCATGGGCGCTCGAGGCTCAGGACCTTCTCAAGGCTGACTACGGCATCGTCGCGGACGTGTGGAGTGTCACCTCCTGGGGAGAGCTGCGTCGCGAGGGTCTGCAGCTGGACGAGGAGAGGTTCTCCGATCCCTACGGCGAGCACGGCCCCACCTGGGTGGAGCAGAAGCTCGGTGGGACCGCCGGTCCGGTGGTGGCCGTCTCCGATTACATGCGCGCCGTCCCTGATCAGATCCGGCAATGGGTCCCTCGCGACTACATGACGCTCGGCGCTGATGGCTTCGGATTCTCGGACACTCGGGCGGCGGCGCGGCGCTACTTCAACATCGACGGACCGTCGATCGCAGTGGCCGTCCTCCAGCGTCTCGCCGTTGCAGGCGAGGTCCCGACGAAGTGGGCCACCGAGGCCGCGGCCAAGTACAGGCTGGACGACGTCACCGCCGGGTCCTCAGGCAACGCTGGTGGAGACGCCTGATCTCAGCTATCGAGGGGGTGTGATGCGAGAACCCTGGTCTTCTGGCAGGCTTGCCCTGTGGACAACGCAGAAGTCAAGGGCCTCGCATCGACCAACGAAGGAGTGACCGGAGCGGAGCTCCTGGGGCTGGAGCCAGGCTTGGTGGTGCAGGAGTTGGGATGGGACGAGGACGTCGACGCGACACTTCGCGACGGCGTGATGGACATCATCGACGGGGAGATGATCGATGAGCCCCTCGAGGCCGTGGACGTCGTGCTGCTCTGGTGGCGTGACGAGGACGGCGACGTCGTCGACGGACTTGTGGACGCGCTCACGGACCTGACCGACTCGGGCTACATCTGGCTGCTCACCCCGAAGGTCGGGAGGCCCGGATTCATCGGCCCCAGCTCGGTGGCGGAGGCAGTCACGATTGCGGGCCTGTCTCTGACGAAGACGGCCAACGTGGCGGCCGACTGGCAGGCGACGAAGGTCGTCCGACCCAAGGGCTCACGCAGATGACCGCGCGCATCGGCGTCATGACGTCCGGCGGTGACGCGCAGGGCATGAACGCCGCGGTGCGCGCCATCGTGAGGACCGGCATCCACGAGGGCGCCGAGGTGTTCGCCATCCGCGAAGGATGGCAGGGAGCCATTGAGGGTGGCGCGCAGATCGCGCAACTGGGGTGGAGCGATGTCTCCGGGATCCTGAACAAGGGCGGCACGGTGATCGGCACCGCGCGATCCATGGAGTTCAGGACCCGTGAAGGCCAGCTGACGGCCGCGCAGAACCTCGTCGAGCGGGGAATCGACAGGCTCATCGTCATCGGCGGAGATGGGTCGCTGACCGGGGCGCGCAACCTGTGCGTCGCCTGGCCGACCTACATGGCCGAACTCACCGAGGCGGGCCGGATCAGCCCGGAACAGGCTGAGGCGCATCCCAGACTTCACATCGCGGGCCTCGTGGGATCCATCGACAACGACATGGTCGGCACGGACATGACCATCGGTACGGACTCCGCGCTGCACCGCATCACCGAGGCGATCGACGCGATCAGCTCCACCGCGGAGTCGCACCGCCGCACCTTCATCGTCGAGGTCATGGGTCGGCACTGCGGCTACCTCGCCCTGATGAGCGCGATCGCGGGCGGAGCCGACTACACGTTCCTACCGGAGTCTCCGCCCAGACCGGGGTGGGAGGACAGAATGGTGGAGGTGCTGGCCCGCGGACGCGCCGCCGGACGTCGCGATTCCATCCTGGTGGTCGCGGAGGGGGCGGCGGATCGCGAAGGCGCCCCGATCACGGCGGACCGGATCCAGGCGGTGCTGCGCGAGCGTGCCGGCGAGGAGGCCAGGATCACGATCCTCGGTCACGTGCAGCGCGGGGGTACTCCCTCCGCCTACGACCGCTGGATGGCGACGGCGTGCGGCGTCGAGGCCGTCCGGCGAGTGCTCGAGGCCGATGATGAGAGCGAACCCGTGCTCGTGGGCGTCCGCCGGGACAGCGTCGACGGCACGCCACTTCTCGGCGCCGTTGAAGCCACCCACCGGATCAGCAACTTCATCGCCGAGGGTCAGTACGAATCGGCGGTGACGGCCCGGGGCCACGGCTTCACCACGATGATCGACATCTACCGGATGCTCTCTGAGGCCAGGCCCAGCGTCGCGCCGTCGTCGGAGCCGAAGCGCATCGCCATCATGCACGCCGGCGCCCTCGCGCCCGGCATGAACCAGCTCGCGCGCGTCGCGGTCAGGTCCGGCCTCGATCTCGGCCACGAGATGTTCGCCGTCCAAGGCGGCGTGCCGGGCCTCGTCGGCGGAGACCTCCGCGAGGTGAACTGGTCGGACGTCGAGGGCATGGCGCACACAGGTGGGGCCTCCTTCGGGACGCGGCGCTACGTGGCCCAGGAGCACGAGCTCTACCAGATGGCGCGATCACTGGAGGAGCATCGGATCGACGCGCTCCTGGTGATGGGCGGGTTCCACGCCTACGCGACGGTGGACCTGATGGAGCGTGAGCGTCGTCGCTACCCCGCCTTCAACATCCCGGTCGCCATCCTGCCCGCCAGCATCGACAACAACCTGCCCGGGTGGCCGATGGCCGTCGGCGCCGACACTGCGCTCAACACCGTGGTGAACTCGATCGACATGGTGCGCATGTCCGCCTCGGCGAGCAAGCGGGCCTTCGTCGTTGAGACCATGGGCCGCACGTGCGGCTTTCTCCCTCTGCTCGGTGGCATCGCCGGCGGCGCGGAGAAGGCCTACCTCCCCGAGACCGGGATTTCCCTGGAAGAGCTGTCGACAGACGTGGAAGCGTTGGTCGACGCATTCGAGACGGGGCGCAGCTTCTACCTTGCTGTGATGGGGGAGGAGACGAGTGAGCACTACACCTCGGATGTCCTGGCCAAGGTGTTCGAGGCCGAAGGCCACGGTATGTATTCCGTCCGCAAGGCGGTGATCGGCCACATCCAGCAGGGGGGCAACCCCTCGCCGTTCGATCGCATCAACGCCACCCGTCTCGCCTACCAGGCCCTGGTGAACCTGGATCAGCAGCTGAGGGAGGGCACCTCCACCTATGTGGCGGCGCACAGCCCCACTCCTGGGCTGATGGCGCCGCTCCGGCAGGTGACCGACGCGATGGACTGGGACCTGCAACGGCCCAGCGAGCAGTGGTGGATGAGCCTCCGGCCGGTGTTCGACAAGCTGAGCCGACGCCCCGGTCAGGAGTAGACCTCTGAAATCGGTGCTTCACTAACAGGTGCCGACGACCACGCCGAAGGTCTCCGTGGCCGCACACTCCATGTCTGCGAGCTGAGCCAGGACGGGTGAGCCCTCGGCGACACTGTCGGGCACGGTGTCGCGGAAGACCAGTGATTGAGCGTCCGCGTCGCGCCGGATGATCGTGAACTCCACCTTCGCCGCAACCGTGTCGCTGGTGCGGGTTCCCGTGAAGGCGCACGAGACACCGCTGGCACCTCCGGTGAGGGGCACATCGACGACCACCGACTCGGCGACACCGGTGAACGCCTGCTGCTGGTCGGTCACGAGATCGCGGCAGGCCTGGGTGAGATCCTCCCCGACGGTGGTCAGGGTGACAGCCTGCACGCGGACGTCTGTGGCCGGCTCGCGCAGGCGCACCAGCCTGCGATCATCCTGCACCACCTCGTCGGCGTACACCTCCCATCCATCCGGGACGGTGAGGCGCACATCGCCCAGGTCCAGTTCAGCGGGGGCAGAGGGGCCCGGGGACGACTCCAGGGAGGGTGACGGCTCCGTCGACGGGCTGGATCCGCCGTCGGAGGACTCCGTGGACGAGGTCGACGCTTCGACCCTGCTCGACGACGGGGAGGGTGCCGGGGACGTGGTGCCGGTGCTCCGGGGGCCGAGAATGAGATAGAGGCCACCGATCAGCACTGTCATCGCGACGCCCAGCGCAGCCAGCGACATCCATGCGAGTCTGGCCCCCTCGTCCTCCGGCGGGGTGGCGACGGCGCGTCGGGCACGGCCGGGATGCGGGTGGCTCCTTGGCGGGTCGGGGAGAGGGCCTCTTCTGGGGGTGGGGGGCGGAGAAGGCATCCCTTCGGGGGGCAGGGCGCGCCGACCGGTGTCCATGGTGCCTCCCTCCGGCGGTGGTGGGCGCAGAGGGACTCGAACCCCCGACTCCCTGCTTGTAAGGCAGGTGCTCTAACCAACTGAGCTATGCGCCCGGCGTGGACCAACCCTAGCCAATGGCGGCGAGGCCAGCCACCGTGGAAGTGGGACGCCGACGAAGTGGGTCTCCGCCGTCAGACCAAACGGCTGCGGATGAGGGCAGCGATGGCTTTTCCCTCGGCGCGACCCTCCGCGCGTGACGTGACCGCCTTCACCAGCGCGCCCATCTGCTTGATCGTGGGCGGCTCCGCGAGACGCCCGATCTCCTCGTCCACCAAAGCTGCCAAATCCTGCTCGCTGAGCGGCGCGGGGAGATATCCGGCGATGAATTCAGCCTCCGACTGCTCCCTGGCGGCCAAGTCCGAGCGTCCCGCAGCAGCGTAGGTCTCCGCCGATTCGCGGCGCTTGCGCATCTCCTTGGATACCACCGCCAGTTCTTCCGCATCGCTGAGCTGACGTGCGGTTTCCCCCGCCACCTCCTCGACGCCGATGGCGGCCATCACCATCCGGATGGTGGTCTTGGCCGCCTCATCCTTTGCGCGCAGCGCTGCCGCGAGGTCCTGCTTCAATTGGTCTTTCGTCGCACCCATTCGTCATCCTCTTCTCTGTTGCGCCCCATTGTGTCAGGGCCAGGGAGGCCAACTGCCGGTAGGATGATCGATTGTGGCTCACGATGACCTCTCCCAGCAGCTCTCAGACCTCGGTCGGTCCCTAGCGTCGATCGAGGCGGTCGCGGACATCGAGAAGATCCGTTCCGAGATCGCCTCGCTTGAGGAGGAGGTGGCCGCACCGGACCTGTGGGACGACCAGAGCAACGCACAGCGCGTCACGTCACAGCTCTCATTCAAGCAGGGTGAGGTGGATCGGCTCCTGCGGCTGCGCTCGCGGCTCGACGACGCGGAGATGATGCTCGAACTCGCCGACGAAGAGGGCGACGCCGAGGCCCGGGCAGACCTCGTCACGGAGGTTCGCAAGCTCGCCCTGGACATTTCGTCGCTTGAGGTACGCACCCTGCTCTCCGGTGAGTACGACCCCCGGGATGCGCTCATCACGATCAGGGCTGAGGCCGGGGGAGTCGACGCGGCCGACTTCGCGGAGATGCTCATGCGCATGTATCTGCGCTGGGCGGACCGGCACGGATACCCCACCGAGGTCTACGACACCTCCTACGCGGAGGAGGCCGGACTGAAGTCTGCGACCTTCGCGGTGAAGGCCCCCTACGCGTACGGCACCCTTTCCGTCGAGCAGGGTACCCACCGCCTCGTTCGCATCTCCCCGTTCGACAACCAGGGGCGCCGGCAGACGTCCTTCGCCGGTGTGGAGGTCCTTCCGGTCACGGAGGAGACCGACCACATCGATATTCCCGAGGCCGAACTCCGCATCGACGTCTTCCGGTCATCTGGCCCGGGTGGGCAGTCGGTCAACACCACAGACTCCGCTGTGCGGATCACCCACCTGCCCACTGGCATCGTGGTGAGCTGTCAGAACGAGAAGTCCCAGCTCCAGAACAAGGCCGCGGCCCTGAGGGTGCTGCAGTCGAGGCTGTTGGAGCGGGTCCGGCAGGACCGGGAGAAGGAACTCAACGCGCTCAAGAGCGACGGCGGGAACTCCTGGGGTGCTCAGATGCGCTCCTATGTGATGAACCCTTATCAGATGGTCAAGGACCTTCGCACCGAGCACGAGGTGGGCAACCCGGAGGCTGTCTTCGACGGTGACATCGACGGGTTCATCGACGCCGGTATCCGCTGGCGCAAACGGTCCGAGGTCGAGGCCTAGGAGCCTGCTGAGCAATCATGCCTCGGCTGCGGCGCACCGGATCGGGCGATCTGGCACCCCTCCATCTGGATATGGACGTCAAGTACACGCACCAGATGTAGTGGTGCCACCTCATCCCGCCCGGCACGTCCTCGCCGGAGACAGCATTGTTCAGCACACTCCTAGCGCCAGCCGCCTGCGTGTCGGGTTAGGCCGACTTGTCCGCGTGATCTAAACTCGCCTTGCGACTGAGAGTTTCTCAGGATCTTCCCCAACCGTCGGAGTGCCGCGTGATCACGTTCGAGGACGTCACCAAGTTCTACCCAGGGCAGGACAGGGCTGCCCTGCGCAACATCAACCTCGAGGTAGGCCGGGGCGAGTTCGTGTTCCTCGTCGGGCAGTCCGGCTCCGGCAAGACCACATTCATCCGTCTGATCCTGCGGGAGTACCGGCCCACCAAGGGCACTCTCTATGTGGCCGGCAAGAATCTCACCACGATGAACCAGTGGAAGGTGCCCGCGCTACGGCGCCAGATCGGGACCGTGTTCCAGGACTTCCGGCTGCTTCCGGGCAAGACGGTCTACGAGAACGTCGCGTTCGCACTGCAGGTGATCGGGAAGCCCGCCCGGGAGATCCGCAGCATCGTGCCAGACACCCTTGAGTTGGTGGGGTTGGCCGGCAAGGCTGACCGGCCCTCCGAGGAACTCTCCGGTGGTGAGCAGCAGCGTGTCGCGATCGCCAGGGCTTTCGTGAACCGGCCCAAGATCCTCATCGCCGACGAGCCCACGGGCAATCTCGATCCCGAGACGTCGGTGGGCATCATGAAGCTCCTCGACCGGATCAACAAGGCCGACACCACCGTGATCATGGCCACCCACGACTCGTCCATCGTCGATCAGATGCGCCGCCGGGTCCTTGAGTTGCGCGACGGTGAGCTCGTGCGTGACCAGGCCAAGGGCGTCTACGGTTCGGCCTAGGCAGGAGAGACAATGCGGCATTCACTACGGGAAACCTGGTCCGGGCTCAAGCGCAACCTGGCGATGACCATCGCGGTCATCGTGACAATGGGCGTCTCGCTGTCCCTTCTCGGCGCTGGCGTGTTGACCTCGATGGAGGTGGACCTGGCCAAGCGGAGCCTCTACGACAAGATCGAGATCTCCGTGTTCCTCTGCACCGAGAACACGCAGGGCGGCCGGTGCGAGCCGGGCAAGGGCACCACAGAGGCACAGCGGGAGGAGATTCGTGCCACGCTCGAGGCCAACCCTGAGGTCGGCGCTGTGGTCTACGAGTCCAAGGAGGCCGCGTTCGAGGAGTTCCAGGAGGTCTTCAAGGACTCGCCCGTGGTAGCGTCGCGCACCGCAGAAGACATGCAGGACTCCTTCCGGGTCAGCCTGGTCAACCCGGAGAACTACGCCGGTGTGGTTAGCGAGGCGCAGGGACTTCAGGGCGTGCAGAACGTACAGGATCTCCACACCGTGCTGGAGCCGATGTTCAAGTGGCTCGGCGCCCTCCAATGGGGAACCATCACCATGAGCGTGCTTCTGTTGTTGGCCGCTTCCCTGCAGATCGCCAACACCATCCGGATGGCGGCGTTCACCCGACGGCGCGAGATCGGGATCATGCGCCTTGTCGGGGCATCCAACCTCTACATCCTGCTGCCTTTTCTCTTGGAGTCGTTGGTGGCAGGAGTGATCGGGATCATCCTGGCTGCCGGAGCGTTGACGCTGGGCTACTGGGTGGTCATTGTGCAGAACGCGCAAACCTCAATCACGGCTTTACCCTGGATTGGCTGGGGTGACCTGGTCACTGCCATTCTTGCCATCGCGGCTGTGGGAATAGCCTTGTCTGTCATTCCCACGCTGTTGGCCACCAGAAAGTACCTGCGCGTTTAGCAGCCCAAAGGAGGGACCAGCGTGACCCGGGAACTTCCCGACCTGCCCCACGTCCGACGCCCATTCACCAGGATCACGCGCGGTTTCGCAGCCGCGGTTCTCGCACTGGCGCTCACCGCATCAATGGCGATGCACTCGGCCGCAGACGAGCTCGATGATCGCCAGGCGCAGCTTCGCCAGCAGATGGCAGAGCAGGCCTCTGTCGTGGAGGACGCCAACGCCCAGCTGGCCTCGGCGGTCCAGGCCCACGATGCTGCACGCAGTGAGCTGGCCTACGCCGAGGCGCAGCTGGCCGAGGCCGAGGCCGCCGAGCGTGCCGCCGCGGAGCTGGACCAGCAGCGCGCAGCCGAACTGAGTGAGGCGGAGGCCGAGCTGGCCCAGGCCAAGGCAGATGTGGCGGCCGCCGTGGCCGCTCTGGAAGCGGTCAACGGCAGGCTGAACGAGGAGATCCTCGTCACGACTCAGACGAGCCACGGCCTCCTCAATCTGGCGATGCTGTTCTCCGACGTAACGGTCGCCAACCTCAACCAGCGCGCCCAACTCGCTGAGACACTGTTCGATTCGTCGGCTCTTGAGCTGGACGAGCTCGAGATGCGCAAGCTGATGCTTGAGGATGCTCAGGCGGCCGCCGACGCCGCTGAGAAGGCAGCGCAGGCCGCGCGGGAGGCCGCCGCGGATCAATTGGCGGCAAGCAAGGCCGCGGCCGAGGCCGCAGCCTCACTGCGCGCACAGGTGGCACGCCTGGTGGCTCAGACGAGCGCCGCGGAGGACAACGCCACCTCCCAGCTTGCTGCGGAGGAGAGGCGACAGGCGGCGCTCGCCCAGGAGAACGCTGCTGTGGAGCAGCGGATCAAGGACCGGATAGCCGCGCAGAAGGCCGCCGCGGAGAAGGCAGCACGGGAGGCCGCCGCGAAGGCGGCGGCCGACAAGGCAGCTCGTGAGGCGGCCGCCCGTGAAGCGGCGGCTAAGCAACAGGCAGCGTCGCGCAGTGCGACCAAGACCACGGCACCCGCCCCCGCCGCAGCCCCGGCACCGGCGCCCGCGAAGACCAGCACCTCCACCGGGTCCGGGTTCATGTTCCCGGTGGCCGCCCGCATCACGTCGAGTTACGGGATGCGGCTGCATCCCGTGCTCGGATACTGGAAGCTGCACGACGGCACAGACTTCGGCGCCTCGTGCGGCACCCCCATCCGCGCCGCTGCCTCCGGGGTGGTCTCGGAGCGCTACTACAACGCCGGCTACGGTAACCGCCTGATGATCGATCACGGGCGGGTGGACGGATACTACGTGACCACCGGGTACAACCACGCGTCGCGCTACATCGTCGGCGTGGGCCAGCGGGTCTCGCGTGGACAGGTGATCGGCTACATCGGCAGCACCGGATACTCCACCGGTTGCCACCTCCACCTCATGGTCTGGCAGAACGGTTCGGTGGTCAATCCGATGGCCCGGTGGTTCGGCTGACCCGTGCCATACTGGTCGAATGCCCAGGGAGATCGGGCGCAAGCTGATTGCGCAGAACAAGAAGGCTCGGCACGATTACCACATCGGTGACGTGTTCGAGGCCGGCCTGGTGCTGACCGGCACCGAGGTCAAGACGCTGCGCGCCGGCCGTGCCACCCTCCTCGATGCGTACGCCACCGTCGATGACAACGGCGAGGCCTGGCTGATCAACGCACACATCCCCGAGTACGAATTCGGCACGTGGCGCAACCACTCGGCGCGGCGGACCCGCAAACTGTTGCTGCACCGCAAGGAGATCGCCAAGATCTCTCGAGAACTCGACGGGTCCGGGAAGACTCTTGTTCCGCTGTCCATCTACTTCAACGACGGGTACGCCAAGGTGGAGATCGCCATCGGCACCGGCAAGAAGGACTGGGACAAGAGGCACACCCTCGCCGAGCGTGACGCCAAGCGTGAGGCCGAGCGGGCGCTGGCCAGCAGGAACCGGTACAACCGGGGGTGAGTCGGGGTCCGGTCAGGGGCCTTCCGGGTGTGCTGAACCCCCACTGGGCACCACACTTGATCCCATGACCGCTTACCCCCAGCACCCCACCACCCACGTCACTGAGGCGGCCCGGGACCGTGCCATCGCCCACCTGCAGGCGTGCTACGCGCAGGGTCAGCTCAACGAGACGGATCTCGACCGGCGGCTCGATCAGGCGTTGGGTGCTCGGGACCGGGCGGAGCTCAACCGATCCCTGGCGGGGCTGGCCCGCATCGCGCCTGCGGCGCTCCGCGCTCCCGCACCTGGAATTCCGGCCCCAGCCGACAACGTCGGTGCCGGGCTTGCGCAACTGTCCGGCCTCTTCACCTCGTTCGTCGGCCCCGCCGTCGTCAAGGCCGTGGCCACGCCGGGCTCGCGGGTGTGGTGGGAGGCGGCGAGGGCACTGAGCCTGCAGGTGACCATGATGGTGGCAGGATTCGCCGCCCTGGTGATCGGCCTGGTCCTCGGGTTCGAGGGCCTGATGGGCCTGGTGTGGCTGGCCTGGTTCGCCGCCACCCTCGCCGCGAGCGTCCGCGCGTTCAACGGGCAGTCCGGCACCGGCCGGTTCGAGAAGGTCCTGTTGGCCCGTCCCCAGCCGCCGCGTGGTCAGCTTCAGCAGACGCGCTATCATGGGTGAGTACAACTCAACAGGGGGGTGACTGGTTTCGACTTGGGACGGTAGTTCCAGGGGAAGCGGGTCGAGGATCCATGCTTATCTCGTAAACGATGCATGGAAACCAATAAGTGCCGAAAACAAGAGCACTCACTTCGTTCTCGCTGCCTGATCAGCGACCGAAGGGTCAGCCCGGACGTGCCTTCCGTCCGGTTCCTGGCCTCATCTAGAAGGCTTGCTGAGCTTCCTGTGTGTCAGGGGTAGCTCGGGACTTTACTGCCACTGGGCTCGTTTGCGACATGCTGACGTGAGTGCAAGAGCCGAGTAAAACGCCTTGTCAGCTGCACCCGGAGAAGCCCTGGTTCATCTCTCGAGGACGCGGGTTCAATTCCCGCCACCTCCACCCCCTGGGGCCGTCAGTTCGCTGACGGCCCCTTTTCCCTTGTAAGAAGCGTTTACACGAGGGTCCTCTTGCAAGGAGGGCACAAATGGGCAGACTTAGCCCGTCTCGGGAAACAGCGAACTCGAGCACGCCGGGGGCTTAGGCCATGTACTCGATGTTGAGGAAGTTGCCGTCCGGGTCCTCGAACCACACGGCCTTCCCCTGATCGCCTAACGAGGCGACCCCGTCCTCCCACGTGCCATCCGGCAGGTCGAATGTCAGGAACGTCACCCCCTGTGCGCGCAGCGCCGCCACTTCGGCGTCGAAGGCCGACGACGGTACCTGGAACGACATGTAGGTCGCCTTGTTCGTCCCCGCGAAGGTCGACGGGTAAACCAGGAAGGCGCTGGCCCCCGCGGTGTCCAGCGCGCCCTCAGGGACGTCGTCCTGGGGTGTCAACTGGAGCACCCCTTCATAGAACGCCCTAGCCTGTTCCAGATCAGAAACCGCCAGGGTCGGTATCGGCGTGTCTCGAGGAGGACAACCGATGACTGGCGCCGCCCGTCGGGTGCAGCGCACCTACCTGACCCTGACCCTCCTCACCACGCTGTCGGCGTCGTTCATCTGGGGTGTGAACACCCTCCTTCTCCTGGACGCCGGCCTCGACAACACGCAGGCCTTCCTTGCCAATGCCGCATTCACCCTCGGGATGGTCATCTTCGAGATCCCCACCGGGGTGTTCGCCGACACCCGCGGGCGCCGTGTCTCGTTCCTGCTTGGCGCTGTCACCCTGCTGGCCTCGACTGGGGCCTACTTCGTCATGTGGCAGGTGAGGGCGCCGCTGTTGGGGTGGGTGGTGGCTTCGATGCTCATCGGCCTGGGGTCCACCTTCTTCTCGGGCGCCACCGAGGCTTGGCTCGTTGACGCCCTGGGGGCGGCCGGCATGACCGAAGGGCTGGACGCGGTATTCGGTCGGGCGCAGGCGGTCTCAGGGGTGGGGATGCTCGCTGGGTCTGTGCTAGGTGGGGTGCTGGCCCAGGCCACGGACCTCGGGGCTCCTTATTTGGCCCGTGCGGCTTTGCTGGGGGTGACGCTCGTGGTGGCTTGGGTGGCCATGCGCGATGTGGGGTTCACGCCGGACGCGGCTGCACGGCCGCTGGCCGCCGTCCGGGCGGTGCTGGTCGGGTCGGTTGACGGCGGGCTGCGAAACCCCCCGGTGCGGTGGCTGATGCTGGCCGCCGTGTTCACTTCCGGGACCGGTCTCTACGTCTTCTATGCCCTGCAGCCCTTTCTTCTGGAGCTCGCCGGCGACCCCGGCGCCTACAGCATCGCGGGGCTCGCCGCCGCCCTCGTCGCCGCCGGCCAGATTGCAGGTGGCCTGCTCGCCGGGCCGGCCCGCCGGTGGATCCGCTACCCCTGGAACGCCCTCGTGCTGGGCGCGGTCGCGAACGTGGCGCTACTGGTGGGCATCGGCCTCGTCCGGTCTCTGGTACCGGCAATGGCGCTCGTCGCCGGATGGGCGCTCGTCACGGGCTTGACCGTCCCGATCAGGCAGTCGCTCGTGAACGGCCTGATCCCGTCGGGTCAACGAGCCACCGTGCTGTCCTTCGACTCGCTCATGGGGTCCGCGGGCGGCGTGGTCGCCCAGCCCGCACTCGGCCGGGTCGCCGACATGGCCGGTTACCCAGCGTCCTACCTTGTCTCGGCCGCGATCGCCGCAGGAGCGATTCCCTTCACCCTCCTGGCCAGGCGCTCAGCAAGCCGTTGACTGGTCCGGACTACTGGTGCGAGCCGGCATCTGTTTCGTGGCGTGCCAATTGAATGATACGAGCGGAGGGATCCTCTCCGCGTCAGGCGACCATCCCATCTCCGCTCAGCCCGCGTGGTGGAACCGTGCACGTCGACGGCTCGGAATGTTCGACACCACGGGAGCGAGATGTTCGGGCGTCGGAGGGAAGTGCGCCCCTATGCGCGGGGGAAGAACAGCCCTAGGCTTGCTGAAGCAGCGGCTGTCGTCATCGGCCTGCCGCGCGAAAGAGGAGCACTGTCATGCCACTTCGTTCTCCCCGCTTCGCCGGAGACCCGATCCTCGAAGCGTGTTATGCCGGCAACCACCGAATGTTCTTCGGGCAGACCGGCCCGGCTGTGGCCGCCGTCCAGCGGGCGTTGATCGACCTGGGATACCCGATCCCCAGCGGTGCCACCGGCAACTACTTCCAGGAGACCAGTGACGCCGTCGTGATGTTCAAGCGGGCTCATCTGCTCCAGCCCGACGACCCCGTTGTCGGCAAGGGCACGATGACGGCACTGGACAACGACATTGTCGTGTTTGACGCGGCGGTACCTCCGCCCCCGCCGCCCCCGCCGCCGCCTCCGCCCCCACCGCCGCCCCCACCCCCCGTCGTGCGGGACGCGGACGGCAACAGACTCGTCGCGGGAGGCGTCTGGAGCGGCTCGGCCACAGTCTCCCAACTCGGCGGGATGTCCATGCACTTCCAAGTGCACAACCTGAACCTGCTCGGGGCGTCGGTGAAGATCCACGCGGACAGGACGAACGAGACCAAGAGCGTCCTGCTTCCTCCCCTGGGTTCGGCCGACATCACGTTCCAGCAGTTCGCTGCCGAACCCATGGGCTGGACGTTCTCGATCTCGACCGACAGCGATGCCTTCACGGTGACGTGGCAACTGTTCTCCAGTTTCCCCGAGTGACGAGGGCAGATATGACGCTGCCTGGTAGTGCGGCGCGTGCGCTTGTGGTCAATCTTCAACCGTTCGGCGCGCGCACGAACCTCCGCCTGGGGGAACGGGCGTGAACGGCTAGCGCGGATCCGTGGGGGCGGCTACGTCGAACCGCAATGTCCGGGCGGGCGGTGAGGTGAGGGGGCGTCGCTGACGCTGGATCCACAGGTGCGGTTCGCCAACCGCGTCACGGACGAGCACCCAGCGCCGTTCCACCTCCAGACCGTCCAGGGGAATGACCGATTCCACCAGTCGCCGCCGATCCCCGGTGAGGACGGCGGCCTTGGCGTCCCCGACCGAAACGGCTGGGAAGCGCGACAGGTCGACGAGCCGACGCTGGACGAGTTCGCGGGGTTGCCCCGGCTCGGACATCGTGTACGGGATCCAATGGGACTCTGTCCCCACCCCCGGGACGTAGTCGTAGGCCTGGCCCGCGGTCTGGTCGGACGGCCGGGGCGGGATGAGCGCGCCGCCGCCCTCCGGGGACGTGGGCGACGTGGCCCGCCCGTCCAGGCGACGCTCCACGGCCCACACGAGGTTCGACTCATCGTCCACACCGAACTGGACCCGCTCCACCACCTGCCCCTCAAGGGGACGGTCGACCGTCTGCACGAGGACCAGGTCGCCGGACTCCAGGTTGCGGGTGTGGAACAACCCCCAAGGCAGGACGCCGCCCGCCAGCCACGAGTCCGGCACCGGGACGGCATCGACCGGCGGGTGGAGTCCGTGGGGCCCCGAATGCACCCCATCCGGATTTCGCTCGGCCATGTAGACGTCCCCGAACGAGTCGGTCACGGTGAACCGGACGATGCGCAGAATCCGACCCGTGGGTGTAGGGATGGGGACGTCGAACCACTCGTCGCGGTGCGAGGCGTAGAGGGCGAGCATGATCTGGGTCGCTGTGTGGACGGCGTCCGGCGCCATGGCCGCGAGGTCCGCCTGGGCGTCCTCGATCTCCCACACGCCGCGTCGGGGCATCCCTGGGTACTCGAGCCTGGCTGGGACCACCCTCCTGAGGATCCCGTCCGGCTCGGCGGGAGGCAGATCAGCGGGGACGTCGGCGTCCACGGAGTACCAGTCGAGACGTCCCCCACGGTGACGGCGGAGGTGGAGCCGCACACCGTCCGCGAGGAACGCGTCGTCGCGCTCGTAGATGAGCTCGTCCTCGACCCAGGCCGGCTGCGGGTCGGGTGGGACCTCGGGCAGGATGCCCGGCGCGACGACCAGACCTCCCTTCAACATCTTCAACCCGTCCCAGGCCGGATCCACGAGGTCGTACGGTGGCGGGGGGTCGGCGATGACCCATCGCGGGTCGACCCCCAGCCCGAGGTTGGCCGCGATGACGGCGCCCAGCCGGAGTCGGCGTCCGATCGTCCACCAGTCGTCGATCTCCGACTCGACGAGGACCTCGGGTGGGACGACCTGCAGCGCCTGCCCCGAGTCGGTGTGGACGATGGCGCGCGCGGTGGTGACGGCCTCGACCTTCACCGGCGTGCTGGCGTTCTCGCCCTGGAACTCACCCAGCTGCCACTGCCTGGTGAGGAACCACACCGGGTCATGGACGGTTCCTCTGGTCGCGTCTGCGATCCCGGGAACCGGCAGCGGCTCCAGACGGTCGGCGAAGAAGGTCGGCATGGCTACTCCTGACCTAGCGGGCGTTGAGGTGGGCGTCGGGGTCGAGGACGGACACCGGCTCGTCCTGCGGAATCCATGTGGTGCGGAGCAGCCCTCCGACCTCGACGAGGTCGGGCATTCGGGCGCCGCGGGCGACGACGAGTTCGCGCAGCTCAGCCAGCATGACGGCGACGTCGTCGTCGGTGAGGGGCTCGTCGGCGTTCGGGGGCACGGCGAGCAGGATCGCCTGCGGTGCCCTGGCCCCCGGGGCATTGAACCCGAAGGCGGCGTGGGTGTCGCGCTGCGGCAGAGGCACAATTTCGGAGTACGAATCGACGAGTCCGACGGCGACCCTTGCCCCTGACAGGGCGTCGACCTCCCCGAAGGCGGCGACGAACGGTTCGAGCCGGTACCCGAACGGGGTCCGCGTGGCGGTGTCCGCCGCGCCGGCGGCGATGTCGGACCGGCGCCACGGGTCGGGGTGGCTCGCCCAGGCGAGCAGCGGATCCACCTGTCGGGAGCGGGCGTCCAGCTGGTGGGCCTCGACTCGAGCGAGGGCCGATCGGACGGGGGCGAGCATCGTCAACCACTCGTCCTCGAAGGTGGATGCTGCGGGATGGAGAGGGGCGAGTCCGGTCAGGACGTCCCTGTCCCAGCTGGTGAGGATCGGCAGGTTCCCCTGCGGTGCGACCAGGGACGACAACGCCCTGGCCAGTCCCGCCACCCCCTCGGGGACACCGGCGCGCCGGAGCTCCCGGGCGTCAAGGGGTGAAGCATGGGCGTCCGCGCTCGGGACATTCCAGGGCGCCGGTGCCGCGGCGAGCCGAGCCTCCAGGCCGGCCGCCATCGCGACCGCGAGCTCCTCCAGAGCAGTGGCCGCCGGCGGCAGTGGTGCACCGACCATCACACCAGCCCAGGTCGCCGAGTCGGCCGGTGTGGTGCCCGGGGGAACTCCCCACAGCGCGCCGCGGCGGACCGCCGCCCGCTGCTCGGCCTCGGTGGCGCCGACGGCGTCCCGCAGCTGGGCGACGGTCCGGACCAGATCGTCGTGGACGGCGCCGTAGCGGCTGACGAGCTCGGCGTAGACGGCAGGGGCGACCGTGCCGGCACCGTCGGCGGCGAGGTCCTGCTCGCTGGCAGGGGCTCCCAGGAGGGCGCACAGCCGCCCCGACCGTGTCACTTCGGGCGGATCGGTCACGACGGCAGCCGGGGCCCCGGCGGCGATCCTGATGAGGCGCTCGTGGTCTTCGGGTGGGACCTCTGGAGTGGGCCAGCCCAGCGTGGTGGCGTCGAAGACCCCCACCACAGCGTCGAGACGATCGCGGACCGTCCACACTGTGGGGGCCGACGAGGGAACGGGCCGAAGCGTGGCACCGTCTGGGACGTGCCCGGCGAAGTACCGCCCCAGGACCTCGGCCACGAGTTCGGGCTCGGTGCGCCCGGCCAGGTCGCGCGGGGCGAGCCCGAGGCCGGCCGGCGTCGCCATCCCGTCCAGGACGTCGCCGACCCACACTTCCCACGTCCGGTTGTCATCGGCGACGAGGTGGACCTGGAAGTCCTCGTCTCCGTCTCCACCAGCCGCATGACGGCCGATCCCCGCCCCGCGCACACCTGCGGCGGTGGCCGCCAGGAGCCGCAGTTGGTCCGGCGACAGCACGAGCGTGTCAACGGGCGTCAGCCCCAGCTGCGCCAGGGTCACCGACGTCGCGGCGCCGTCCTCGAACCGCACCGACCAGGTCCAGTCCGTCCCGAGCTGGGACGCCAGGAAGCCGGCCACCGACGGCTCGGCGAGTCGGGCGCCGCCCTCGCCGGGAGCGGCGACCCGCAACCGAACCACCGAGAGCACGGTGCTCCGCAGCTCCCGCCCCGGGGCGGGGGTGCGTGGGAACTCGGGCACCGCCGCGGCCGCGGATCCTGACGCCCCGCGGAGTGCGGCCGACGCCTTCGCCGGCCGTCCGGACGCCCCATGCAACGCCCCGTCGAGGAGGGCGATGTCGCCCAGGGCGTCCAGACCGGCTCGGACCTCGGCCAGCTCGCGAACCTGGACGCCCGACAACACCAGCCCGGGGACGACGTCAGGGTCCGCGAGCAGCTCGGCCAGGGCCAGCAACCCCTGGCACGTCTGACGCGGGTCGGGCCGTTCGGGGTACATGGGGAAGGTGAGCCGCAGCAGCGCGGCCGTATCGTAGGGCGAAGGTGCCTGCGAGGTCACGATTCGCTCGACCTCCCGCCCCACGATCTCGTACGGGTGGTGCCCGTCGCGAATGTCGTCCACGTACCCGGTCGCGAACCGGACTGCCGCCCCGGTCAGCGCGAGCCCGGACGGGACCTCGCCGCGCTCGTTGAGCGCCCCGGTGCGCAGATTCTCGCGGAAGTCGTCGCGGACAAGCGTCGCGACCAGGGTTTGCGCCTGGGATGGGGTGTGGAGGAGCCCTGAATCTGTGGGTCCGGGCAGCCCGTCGAAGGGGCCGCATACCCAGCCGTAGGCTCCGAGCCGCCGGGGGTTGGCCTCGTCGCTCGAGGCTGTCCGGAGACGCTTCCACGCCACGGCGGTGATCCAGGGGTCGACCCGCGTGGAGACCGTGTCGAGGACAGCGCCCAATGCGCGCTCGAGGCGGGACACCACGTCCGGCGCGGCCGTGGACCGCCGGTACTCGGGATAGGAGATGTCCCCCTGCGGGGACGCGAAGCGCGTCCAGCCGTCCGGTTCCGTCGGCCAACTGCCGGGCTTACGCCAGTCGTAGGTGTCGTCGCCCGGGTCGAGCAGCAGGGCCACCTGGAGCGCGGCCAGCACGGGGCCCTCACCGCCGAACCCGGGCCCCAGCGCGTCCAGCAGGTCGCGCCCGTCAGGGTCGGCGAGCCAGGCGTTTCGAGTGAGGCAGGCCTGCAGCAGCAGCCGGACGATCATGGAGTCGGGAACCACTCCCAGCGGACGCTCGCCGGGGGCGTCCCGGCCCGCGTCGATATAGAGCTCGCGCGGGTCGAACAGCTGCCCGAGGGTCAGCGGCGCGTTTCCGTGCGGGGTGACGAGAGTCCACCCTCGGGCGAGGGCGACCTCGACCAGTGCGGGAAGCGGGACCCTGGACGCGAGGTCGCGCCATCCCCAGTAGGTCCAGTGTGACGGCCGGACGAGCTGCAGGCCGACGGAGTTCACACCGAAGGACATCTCGACGAACGGGTCGGCGACCTGATCGGGGAGCCCGAACAGCCCCAATTGGGCGTCGCGGAGGTCCCACGGCCCACCCATCCCGAGCCACGGTGCCACCAACGACCGCGGGGCGCTGCGCCTGCTCCCGAACTCCCTTGACGAGCCGCCACGCAGCAGCAGGTCGGCGTAGCGGGCCACATCGGCGCCGTGGGTGCTGCCATCGGCCCGCCCGGTGGCGTGGAGCCTTCGGCGCAGGGTCGCGGCGCAGGCCACGAGCGTTTCCAGCCCCGCAGCGGCCAGGTCGGCCTCCTCGGCGGCCGTCTTCCAGGTGTCCAGGCGGGTGATCGGGAGCAGGGCGTACGGTTCGTCGCCAACCCGCAGCGTCGGCAGCGGTCCCTCGGGGTTCACGTTCTCCAGAGCCCACCGGGTGAGAGTCGCGACGGTCGGAGGGGTGAGGTCCCATTCGTCGTGGGCGAACGAGCCCCAGAGCACCGGCCACAGGGCGTGCAGAAGCAGCGGCGCCAGGCCCGTTTCGGGCGGTATCACGGCCCGGGCCTCGGCGAGGGCGTCCACGTCGTGGGCGTCGACTAGCTCGCGCAGGCTCTGCGGGACGTCGAGGTCGCCGAGCGATCGCTCCCGGCCGATGGGACGGGCGGGGCCGGCGACCGGACGTCCGGTCAGAAACCTCCTCAGCACGTCGTCCAGGCCGGTCGTGGCGCCGGCCACCCGACGCATCAGCACCTGCCAGTGGGCCTCGACGTCGGCCGCTCCGTCCGGGACGGGGGCGCCCTGCGGGTCGGCGCTGCTCGTCGCGGTGGGGTGGCCGTCCACGCTATGGGTGGCGGACCCGATCACGACCTCGGCCAGGGCCCCCGAGTGGACGTGGTGCTCGAAGAGGACGTCGGGCGTCTCGTCTCCGATCCCCCACACGGTCACGCCGCCGAGGGTGCCGGGCTCCGATCCGTCCGGAAGGTCGAAGATGCCGCCGAGGCCCACCTCGCGGGCCCGCTCCCAATTGGCGACCCAATGGTCGAAGAAGGCGTCCGGGGAGGACAGGTCGGGCAGGTCGACGAGGGCGGGGATGGTCGCGTCGGGGTCTTCGGGCAGGCTCCCGACGCGCTGGAGGGCTTCGGCCCCGTCCGCGCCGTAGGTCCACACCCCGACCTGCAGCCGTGCGGGCAGACCTCGCACCCGGGACGGGTGGTCGGCGGTGTCGTCGGGAGGAAGGGCGATGAAGCGCCCGTCCGCGACGTGGCAGGGGACGGCCATCGCCAACCAGCACGCTCTGGCCCCGCCGACCGCCCCCGCGAGCCCGGCGAAGGCCGCCCGATGGGCGTCGGTCCCGAACCAGTCTGGGGTGAGGGGTTCGGTCGACGCGAGGGCGGTCCGGAAGGCGGCGACGGCCCGCAGTTCCTCGTCGCCAACATGGTCGGTGTGGCCGTCGACCGACACGGGTTGGGGGATCACCCGGAGCCGGAGCCGCCACCAGGGGACCTCGTCGGGCGGGAGGAAGGTGGTCTCCAGCTGGAGGGGCAGCAGGACCCCGATCTCGTCGGTCATTGCGGGTCCAATCCCATGGCTTCAAGGGCCTGGCCGTCGAGGGCCACCCGGGTATGCGGATCGAGGAGAGCCTCGGCCACCTGGGCGGCCGACGCCTGCGCGTGTGACAGGTCGTTGCGGAACCGCTGCTCGGACGGGGGCTCGTCCAGGACGAGGAAGTACCCGTCGAGGTCCTCGGGCGGAATGTCGAACAGGAAGAACACCTGGTCGGGCCCGATCGTCCCGGAGAAGACGGGCGGGATGTGGGCCCGGGTCGCCGTCCACTGCTCGAAGGTCGTCCCGGGCGGCTGAACAAGCTGAGGCGGCTCCATCAGGACGAGGTCGTTGAGCTCGTCGTCACCCAGCCGGTTCTGCAGGTACACCAGCGTGCGCGGGTAGCGGCGGAAGAGCGGGGTCGTGAACAGGAGGACCAGCCGTTCTGGCGGTCCCGGGGTCGCACCGGTGGGGGTGCGGTGGGTACCTAACGCCGACCCGTCCGGCCAGTCTTCGATGGGTGCCACGTCGGGGATGCGGACGCCGGTGCGCTCGTCGGTCGGGGCGAAGAACATCCGCAACGGGGTGCCCCACCGGTCCACCTGCAGCCCCCGCCAGCGAACCTCGGACAGGAACTGGCTGTTGAGGCCCACGAGGAAGGCATCGATGAAGACCGGGTTCGTCCGCAGGGCGATGATCGTGTGGCGGGGGACCGACGCCGCCCCCGGCAGCAGCCAGTCGGGTTCGTAGCGTCGCAGCAGTGTCCACGTGGGGAAATCCAGCCCCAGCGGGTAGCGCGGTGGGGCGAGCCGGCCCCGCAGGGAGTCAGGCAGCTGGGCATCAAGGCTCCGCCGCGCCGGCGGGTCGTCCGAGCGTGGATCCACGGCCCGTGAGACGGCATTGCCAAGGCCTGGCAGGGGGACCGGCACCCGGTCGTGTGGGGCGGGGATCCGCAGCAGGGCGACGAGGCGGGAGCACTCCGACTCGGGATGGACCTGAGGTTCTCCCGCACAGGTGGGCAGGAGGCAGCACAGGACGGCCGTCTGGACCTGTCCGTAGATGAGGTCAGTTGCGTGGGGCGTCGTCAGGGTCCGGGCGAGGAGGTCGTCCCACGTCCCGGTGCCGGCGAACTCGGCGGCCCACAGCCACACCCGCTCCCCGCATTCGCCCGTCAGCTCGCCAAGCCCGGCCGCGGCACGGTCCTGCAGCCGGGGCAGTTCGTCCTGGATGAACTCTCTCTGCCACTCGTCGATCCGCCGCGGATCCTCCAGGCCGATGAAGGCCCCGATGCGGTGCAAGTAGCGGCTGCGGCCGGCGAGGGCAGCCCGGCGGAGCTTCGCGAGCGCCGTCCACAACTCCACGTACAGCCGCTCACCGTCGGGGACGAGGGCCTCCCACAGCCTCGCGGCCGACGGGTCGGGCCCGGAATCCGGTCCCGAGGCCGCGGCCTGGAGCAGGTCGGTCGCCGACGCGACGGGGGTCTTGTCCAGACGGGAGGTACGGGTGAGGAGTCGTTGGCCGGCCCCGGTGAGCAGGGCCCGGTCCAAGGTGCGTTCGGGGGTGGACACGGCGTCGGCCACCGTCTGGACCCCGGTGTCGGTGGGCAGCCGTGTGGTCATCGGAGCGAGGATCTGCAGTCGGGCCACCGGATCCGACGGCAGGGACCTCGCCCACAGCGAACCCGAGGTGGCCAGACCGGAGGCCGTTCGGGCGATGAGCCCGGCGGCATCGGCGAGTGACCCGGACTGGGCGACCGCCGCCTGCATGAGCTCGTCCTGCGCTTCCACTCCCGTCCACTGACCGGTGCCGGCGTGGATCCGGACCCGTGCGTCGGCGCGCAACTGCTCGACCCACCCGGCCGCTGTGGTTGGAGAGGGAACCCACGGACGTCCGTAGGCGGGCGGACCCAGGAGGTCCGGGGCGCCTGCGGAGGCCAGGACGGCGTTGGCGACATCCCTGGCGAGGTCGGCCTCCCCGTCCACCGCTGGCTGAACCGCCTGGAGGGACTGCAGGGCTCCGCGTACCTCAAGCGGCCCGATGGGGATGTCGGCGGCGCGGTAGGTGAGGGACGCCTTGCCGAGGTCAGCGGCGGGGGGGATCCGCAACTGGGCAGCCAAGGTCTCGAAGTCCCCGCCCTCGCCGGTGGCGAACGTCCACCAGGACAGGGCAGGGAGCGGACGTCCGCCGTTGTCGACGACACCTCCGGCCCACAAAGGCGTGCCACGCGGGGTGAACGTCGGGACGAGCACGGCGATGTATGTCGTCAGCGGCAGCAGCCGGCGCAACGACAGCAGCCGGGAGAACCGGTCGGGCGCCGGAGTTCCGAGATCGTCGTTGGTCTCGCTGTCGGGGGATTGGACATGGGCCCACCGCCACGACGTCGTGAGGTCGTAGTCGGCGAGCACCGAGGAGGACAGGGTCACCGTCGTTCCCGAGATTCTCACCTCGTCCGGGGTGCCGACAACCAGCGCCAGCCACGGGCGCAGGGTGTCGCCCTCGGCCCGGCGGGGCGTGTAGCGCCACGGCAGGTCAGGTGCGTGGAAGTCCACATGGGTGCACTTGGTCGTCTCCTCGTCGCGGACCCCCGGCGCGGGTGCCCGGTGCCGGATCGCGCGTTCGGTGAGCCGCGCGACATCGGAAGCGTTCCGGAACCCGAAGGCGATGTCCGCGCCGGCCGGTTGGGCCGGAACGGCCGAGTCCGTGAGGGTCACCTGGAGGGTGCGTCCCAACCGTCCGTCCTGTTCGGTGGACTGATGGACGAGCCTCGGTCGGCGCCAGCTGCTGAACCGGGCCATCACAGCACCCCCTCCAGGGAGACCGACGGGGTGGACGTGGGCACGGCGAACGATCCGGTCGCCCTTGCCGCGAGGAAGGCGTCCGCAGCGTGCTGGGCGCCGCCGACCGGGGTAGTCCAGCGTTCTGCTGTGAGGACGATGTCGGTGGGCCGGGCCATGACGGCGGCCCCACGGTCGCGTTCGAGGATCGATTGCACGAGTCCCGCATGGACGCTCCTGAGTGTGGCCGAGAAGTCGAGGATGACGAAGCGGCGCCGGGGGAGGCGCAGCAGGTTGAGCCCGGGCGAGCAGGGGGCCGTCGTCGCGGACGTCGCGTGGGCCTGGGCTACCTCGAGGCTGAATCCGGACCGTCCGCGGGAGAAGGTCGGTGCCGACAGGGCCTCAGCGTCCGACAGGTTCGTGTACGTACCGACCGCGAACTCGTCCTCCTCGACTCCGATGGCCAGCGGGGCGGCGCCCGGCTCCGCGCAGGCCACGCCCAACGTCCGTCCGGACCCCAGTGGGACCCCTTCCGCCTTGTGGAGGACGCGGTCGAGGGGAATTCGGTGCTGTTCCCAGATCACCCGACCGACGGGGATGATGGTCGGGGACGCGCCAGCGAACACCACGTCCGGATCGTCGCCGTCCCCCCGCAGGTTCTCGGGGGTGCTGATCTCGCCGGCGAGGTGTTGGGCGAGGTTCGAGATGGCGGGCAGCGACTCCGGCGGTCGGCTGTCGAGGGTGATGGTGACGTTCTTGCTGATCCGGACGATCACCTTCACGCTCGCCTCGGCCCGCAGGACGAGCGGTCCCGGGCCGCTGAGCTCTCCGCGGACCCGGATGCTGGCGAATTCCCACCCGGCGAAGGTGGCCGACATCCCGGCGTCGATGCGAGCGGTGAACCGGAAGGGTCGGAACTGGATCAGGGCGTCGAACCCGAACCACCCGTGGACCCTGATCGGGCCGAGCCTGATGCCGGCCTCCGTCCTCGTCCCGAACTGGACCGTGTTGGACGTGACCGCGTAGTACATCTCCTGGGTGAACCACACGATCCCGAGGTCCACCCCTGCCCCCGCCCGGGGGATCTGAGGGACGGCCAGCCCGCCGGGCGCGAACTGGGGGTGGAAGCCACCCACGCTGAACAGGAAGTACGGGTTGGGGCCGAACCCGATGCGCAAGGCGAGCCCACCTGTGATCCGCAGGATGCCGAGGATATGGGAGTTCACCAGGGCGCCGTCGAAGAAGATCAGGGACGCCGTCGCGTCGATCCCCCCGATGAAGTCCATCCGAAGGTAGACGAGGGCGAAGTCCTCCGAGCCGACGACGAGGCGCGCGGACCCGGCGACGAAGATCTTGCGCGGGCCGGGGAGTTCGATGAACACCCCCACATCAAGGGTGAACAGGTACAGCCAATTGAGCTGCAGGGTGGGGCCGATAATGAAGGTGCCACGCTCGTCAGGGAACAGAGTCCTCAACTCGCCCAGGATTCTGGGGGCATTGCGGGTCGGGTCGTCGGTGAACAGGACGTCACCAGCGGTGCCGCTGACGAGCTTTTCACGCAGCTTGTCGGTGTCGGCTCGACGATGGATCCCGATCAGGCCGCCGATTCCGGACACGGCGAAGCCGAAGCCGATCTGGATCCCGGGAGGGGGCAGGCGGATACCGATGACGGCCACGAAGGACACCGGCCCGCCGGGCAGTTCTTTGTAGATCCCGAACGCGAACGCGCCGATGCCGAGGATCTTCAAGGTCAGCGCGCCCCCGAACTCGCCTGGGCCGAGCTTCCCGACGAACCCACCGCCACTGACCGGTCCCGCGTCGAGGGACAGTCCGATCCCCGTCGGCTCCAGCACCCCCGCGTTGCCGGACATCCACCTACCCAGCCACATCCCGGCCCCGGTGACCGTCGCCTTGAGGGGTCCGATCTCGGCGCGGGCGTCGAACCGGAACAGGGTGCGGAAGAACAGGCCGGAGGGGCTGATCGCCACCTCAAGTCGGGTGAGCATGTCGTCGAGCCACAGTCCCAGCCCGGGTCCGCCGAGAGCGAAGCCGAGGTGGGTGGGGATGTCGATACCGATCCCGTCCGTCCCGGCTCCCTGAACCCCGACGCCCTGAAGGTAGGGCAGGGAGAAGTCCGAGGAGAAGGTGATCGAGCCGGGCAGGGCGAGCCCGGCCGCCAGCGGCTTGAGAAGGTCGGTGCCCACGCCCAGGCGGAGGCCGTCGAGCTTGGTGACAAGTGCGAAGAGGGGGACGGCGGCCGTCGGGTCGGACGGTCTGGCGGCGACCGTGAGGCCGAGGCGGATGTCCCTGACCGCGACGAAGGTGCCGCCACGGCGTCCGAGGAGGAAGGCGTCGTCGTCGGCCTTCCTGGCCTTGCTCAGGAAGAACCCGACCTGGGCGTCCGGACGCACCGCGGGGGACACATCGAAGCCGCCGCCCGTGACGACGATCCGTGCACTCACCGTTGCGTCCCCACGGACGTCGCCAGTCAGGACCCAGCCGACGGGCAGCGCCACCCGGGCGCTGCGGACGAGGTTGGACGAGGCATCCAGACGCAGCTCAAGTCCGGCCAGGCCCGCCGCCGGCGGGTCGGGACGCAGGACGGCCAGGCGTGGGGCGACCGTCGGGAACCCCCCTGGTTGCTCCTTGAGCTGCTGGAGCCACTCGACGAGGGTGCCGGCCTGCAGGCGGGTGAGCAGCTCCTGCCCGAGCGGGACCGCGATCGGCGAGTTGATGAGTTCCACGAGGTCGTCCAGAGACACCCCATCACCCACAGGCAGGGACAGGAAGCCGGCCCGGGCGTACTCCCGGGCGACGAGTTCGACCGGCGAGGCGAGAAGCAACAGCATGAGCGCCTGGACCGCCTTCGCGTCCTTCACCGAGGGGACCCGGTTCAGCAGCGTCGTGATCGCCTGGCTGCCCGGGTCTCGGGTGAAGGCGCGCAACGCGTCCCAGTTGATGGTGAACGACCGCGGGGACGCGTCCGGGTTCCAGGTGACGCCCATGACGCCGGCCAGGGCAAGAGTCTCGGCGACCCGCGGGAGGTGGACCTGCAGAACGCGGATGACCAAGGTCTCCCTGGCTGTCACATTGCCGGTGATGGAGTGGAAGGTCGCCAACCAACGCTCCAGGCCCTCGCCCGACGGCTCCAGGTCGAGTTCGGTAAGGCGCTCCAGGTCCGCTGCGATGTCGGTGAGCACCGTCGGCAGCGGCGGCTTGCTGGGATCGCCTCCCACGGATGAACGGATGAGAGACGCTAGCGTGCTGAGGATGTCCATGCGAACCCCTCGGGTTCAAGAGCCTGGTATGCGGAGCTGTTAAAGCACTGAGGCCGTGCGAGCGGGCGCGCAGTGGCGAACCGGGAGGTCCCTCGTCTGTCCTGTTGGAGGGCAGACGTCAGTCAATCGCGCGGGGCCGAACTTCCCTCAGGGCCCCGGATCCTCAGCCGAGGATGGGTCATCCTAACCCGGCCCAGTCAGTGCCACAAGAGTGATAGGCAAGTCCCTGTGCGTCCCTCAAGCCGCGGTCTCGCTCAGCTCCGGAAGGGCGGGCACGGCTCTGCGCGTCGTAGCCAGAAGCATGCCGGACGCCAAGGCTGCGCCCAGTCGTCTCGAAAGAGTGGTGTGCATGGCTCAGTCCAGGATGGAGTGGGCCCACAGGTTGAGCGCCCCCACATCTGGCGTGGCGTGTCTTACGGGGGAGTGGTGTCAGACCCCGGCGCTCCAGAGGAGAAATTGTGCAGATTCCCATACTTTGCAGCGTCAACACTCAAACAGGCAGTGAGTGAGTGCACCTCGGGTTAGGGCGGCATCAAGATTTGCGGTTCGTGCGTCAGGGCTGCGCTAGGGCGGCGGTTCTCGGGTCGGGGCGGGGCCAGTCTGGGCGTGTGAGTACCTTCACTTCTGTACCGAAGCGGCTTCTGGTGGGTCGCCCGATGCGCTCGGATCAGCTCGGGGAGACCGAACTGCCCAAGCGCCTGGCGTTGCCGGTGTTCTGTAGCGATCCGATCTCGTCGAATGCCTACGCCACCCAGGAGATCCTCCTGGTCCTCGCGCTCGGTGGTGCGACGGCGGTCACGTTCACGCCGGTCATCGCGCTCTTCGTCGTGACGCTGTTGGCCATCGTGACGTTGTCCTACCGGCAGACCATCCACGCGTACCCCGATGGGGGCGGAGCGTACGCGGTGAGCAAGGAGAACCTGGGCAGGCGGGCGTCCCTGGTGGCCGCAGGTGCCCTGCTGACGGACTACGTCCTGACGGTCGCGGTATCGATCGCAGCCGGTGTCGACAACTTCACCTCGGCGTTCCCGGCACTGCTGCCATACACCGTCCCCTTGTGTCTGGGCCTCATCGCGGGGGTGACCCTGATGAATCTGCGCGGGGTCAAGGAGTCTGGCACCGTCTTCGCGATTCCCACCTACGGGTTCCTGGTGTCGGTGTTCGTGATGCTGGCTGTCGGGGCGGCGCAGTCCTGGTCCGGGGCGGCGCCTGTGGCGGAGTCTGCCGGCTTCGGCTATCACGCCAGCGACCTGACCGGGATCGCGCTGGTGGCGCTGCTCTTCCGATCGTTCGCGTCGGGCTGCACCGCGCTCACCGGCGTCGAGGCGGTCAGTAATGGTGTCCCGGCGTTCAGGACGCCGAAGTCCCGCAATGCTGCCTTCACGTTGATGGCGATGAGCGGCCTGGCGATCTCGATGATGCTGGGAATCTCCCTGCTGGCCACGACGTCCGGGATCCACATAGCTGAACACGCGGACGAACTCACGGGAACACCGGAGGGCTACGTCCAGCGCACGGTGTTGGCGCAGCTGTCGGCCGCCGTGTTCGGGAACAACAGCGTGGGGTTCTATGCCGTCCAGTTGTCCACCACCATGATCCTCATCCTGGCCGCCAACACGGCGTTCAACGGGTTCCCGATCCTGGCGTCTCAGCTGGCCGCGGACCGGTTCCTGCCCAAGCAGTTGCGCCGCCGTGGCGACCGGTTGGTCTTCTCCAACGGCATCGTCATGTTGTCGACGGTGGCCGCGCTGCTGGTCTACGTGTTCGACGGGTCGGTTTCGCGCCTGATCCAGCTCTACATCCTGGGAGTGTTCGTCTCGTTCACGCTCAGCCAGACGGGGATGGTGGTCCACTGGTGGCGGGAGGCACGCGACGGAGGCTGGAGGCCGCGGCTGGTCTCCTCGACGGTGGTCAATCTGGTCGGCGCCACCGTGACAGCGCTGGTGCTCGTCATCGTGCTGCTGACGAAATTCACCCACGGGGCGTGGATGGTGGTGGTCGCCGTTCCGGTGCTGGTGCTGATCATGCTGAACATCCGCCGACACTACGACCGGGTCTCACGCGACCTGCGGCCACGCGCCACGGGGATCACTCTGCCCAGCCGGGTCCATGCCATCGTGCTCGTCAGCCAGCTGAACGAGCCGACGCTCAAGGCACTGGCCATCGCCCGCGCCAATCGCCCGAGCACCATCACGGCTCTCCGCGTCGATACCGACCACGAGCGCACCCGGAAGCTGCTCGACGACTGGGAGGGTCGTGACATCCCGGTGCGGCTGGTCATGGTCGCCTCCCCGTTCCGGGAGTTGATCAACCCCATCGTCGACTACCTCATGAGCTTGCAGATCGGCCCACGCGACGTGGTCGAGGTGTTCGTGCCCGAGTACGTCGTGGGTCACTGGTGGGAGCAGATCCTCCACAACCAGAGCGCGCTGAGGCTGAAGTCTCGGTTGCTGTTCATGCCCGGTGTGATCGTGACCAGCGTGCCCTTCCAACTCGCCTCGGCCGAGCCGCTCTCTCTCCCCAGGGTGGGAAGCGGGTCCGACGACGTGGCACGCTGAGCACATGAACACGGCGGGCACTGCCGAAGGCAAAGGACAGGTACCGCGACGATCTCCCCGAGGCGCAGCGGGGAGGTTTCGCCACGGCGGTGCACTTCACGCTCATGCGGAATCGAGCGATCGGTCCCGCCGAGAGGGGCGCCGCTGTCGTGGCGGCCGACCCGGAGGTGGCTCGTGCAGCACGCGCCAAGCCCAACGTGTTCTACTGCCTCGGATTCGACGTCGCGACCGGCATCTACGGCGACCCGGCCCTGGGCGCACAAGGCAACACCGCCACAGGCCCGGGCGCGTTCGCCATCCGCGACGCGATGAATGACGCAGACGCAATCAGGGGCTTCAACGACGCCGTCCAGTTCCACCTCGGCCCACCACTCCGCCCACGCAGAGCCTAGAAGAGCGCCGTCAAGGCATTCAACACCCGCGTGCAAAGGCGGTACCCGGACTCGCATCCAAGCCATTCAACCCGACCACACTGGAGGAACCCATGCCCGCCATCCTCATCCTCGACAATCAGGTTTCCTTCATCACCGACCCGGTCAGTCCCTGCGCCGGACAGGACTTCTCCGTGACCTGGGAAGAAGCCAACGTCGGGGACGAAGACTCTGCCGACTACCAGGACATCTTCGACCTCGACGACCAGGGAACGGGGGAGAGCCAGGCCCTGGAGTGCGACCCGCTGGCCGCCGGCGAATCAGCGACAAGATCACTGACCTTCAACCTCCCGGCCGGCGACTACACCATGACACTCATCATCAACGGACAGACTCAGGAGACCCTCGGGAACGTTCGCATCGGTGACTGCGTCTGACATGCTCCGCCTGGGTTCCAACACCAGGCGGGTGCCTCAACGGGACCCGGGTGGCCACTCCCGCACCACCACCCTTCAGCGGCAATGACGTGCCCTGTTGCGTAGCGCAGGCGGGCACGTCGACGTCTGGCCCCGATAGAGTGGGGCCCGTGATGCACACGGGAGCAGTCGGCGTCGGGCAGCTGCTCATCGCCACGCAGCCTGGTCGAGGTGGCTACTTCGATCGCTCCGTCGTGCTGCTCCTGGAGCACACCGCGGAAGGCAGCCTCGGCGTGTGCCTCAACCGCCTCTCCGAACTTCCGGCAGACAGTATCCAGGAGAGCTTCCGGGACCACCTGACCCCTCCGGCCCGCGTCTTCGAGGGTGGGCCCGTCAACCCCAATGTCGCGATCGTGCTGGGCGAGCCGGCCACAGCTGAAGCCCCACCGCCGGGCTGGGAACGGGTCATCGATGAGATCGGCGTGGTGGATCTCAACTTCCCGCCCGAGCTCATGGAGTCCTCATTCAGTCAGTTGCGCCTCTTCGTGGGCCTGTCCGGATGGGCCGCCGGGCAGTTGGAGAGCGAGTTGATCCGCGGATCCTGGTTCAGGGCCCCGGCGAGACCCGAGGATGTCTTCGGTCACCCGGCTGGGCTCTGGCGTCGGGTCTTGCGCCGGTTGGGCGGGGCCACCGGCCGGTGGTCCACGTGGACGGAAGAGCCGAGCCTCAACTAGTGATGTGCGCGGCTACCATGGACAACCGGCAAGCAAGGAGGCCTGGGTGACCGATGCCAAGGGCAAAGCCCGCATTCTCGTCATCGATGACGACGCGGCGCTTTCGGAGATGCTGCAGATCGTCCTGCGGCAGGAAGGCTTCGACACGGTTCGCTGCAGCACCGGGGAGGTTGCCCTCCAGGAGTTCCGGCAGTCCCGCCCGGACCTGGTACTCCTCGATCTGATGCTGCCCGGTCGCGACGGGGTCGCCGTCTGCCGCGACATCCGCGCCGAATCGGGTGTTCCGATCATCATGTTGACCGCGAAATCAGACACCGCTGACGTGGTCGGTGGGCTTGAGGCCGGCGCAGATGACTACGTGGCGAAACCGTTCAAGTCCAAGGAGCTGATCGCCAGGATCCGCACACGGCTGCGCCGCACCAGCGGCGATGCGGGTGACGACACACTGATGGTCGGAGACCTCACGATTTCGGTGTCGTCCCACGTGGTCCGTCGCGGCGGCACCCCCCTGCCTTTGACGCCGCTGGAGTTCGATCTCCTGCTCGCATTGGCGAAGCGGCCGACGCACGTCTTCACGCGGGAGGCGCTCCTCGACGAGGTATGGGGGTACCGCAACTCGGCAGACACCCGGCTGGTCAACGTGCACGTTCAGCGCCTCCGTGCGAAGGTCGAGCGGGATCCCGAGCGTCCGGAGATCGTCATCACGGTAAGAGGAATCGGATACAGGGCCGGTGAACCGACGCAGTAAGCCCGCGGTGGGAGTCCGCAGGCTCTGGTGGGGGTCGCTGCCGCTCCGAGTGCTCATCTCAACGCTCGGGCTGTCCATCGTCCTCATGTTGCTGGCGGGCATGGTGCTCCTCCAGCAGGCCACCGCCGGGGTCGTAGCAGCGAAGAAGGCGTCCTCGCTGAACGAGGCGGCGGGCGTGTTCGCCTTCATGCAGGCGCAGCTGCGCGGTCCGGAGAATCGCGGCGTGGCCGTTCACGAGTCCCTGAACCGGTTGGCAGATCTCGCAGACGCGCAGGCAGCCCAGTACCGGGTGGTGATCCAGGGGCCCGCCTCGCGCCTGGTCTCCGCTGGAATCCGCCCGGAGTCCGTGCCGGAGCCCCTCATCGCGCAGGTCGAGAACAGCCAGGGGATGTTCGTCACGCCCACCGAGGTGATCTTCACCGATCCAACGGCCGAATCGGAGCCAGGGTGGGCCATCGGAACGGTGCTGCTCGGGGCCAACGGCGAACGCTACCCGGTGTACTACATCTTCCCCATGACCACCGAGACGCAGACACTCAGCGCACTCCAGAGCGCCGTGTCCGGAACGGGCATTGCTCTGGTGGCTGCCCTCGCACTGGTGGCCTACCTCGTCACCAACCAGGTCGTTCGCCCCGTCCGACGCGCGAGTCAGACAGCGCTACGGCTGGCCTCCGGGCAACTGGGGGAGCGGATGGCGGTGCGGGGGACCGACGACCTGGCCAGCCTGGCAAAGTCCATGAACCGTATGGCGGCCCAGTTGCAGCAGCGCATCCGTGAGCTGGAGACGCTCTCAACCCTCCAGCAACGTTTCGTCAGTGACGTCTCGCACGAGCTGCGCACACCCATGACCACCATCAAGATGGCCTCGGACATGATCTACGACTCCCGCTACGCGCTGGACCCGCTGACTGCACGTTCGGCCGAGTTGATGAGTCTCGAGATCGACCGGTTCGACGGCATGCTGGCTGACCTGTTGGAGATTTCCAGGTTCGACGCCGGAGCGGCGGTCCTGACCCTTGACGAAACGGACGTGGGCTCGCTCGTCGAAGCTGAGCTCGCAGCGGCCCGTCGGATGGCCGAGAAAGTGGGTGTCGAACTGGTCTTGGAGCGGCGCAGCGCCGACACCACGGCTTCGGTGGACTCACGCAGAATCCGGCGCATCCTCCGCAATCTCATCACCAACGCCATCGAGCACGCGGAGCAGCAACCAGTTGAGGTGGTGGTGGCCTCGAACGACCAGGCTGTCGCTGTGACGGTGCGGGACCATGGCGTCGGGTTTGCCGCGGAGGACGCGGCGCGGGTGTTCGACCGCTTCTGGCGTGCGGACCCGAGCCGGACGCGCATCGTGGGAGGTTCGGGGTTGGGCCTGGCCATTTCAATGGAGGACGCACGGCTCCACCGTGGATGGCTGACGGCGTGGGGCCGTCCCCACCGCGGGGCCCAGTTCCGCCTGACCCTTCCCCGGGAGCCCGGTCATGAGCTCACGATCTCACCGCTGTCGGTCATCCCCGTCGACGACAAGCCGAAGGAGGTGCACCGGTGAGACTGCTGCTGGCAGCCCTGCTGAGCGTGATTCTCGCCACCGGGTGCACCCACATCCCCACCGCGGGGCCCGTCGAGGAGGTGCCGGTGTCCGCCGAACCCAGGGGGATCGACATCGCGCCGCAACCCCCCGTCGCGGGCATGCTCCCCTCCCGCCTCGTCGACGGCTTCCTCCAGGCGATGGCGTCCCCCGAGGGGGATTACTCGATCGCCAGGCAGTACCTGACCGAGGACGCGGCACAGCGGTGGGAGCCCACCGATGCCGTGGTCTTCGATGGCCTGGTGGTGGGTGGACCCGCCACCGCGACCCTGGACGCCACCCAGCTGGGCACTATCGACGAGCACGGCCGCTATTCCTCTGAGCCCGGCGACCTTGAGCACGACTTCGGGGTGGTCAGCCAGGGCGGGGAGTGGCGCATCGACTCGCCGTTGCCTTCGCTGATGGTGTCGCGCTACATCTTCGAGCGTTACTACGAGCGGGTGCCCCTCTACTTCATGAGCCGCTCCGGAACCCATGTGGTACCAGACCCCATCCACCTGCCCGAGATGCTCGTCACACCCACGGCGGTGGTCGAGGCCCTACTCAACGGGCCGTCGGAGGCTGTTGACCAGGCTGTTACCGACGCCATGCCCAGTGGAATCAGCCTCGCAGATGAGGGCGCCACCATCGAGCAGTCCGGCGTGGTCACGGTCAACCTGGAGGGCCTCTTCGACCGGCTGGGCGACGATGCGCGCAGGAGGCTGGGAGCGCAGCTGTTGTGGTCATTGACTGCCATTCCCCGCGTGACGGGGCTCGTAGTGACAAGCGACGGTGTCCCGTTCACGTTGCCGGGGGCCCGCGCCGACGGGGCTCTCGAGCTGGCCAGCCAGCAGGGGTATCAGATCCTTTCGCGCGCCGCCACCGTCGACCTTTTCGGCATCAGGGAAGGAACACCGGGACGCGTGACCGGCGACAGCCGGTTTGAGCCGTGGGGCACCACGGTCGCCGACGCGGCCGACCTGGCGGTGTCCCTGGACGGCGACACCGCTGCGCTCATCGACGCCACCCGCAGCACACTCTTGATGGGCAGCATGCGCGGCGAGTTCGGGGAGGTTGCGGTGCCCGTCACCAACCTCAGATCGCCACAATTCGTTCTGGGGACTCTCTGGCTGATGGGCGACGACACGGAGGGCGTGCCCAGGCTGTTGACGGTGGACCGCATGGGCTCGGTGACGGAGGTCAAGCTGTCTCTCCCCATGGGGCGAGAGCTCGAGGACTTCGCGGTGTCGCCCGCCCAGGCCAGGGCGGCCCTCCTGCTGTCCGGGGAGGGGAGTCGGACGATGGGAATCGCCACCGTCGTGCCTGTCGGCGAGGTGGAGGTCGTGGACTGGCGCGCCCTACCGATGATGGCGGCCTCGGGAGACATGGTCGGCGACGTGATTGCGCTCGCCTGGCACGCCGAGACGTCGATCGCGGTGGCCGGCTCCGCCGGGGGAGTGAGGTCGGTGTTCGCGGTCGAGGTCGACGGTTCGCTGGTCGAGGAACTGGGACCCTTCACCGGAGCTGTGGAGGAGCTCACCGCCATGGCCCGCCTCGGTGGTGGTTCGATTGCGCTGCGCACCGACGTCGGCGTCACGTGGCGTTACGAGGCGCGGACCCGATGGACAAGGCTTGCCGAAGGGATCACGGCCATCGCCTACGCGAGCTGAGTGCTCCGTCGACCAGCTGTGGATAACGGGAAATCGGGCGTGTTCGCTCCCATCATGGACCATGACCTCTCTCCTCCACACCGCCGCCGACCTGTTCCTGGGCGCTTCCTGCCCGGGCTGTGGAGGAGCCTGGTTCGGACTCTGCGCCGAATGCCGTACCGCTCTGGAGATCCCGGTCCGCCTGGTGCACCGCGATCTCCCGGTGCCCCTGTATGCCGCGTGCCCCTACCGGCCGATCCTCGCCCATGTGGTGCCCCGATACAAGGATGACGGAGCGCTGCACCTGGACCGTGTGCTTGGGCACCTGCTGGCCCGGGCGGTCAGGGCTGTGGACCCGGAGCCGGGCACTGTCGTGGTGCCGGTGCCGTCGATGTCATCCTCCACCCGGGCACGGGGATACGACCACGCGTACCGCCTGGCGAGGATCGCCGCCCGGGAAATGGGGCTGCCAGCGAAGCGGGTGGCGCGTCGCCTGGCCAGTGGCTCAGACCAGGAGGGGCTGACCCGTCAGGAGCGGGCCGAGAACCTCCACTCCAGCATGGAGGCGCGGCCGATGAACGCAAGCGCCCTTGTCGTCGACGACGTGGTGACCACGGGGGCCTCACTGCGGGAGACCATCCGTTGCCTGAGGGCGGCCGGGGTGCCCGTGGTGGGAGCTGCGGTGGTGGCGGATGCCGACTATCGCTGAATGGTCGGGCAAGTCCATGACAGCGCTGCCCCGGAGGGGTAGCGTTGATTCATGGACGAGCCGCAGGGGAGAGATCACCTGCGGCTCTGTGCATCAGCTTCAGGGACGCTCCCTGGGGTGGTGTTCGAGTCGGGTTCGTCGAGAGCCCCACGACAGACGGAGGAAGCATGGATATCGTCGTCACCGGTCGGCATTGCACGATCAATCCCGAGCTGAAGGAACTGGTCAACGAGCGTTTGGCCGCCGTGGAGCGATTGCAGGATCGAGTGATCCGCGTCGAGGTCGAGTTCCACGCCTCGGAGGGCACGAAGGATCCTTCGGACGCCGTCGTCGTGCAACTGACCCTGCGCAGCAGTCGTGGGCCCGTGATCCGTGCCGAGGCGCGTTCCAACGACAAGACGGCCGCCTTCGACATGGCCCTCGAGCGGCTCATGAGCCAGCTCCGCAAGGCGGCAGACCGCAGGAAGACCCATCGCGGGCTCCGCGCAGGCAACATCGCCGAGATCGTCCGTCCGGTGGCTGAGGTCAACGGGCACGGGTCCGACGATGTCGAGACGCGCGAGGTGGCCGGGCTTGTGGTCACGGGCGATGGGCCCCTCGTGGTTCGCGAAAAGGAGTTCAGCACGGCGCCGCTCACCCTCGCTCAGGCCCTCGATGAGATGGAGCTGGTGGGGCATGACTTCTTCCTCTACCAGGATGCTGACAGCGGCCGCCCCTCGGTGGTCTACCGGCGCAAGGCGTACAACTATGGCGTGATCCACCTCAACCTCACCTGAGGCCCGAACCACGGCGGCGTCCCGGAGCTGTCCGGGCGCCGCCGTGTGCCGTGCGTTGGTGGCGGGCGTTAGGATGGCTGGCGGTACCGTCGCGAGCTGTCGCGGTGTTTTCGAGATGAAGAGGAACCGACCTGTGGGTGTCATGGATTTTCTGAGCGGCATAGGCTCCGGGGCCCAGCTCCGCAAGCTGCAGAAAGTGGCCGATCAGGTCAACTCCATCGAGGAGGAGTTCCAAGCCATGTCGGACGCCGAGTTGCGTGCCGAGACGGACACCTTCCGCGCCCGCATCGAGGACGGCGAGTCGTTGGACCGCATCATGCCTGAGGCGTTCGCCACCGTGCGGGAGGCGTCGGTACGGGTACTCGGCAAGCGCCACTTCGACGTCCAGCTGATGGGTGGCGCCGCGCTGCACTGGGCAAACATCGCTGAGATGAAGACCGGTGAGGGCAAGACGCTCGTCGGCACGCTCCCCGCGTACCTCAACGGGCTCACCGGCAAGGGCGTCCACATCGTCACCACTAACGACTACCTGGCCAAGTACCAGTCCGAACAGATGGGGCGCATCCACCACTTCCTGGGGCTGGAGGTGGGCGCGATCCTGGCCTCCATGACGCCCGAGGAGCGCCGGGTCGCCTACGCCTCAGACATCACCTACGGTACCAATAACGAGTTCGGGTTCGATTACCTCCGCGACAACATGGCGCTCCGCAGGGAGGACCTGGTGCAGCGGGGACATCACTTCGCACTCGTCGATGAGGTGGACTCCATCCTCGTCGACGAAGCCCGCACCCCGCTGATCATCTCCGGTCCCGCAGAGGACACCCATGAGTGGTATCCCGTTTTCGCCAAGCTTGTCCGGACCCTGCGCCGCGACGTGGACTACGAGGTCGACGAGAAGAAGCGCACCATCGCCGTGCTGGCGCCCGGGATCGAGAAGGTCGAGGACCGGCTGGGCATCGAGAACCTCTACGAGTCGGCCAACACGCCTCTGATCTCCTACCTCAACAACGCCATCAAGGCCCAGGAGCTGTTCAAGCGAGACAAGGATTACGTCCTTGCCGGTGACGAGGTGCTCATCGTCGATGAGCACACCGGCCGCACACTCGCCGGTCGACGCTACAACGAGGGCCTCCACCAGGCGCTGGAGGCCAAGGAGGGCGTCCGGATCAAGGACGAGTACCAGACCCTGGCCACCATCACGCTGCAGAACTACTTCCGCATGTACGACAAGTTGGCCGGGATGACGGGCACCGCGAAGACGGAGGAGTCCGAGTTCCAGAAGATCTACGGGCTGGGGGTGATCCCGATCCCCACCAACCGCCCCATGATCCGGCTCGATCAGCCGGACCTGATCTACCGCACCGAGGAGGCCAAGTACGAGGCCATCGTCAAGGACGTCGTGGAACGCCACGCTCAGGGCCAGCCGATCCTCCTGGGCACGGCGTCCGTGGCGAAATCCGAGCTGCTCTCGGGGCTGCTCAAGCGAGCCAACGTCCCTCATGAGGTGCTCAACGCCAAGCACCACGAGCGCGAAGCCTCGATCGTCGCGGAGGCCGGACGCAAGGCGGCGGTGACCGTCTCCACGAACATGGCCGGCCGAGGCACGGACATCATGCTCGGGGGCAACCCCGAGTTTCTCGCGGACCTGCAGCTCCGCAAGGCCGGGCTGGACCCACACGAGACGCCCGAGGAGTACGAGGCGCAGTGGTCCGAGACCTTGGCCTCGCTTGAGGCGCAGGTGAAGTCTGAGCACGACGAGGTGGTTGAGGCCGGCGGCCTCTATGTGATCGGCTCGGAGCGCCACGAGTCACGCCGCATTGACAACCAGTTGCGTGGCCGCTCGGGCCGCCAGGGTGATCCTGGGGAGAGCCGGTTCTATCTCTCGCTGAGCGACGACCTGATGCGGCTCTTCCGCCCCGAGCTTCTGGAGCGGGCGCTGCTCATGATGAAGGTGCCCGACGACGTCCCCATCGACATGAAATCCGTGTCGCGGTCCATTGAGGGGGCGCAGAAGCAGGTCGAGGGTCAGAACTTCGAAATGCGCAAGAACGTGCTGAAGTACGACGATGTCCTCAACAGGCAACGCCACGCGATCTACGGCGATCGTCGGCGGGTCCTGGACGGGGCGGATGTCTCCGAGCAGCTGAAGAACAGCGTCAGCCGCGTCGTCACGGATGTGGTCCGCGCGCACACCTCCGGCATTCCGGAGGACTGGGACCTGGACACCATGCTCACCGAGCTGCGGACCCTCTACCCGGTCACCATCACGATGGAGGCGCTCGAGGAGGAGCTTCCCGAGCAGAACGAGTTGGTCGAGATGTTCACCGACGACGCGCTGCGGGCCTACGCGGCACGGGAGGAGCAGCTCGGCGAAACCACCATGCGCGAGCTGGAGCGCCAGGTGTTGTTGACCGTCCTGGATCGCAAGTGGCGTGAGCACCTCTACGAGATGGATTACCTCCGCGAGGGAATCGGGTTGCGGGCCATGGCCCAGCGTGACCCACTTGTGGAGTATCAGCGCGAAGGTGGCGACATGTTCGCCGCGATGATGGATGCCTTCATGGAAGAGGTGGTGGGCTTCCTGTTCAACCTGGAGGTGACGGTCCGTCCCGCTGAGCCGAAGCTGAGCGTCGGCCTGATCACCGATGAGACCGGAGCGCCCGTCCAGGTGCCCACAGTCGGGGCGAGCACGCCGGCGCCCGACGCGCCGCTCGCGAAGGGTCTGGAACGGCGCTCGGACACCAACCTCACCTATTCGGCGCCGGACGAAACCGGTGAGGTCACCCAGACTGGCGCAGCTCCGGCCACCGCCACGGACAAGGTGGGCCGTAACCAGCCCTGCCCCTGTGGGTCTGGGAAGAAGTACAAAATGTGCCACGGACGGCCTGGGGCCTAGGAGCCTGCTGAACAATCATGCCTCGGCTGCGGCGCACCGGATCGGGCGATCTGGCACCCCTCCATCTGGATATGGACGTCTAGGCCGCCAGCTGGTCCAGCACCCCGACGGGGGCCAGCACGATCAGTTCCGTGCACCGCCAGGAGTTCCGCCTCGCGTCGAGACGAAGCACGCAGCTGATGGACCGGCCGTTGACGTCTACGCAGACGGTGGCCTCGACGGCCCTGACCGTAGGCATCTGTGAGCGCACCCTGCCCACCTTGATGCGCTTGAAGACGCCACTGTCCACGTAGCGTGACAGGTTCTCGAACGCAGCATGCCGCAGGTGGGGACGGACCTGATGGAGCGGCCTGCGACCCATCAGGGCCTCCACCACCACGCGGATGAGGTTCATGGCCTGCGGAGGAGCTGGTTGGTGAGCCGGTGCGGGGACCAGGACAGGCCTGGTGAGGACGGTGATCGGCATCGGGAAGTTCATGGCCCTGACGCTAGGCCGGGGCCTGCCGACGGGGCCAGGCTCGACGGGCGGGCGGACAACACCTCCGTTCCTGCGGACAACACCTCGGGAAACTCGGACAACACCTCGGGCGATCCGGACAACACCTCGGGAGGTTCGGGAACGGGCCTCAGCCGCCGCCGAACATCAGGATAAGGCCGCCGACCGTGAACGCCACCATCATCGACAGCAGCGGCACATGCGCCCAGACCCGACCCGGATGGGTGCGCAACGCAATGTCGTGGGTGACCAGCACCCCGGCCACATGCCCCCCGACAATGAGGAGGACCTGCACGACGGCGATCACGGTGGGGTAGCCGAACAGACCGGTGCCCGGCGCGGCCTCCGCCAGTCCGAACACGTTCCAGCCGAGACCCATCGGGTCGCTGAAGCGGATCACGGTGCGCTGACCCTCCAGGTAGAGCATCGTCGAGTAGTGGGCGAGGGCGTAGCCGGCCACCAGCGGGATCAGGCCCGGCGCAAGCGCGTCCACGCGGCCCCGGCCGTACGCCCGGGCGCCGAGCCAGAACAACGCGTAGATCGCTCCGACGCTGCCGAGCAGACCCGCCAGTGCAGCGGGCCAGGCCCACACATCCAGGTCCTGAGTGGCGCGCACCCACCACGCGGTGTTCGACAGTGCGTCGAACAGGGTGCCCCCCAGCAGGACGCTGGCCAACACCGTCAGGTGTGCCGGTGCGCGCCAGGAAGCCAGATTCCGTAGGGGATTCATCCAGAGCAGGATTCCTCTGGCGTTCCGACCCCAGGGGGAGAGCCGCGCAACAGAGGAGGCGTAGGCCTCAAAGGGATCCGCCTGGGCTATCCACCGCTGTCCGCGCACCATCACCCCGACGACGACCCAGGCGACCCAGGCCGCGGCGAACCCACGCAGCACAGGCAGCGTCGCCCCATCGGGCTGCACGAGTTCGAGGTACAGGAAGGCCATCAACGCCCCGGCGGCCGGCAGCCGCGACCCCTGCGCCCCACCGGGGGTGGCTGCCGCGGTGGCGCCGGTGAACCTCAGCAGAAGGCGGAGCGGATTGGTCCGACGGTAGACGCCGCCGAAGATCAGAGAGATCGGAACCAGACCCACCCACAACAGAACGTAGACGAATCCGAAGACGGGGTTGTCGATGCGGTCCACGCCGAAGGTGAGCGCCATCGCGGCCAGCAGCCACACCAGGCCCACCGCGATCCGAAGGGGACGCGAGAACCAGGGCGAATCCACCACCCGGGTGAGCCGGGGCAACTCGATACCGGTGTGGTCGCGGTAGCGCGGAGTCCTCCACGCATAGAGCGCCACCCAGAAGGTCACAATCAGGACCACCGCGGCCCCGCCCAGCACGAGTTCGAACGGAAGCGGAAGGTCGCCTCTGGAGGCGATCCCGTGCAGCAGGATCACTTCACCACCAGATCAAGCCAGATGGCGTCGGTGACGTGGGACTCCACCTCGTAGGTGCCCGCCATGGTGGCATCGAACACGATCTCGGTGGGGACCCCCGCCACCAGATCCTGTTCGATCTCGTAGCCGTGGACGTGGGCGCGATCCTCGGAGGGAACAGTGATCCGCAGCGTCACTTCGGCACCCAGCGGGACGTCCACCCGACGGGTAGCGGCCGGAGGGTCTGTGACCTCCAGCTCGATCGTCAGCGGTGCCGCGGCGGGAGCCGCGCAGGCGGAGAGGCCGCTGAGCACGGCCCACGTGAGGAGAATAAGGATCTTGCGCACCATGTCGTCGTCGAACCTACTCCGATCACGCGCCACCTGCATCTAGGCTGGCCACGTGAAGCGTCAGCTGGTGTTCATCCCGATCGCGGAAGGCGAGTTGGGCGTCCTCGCGGGCGACCCGCCCGTCGTCAACAGGCCCGCCTACACGGTGACTCCTGAGCTGCTCGCCGAGCTGGGTTATCTCGAGGCGGAGTCCGAGGATGCCGAGTACGCGGCCTTGATCCTGGCTTCGCTGGCGGGGCTGACAACCCACGGCGTGCGGTTGGTGGTGGTGGCTGAGGTGACCACGGACCTGATCGGGCCGGCCGAGGACCCCTTCAACGGTGAGGTGCGCCTGAGCAGCTGCCCCGTGTCGGCGATGACAGCATGGTTCGCCGAGGAGGAGGGGGTGGACTTTGCCGACGCCGCCGCGATTGCGCGCGGCCTGACCATCGACCAGGCATGGGATCTGCCTGAGGTGCAGGCGTTGCTGCAATCGCACGAACTGCTGTGGAACGACCGAGTCGAATATCGGCGAGGAACCTGAGGAAGGGAAGTCGCGAGCATGCCACGATCCATCTGGAAAGGCGCCGTGTCCTTCGGACTGGTGTCCATCCCGGTCAAGCTGTACGGGGCCACCGAGGACAAGGACGTGTCTTTTCGGCAGGTCCACTCCAGCGACGGCGGCCGGGTCCGTCAGCAACGCGTCTGCGAGAAGTGCGGGGAAGTGGTGGCCTACGCGGACATCGCCAAGGGCTACGAGTCGGCCGATGGCAGTATCGCGGTCCTGACGGACGAGGACTTCGCCAATCTCCCGCTGAGTACCCTCAAGACGGTGGAGGTGGTCCAGTTCGTCGACCAGGACGAAGTGGACCCGGGGTTCTTCCAGCGCACCTACTTCCTGGAGGCGGAGGCCGCCGGGCAGAAGCCCTACGTGTTGCTGAGAGAGGCGCTCGCCAAGGAGAACAAGGTGGCGGTGGTGAAGGTGGCTCTCCGCAGCCGCGAGTCCCTTGCTCTGATTCGGCCCAAGGGCGATCTGCTGCTCCTGCACACCATGTATTGGCCGGATGAACTGCGTGACGGCGAGTTCGCGGCGCCGTCGTCCGAGGTGAAGATCTCGGACGCGGAGATGGAGATGGCCAAGCTGCTCATCGCCCAATTGGAGGGCACATTCGAGCCGGAGGCCTATCAGGACTCCTACCGCGAGGCCTTGTTGGAGGTGGTCGAGGCGAAGCTCGCGGGCACGCCGGCCCCGGCCTCGACGGACACCTCAGCCCCGTCGGGGGATGTCGTCGACCTCATGGCGGCGCTCAAGGCCTCTGTGGAGGCCGCGAAGAAGCGGCGTGAGGCCGCCGCAAGCTGATCTCGCTCAGCTTGCCAGCCACACGGCCGCGCGGCGCTCCAGCCCAGCGAACGCGTCACGGATGAACGGCTCGATGAGTCCCTCAACCTTCTTACCCACCAGCGGAATCCGCACCGCCAGGTCGCCCGTGTAGTGACCCCGCGTGCCGGCGCCTTCGGGGCTCAACAGTGTTGCGGCGTTGACGGTGATGGGCATGCCCGGCACCTCCACGTCCACCACGCCGCGGACGCTGCCGTCCACCTCCGGTGGCTGGAATCGGAAGATCTGCGTCAGCGATACCGTCTGCCCCACGAACTTGGAAAGGTTCCCCGGGACCGGCAGCTTCATCTCCAGCCGCGTGGACTCTTGGCCGATGGAGACGTTGTGCTCGAGAGCCCCGGCGTGCCGGGCCACATCAGCGATGAACTCCTCGTTGCGCATCAGGGCAACTACAGAGGACGGGTCGGCAGCGTACTGGTGGGTGTAATCCAAATCCATGCCGCCAGCCTAGTGGCCATCCTGGATCCCTAGGATTGCCCCATGAGGATCGACCTGCACACGCATTCCCGGGTCAGCGACGGGACGGACACCCCGACCAGCCTGGTGATGAAGGCCTTCGAGGCAGGGCTGGACGTCATTGCCCTCACCGATCACGACACCTTCGGTGGCGTCGGCGAGGCGCAGGAGGCGGGCAAGCGCATCGGGGTCAAGGTGCTGGGCGGGATCGAGATGTCCACCGAGCACGACGGCAGCTCGGTCCACCTGCTCGGTTACGGCTGTGACCCGTTTGACAGGGAGCTCAACGCAGAGCTCGCACGCATCCGGTTCGGGCGCACGCACAGACTTCCGGCCATGGTGGCCAAGCTCAATGAAGCCGGGCTCGCGATCACCCTCGATGACGTGATGACCGCGGCCAACGGAGCCCCCGTTCTGGGCCGTCCCCACGTAGCGGACGCACTCGTGGCGAAGGGCTACGTCGTTGACCGGGACGAGGCATTCGCGCTGTGGATCGGCGACGACAGGCCGGGCTACGTGCACCGATACGCGTGCCCACTGGAGCGCGCCATCGAGCTGGTGCACGCAGCCAGAGGTGTGGCCGTCATCGCCCATCCATGGGGTCGAGGGGGGCAGACCGTGCTGCCTGCGCCCTACCTGGAGTCCCTGGCCCGGGAGCTTGGCCTGGAGGGAATCGAGGTGGAGCATCCCGACCATGACGAGGAGACCCGCTCCCTGCTCTTCGAGATGGGCGCCCGGGTGGGACTGGTGCGCACCGGCTCGAGCGATTACCACGGTCTCGGGAAGAAGCGGAACCCGCTGGGAGCCAATCTCACCCGACCCTCCGCCTACCGCGATCTTCTGGCCCGCATCCGGCGACGGGGAGGCGTCGTCTAGGACGCTATTCTTGGGCCTCGCATCCCATCGCGTCCCGTTTAGGCAGGTAAGGCCCATGTCGCTCTCCCCCGATGACACGTTCGATCCCGAGGCGTCCCTGGCACGTTCGACTCAGCGCAGCGTCGAGATCGAGCAGAAGATCGCGCAGGATCCCAGCGGCTTCAGGATCCTGACGGGAGATCGCCCCACCGGAAACCTGCACATCGGGCACTACTTCGGCTCGCTTCAGAACCGGGTGCGCCTGGCTGCTCTCGGGGTGGAGACGTTCGTGGTGATCGCCGATTATCAGGTGATCACGGACCGCGACGGGGTGGGGCCGATCAGGGAGCGCGTGTACTCGCTGCTCGCGGATTACCTCGCCGTCGGTCTGGACCCGGAGCGGGTGACGATCTTCACCCACTCCCAGATCCCCGCCCTGAATCAGCTGATGCTTCCGTTCCTCTCCGTGGTCACCGATGCCGAGCTACGACGAAACCCCACGGTCAAAACCGAACTCGACGACACGGGGGACCGCCCCATGTCCGGGCTCATGCTCACCTATCCGGTGCACCAGGCCGCGGACATCCTCTTCTGCAAGGCGAACCTCGTGCCGGTGGGCAAGGACCAGCTGCCGCACCTGGAACAGGCCCGGGTGATCGCCCGTCGCTTCGACGAGCGGTACGGCCGTGTGGACGAGGCGAGTCCCGTCTTCCCCGCGCCCGAGGCGCTGCTGAGCAAGTCCGGGACCGTGCTCGGCCTGGACGGCACCAAGATGTCGAAGTCGAAGGGCAACACCATCGAGCTGGGCATGACAGCCGACGAGACGGCGAGGCTCCTCAAGCGGGCCGTGACGGATTCGGACCGTCACATCACCTACGATCCCGTTGCCCGCCCAGAGGTGTCCAACCTCGTCAACCTCGCTGCGCTCTGCCTGGACCGCGACCCCGTCGAGGTGGCCGACGAGATCGGCGACGGTGGCGGAGGCGGGCTGAAGAAGCTCGTCACCTCGGCCGTCAACGACTTCTTCGCACCCATCCGCGCGCGCCGGGCCGAGTTGGTCGGGAACCCCGGCTATCTGGAGGAGGTCCTGGCCTCCGGGAACCGCCGCGCCACCGACGTCGCCGAACAGACCCTCAGCGAGGTCCATCGGGCGATGCGGATGGTGTACTGAGCCTCACTCAGCAGCGGGCGTCTCGGCCGCGACCTCGACCCCACCGCGCGTGCGGCGACGGCGACGGCGGGGCTTGCGCTCAGCCTCGGCGTGCTTGTCCTGTGCCGGGTGGTCGCCGGCGGGCTCCGTCGAGCGCCGCGACCGGTGCTTGGGCCCCTCCGCGGGGGAGTGCCGGGCGTCGACTGCCTTCGCACGCGACGCCACGTGGCCCGGCATCCGCCCCTTGGTGCCTTCTGGGATGTCGAGGTCGGTGTAGAAGTGCGGCGACGACGAGTAGGTCTCCGCAGGCTCCGCCAGCTCGAGGTTGAGTGACTGGTTGATCAACTTCCAGCGGTGGAGGTCTGCCCAGTCCACGAACGTGACCGCGACACCGGAGTTCCCAGCGCGACCGGTGCGCCCGATGCGGTGGACGTAGGTGGCATCCGTGTCCGGGCACTCGTAGTTGATGACGTGGCTGACGCCCACGATGTCGATGCCGCGCGCCGCCACATCGGTGGCCACCAGTACAGAGATGGTGTTGGCGCGGAACTTCTTCAGGGACCGCTCGCGGGCCTCCTGGTTGAGGTCACCATGGATGGCTGCCGCGGCGAACCCGCGATCCACCAGCTCGTCCGTGAGCCGCTGCGCCGCGCGCTTCGTTCGGCAGAAGATCATGACCTTGGTGGTCTGGTTGCCCTGCAGCAGGCGCCCGACCATCTCGGGCTTGTCCAGGTCGTGGGCCTGGTAGACGTACTGGTCGATGTCCGGCACGGTCATCTTCGCGTCGTGACCCTCGGCGCGGATGTTGACCGGCCTGTTGAGCGTGGCACGGGCCAGGGTCAGGATGGGGGCGGGCATCGTGGCCGAGAACAGCATCGTCTGGCGGTCCTTGGGCGCCTTGCGCTGGAGGCGCTCGATGTCCGGGAGGAAGCCGAGGTCCAGCATCTCGTCGGCCTCGTCGAGGACCAGCACCTGCACGCGGCTGAGGTCCAGTGCGCCGCGGTCTGCGAGGTCGAGCAGGCGGCCGGGGGTGCCCACCGCGATGTCGATTCCCGACTCCAGCGCACCGAGCTGTTCGTCGTAGCCGGTGCCACCGTAGATGGTGAGGACCCGCATCTTCAGGTGCTTCCCGGCGATGTCGAGGTCTCGCCCGACCTGGAGGGCCAACTCTCGGGTGGGACACACCACAAGAGCGCGCGGCTTGCCGTGCGTGGGCTTCTCACCGCCGGACGTGGTGACCATACGGTGGAGAAGGCTGACGCCGAAAGCCAGCGTCTTTCCGGTTCCGGTGCGGGCCTGACCGATCAGGTCCGTGCCGCTGATGGCCAGGGGGATGGCCAACGTCTGGATGGCGAAGGGGTGGACGATCCCCACCTCGGCCAGAGCCGAGGTGATGGATTCGTGGATGCCGAGGTCGGCGAAGGTCTCGTCGACCGGAGTCTCGTTGTCGCTCAGGGCTCAAACCAATCTGGAAGAACTCACGGCACGGTTGGCGCACCGGAGGCGGAGCGTTGCTGCCCGCAGGCCCTCAGTCTAACGCAGGCCGGCTACACCGCGCCGAAGCCCACCCTGCCAGAGCTGGGGGAGCCCAGGTCGAGGTAGGCGATCCGCTGGCCCGGGATGAGCACGCGGCGCCCCTTGTCGTCGGTGAGCTCCAGCAGCGTGGAGTGCTCGACGGCCTCACGGAGCTGTGTGATCAGCTCATCCGGGGACGCGGTGGCGTCGATGGTGACCTCACGGGGGATGTCGGTGATGCCGATCTTGACTTCCATAGTGGCCACTCTAGCGAGAGCTGCCAAGCTCAGGGTTCCAGGCGCACGAGGATGACCGTCACATTGTCCTTGCCGCCCTGACTGTTGGCCCACAGCGCGAGTTCCTCAGCCAGGGACCCCGCCCCTTCGGCCCCCGTGCGCCCGGCCACCAGCCTTGCCATCGCCTCGGGTGAGCTGGCGTAGTTCCACAGCCCGTCGGTGCACAGAAGGAGCCATCCCCCGCAGGTGGGGCGCAGCGTCACCACCGAGGGGGTCACGTCGGAGGCCTGGCGCCCCAGCCACTTGGTGATGGCGTGGGCCTGGATGGACTGCTCCGCCTCCGCCCGGGTCATCCCGAGCAGGATCCGGGCCTGCGCCAGGGAGTCGTCCGTCGACAGCTGACTCGCCATGGCGTCGTCGCCCAGCCAGTAGGCACGGGAGTCCCCGACGTTGGCGACGGTGATCAGCCCATCCTCGACCGTGGCCGCGATCAGGGTGCACGCCGAGGGGTCGTCGTGCGCAGCGACCACCGCGCGGTTGGCCTCCTCGAACGCCTCGACGAAGGCGTCCGCCTCGCTGCTGCCCGCAGCACGCCGCCTGATCAGGACCTCTACCGCGGTCTCAGCGGCGACGAGGGAGGCCAGCTCGGAGCCCCGTGCTGTGCTCACACCATCGGCAACCGCCACCACCGCCGCGGGGCTGGGCTCGGAACGCACGGCCATGGACATGGCGTCCTGGTTGGTGTGGTGTCTGAGCCCCGTGTCGCTGCACCCGCCCACCCACAAGGCCGGCTCGCGTACATAGTGAGCTCTGGAGGAGGGGTTCGGCTCAGACTTCATGCGTCCTCCGTCCGGTGCGGGTGCTGGCTCCATCCTGTCAGAACTCGGGGGGCGGCAGGACCGGCGAGTCCGCAGTCGGGAGGGTGCCCACCCAGAGATCACCGTGGGCGGCGACCCGTTCGAGCATCTGCGCCGGAGTAACCCGGACCGGGGCGTCAGGGCTGAGTGCGGCGACCTCCTCCCAGGTAAGCGGAGTGGCGACCGACGGTGAGTCAAGCCCGCGCACCGAGTAGGCGGTGACGGTATTGCGAGCGGCCAGGTTCTGCCCGTAGTCGACGAAGATGAGATCCGCCCGTGCCTGTTTGCTCATGACGGCGACGAACTGCCGGGGATACCGCTGCGCGAGGTGCTGGGCCAGCGCCATCGCGAAGGCGTGGACGTGCGAGGCGGGGGTCGGCCGGATCGGAACGCTCAGCTGGAGCCCCTTGTTGCCGGAGCTCTTCGCGAAGGCCTCGAGGCCCATCTGCGCGAGCACCGTGGCGGCGAGGATCGCCCCCTTGGCCGAGTCGGCGGGGGTGATGCCCGGGCCTGGATCGAGATCGACGATGAGCGTCGTGGAGCGCGGCTCGTCCGGGCCGCTGAGCAGGATCCCATCGGGTGAACCGGTGGCGTCACGGACCCGCCACTGGGGTGTGTGGAGCTCGACGGCGGCCAGGTTGGCCAACCAGGCCAGGTCCGCGCGTCGGGAGGCCGTGACGTAGGTGACGGTGCCTGCAGAGGTGGCAACATCGACCGACGAGACCCAGGCGGGGGCCCCCGGCGGGACGTTTTTCTCGTAGAACGACTCGCCTGAGGTCCCGTTGGGGAACCGGACCCGGGTGAGTGCGCGATCGTGGAGGTGGGGGAGCATCGTGTCCGCGATCTCCACGTAGTAGGCGATCAGCTCACCCTTGGTGAACCCGGAAGGGAACAGCGGCTTGTCCAGGTTGCTCAACGCGAGTGGAAGCCCGTCGATCTCGGTTGCTATGCGCTCACTCATGGCCTCTGCCCTCCGCTCGAGGCCAAGCCTGCCACGAGGCGGTGTGGAAATGTCGGGGGTTGCTGGTTGCATTGGACCCATGCAGTTTCGGGTCCTTCCGCCACCTCCCGTCGAGGCGCACATCCTCAGCGGCGAGCAGTTGGCGGCCACGGAGCCAGTCCGCGGAGTCACAGTTGTGGTCGGGGGACCGGGTACCGGAAAGACCACGCTCCTGGCCGCTGCCGCGGCGCGGCGCGTCCGTGAGGGGGGCAGCCTTGAGCGGCTGATCGTGCTGTCGCACTCACGCTCGGCCGCGCAGCAGCTGCGCAGGGAGATCAGCCGACAGATCACCGCGGCTCAGGTGAACCCGCAGGTCACCACCATCCACGGCCTCGCGTTGGGCCTCCTGCGGCGCTACTGGCCCCACGAGGACGCCCCCTGGCGTCTCCTCCGTGCGCCGGAGCAGGAGCAGCGGATCCGCGAGCTGATCCCCGGCATGGGCCCGGACGCGTGGCCCGAGTCGGTCAGGGCGGCACTGGGCACCAGGGCCTTCGCCCGTCAGCTGCGCGAGGTCCTGGCCAGAGCCAGGCAGCTGTCTCTGGATCCTGAGCGCCTGGCCGGGCTCGCCGTCGCCGCGGGGGATGAGACGTTCGCCGCCGCGGCACGATTCATGGAGGACTACCTCACGGTGGGGGACTTCTCCGGCACGCTGGATTACACCGAACTCGTCTACCGCACCCGCCTGCTGCTCACCGAGCCGGGTGTCGCGTCGGGCGTCGGGGCGTCGTTCGACGCCCTCCTCATCGACGACGTCCAGGAGGCGGACCCCGCCCAGGTGGGCCTCCTGGCAGACCTTGCGGGGCTGGGTCTCCCCCTGCTGGCGGTGGGGGACCCCCGGCAACGGATCGGCGGCTACCGGGGCGCCAGCCCCACCGCACTGGCGGATATCGCGGAGCTTCCGGGTGCGCGGCTGCTGACGCTGGGGCAAGGCCATCGGGCCACCGCCCGGGTTGCCGGGGCGCTGGATGCGCTCAGCGTCCGGATCGGTCCTCGTCTCGCGCCCCCGTCGCCCACGCCGGTGGCGGGCGTGGGGGAGGCGCACGCCCGTGTCTTCGATGACGAGTCGGCGGAGCTGGCCCATGTCGCGGCGGAGTTGCGGCACTGCGTGGCGGTCGATGGGCTGGCCTGGTCGGACCTCGCCGTGGTGACCCGGGCGGGGCGCACGCAGCTGAGCGCCGTCGCCAGAGAGCTGCTGCGGCTCGGGGTACCGGTGGATGTCTCGGGAGACGAGATCGCGTTGTCCGAGCAGCCGGCCGTCTCCACCCTGCTGCTCGCGCTGACGGTCGCGGCGAGGACCTCGGGGCCCGAGGCGGATGAGGCCCGGCTGCTGGTCTCGTCTCCCCTGTGCGGCCTCGACGGGGTGGCGCAGCGTCGGCTGGGGCGCCAGCTCCTCGCGAGGCACCGCCAGCTCGGCCACTCCCAGGCCCTACTGGCGAAGAGCCTCGCTGACCCCTTGCTCCTCGAGGGACTCGAGTCCGCGGAGGCCGAAGCGCTGCGTGCCCTCGCCGCGCTGTTGGCGGAAGCGTCGGCGATGATGGCGGGCGGCGCGGAGGTGCAGGAGGCGCTCTGGCACCTGTGGGACGGCACCGGGTGGGCGGACCGGCTGCGCGAGCAGGCGCTGAGGGGCTCGCGCCGCGCCAATGCGGATCTCGACGCCATCGTGGAACTGTTCGACCTCGCCTCGAGGCAGGAGGACCTGCGTGGCGCCGCCGGCGCGCAGACGTTCCTGGGTGAGATCTCGGGCCAGGAGATTCCGGCGGATACCGGCCGTGAGCTGACCGCGGCGGGCAGGGGCGTGCGCGTCGTCACCGCGCACCGCACCCGGGGCCTGGGCTGGGAGCGGGTGTGGGTGGTCGGCGTGCAGGAGGGCCTCTGGCCGAGGCTGACCAGGGCCGGCCTCCTGCTCGATTCTGATCGGCTCGGCCCCGAGGAGCTGGCATCCCCCGGAGCGGTGCCGCAGCTCGGCAATGAGCGTCAGCTGTTCTACGTCGCGTGCAGCCGCGCCCGCTCAGCGCTGCATGTCAGCGGCGTCCAGGGTGTCGACGGCGAGGGCGGCCGGCCGTCAAGGTTCCTGGCCGAGCTGGGGGTCGAGGTGGAGCGCATCCACGGCAGGCCGGACCAGCTGCTCTCAGCTTCCGCCCTCGTAGGCGACCTTCGTCGTGCGGCGGTCGACGAATCGTCCTCGCCCGGCCTGCGCCGGGCCGCCGCCCTCAGACTGGCGGGCCTGGCGGCGGCAGCCACCCAGGACGGCAGCCGGGCCTTCCCGGGGGCTGATCCCGATCAGTGGTGGGGGACGGCCGGGCCTACGTCGTCGTCGGCCGAACACAGCGGCCCGGTGGTCATCACAGGATCATCCCTGGAGACCCTGCTGGAGTGTCCGCGCCGCTGGTTCCTCTCGCGGCGGGCCAAGGCTGAGGCTGGCCGCAAGTCCCGGGCCTCCGTGGGAGACGTGGTGCACCTGCTGGCCAAGCATGCCGCCACCGACAACCTCTCGGCTGACCAGATGCGCGCGAAACTGGATGAGGTGTGGCTGCGTATCCCCTTCGAGACGGAATGGTTGTCGGTCACTGAGCGTTCTGAGATCGATCAGGCCATCGAGAGGTTCTCGCGATACCACCACCACAATCCCAACACCCTCCTGGCGGTCGAGCGTCGGTTCAGGGTGCCGCTGACAGTTGCGGGCACGGAGGTTGTGCTGGACGGGACAGTGGACAGGTTGGAGAGGCAGCCGGACGGGCGGCTGCGGGTCGTCGACATGAAGACGGGACGGCGGGTGTTGAAGGAGGCGGACGTGGCGGATCACGCCCAGCTGGGCATCTACCAACTCGCGGCATCGCTAGGCGCCTTCGACGACCTGGCGCCCGGAGAGCGCTCAGTGGCTCCGCCCGCTCTGTTGTTCCTCCGCAGCGGTGATGCCCTGCCGACGCTGGTGGCGCAACCCTCCATCGACGAGGTACCGCGGCTGGCCGGCGTGGAGCCCGGGCCCGGACCCACCTGGGTCCACGATCGGATCGCGGAAGGCGTGGACATCATCCGGGAGGCCCGGTTTGACGCGGTGGAGTGCGACGCCTGCCGCTACTGTGCGTTCGCCGCGTCCTGCCCGGCCAAGGGGCCCAGGACGGGGGTTGCGCGGTGACCATCCATCCCCTCCGCAGGCGACCGTTCTCCTCCCCGGAGCAGCTGATCGACGCCCTGCAGATCCCCTTCTCCCAGGAGCAGCTCGACGCCATCACCGCACCCCTGGAGCCTGCGGTCATCATCGCCGGCGCGGGCAGCGGGAAGACCACCGTCATGGCCGCCCGCGTGGTCTGGTTGGTGGGCACCGGGCAGGTGCGCCCGGAAGAGGTTCTCGGATTGACGTTCACGCGTAAGGCGGCGGCAGAACTGGCCGCGCGGGTGTCCTCCGCCCTGGACCGGGCCGGGGTCCTGACGGGGATCGACGGCGAGGGCGCGGAACTGGTCATGACCTACGACTCGTTCGCAGCCAGGCTGGTGAGCGAGTTCGGGCTGCGGATCGGCATCGACAGGGACCCCGTCATGGTCACCGGGGCGAGTCGATTCCGGCTGGCCACCCGGGTGGTGGCCGACGCGCCCGGCCCCTTCCACAGCATCAGCCGGCTGAGCCACCACAGCATCCCGGAGCGCGTCCTGGCGCTCGACGCGGAGATGCAGTCGCACCTGGTCACTTCGGCGGACGTCGAAGAGGAGTGCGCCCGAGCCGAGCAGCGCTTCGCCGAGGCACCGCTGTACCGGGGCCGGACCATGCGTGACGTCGCCAGGGCCCTGGACGCGACCGCCGAGCGCCGCGAGCTGCTGAACCTCGTCGGCCAGTATCAGGCTATGAAGCAGAGCCTCGGCGTGGTCGAGTTCGCTGACCAGCTCCGCGAGGCGGTGCGGCTGGTCACCCAGGTGCCAGCCGTCGGCGAGGAGCTGCGCCGCCGCTTCCGGGTGGTTCTGCTGGACGAATACCAGGACACGTCCTCGGCTCAGGCGCGCCTCCTCCGCGAGCTGTTCACCGGACCGCCGTCCGGAGACGCCATGGGGTTCCCCGTCACGGCCGTCGGTGATCCCTACCAGGCCATCTACGGGTGGAGGGGGGCGGCGTCGGGCAACATCCTCGAGTTCCCGATTCAGTTCCGGCGCGGCGACGGTACCCCTGCATCGCGCCACACCCTCAGCATCAACCGTCGCAGCGGGCAGCAGATCCTCGATGTCGGCAATGCGCTGGCGCGGGGACTCGCCTCAGCCCCGGGCGAGGCTGGCGTCTCCCTCGTGGCCCCCCCAGACGCGCCCAGCGCCATGGTGGCAGCGGCCACCTTCGACACCTTCGCCGACGAGGTGGAATGGATCGCCGAGAGCGTGGTGGCTCGCCACGAGACCGGCACCAGCTGGCTGGATCAGGCCATCCTGGTGCGCCGCAACGCACTGCTGGCGCCGCTGTTCGAGGCGCTGCGGACGCGGGACGTTCCGGTCGAGATCGTGGGCCTCGGCGGGCTGCTGGCACTTCCGGAGGTGGCTCCCATCGTGTCCACGCTCCGGGTGATGGACGATGTGACGGCCAACCCCGCAGTCGTCTCACTGCTTGCGGGCCCGCGTTGGCAGCTGGGACTCGGGGATCTGGAGCTCCTCGGCGAACGGGCCAGGCAGGTGGCCAGCGTTCCGCGCGCGCCCAGCGGTCTCGACGACGCCCTCGCCAACGCGGTCACGCAGGCCGACCCCGGCGAGGTGCTCTGCCTGCTCGACGCCGTCTCGGACCCGGGGGAACTCCCCTTCAGCGCTGCCGCGCGGGACAGGCTGCGCAGGTTCGGCTTGGAGATCGAGGAACTGCGGCGGCACGCTTCAGAGCCTGTGGCGGAGTTGGTCACCCGGGTCATCTTCACCCTGGGATTGGAGGCCGAACTCCTCGCAGGCGGCTCCGAGACCAGCCAGGTGGCCCGGTTCGTCGCCGAGGTGGCGAGCTACACGGACGTCGACGGCGACGGGAGCCTGACCGGTCTCCTCGCCTACCTGGACGCGGAAGAAGACTTCGGGGAGGGGCTGCAGCAGTCCGTGCCCACCGAGGCTGACTCGGTCAAGCTGATGACCGTTCACCGCGCCAAGGGCCTCGAGTGGGACACCGTGTTCCTTCCAGGCCTCGTGGACAAGGTGTTCCCCTCCGAGTCCCGATCGGGAACCTGGCCCAGCCGCGCGGAGAGCCTCCCCGCCCCCCTTCGTGGCGACGCCTCGAGCATTCCGCAGCTGGGCCACTACACCAAGGACGGGCTGAGCGCCTACCGTGAGGCCACGAAAGCCGACCACCGACTGTCAGAGGACCGGCTGGCGTACGTGGCGGTCACCAGGGCCAAACGGCTGCTCGTCGCCTCCAGCCACGTCTGGACCCCAGGCAACGTGCGGCCCCGGAGCGAGTCGCCCTACTTCAGCGTAGTGCGGGAGGCAGCTGATGCTGCCCAGTGCTATCTCGACGTGGCCACGCGGGGAGCCGACACCAACCCCGTGCCAGCGACGCCGACCCGGGCGGCCTGGCCGGCCGCGCTCGACCCGGATGTCGTGGCCGCTCGACGGACGGCCTCGGACCTGGTGCGGGAGGCGGCAGGCATGGTGGGCGCGACGGAGTCGGAGCGCGCGGCTTGGACGTGGCTGTCCGGCACGCTGTCTGCCGAGGAGGAGGCCCGGGTGGCGGCGTGGGACGAGAGCGCCCGGCACCTGGCTGCTCTCGCCAACCGCAGAAACGACCGCGGCGTCGTCCTGCCGGAGGGGCTCTCAGCCACGGCCCTCATGGCGCTGCGCACAGATCCGTCCGCGTTCGCCGCCTCACTCCTGCGACGGATGCCCAGGCCCCCGTCGCAGGAGGCCCGGGTGGGAGACCGGTTCCACGCCTGGCTCCAGGATCGCTTCGAGCTGCCCGCCCCGTTGGAGGAGATGGAGGGGGGACCTACGGCGGAGCCGGGTGAGCTCACGCGGCTGGTGGCGGCGTTCGAGGCCGGCCGGTTCGCTCACCTCACACCGCTGGGGGTGGAGGTGCCGTTCGTGATGTCGCGGGGGTCCCACGTGCTCCGCGGCAGGATCGACGCCGTCTACGAGTGGGACCGCGACGGATACCAGTACCTGGTGGTGGACTGGAAGACCTCAACGCGTCGCGCGGATCCACTGCAGCTGGCGGTGTACCGGCAGGCCTGGGCGGAAGCACGCGGGCTGGACCCCGCACGGGTGGGCGCGGCGTTCTACCATGTCCTGGCAGACCAATTGCGCTTCGTCGAGGCCCCCGCATCACTCATCGATGCGGCGCTGAAGGCGGGAATGGAACCACGATGAACCACTGGAGCGTGCCGTCCGGCCTGGATCGGGCACCCGGCCTGCGCGTCGCGGGTGATATCGACGCATCGTGGCGGGCCGCCGTCGTCCTTGAGGTGGATGCCCAGGGAAACGTCGCCTCGCTGGGCGGCCGCCCGAAGCCGCTCGAGAGAGCGGGCGATCGCCGCCCCGAGGACATTCTGCTCGGCCTGTTCGACGGCAGGCCCTGGTTCGCCAGACCGGTGGCTTCCCTGCACGGCGAAACCCTGGGATGGAGGGACGTGGATCCTTCCGAGCACCACCCCCTGGGGGCAGCGGTAGCGCTGACCCGCTGGCATCTGCAGGCGCCCGTCTGCGAGCGATGCGCCGCCCCCACCGTGCCGGACCTCGCCGGCGCCAGGAGGATCTGTCCGGCGTGTGGCGCCCTGGCCTTCCCGCGGATCGATCCGTGCGTCATCGTCGCCATCACGGACCACGAGGATCGGCTCCTGCTGGCCCGCCAGAGCCAGTGGCAGGCCACCCGGGTCTCCATCGTGGCCGGATTCATCGAAGCGGGGGAGTCTGCCGAACAGGCGTGCCACCGTGAGGTCGCGGAGGAGGTGGGTGTTGTCCTCGAGACGCTGGAGTACGTCTCCAGCCAGCCATGGCCGATGCCACGCTCCCTCATGCTGGGGTTCACGGGGCGTGCGGTGGATTCCCGGATCAACGTCGACGGCGACGAGATCGCCGAAGGTGCTTACTACACCCGCGGAGACCTCGCCGCCGCCGTCGAGTCCGGTGCTGTCACGCTGCCAGGTAGGGCGTCTATCGCGCGCCACCTGATCGAGCGTTGGATCACTGCCGGCTGAGTCTGTCCGTCTCGTCCTGGATCCTGGCTGCCACCTCGGTGAGCTTCTCGCGGTGCTGTGTCGCGTGGTGCGAGCAGAACAGCAGTTCGCCGCCGTTGCGCAGGAACACGCGGAGATATGCCTGCGCACCGCATCGATCACAGCGATCGATAGCGGTGAGCGTCGGGTCGATGGCTACTTCAGTCATTGTGGGCTCCTCACCTCTGGTGCTTCTTGGTAATCAAACGTAGCTGGCCTCCACAATGTTCCCTGTCTGACGTGGGTAATCTGGGCCGGTGCAGAGCCCGAAGAGCAACCAACCACACTCCAGAGACTACGAAGCCAAGAATCTGCTGGTTCTTGAAGGCTTGGAGGCGGTCCGGAAGCGGCCGGCCATGTACATCGGATCCACGGACACCCGCGGCCTTATGCACTGCCTCTGGGAGATCATCGACAACTCCGTTGACGAGGCACTCTCCGGCTACGGCGGCGAGATTGAGGTCACACTCGGCGCCGACGGGTCGGTTGGGGTGGTCGACCATGCCCGCGGCATCCCCGTGGACACCGAGCCCCGCACCGGGCTCTCCGGCGTCGAGGTGGTGTTCACCAAGCTGCACGCAGGAGGCAAGTTCGGCAACTCCTCCTACAACGCCACCGGTGGTCTGCACGGCGTCGGAGCCTCCGTGGTCAACGCGCTCAGCTCGCGGCTGGATGTGGAGGTGGACCGCAACGGGGCCACCTGGGCGATGAGCTTCCGTCGGGGGGTACCCGGAGTCTTCGCCGGCGACGGCCCCTCCGCGCCGTTCACACCCCAGGGCGGCCTCCGGAAGACGGGCCGCGTGGCCAAGGCCACCACCGGCACGCGGGTCCGCTACTGGCCGGACCGTCAGATCTTCCTTGCGGACGCCGAGCTGTCCCTCAGCCACCTGCACGACCGCGCACGCCAGACCTCCTTCCTCGTGCCGGGCCTGCGGATCCAGGTCGACGACGCGCGGACCGGGGAGTCGGTCAGGGAGTCGTTCGTCCACCTCGGCGGCATCACGGAGTTCGCGGACTTCCTCGCGTCGGACGCACCGCTGACGGACGTCATCCGACTCCAGGGGACGGACTCCTTCGTCGAGACGGTCCCCATGCTCGACGAAACGGGCGCGATGACCCCGACGGACGTTGAGCGCGAACTGGAGGTCGATGTCGCGGTGCGCTGGGGCACCGGCTACGACGCGGCGGTGAAGTCCTTCGTCAACATCATCGCCACACCCAAGGGCGGCACGCATGTGTCGGGCTTCGAGCGGGGACTGACCCGCGCGTTCGTCAAGTCCCTGGAGGGCACACGCCTGCTCAAGGCGGGCGAGGAGGTGCTCAAGGACGACTGCATGGAGGGGCTCACCGCGGTGGTGACTGTCAGGCTGGCCGAGCCCCAGTTCGAGGGACAGACCAAGGAGGTCCTCGGCACGCCGCCGGTCCAGAAGCTGGTGGCGGGCATCATCGAGCGCGAGATGGGGGAGTTCCTCACCAGCTCCAAGGCTGCGATCCGCCCCGTGGCCCGCACCCTGATGGAGAAGGTGGTGAGCGCCTCCCGCACCCGCGTGCAGGCCAGGGCGCACAAGGAGAACCAGCGCCGCAAGAACGCGCTCGAATCCTCCACGCTGCCGCCCAAGCTGAAGGACTGCCGATCCAACGACGTCTACGCCACCGAACTGTTCATCGTCGAGGGCGACTCGGCCCTGGGTACCGCGAACGTGGCGCGGAACTCGGAGTTCCAGGCGCTGCTGCCCATCAGGGGGAAGATCCTCAACGTCCAGAAGGCGTCGGTGGGCGACATGCTGAAGAATCTCGAGTGCGCCTCGATCATCCAGGTGGTCGGCGCCGGGTCGGGACGTACGTTCGACGTGGAGGCCGCCCGCTACGGCAAGGTCATCTTCATGGCGGACGCGGACTCCGACGGCGCCCACATCCGTTGCCTCCTGGCAACCCTGTTCTTCCGCTACATGCGCCCGCTCGTCGAGGCCGGCCGCGTGTTCTCGGCCGTGCCGCCGCTGCACCGGTTCGAGCTGATCAACCCGAAGAAGGGCTACGACAAGTACATCTACACTTACTCGGACGCGGAGTATCAGAGGAAGGCCGCCGAACTGACCAAGCGGGGGCAGAACTTCAAGGAACCGCAGCGCTACAAGGGGCTGGGTGAGATGGACGCCGACCAGTTGGCCGACACCACAATGAGCCCGAAGCACCGCACCCTCCGGAGGCTCACCGTCGACGACGCGGCAGACGCTGAGCGGGTCTTCGAAATGCTGATGGGAAATGACGTCGCCCCGCGCAAGGAGTTCATCATCGAGGGCGCCTACGCGTTGGAGGCCGACCGCATCGACGCGTGACGCGGCCGGCCTCCACCAGGCAGGGGCGGATCAGTCGACCAGGACCACCGACAGGTGGCGGGGTCCGTGCACGCCTTCGACCCTGCTGAGCTCGATGTCGCTGGTGGCGGAGCCCCCACTCAACCAGGTCACCGGTCGATGCCCCCTCAGGGCGGGTGCCAGCCGCGCGATCCCCTCGGGCACATCGCTGACCACCTGATCCGAACGCACCACACAGATGTGCCGATCTGGAAGCAGCGAGAGGGCTCGGCGTCCCTGCCCCGCGGAATGGTCGAGCGCGATGGTGCCGGAGTCGGCCATGGCGACCGCGCAGGTCGACACCACGGCGTCGATCACGTTGAGCTGAGCGTGGGTCAGCGGCGGCTCGTCGGAGTGCAGGACCATGCCCGCAGCACTCAGCGCGTCAGTCCACTCCTCCGGGAACCCGCCAGGCACCACGACGCTGGTGGCGCCCAGGTTCTGCAGCGCGGAGACCAGGGCCTGGCCCACCTCCTGCTGCCCGCACCGGGTCACCGTCGCCTTGTAGTCCTCGACCTTCTCGACGAAGTCCGCGAGAACGTCCGCTGTGGCCAAGGGCTGTCCGTAGGTCCACTCGACGGGCACGTCGACCTCTGGGCGGGGCTCGGTGACGTCCTTGGTGGCCTCCCGCACGCGGCGGAGCACTTCATCTCGCGCGTTCACTTCGCGCCCCCTTCGTGGTTCTTCTTCCACCATTGGCGGAAGGTCTGGGTGGGTGGAGCTTCGGTGTCCCGGGCGTTGAGCCATCGGGATGCGATCGGGATGGGCATCGGGCCCAGCCACCTGCCCTTGAACATCCGCCCCGCGAGCCGGCTGCCCACCTGGACCGTCTCGAGGTGCGAGCCGTCGGCCATCACCCATCCGGCGCCCTTCATGATGGCCTGCTCGCCGGTGGGATGCTTGGAGGTCTTGTACTCGACCGCCTTGTGACGCAGGTGGACGAGAATGTCTGTGAACGGGATCCGGACGGGACACACGTCGTTGCAGGCGCCGCACAACGTGGACGCGAACGGCAGGGCACGGTCGTTGGGCGCCTCCATCCCGCGCAGCTGCGGTCCGAGGATGGCGCCGATGGGGCCGGGGTAGGGAGAGCCGTAGGCGTGGCCGCCGACCCGTTCATACACGGGACAGATGTTGAGACAGGCCGAGCATCGGATGCACCGCAGCGCTGCACGCCCCACAGGGTCGGCGAGTGCGTTGGTCCGCCCGTTGTCCAGCAGGATCACGTGCAGATCTTGGGGACCGTCACCAGGGGTGACGCCCGTCCAGAACGAGGTGTAGGGGTTCATCCGCTCGCCGGTGGAGGACCGGGGGAGGAGCTTGAGGAAAACCTCGAGGTCCTCCAGCGTCGGAAGGATCTTCTCGATGCCGACGATGGAGACGAATGTCTCGGGCAGCGTGAGGCACATGCGGCCATTGCCCTCGGACTCTACGATCACCAGCGTGCCGGTCTCGGCCACGATGAAGTTGCCGCCGGAGACGCCCATCTTCGCGCGGAGGAACTTCTCCCGCAGGTGGGCCCTGGCCGCGTTGGTCAGCTCGGTGGGGTCATCGGAGATTCCGTCGGGCGCAGCGACGCCGTAGCGCCCCATCTCCTCGGTGAAGATCTCGCGCACCTCGGACCTGTTGCGGTGGATGGCGGGCACCAGGATGTGGCTGGGCAGGTCGTGTCCGAGCTGCACGATGAGCTCGGCAAGGTCTGTCTCCCACGCCGCGATGCCCTCCGCCTCGAGGTGCTCGTTGAGGTCGATCTCCTGGGTGACCATGGACTTGATCTTGACCACCTCGTCGACGCCCTTGGCCTTGGCGATGTCGGAGACGATGCGGTTGGCGTCGGCCCCGTCGCGGGCCCAGTGCACCGTGATGCCCGCCGCGGTCATGGATGCTTCTGCCTCGAGGAGGTACTGCTCGAGGTGACGTGCGACACGGTCCTTGATCTGGGCACCGGCGGTACGCAGCTCTTCCCAGTTCTCGACCTCGGCCGCGCGCAGGACGCGCTTGTCGCGGATGGTGCCCGTGGCGTGGCGCAGGTTCTTGCGCTGTTCAGCATTCTCCAGGGCCCCCTTCGACGCCTCCGGGAACGGGGGAATGCCCAACCATGAGCCGGGCTCCGGTGTGCGACGGGTGTTCATCGCTGTGCCTCCTCGGTGGTGGCCAGGATCTCGGCCAGGTGGATGGTCTTGATACCGGCGCGCTGACGGTGCAGCACGCCACCGATGTTCATCAGGCAGGCATGGTCGCCGGCCACCAGGTATTCAGCGTCCGTCGAGCGGACGTGACGGGCCTTGTCGGAGGCCATGGCCACGGAGACCTCAGGGTTCTTCACCGAGAACGTGCCGCCGAAGCCGCAGCACTGGTCCGCGTTGGGCAGATCCACCAGATCGATCCCGCGGACCTCCTGCAGGAGGCGCAGCGGCCGGTCACCGACCTTCGCGATGCGCATCGAGTGGCAGGTGGGGTGGTACGTGACGCGGTGGGGGAAGTAGGCACCGACATCGGTGACGCCCAGGACGTCGACGATGAACTCGGTCAGTTCGTAGGTGCGGGCGGCCACGGCCGAGGCCTCGGCCTCCAGCCCCGAGTCTCCGGCGTGGCGGGCGAGCATCGCGTGCTGTTCCCGCACCGAACCGACGCAGGATCCGGAGGGGGCGACGATGTAGTCGTAGGCGCCGAAGCTGGCCGCGTAGTTGCGGACGGTGGGCAGCGCCTCCTTCCAATAGCCGGTGTTGGTCATGATCTGCCCGCAGCAGGTCTGCTTCTCGGGGTAGGAGACGCGGCAGCCGAGGCGTTCGAGGAGCTTGACGGTCGCGATCGGGATGGAGGGCTTCATCGTGTCTGTGATGCAGGTCGCGAAGAGTGCGACGTGGGGTGCAGTGGTCATCGTTGGCCTTTCGATCAGGGGAGTAGCCAGCTGAGCACTGGCGTGGACATCAGGCCTGAGATCAGGCAGAGGAGGGCGAGGAGGATGATGCTCCACTTGATGATGCGCCGCAGGATCACGGATTCGGCTCCGGCGATGCCGATGGCGGTGGCGGCGACTGTGAGGGACTGCGGTGAGATCATCTTGCCCACCACGCCTCCGGCGGCGCTGGAACCGACCAGGAGTGCCCGCATGTCCTCGGTTCCCAGATGGCTGCCGGGGCCGATCTCGGCGCCGACACTGGATTGCAGGCCGGAGAAGAGGATGTTGGCCGAAGTGTCGGAGCCGGTCACGTAGACGCCGATCCAGCCGAGCACCGGAGCCACGAACGGGTAGACCATCCCGGCGCCGGCGAAGAACAGGCCCAGGGCGAGGGTCTGTCCGGAGTCACCCATCACGTAGGCGAGTGCCACGACGGAGCCGATGGTCAGCATGGCGAACCTCAGCTTCTTCACATTGGCCCACAGCACCCGAAAGATGTGACCCAGCGACATTCCGTAGATCAGGCCGGTGACAACGGCCACGAGGGCCAGCAGGATGCCGGGGGTGGAGGCCCAGGCGAGGGTGTAGGTCTGGTGGGTGGCTGGGTCCCCGGCCACGTTGAGCATCTCTGAGAGTCCCGGCCAGCTGATCTTGATGTCGGTGCTGACGAGGGCCGCCTTGACCGGCGGGAGGGCGGCGAGGCCGAAGACGATGATCACGAGGATGTAGGGCACCAGGGACATCACGATCCGGCGGCCGGTCAGTGCTGCGGCGCCTACATCGGAGGTCATCGTGTGCCGTTCGTGGCCTTCGACGGTGGTGTCGAGAGGGATTCCGATCCGCTCGGTGGCGGCTTCTCCGCCGGTGGGGTGCCACACCTTGAGGAAGACGATGGCCACACCCACGCTGGCGACGGCGGCGAACACCTCGGTGAGGTTCCAGAGGGGACTGGCGGAGGCGATCCACTTGGTCACCCCGAAGCTGAGTCCCACCACGAGGCCGAACGGCCACACCTCCTTGAGGCCGCGCCTGCCGTCCATGACGTGGAGCAGAAGGAACGGCACGACGAGGCACAGCATCGCCGTGATGCGACCGGTGATGGGAGAGATGGCGAGGACATCGTCGAAGCCGCCAGTCTTGGCGGCCATCAGAACGGGGAGGCCGACCGCACCGAAGGCGACAGGGACGGTGTTGGCGAGCAGCGCGATCATCGCCGAGCGCAGGGGGGAGAACCCGATGGCCACGAGCATGGCGGCCGTGATCGCCACCGGCGCCCCGAATCCGGCGAGGGCCTCGAGCAACCCGCCGAAGCTGAAGGCGATGAGCAGGGCCAGCACGCGGGGATCGTCGCTGATGAGGAAGAACGTGCGGCGAAGGTCCTCGAAGCGGCCCGAGGCCACCGTCACCTCGTACATCCAGATGGCGGTCAGCAGGATCCACACGATGGGGAAGATGCCGTAGACGAAGCCGTGCGCACTGGTGGCCAGGGCGGTTGTGACCGGCATGCCGAACGCGGTGACCGCCACGACGAGGGCCATGGCCCAGGAGAAGGGGCCGGCGTGGTGTGCCTTCCAGCGGAGGAGCCCGAGCGTGACCAACATGGCGACAACCGGAATCACCGCCACGAGGGCTGACAGCCATTGGGCACCAAGGGGATTGGTGACTGGTTGGAAGGTTTCCAAGAGCATCGGTGAACTCCGTCGTTCATATGGTCAGACCAAAATATCTGGTCTGACCATATGGTGTCGATGGCACCCATGTCAAGACTTTCCCCGTGCGCCACAATGGGTCAATGACCGCCGGCGGATTCGACACAGCTCTGGACTTCCTGACAAGTGAGATCCTGGCAGGGAGGCTGAGCAAGGACGCGAGGCTCCCGAACGAGCGGGAGCTGGCCACGCAGCTGGGGACCAGCCGCAGCGCGGTGAGGGAGGCGATCAAGGTCCTGCAGGCGCAGGGGGTGATCACCTCCCACACCGGTCCAGGGCGGGGAACCCGCGTGGCCGCGAGTCAAGGTCCGGCGCTGGGGCGGATGCTCAAGCTGCACGTCGCCTTGGACGCGATCTCCTTCGACGAACTCACCGAGACGCGCGTGGTGCTGGAGCGAGCTGCTGCGGAGGCGGCTGCGGTCCACGCGGACGACGCGTCGCTGGCGGACCTGGGCAGGCTGGCCGAGTCCATGGTCGCGGTCTCGGACACCGCGCGGTTCAACGAGCTCGACACGGCATTTCACGTCGCGATCGCCGGCCTGGGCGCCAACCGGCTGATCCGCGACATGACCATCGCGATCCGTGAAGCCGTTGCACGGCCCATCCTCAGTGCCGAGGAGCGGATGCCGAACTGGGAGGCACTGCGGTTGCGTCTACTCGCGGAGCATTCGGGCATTCACCGGGCGCTCAGCGCCCGCGACGGGGCAGCGGCCGCCAACCTGTGCGAGGCGCACATCCGAGGAGCCCACCGGGTGCTGCTCCCCGGCTCCCGGTGACTTAGATCACCTGTGTGAGGAGGCCTGTGTCCACGTCGTACATGAAGCCGCCCACCTCTGCCTGACCCTTGATCAGCGGATGGTTGTTCACCATGTCGACGTCTGCCCGGAGCCGTGCCTGCTGGTCAGGGCTGGCGCCGAACGAGATCCACGAGGTGTCGATCCCGGTCTTGGCCGCGATCACCTTGCGGATGTCATCGTCTGTGCCCGAGGCCATCGCGCATCGCGTGTGCGGCACGATCATGATCCGGTCCACATGCAGCAGCTGCACGCTCAGGACACAGCCGGTGAGAACCGAGGTGGAGACCCGGCCTCCCGGCGAGCGCAGGATCTTCGCATCGCCCAGCCGGAGTCCGAGCATGGCGAGCGGCTCGATCCGGGAGTCCATGCACGTCACCATCGCGATGCCGGCCTTGGCGATGCCGTCGAAACCGCCGTCGGTGAACCCGTCGGCATAGGCCAGGTTGCTGGTGAGCAGATCCTCGAAGCTCATGATGGGCCTCCCTTCCGTCCGTGATGCTACCGGTCCTACCCCCTCGCAGAGCCGCGTCCTGCGAGTGCGGCCACCGGCTGGGACAGTGGTGCGCCAGAGCCGTCGCGGCGACCGTGAGCGGTCGGCAGCTCTACGGGAGAGCCGCTCGCAGCGGCCGCGACCACCGGTGCTGCGCCGATGGCGGCGATGAGAAGAGTGTCTTCGCCCCTGAGGAAGCGGTGAGCACGCACGCCCGCGGTGGCCCTCCCCTTGGCCGGGAACTCGCTCATCGGGGAGACCTTCGCCATACCCGACTCGGTGCCGGGCAGCGAGGAGGACGATCCCGAGATGGTCACCGCCTCGTCCGCGGCCGGGTCTGTCGCACCGAACCAGATGACGCGGGCCTCCGGCGCCAGCTTGATGCCTGCCATCCCGGCGCCGGAGCGGCCCTGGGGGCGCACAGACGAGGCGGGGAAGTGGAGCAGTTGCGCGTCGGAGGTGATGAAGGCGAGGTGGGCCTGCTCGTCGGCCAGTTCGACGGCGCCGATCAGTTCATCGCCGTCCTTGAGCGCGATGACGTCCCAGGCGTCCCTGGTCAGGACCTCCGTCGTGACGCGCTTGACGACGCCACGGGCGGTGCCCACGGCCAGGCCAGCGGTTTCCCCTCCGAGCGTGGTCAGACCAAGTGGGCGCTCGCCGGCCGCCAACGGCCAGAGCTCGTGCGCTGGGCTACCGCCCTGGAGGCTCGGGGCCGACGCGGTCAGGGGCACGGTCGGCAGCTCGATCGAACGGCAGCGGATCAACCGACCTCTGTTGGTCACCACCGCGAACTCGCCGTGGGCCGTGGTCTTCACGCGGGAGACGATGACGTCGTGCGGGGCCCGCCCATCGGGGGAGAGGTCGTGTTGTGCGTCCGTTCGCGCCACCAGGCCGGATCCGCTGAGCAGCACCCAGCACGGGTCGTCTGCCACCTCCAGAGGGGCGGCCGCCGTCGGGGCGCCACCAGAGGAGGCGAGCAGCACGGTCCGGCGAGGGGTCCCGAACTGCTTGGCCACGTCTGCCAGCTCGCTGCTGACGACGCGACGCAGCACTGTGTCGTCGTCGACGATGTCGCGGAGTCCGGCGATGAGGTCAGACAGCTCGGCAGCCTCCTTCTCAAGCTCGATCGTGGAGAAACGCGTCAGCCTGCGCAACTGCATGTCCAGGATGTAGTTGGCCTGCGTCTCGGTCAGGTCGAAGGCCACCGTGAGCCTGCCGCGTGCCTCGGCCGCGTCGGCGGACGAGCGGATGATGGCGATGACGTCGTCGATATCGGCGATGGCGACCATCAGCCCCCGCACCAGATGGAGGCGGTCCTCGGCCTTCCTGAGCTGGAACTGGGTGCGCCGAAGCGTCACCTCCAGTCTGTGCGCCAGGAAGACCTCGAGCATCTCCTTCAGGCTCAGTGTGCGGGGCTGTCCCTCGACCAGCGCCACCGCGTTGATGGCGAAGGTGTCTTCCAGCTTGGTCACCTTGAACAGTTGCTCCAGCAGCGCCTCGGGGTTGATCCCGTTCTTCACCTCGATCACCAGGCGGGTGCCGTTGGCCAGATCTGTGAGGTCCTTGACGTCGGCGATGCCGGTCAATCTCTTGTCGTCGACTGCCTTCTTGATCTGCTCAATGATCTTCTCGGGGCCCACCATGTAGGGCAGCTCGGTGGCGATGATTCCCATCCGTCGGGCCGAGACCTTCTCGATGCGTGTGGTCGCCCGGTGTTTCAGCGTGCCGCGGCCGGTGGCGTAGGCATCACGGATCCCGTCGAGCCCCACGATCTTTCCACCGGTGGGGAAGTCCGGTCCGGGAATGTGGCGCATCAGGTCCTCGAGCCCGATGTCCGGGTTGCGGATCAGTTGCTGCAGCGCCGCCACCACCTCGATGAGGTTGTGGGGGGCGATGTTGGTGGCCATCCCGACGGCGATCCCGGTGGCGCCGTTGACGAGCAGGTTCGGGAAGGCCGCCGGCAGTACGACGGGCTCCGACTCCTTGCCGTCGTAGTTGGCCTTGAAGTCGACGGTGTCCTCGTCGAGTCCGCGGGTCATGGCCACGGCGGGGGTGGCCATCCGGCACTCGGTGTAGCGCATCGCGGCGGGGCCGGCGTCCAGCGAGCCGAAGTTGCCATGGCCGTCGATCAACGGCAGGCGCATGGACCACGGCTGGGCCACCCGCACCAACGCGTCGTAGATCGCCCCGTCTCCGTGCGGGTGCAGCAGGCCCATCACCTGGCCCACCACGCGGGCGCACTTGACGTGCCCGCGATCCGGGCGGATGCCCATGTCGTCCATGGCGAAGAGGATGCGTCTCTGCACCGGCTTCAGACCGTCTCGCGCATCTGGAAGAGCGCGGGAGTAGATGACCGAGTAGGCGTACTCCAGGAAGCTGGTCTCCATCTCCTCGGTGACGTTGACGTCGAGGATGTGCTCGTCCTCGAAGGTCTCGTCGTCGATCGTCGGCTTGGCCATGGGGCCGCCTCCTCGCCTGGGTCCGCTACAGCAACCCGCGCAGCCTATCGCCCAATCCGTCGCCGTCCGGGGCGCGCACCTCCGGCGCCATGTCCGGCTCCCAGCGCTCCTCGGTGGCGGGGACCTTCATCGGGAGGCCATGGGCCAGTGTGTGCTCGCCGGGCGTGAGCTGACGGATGGCGCGGGCCCGTACGTGCTCCGGCTGCAGCGCGGCGAACTCGGCGTAGAGGTCCGGATCGTGCTGCCCGTCGTCTCCCACCAGCAACCACCTGATCTGGGGAAGGTCGCGGGCCAGCTCCCGCAGGCATCGGCGCTTGTGATCCGGGCCGCTGCGGAACCAGCCAGTGTTGGTGGGCCCCCAGTCCGTGAGGAGCATCGCTCCTTGGGGGATCCCGTGGCGGGCGGTGAACCGTTGGATCATCGGGTAGGTGTTCCACGCGCCGGTGGAGACGAAGATGATGGGGGAGCCAGGATGGGCGGCGAGGAGCTGCTGGTAGAGCCTGGCCATGCCCGGAACTGCCTGACGAGCCTGTTCGGTGACGACGAACGAATTCCATGCGGCCACCATCGGACGAGGGAGCCAGGTGGACAAGATGGTGTCGTCGATGTCGCTCACGATCCCGAAATCGACGTCGTCGGCGATCACCTGCAGGCTGGCCAGGGCCGAGGATCCGCCCGCGCCCTCGAGCGTGACCGAGTGCCAACCCGGTGGCAGCCCGGGGTTGCGGACCCGCACGTCGATGTACCCGCCCCGGTCGGCATGGACCGGGATCCGGACATCGCCGATCACCACAGTGACCCTGGCCCCGACTTTCGCTGAGCCCAGGAAGTTGCGCCAACCCCGGCGATAGATCAGCGCAGAGGCAGCCTGGACGATCCCGAGGTCAGCCGACGGGCGCAGCACCACTCGACCGAGGATGCGCAACTGCTCCGAGGTGCCGTAGCCGGTGAAGGCGAGGATCGACTCCTCCCACCCTCGCTTGTTGAGGGCGCGATTGACCAGAGAGTTGATCCGATCCTCGATCCGGGCGGCGATGAAGGGGCGGGAAGCCATGACCCCAAACCTAGTGCAACGTGCCAGAATGGGCGGGTGCCTGAGTCCGTCGAGATCGTCAATGCCCTGCCGCCGCAGCTCCTGGCCGAGATCGCAGAGTGTGGGTTCTACCCCAGTCTGGTGGCAGAGACGGTGGCGCTGGGGCTGGGCCAGCGGGAGCTGCTCGATTTCCTCGTCCAGCACGAGGCCACCTTTGCCGGGCACGAGCTCCACCGCCACATGACAGTGCTCGTCCGCACACCGCGGCAGCTGCTCATCTGCCATATCGACGAGGGTGAGGGTGCCCAGACGGAGGCAGTGGCCACCGCCGAGGTGGTGGCGTTACGGGCCGTCGATTCAGTCGTGGTCACCCGTGCGCTGCAGGACCCGGAGAACCGCTCCGGGCTCAGTGAGGCGTGGCTGACGATCGTGTGGGGAGCTGCGAGGCGCGTGGACCTCGGCCCCGCGGCCTGCGAGGATCCCGCCTGTGAGGCGGACCACGGATACACGGGCGTGATCCAGCCGGACGACATCACCGTGCGCATGAGCCCCCAGGCTGACGGCGACAACGCGCGTCGGCTCGTCGCCTTCGGGGTGCGTCTGCAGGCGGTTGTCGGCTGATGCGCTCGGACTTCGTGGAGCCCCGCTACGAGGATCTGTCGCTGGCCAACCTCCTGCCCAGCGTCATGGCCACGCTGGACGCGACGACGCCGATCATCTCGCTTCCGCGGGCGCGCAGATATGTGGTCCTGCTGGTGGACGGGCTCGGCTGGCATCAGCTGCTGGAGTTCGGCGATCATGCAGAGACGATGTCGCGTCTCGCCCGTGACGCGCCGAGGCTCACCTGCTCGGTGCCCTCCACGACGGCCACGTCGCTGACCTCGCTGGGTTGCGGGGTGCCCACTGGCGAGCACGGCATCGTGGGGTACACCTTCTTCGAACCCAGCGTCTCGCGCGTCATCAACGCGCTCACCTGGGAAGGTGGGCCGGAGGATCTGGGTACCTTCGCCCAGACCCCCACGCTCTTCCAACGCCTCGCTTCGTCGGGTCGTGGCTCCGCGGCAGTGACCCTCGGACGCTTTGCGGGAAGCGCTCTGACCCGCCTCGCGTTCGGCGGCAGCAGGCTCTTCCCTGTCGCCGTGGAGGGAGCCGCCGAGGAGTTCTCCGGACTCGTGCTCGAGGCCCTCGAGACTGCCGAGGTGGTCTACGGCTACGAGCGGATGCTGGATCACGACGGCCACGGCCACGGCGTGGGCTCCTGGCAATGGCTGGAACGCCTGGCGATGGTCGACGATCTGGTGACGCACCTGGTCGAGGCGCTCCCAGCGGACGTCTGCCTGCTCATCACGGGTGACCACGGCATGGTCAACGTGCCGTCGGGGTCCCGTGTGGTGGCGGAGGACGAGCCGAGGCTCGCGGGCTATTCGTTCCTCGGCGGCGAGCCGCGGTTCCGGCACATCCATGGCGAGGACCCGCGCGCACTCGCCTGGGCCTGGGAGAGCGTACTGGGCGAGCGGGCACATGTGCTGCGGCGGGAGGAGGCCATCGAAGCGGGGTGGTTCGGACCGCAGGTGACGGGGTTGAGCGCGGCCAGGATCGGTGACGTCGTGGCTGCGATGACGTCGGACTACGCGGTCATGAGCAGGCAGAGTCCGGGGGAATTCAGCCTCGTCGGCATGCACGGGTCGCTCACAGCCGCCGAGATGGAGGTCCCGCTTCTCATGCACGGCGGTGGCCGGTGAGGTTGCGCATAGCCATCCTCATCGACGACTTCTATCCCTCATCCGGGGGAATCGGACGTTCAGTCGAGACCCAGTTGGAGGAGCTGACGGCACTGGGTCACGAGGTCACCCTGATCGCGCCGGACCGGCACCTGCAGAAGCCGCGGATCGGGCGCGTCATCGAGTGCCCCACCCTGTACGTGGAGGGACTGCCCGCGCATCTGAGCATCCTCCACTGGTCGAAGAGACGCGCGCGCCTCATCAGCGAGGTGGCGACCTTCGATGTGGTGCACACCCAGACCGAGCGGGGGGCCCTCGGACTCGGCGCCCGGATCGCACGGCTTCAAGGCATCCCGCATCTGCACACCTTCCACGCCAACATCGCAGGCACCCACCAGACCGTCTACGGGGCAACCTTCGGCACCCTCGGATACCAGGCACTGATTCTGCCCGGCCTCCGCATTGCGCGCGGCGGTGGTCCTGCCCCGTCGACGAGGCTGCCAGCCTCCACCAGTGAGACGGGTGGCCTGGCCGCCCGCACCGACTGGAGATCATTCGCCACGATCGCGCAGCTGGCCGACGCCTACACGGTGCCGTCGCCATTCATGCGCGACCTGATCGATGAGGCCGCGGGAAGGCGCCTGCCTGGCTACGTGGTGCCGACGGGATACAACCGCCGGATGAAGCGGGCGATCGACGAGGCCCCCCGCGAACGTGGCGACGACGCGGTCCGGTTCCTCTCGGTGGGCAGGCTGGCGAAGGAGAAGCGGCTCGATGTGATGATCAAGGCGTTCCGGCGTGCCGCGCTTCCCCGCGCCGAGCTCGTGATCGTCGGTGACGGCGACCAGCGCGACAGACTGAAGGCGCTCGCGAGGGGATGCGACTCGATCGACTTTCGGTGGCACCTGTCATCCACATCCGCCCTGGCCTACGAGTTCCGCAACGCGGACGCCCTGGTGCTGAGCTCCTACCGCTTCGATTCGCAGGCGCTGGTCATCGCAGAGGCCGTCTCCGCGTCACTGCCGGTGATGTACTGCGACGATCGGCTGACGGTGGGGGTTTCGCCGCGGACCGCGCTCCTCACCGGTCCCGACGTGACCTCCATGGCCCAGGGATTCCGTACCTTGGCGGACGGCCACTTGAGGGCATCCATGGCGTCTGCCTCGGCTGAGCTGATGCCCGATCTGGCTCCGGCGAGGATGGCCGAGCGGTACGTCGAGGCTTACACGGACCTCATCGAGCGAAAGGCGACGCGTGGCTGAGCTCGTGTTCCACACCGGACCCATGGACAGCGGCAAGTCGACGTTGGCGTTGCAGTTGGACTACACGCGGTCGTCCCACGGTCGCCAAGGCCGGGTTTTCACCTCGCAGGACCGCGCGGGGGAGGGAGTGATCGCCTCCAGGCTGGGCCTCAGCGCTCCGGCCCTGGAGGTGCACGACGGCTTCGATTTCTGGCGCTACGTCATCTCTGAGCTGACCACCGGCAAGCGCGTGGACTACCTCGTCTGCGACGAGGCGCAGTTCTACAGTCCCGAGCACATCGATCAGCTGGCGCGGATCGTCGACGAACTCCAGCTCGACGTCTACGCCTTCGGGATCCTGTCAGACTTCAGGACCAGGCTGTTCCCAGGCGCTCAGCGCCTCATCGAACTAGCCGACAGGGTGGAGACGCTGCCCCTGGGGCCCCTGTGCTGGTGCGGGTCTCGGGGCACCCACAACGCGCGCACGGTGGGCGGGCTGATGGTGACGGAGGGATCCCAGGTGGTGGTCGGCGACACCGGCGACGGGGCCGAAGTGCGCTACGAGGTGCTGTGCCGGGCACACCATCGTCGTCGGATGACCTCCACCCGAGCCAAGGCGACCCTGACGGCGGAACCACTGCCCTTCGATCCCGACGACTTCTAGTGTCCTGACAATGGACTTCTACGAGGGTGTGGGCCCGCCGAACATGATCTCGTCCCAGGTGGGGATCTTGGCTCTCCGCCGGCGTGGCCGGGGCTTCTGGGGCTCTTCTCCGGCGTCAACCAGCGGCTCCTGAGCAGGCTCCGCGTCCTCGGCGATGGGCGGGGACGCCTCGGATGCGTCGTCGGAATCCGGCAGGGCTGCGTCCTCGAGCTCCTCCTCCGCGGACTCGCTGAGCCGTGCCTCGCGGGGCGCCTCATCATCCAGGATGCCGGTGTAGATGCGCACCGAATCTTCGCTGATGCCGCTGAGCATGTCGTAGAGGCGATCGAGCTGGGACGTGTCCTCGTTCCCGTCGTGCATCAGTTCTGAGGCCGGCACGTCGTCCCCAGGCGCCCCCGACTCGGAGACGGAGATGGCCCGGACCAGCGCCATCTCGTCAGTGAAATCGACGGTGTTCTCTTCGCCAGTCAGTGCGTCCGCGGACTCCTCGCCGATCATCCAGCGTGCATCCGAATTGTGGGCCACGCAGATGCGGGCCTTGGTGTCGAAGATGAACTCGGCCGAGCGGGACTCCACATCCAGTGCGAGCCGGCCCAACAGTCGCCACTTGAGATCCGGCTGCCTCCAGGCGTCCCACTCGATGGCATCGGCGTCGATGCCCCTGGACCTCAACCGCTGCCCGATCAGATCCCCCAACCGCCTGTGCGTCCCTGCCTCGCCACGCCGTCGGACGGTGGCCGTCTGCGCAGACTGGGCCACATGCTCGCGCTCCGCCAGCACAGGGCCCGCGAAGGCCTCGATGCGCTCGATCTCCATGCCCGTATCCTCGGCGACCTCAGCCACTGAGGCGCCCGAGCGAATCCGCAGCTGGATTTCGCGGGGGGTCAGAGCATTCACTATTGTTCCTCGTCCGGTCAGGTTATTTCCCACAACTTACCAGCGCCCCACCCGCCCGGGCGTCATCTGTCTTGCGTGGCCGCGCACAATGGTGTCGAGGCGAGGGCCGGGCCGGGATACCACGAGGGCTCCCGATGTGATACACATAGCCCCGTTCGCGGCACAGGAAGGAATACTGACGGATGGCAACCGATTACGACGCACCCCGCAAGACCGATGAGGAAATGAGCGAGGACTCCATCGAGGAGCTCAAGACCCGTCGCAACGACAAGAACTCGGGCAAGGTTGACGAGGACGAGGTCGAGGCTGCCGAATCGTTCGAGCTTCCAGGTGCGGATCTCTCCCACGAAGAGCTCACAGTTCGCGTTCTCCCGCGCCAGGCCAACGAGTTCACGTGTGCGTCATGCTTTCTCGTGAAGTCCCAGAGCCAGCTCGCGGAGGTCCGCGGAGGGCAGAGCTACTGCGTCGACTGCGTCTGAGCGGCTCCACCTGTCCTCAGGGGGTGGGCGTCACAGGTCCAGTTTGTTGCGCAGCTTGCTTGGGCCCTGGTGGGCGAATGTGGTCACCCAGCGCCGTTGAATGAAGCGGTTGATGACGATCTGGGACATGCCCACTCCAAGTCCGCTGGCCGCCGCCCAGATGAACGCCCTCGCCATCGGGGTCTCGGGATCGTTGATGTCCGGGACCGGCTCGCCCGTGGACGCCTCCCACACCTTGGTGACCAGCTTCTGGGCGACCAGGGTGGTGAGCGCGCCGAGCACTCCGGCGTAGAGCTTCCACATGAGCTTCTCAGTCAGGGCCATGGGGTTCCTTTCGATCGGACCAACACTGCCACCTTAAGTGCTTCGAGGTACTGTGGAAAGGTGACCTACCGCGAACGTCTGCACGTGCCTTGGTGGTGGGCGGTGATCGCCCTTCTCTTCTGGCTCAGCCTCGCCGTGGCGGTTGTGGCCTATGTCCCGCTGCAGCCGGCCGTAGCCTTCTCCGTCCTGGCCGCCGTCGGCCTCCTGCTCGCGCTGGTGGCGTACAGCCGTACGCTCGTCGCCGTCGACCACGACGCTCTCATTGCCGGACGGCACCGGCTGACGCGCGAGTACATCGCCGGCGTGGTGCCGTTGAGTGGCTCGTCGGCCCGCGCTGCCTACGGTCCCGAGGCTGATCATCGCGCCTTCCTGTTCACCCGCCCGTTCATCACCGATCTGGTACGCGTGGACCTGGCGGATCCGGCGGATCCGCATCCGTACTGGCTGGTGAGCACTCGTCACCCCGAGGAGTTGGCGGCAGCCCTCGAAGCAGTCAGGGGGAATCCGTGATCGTCGAAGCGATGGTGAGCCCCGGGCAGTTGCCGACCTACGCGCATCCAGGCGACGCCGGGGCTGATCTGAGGGCCGCAGAAGACGTGGTGCTCCGTCCCGGGGAGCGGTCACTGGTCGGCACGGGAGTTCGTGTCGCGCTGCCGTCCGGGTATGTCGGCCTCGTCACACCAAGGTCGGGTCTGGCCGCCCGGCACGGCCTCAGCATCGTCAATGCACCAGGAGTCGTCGACTCCGGGTATCGCGGCGAGATCAAGGTCTGCCTCATCAACCTGGACCCCGAGAAGCCCATCAGCCTCAGCGCGGGGGACCGCATCGCCCAACTGGTGGTGATCCCGTTCGTCGGCGCCTCGTTCACCGCCGTCGACACCCTCGATGACACCCCCAGAGGCACGGGTGGCTATGGTTCTACGGGCGGATTCTCCACCTCCACCGAGTAAGGGACAGCAGTGATTTTCGGACGCAAGAAGCGCAGCGAAGACCTCGACGACGACATCGAGCAGATGACCGACGTCGAAGCGGAGCAGGAGGACGACGAACTCCCGCTAGGAGACTCCGAGCGCTGGGACGCCGAGTTCACCCGTGCGGAAGGCCCTTTCGACATCTCCGAGGTGGACCTGGAAGCCGACGCGGACGAGGTCAGGCGCCTGGACATGGGACCCCTGATTCTTACGCCCTTCCAGGACATGACGCTGCAGCTGCAGGTCAACCGCGAGACCAATCAGGTGCAGTCGTTGCTCGTCGGGGATGGTCGATCCGCGCTGGAGGTGGCAGTGTTCGCCGGACCGGCCAAGTCGTCGATGACCGGCGAGATCCGCGACGAGGTGATCGAGTCCACCCGTCAGCAGGGGGGCCGCTGTCAGGCTGTGAAGGGACCGTTCGGCACCGAGCTGCGGCGCGCGCTTCCGGTCAAGGACCAGAACGGGAATCCCGCGATGCATCTGTCGCGGACATGGCTGGTGCCTGGACCCGGCTGGGTCCTGAGGGGGGTCCTCCTCGGCAAGGCCACCTTCGAACCCGACGACGAGGAGATCGCGCTCCATCTGTTCGAGTTCTTCAGCAACCTGGTGGTGCGTCGCGGCAACACCCCGGCCGCGCCGGGCAGTCTGCTGCCGATGCGGGTGCCTGAGGCGAAGGGCTGATCCCGTGGGCAAGCATTCGGTGGCTGATCGACTGCGGCGCTACTTTCTCTCCCACGAGGAATTGGAGGCCCGTGAGCTGCTGGAGCAGGCCGAGGACAGCGGAGCCCAACCGCTGACCTCGTGCCAGATGCGCTCACGCGTCGTTCTCCAGGGAACCATCACCGCCGTCACGTCGGATGCGCAACACGGATGGCTCGAAGCCGAAGTCAGCGACGGCTCAGGCACAGTGAAGCTCGTCTGGATGGGACGCAGCAGGCTGGAGTGTCTGCTCCCGGGCAAACACATCCGGGTCGACGGCCGCCTGGCCCAGGCAGATGGGGTTTGCGTGATGTACAACCCCGACTTCGAGATCGTGCCTCAGTCGTCGTAGACGTCGGTGGCGAACATCGCCGCCAGATCCGCCTCGGACTCCTGCGTGACCAGGAACAGCAGCTCGTCGCCGCCCTCGAAGGCGCGATCGCGCTCGGGGGTCAGGGGAGCGCCGTCCCGGATGACGGCCACCAGGACTGTGTCGCCCGGTAGCTCAACGTCTCTGAGTCTGCGGCCGGCCAGATGCGACGACTGCGGGAGCGTCACTTCGGACAAATGGGTGGTCGACTTGTTGAAGGTCAACAGCCGAACCAGATCCCCCGTGGAGACAGCCTCCTCCACCAACGCCGACATCAGGCGCGGGGTCGACACGGAGACGTCCACCCCCCACTGCGCGTCGAACAGCCATTCGTTGCCGGGATGGTTGACCCGCCCCACCGTGCGTGGCACCCCGAACTCGGTCTTGGCCAGGAGCGAGTGGACGAGATTCACCTTGTCGTCTCCTGTGGCGGCGATGGCCACGTCGCAGTTCTCAAGCTCGGCCTCCTCCAAGGACTGCAACTCGCAGGCATCGGCCTGGAACCAGTCCGCCCCCGGCACCGAGTCCGGCTTGATGGCCGCCGGATCGCGCTCGATGAGGAGGACCTGATGCCCGTTGGCGATGAGTTCCCGGGCGATGGACCGGCCCACGTTTCCGGCCCCGGTGATGGCGACGCGCATGACTCTCCTAGTGCTTGGCCGGGGGATAGGCGAAGAGCGTCTCCAGCTCATCGGTGCGGTCCGTGTGACACGCGATGTAGATCAGATCGCCGTCCTGGAAGATGGTGTCGCGGTCCGGCACCAGCCCGCGACCCACGCGCTGCACGAAGGGGATCGGAGACCCGGCCGCTGACTGCAACTCGCTGATCCGTCGTCCCACCCATCCACTGTGGACGTGGATCTGGAGCAGGCGGGCAGTCCCTGTGGGGTCCCGCCAGACGGGCTCGCTTCCCTCGGGCAGGAGCCGACGCAGCACCTGCGTGACGGTCCACTTCACCGTGGCCACCGTCGGAATGCCCAGACGCTCGTAGACGGCTGCCCGACCCTGGTCGTAGATTCGCGCGACAACGTTGTCGATGTGGTAGTTCTCCCGAACCACGCGGGCGGCGAGGATGTTTGAGTTGTCGCCGGAGGACACCGCCGCGAATGCGTCGGCCTTGCGGATCCCCGCGGCTTCGAGGACCTCGCGGTCGAACCCGACGCCCTTGATGGTCAGGCCCTTGAAGTCCTGACCCAGGCGGCGGAACGCATCCAAGCTGACGTCGATGATGGCGACGCTGTGGCCACGCTTCTCGAGGCCGGTGGCAAGCATTGAGCCCACCCGGCCGCAGCCCATGATGACGATGTGCACCCTATGACTCCTTCGGCGGCTTCTCGCAACAGAACCTACACCCCAGGGGAGGAGGGCTGCGCAATGACTTTGGAGGACAAGAGGTCTACCGTAACCCCGTGAACGTGATGTCGGCGCTCAAGCGCATGGTGGTGGGGCGGCGTCTCACCAACGCCCAGATGGGGGAGACGCTCCTGCCCAAGAGGCTGGCCCTCCCCGTTTTCGCCTCCGATGCGCTCAGCTCTGTGGCCTATGCCCCGGATGAGATCCTGATCACGCTGTCCCTGGCGGGGATGGCCGGGTTCATGTTCTCCTGGCAGATCGGCGTGGCGGTGGCGGTCGTCGTGGCCATTGTGGTGATGTCCTACCGGCAGACGGTTCACGCCTACCCCAATGGAGGCGGTGACTACGAGGTCGCCACCGTGAATCTGGGCAGGTACGCGGGCCTGACTGTCGCGGCCTCGCTGCTGGTCGACTACGTGCTGACGGTCGCGGTGTCCGTGTCCGCCGGTGTCATCAACGCCAAGGCCATGGCTCCGTTCCTTGACGGCTACGAGGCGTGGACCGCTGTCGGAGTCATCTTCTTCCTGACCTTGATGAACCTCCGGGGGGTGCGAGAGTCCGGCGCCATGTTCGCCATCCCGAGCTACGTCTTCATGGGCTCCATGTTGCTCATGATCGGGATCGGGCTGTTCCGGATCCTGGTATTAGGGGAGGAGCTGGTGAGTGAGACCGGAGACCTCATCGTCGTAGCCCCCGAGGGTAGCGCGGAGTTCGCCGGGTGGGCCATGGTCGCCATCCTGGCGCGCTCGTTCTCGTCAGGTGCCGCGGCGCTGACCGGCGTGGAGGCCATCGCCAACGGTGTCCCGGCCTTCCGCAAGCCCAAGAGCACGAACGCCGCCAGTGTGCTCACCATGCTGGGGGTGTTGGCCATCACGATGCTCCTCGGCATCATCGTGCTCGCCAACCTCACGAGGGTGCACCTGATCGACGAACTGTCGGGCACCCACTACGTCAACGCCGCCGGCGAGACCATCCACAGCGCGGCGCACACCGTGACCGGCCAGTTGGCCCGTGTCGTGTTCATGGACTGGTTCGAGCCCGGGTTCTACATCGTGATCACCGCGACCATGCTGATTCTCTTCCTGGCCGCCAACACCGCTTTCAACGGCTTTCCGTCGCTGGCGTCGATCCTCGCCCGGGACGGCTTCCTCCCGCGCCAGCTGCACACCCGCGGGGACCGGCTGGCCTATTCCAACGGCATCGTCATGCTCGCTGTCGCGGCCGCAGTGCTCGTCCTCGCCTTCGACGCGTCGGTCACCGCGCTGATCCAGCTGTACGTGGTAGGTGTCTTCCTGTCCTTCACCGTCGGTCAGACGGGCCTGATCATCCACTGGACCCGCGCCCTCCGTGGGGAGCAGGACGTGAGCGCACGCAAGCGGATGGTCCGGGCTCGCATCATCAACACGGTCGGCGCCGCCGCCACTGGGATCGTCCTCATCATCGTGCTGATCTCCAAGTTCACGCACGGGGCGTACCTGGCGGTCGTCGCGATGGCCGTCCTGTTCGCACTCATGCTGACGATCTCCAACCACTACCGGGCTGTCGAGCAGGAGGTCGCGCTCAGGCCGGACTCGGATCGCGCCCTGCCGAGCCGGGTGCGTGGAGTGGTCCTGGTGCAGAGGGTCAACCTCCCGACCCTGCGTGCCATCGCCTTCGCCCGTGCTGCCCGCTCCACGACGCTGACGGCCGTCACCGTCGCCGTGGACGACGACGAGGTGGAACGGATCCTCGACGAGTGGGAGGCGGAGGACTTCGGCACCCCACTCAAGGTGATCGCCTCGCCGTACCGCGAGATCACCGGGCCGTTCATCAAGTACGTGAACGAGTTGCGCAGCGAGAACCCGCGCGACGTGGTCATCGTCTACATCCCCGAGTTCGTCGTGGGCCACTGGTGGGAGCAGTTGCTTCACAACCAGACGGCGCTGCTGATCCGTACCCGCCTGCACTTCATGCCTGGTGTCATGGTCACGAGCGTGCCGTATCAGTTGAAGTCGTCCGGCAAGGCGAAGGCGGCCGCCAACAAGGCCTCCGAGCCACGCAGGCGATGAGCGTTGAGGTGCGGCTCGAGCGGGTCGCGCACGGCGGGTACGTCGTCAGCCGCGCCGAGGGCAAGGTGTTGTTCGTCACCGGGGGGCTTCCGGGGGAGCGGGTAGTCGCGGAGATCACTGAGACGGGAAGACGGTTTGACCGGGCGCGAGTGACCCAGGTGCTTGAGGCCTCCGACGGCCGGGTTGAGCCGCCGTGCCCCATCGCCGAGCGATGCGGGGGGTGCGACTGGCAACACGCTGACCAACCCACCCAGTTGAAGCTGAAGACCGCCGTCGTGGCCGAACAGCTTCAGCGGCTGGCTGGAGTCGACTGGAACGGAACGGTCGAGGCGGTCCCCGGGGGGCTCACCGGCTGGCGCACGCGGGTGCGCTACGCCGTCGACGAGGCAGGCCGGGTGGGTTTCCGGGCACGGCGTTCGCATGAGATCGTCGCGCTGCCCGAGGGCGGCTGCCTGATAGCGGCGCCCGGGCCGACGGTGGCCGAACTCACGCTCCAGGCCCGCCCCGGAGGAGAGCTCGAGGTCACGGTAGGCGAGGATCGCACCGTCGTGACCGCCGTTGCCGGGGGGAGACGTGAGGCCACTGTGCGGCAACGCGTGCGGGGCCGAACCTACGAGGTGGCCCCCGGCGGATTCTGGCAGGTCCATCCACACAGCGCGGACACTCTCACTGGCGCGGTGCTGGAGGGTCTACGGCCGGAACCAGGAGATCGCGTGCTCGATCTCTACTGCGGGGTCGGGCTCTTCGCCGGCGCCCTCGTGGACGCCGGATGCATGGTGCTGGGGGCTGAGCTGTCACGCGAGGCGGTGCGTCTGGCCCGCCGCAACGTGCCGGAGGCCGACTTCGTCGCCGGCGCCCTTGAGCGGGGGCACCGCGACCTGCCCGAGTGGGCCGACCTCGTGGTGCTCGACCCGCCTCGAAAGGGGGCCGGCGCTGATGTAGTCCGCGCGATCGTCGATCGGGGACCACGAGCGGTGGCCTACGTCGCGTGCGACCCTGCCGCGCTCGCCAGGGACCTCGCCACTTTTGCCCAGCTCGGCTACGGATCGGTTGATATCAGGGCCTTCGACCTGTTCCCCATGACCCACCATGTGGAGTGCGTGGCGATCCTGCGCCCCCGGCCTGACGCCCCTGACCAACCCCTAGACTGACGGGGACCGGCGATGGCGCCGCGCATGCGTGAACCATGGTATCTTGATATCAAGACAGTTTGGCGAGTGCCAAGTTAAGGAGAAGGATGAGCGTCAACAGTTTCGGGGCCAAGGCGAGCCTCGACGTCAACGGCACCTCGTACGAGATCTTCCGGGTCGATGCGGTCCCGGGCTCGGAGAAGTTGCCCTTCAGCCTCAAGGTCCTCCTGGAGAATCTGTTGCGCACCGAGGACGGCGCCAACATCACCCGCGACGACATCGCGTTCCTGGGCGCCTGGGACCCGGCCGCTCAGCCCGATCATGAGATCCAGTTCACGCCCGCCCGCGTCATCATGCAGGACTTCACCGGCGTGCCATGCGTGGTGGACCTGGCCACCATGCGCGAGGCGGTCGCGGGGCTCGGTGGGGACCCGTCGAAGGTCAACCCCCTCTCGCCCGCAGAAATGGTCATCGACCACTCCGTCATCGCGGAGGTGTTCGGCATCGCCGGCGCCTTCGAGGCGAACGTGGACATCGAGTACCAGCGCAACCGCGAGCGCTACCAGTTCCTCCGGTGGGGCCAGAAGGCGTTCGACGACTTCAAGGTCGTGCCGCCTGGCACCGGCATCGTGCACCAGGTCAACATCGAGCACCTCGCGCGTGTGGTCTTCCCTCGCCTCGTGAACGGCGTCCTGCAGGCATACCCCGACACCTGCGTGGGCACGGACTCGCACACCACCATGGTCAACGGCCTGGGCGTCGTCGGGTGGGGCGTCGGCGGAATCGAGGCTGAGGCGGCCATGCTCGGACAGAGCGTCTCGATGCTCCTCCCGCGGGTCGTGGGCTTCAAGCTCACCGGCAAGCTGAACGAGGGCACCACCGCGACAGACCTCGTCCTCACCATCACCGAAATGCTGCGTGAGCACAAGGTGGTGGGCAAGTTCGTCGAGTTCTACGGCGACGGCGTGGCGGCGGTGCCGCTGGCCAACCGCGCCACGATCGGCAACATGAGCCCCGAGTACGGCTCCACCATCGCCATCTTCCCGATCGACGAGCAGACGATCGCATACCTGAGGCTCACCGGACGCGACGAGCAGCAGATCGCCCTCGTGGAGTCCTACGCGAAGGCGCAGGGGCTGTGGCACGACCCGAGCGTCGAGCCGCAGTACTCCGAATACATCGAGTTGGACCTCGCCACCGTTGTCCCCTCCATCGCAGGTCCGAAGCGTCCGCAGGACCGGATCCGCCTCGACGAGTCGAAGGCGGCCTTCCGCGAAGCGGTTGCAGGGTTCGTTGGAGCCCCGCATGACGCGGACGCCTACTCCGGCTACGACCGGGCCGTCGCGGCGACGATGGAGGCTTCCGACCCCACCGGAGTGAATCCGAGCAGCGTGGACGATTCGCCGGCCCCGTCGGACCCGGCACACCACACGATGCGCCCCCGCGTGCATGCCGCGGCACCGGTGACCCTGGCCGACGGGACCTCCTTCGAGCTGGATCACGGCGCCGTGACGATCGCCTCGATCACCTCCTGCACCAACACCTCCAACCCGAGCGTCATGATCGGCGCGGGCCTGGTGGCGAAGAAGGCGGTCGAACGCGGTCTCACCCGCAAGCCCTGGGTCAAGACATCGCTGGCCCCCGGCTCGCAGGTGGTCACCGACTACTACGACCGCTCCGGGCTCACCAGCTACCTCGACGCCATCGGATTCAATCTGGTCGGCTACGGGTGCGTTACCTGCATCGGCAACTCCGGTCCGCTGATCCCGGAGGTCACCGACGCCGTCAATGCCCACGACCTGGCGGTCTCGGCGGTCCTCTCCGGAAACCGCAACTTCGAGGGCCGGATCAATCCCGACGTCAAGATGAACTACCTCGCCTCGCCGATGCTTGTCATCGTCTACGCGCTGGCGGGAACCATGGACATCGACCTGTTCAACGATCCGATCGGGCAGGATCCGGAGGGCAACGACGTCTTCATGCGCGACATCTGGCCCACCGAGGCCGAGATCGACGAAGTCATCAACGACTCGATCAGCGCGGAGATGTTCGTCACCCGCTACGCCGACGTGTTCGCCGGCGATGAGCGCTGGCGGTCGCTCCCCACCCCGGACGGCGAGACCTTCGAGTGGGATGCGGACTCCACCTATGTGCGGAAGGCGCCCTACTTCGACGACATGCCCGCAGAACCCACACCGGTCGAGGACGTGTCCGACGCCAGGGTGCTGCTCAAGCTGGGGGACTCTGTCACCACGGACCACATTTCGCCCGCGGGGAGCATCAAGGCGGACTCGCCGGCCGGCCGGTACCTGACCGAGCATGGGGTTGAGCGGAAAGACTTCAACTCCTATGGATCGCGCCGCGGCAATCACGAGGTCATGATTCGAGGCACGTTCGCCAACATCCGGCTGCGCAATCAGATTGCGCCGGACACCGAGGGCGGCTTCACGCGCGACTTCACGGTCGACGGGGGCCCGGTGACCACCGTCTACGACGCGTCGGTCAACTACGCCGCAGCGGGCATTCCGTTGGTGGTGCTGGCGGGCAAGGAGTACGGGTCCGGCTCGTCGCGTGACTGGGCGGCCAAGGGCACCGCACTGCTGGGCGTCCGGGTGGTGATCGCCGAGAGCTACGAGCGGATCCACCGCTCCAACCTGATCGGCATGGGCGTCCTCCCGCTCCAATATCCGGAGGGCCAGACCGCCCAGACGCTGGGGTTGACGGGTGAGGAGTCCTTCTCTGTCTCGGGAGTCACGCAACTCAACGAGGGCTTCACGCCGAAGACCATGACGGTGAAGGCGGTCCGCCCGGACGGCACCGAGGTCGTCTTCGAGGCGGTCGTGCGCATCGACACGCCGGGGGAGCGCGGCTACTACGTCAACGGCGGCATCATGCAGTACGTGCTCCGAAATCTCGCCAGGAGCTGAGCCTGTCGTCGCGCAAACGAGGCGGTCCCCTTCGGGGGGTCGCCTCGTTTGCGTCTCCCTGGTCTGGTCGAGGTCTTTACTTCTGTCGGGGGCATGAGATTCAATAGAACACATGTTCGATGATGACGAAATGATCCGGGTCTATGTGCCGCCTGGGTGGCCGGGCACGGTGCGGCCGCCCGGTTCGCAGGGGTGGCTCGCCTCGGCCGAGGGCTATCTTCTGGATTGCTGCCCCGCGGAGTATCGGGGATACCAGCTGCTACGTCGGCATCCGGTGGTACTGGCACGCCTGGCGGGGGAGTTCGTCGCCTCGCAGCTGCTGGCCACCAGGACGGGCCTCACGGGCCTGCGTTCTTCCCTGGCCGGCGCTGTGGACTCATCCACCGCGGATCAGGCCGCAGCCCTCCTGCAGCAGGAGGAGGCACGGCTCACCCGGGTGGCCAGGGGAGTAGATCTGGTGGAACAGGCGCTCCGGGACGCGCGGTTCGTGCCCAGGCTGTAGCGGTTCGTAGCGGGGGTGCTCTGGTGTTAGGGCCTACTATTGTGCGCATGTCCTTGGTCGAATCGATCCAGAGCCCACGCGATCTTCGTGCGCTCTCCCGGCGGCAGCTCGTTCAGCTCGCCTCCGAGATCCGGTCCTTCCTCATCACGAAGGTGAGCCGGACGGGTGGCCACCTGGGGCCCAACCTCGGCGTCGTTGAGCTGACCATCGCCATCCATCGGGTGTTCGACTCGCCGTCGGACCCCGTCATCTTCGACACGGGCCACCAGAGCTACGTGCACAAGATCCTCACGGGCCGGGCGGCCGGGTTCGACACCTTGCGTCAGCGCGGCGGGCTGTCGGGCTACCCGGAGCCGGCCGAGTCCGAGCACGACTGGGTGGCCAATTCGCACGCGTCCACGGCCCTGTCGTGGGCCGAAGGTCTGGCGAAGGGATTCCGGCTCCGCGGCGAGCAGCGCACGGTGGTTGCCGTGGTGGGCGACGGCGCCCTCACCGGCGGCATGGCCTGGGAGGCGCTCAACAACATCGCGGCCACCCCCGGTCTCCGCCTCGTGGTGGTGGTCAACGACAACGGCCGTTCCTACACCCCAACGGTGGGCGGCCTCGCGAACCACCTCGCAGGGCTCCGCACGGACCAGCGCTACGAGAAGACGCTCAGCCTGATCAAGCGCACTGTGAACCGGATGCCGCTGGTGGGGCGTCCCGTCTATGACCTCATGCACGGCGTGAAGACCGGTATCAAGGACGTTGTCGCCCCGCAGTCGATGTTCTCGGACCTCGGGATCAAGTACATGGGCCCGCTCGACGGCCACGACATCACCTCCCTCACCAATCACCTTGAGCAGGCCCGCCACTTCGGGGGACCGGTTCTTGTCCACTGCGTCACCCGGAAGGGTCGCGGCTTCCAGGCTGCGGAGGAGCATGAGGAAGACAGGTTCCACGCCGTCGGCCGAATCAACGAGATCACCGGCGAGCCGCTGTCGGCCTCAGTGCAGGCCACCTGGACCGACGCCTTCGCCGAGGCGATGGTGCAGGTGGGTCAGCGTCGCCCCGACGTGGTGGCCGTCACAGCTGCGATGCTGTACCCCACGGGGCTCGGCCGGTTCGCCGCGGCCTTCCCGGACCGCACCTTCGACGTCGGCATCGCCGAGCAGCACGCCATCGTGTCAGCGGCCGGCATGGCGCGCTCCGGCCTGCACCCGGTGGTGGCGTTGTATGCCACGTTCCTCAACCGTGCCTTCGATCAGGTGCTCATGGACGCCTCGCTGCACGGTGTGGGCCTCACCATCGCCCTGGACAGGGCGGGTGTCACGGGGACGGACGGCCCGAGCCACAACGGGATGTGGGACATGAGCCTGATGGGCCTCGTGCCAGGGCTGCAGCTGGCGGCTCCGCGGGACCAGGCGCGGCTGGTGGCCGCCATTGACCGGGCCGTCGAGGTCGATGACGCCATCACGGTGGTGCGCTACTCCAAGGAGCGCCTCCCCGACGAGATCGCGGCTGTGGCCCATGTGGGCGAGGGACTGGCCCGCGTTGACATCCTCCGTCGAGCCGAGGGAGCCAGGGTGCTCATCGTCGGTTACGGCCAGTTCGCCGGGATGGGCCTGGGCGTGGCAGAGCGGCTGGGGGACCAGGGAGTGCCCGCCTCGGTTGCCGATCCGCTGTGGGCCCTGCCTGTCAGCCAGGATCTCGTCAGCCTCGCCGCCGGGCACGATCTCGTCGTGACCTTGGAGGACAACCTGGTGGAGGGTGGCGTCGGCCAGAAGCTCCGCTCAAGGCTCGCCGATACCGGCGCCGCCACGCGGGTCCTCACCTTCGGTATCCCGCAGCGCTTCCTTGCCCACGGATCACGCGACGAGGTGCTCGAGGAGATCGGACTGACGGCTGCCAAGACCTCCCTGCAGGTGTTGGGTGTGGTCCTGAGCGGATCAGAGCTGGAGGAGACTGCGGGGCGTCCGGCCTAGCTGTCGAGGGCCTCGGCTATCAGGGGCTCCAGGAAGTCCGCCTGCCAGGGCCTGGCACCCAGACCGATCAGCGCGTCCCGTGTCACGACGCTGTGCTCGAACAGCGCTCCGTGCAGTGCCGCAGGGGGAGCCACCAGACTCGGCTGTAGCCCGCCAAGGTCGCACGCCAACTCGTCGACGGCCGGACGCACCTTGGCCCACCGCTCGGCGGCCTCCGGGTTGATCCGGTCCCAGGTGCGGGGGTGGGGCACGCCGGTGTGCGGTCCGCGCCGGGGTGGGTAAAGGGCTTCCGGCATGGCCCTGACCTCATCCAGCGCCCCCATCCAGTTGGTGAGGAAGCGCTGCCCGGGCTGGGTGCTGAAGCCGGGGAGGGCCTGGGCCTGGGCGCGGGTGGGGACCGCCTCCCTGGCTCGGACGGCCAGTTCCAGGATTGCGGAGTCGTGCAGGATCCAGCCGGGAGGCCGGTCGCGTCGCTGCGCGATGGCGTCGCGCTCCAGCCACAAAGCTCGTGCCACGGCGTATTGCCGGGGCGTGCGAAGGGTGGTGATGCCGGTGAGGCGTCGCCATGGGTCCACCCTCGGCTCCGGCACCGCGGTGAACCGCGTGAGGGCGTCGTCGAATTCCTGGTGCGCCCAGGTGTCGCGGCCGGTGGCGCGGAGTTCATCGCCGAGGATGACGGCGAGTTCAAGCAGGTAGTCCACATCCAACGCTGCGTACGTCAGCCAGGAGTCGGGCAGCGGGCGCTTGGACCAGTTGTCCGCGGAGTGGGCCTTCCGGAGCCGCACCCCGAGTTCCGCGAGGAGGAGCGCGCCCAGGCTGGCACCCGGCTTCGCGAGGAGCCGTGCCGCCAGCTCGGTGTCGAAGAGCTGCGGGGGAATGATGCCGATCTCACGCATGCAGGGCAGGTCCTGGCTTGCGGCATGGATCAGCCAGGTGGCCTCGCCGCAGGCCTCAACCAGGCTGCTGAGGTCCGCCGGCCCGTCGTTCTCGAACGCGATGGGGTCGATCAGCCACGTGCCCGCTCCTTCCCGACGGATCTGGAGCAGATAGGCCTTCGGCCAGTAGCGGTGCCCGTGGGCGCGCTCTGTGTCGAACGCGACTGGACCCGTGCCGGCGCTCAGCGCGGCCAGGCACGCAGCGAGGGAGGGCGCGTCCGCGACCACGGGCCGGAGCGGTTCGCGGCTCTGCTCGACGTAGGTCACGAGCGCCGGCCCAGGGGCAGTGTGGCCACGCCGGGGGGAAGGGGCGGCTGGCCCGCCACCTGGCCCACGAGGTCCTCCCATGCGGCAAGGTGGCTCGTCAGCGGGTGCCGGTCGTCCAGCGTGGGGGTCCAGGAACAGCGGAGCTCGACCTCGGCGCGGTCTTCGTCGGCCATCTCCCCGAAGCCCCTCCCGTAGGAAGCCGTGACCGTCCCGGCCAGCGCCTGCGCGAGGCAGCCGCGGCTCTCAACCGCCTCGGTGAACCACGACCATGCAACCTCGGGCAGCAGTGGATCGGTCACCATCTCCATCTCGACGTCGGCGCGGACGTAGGTGACGAGGCGGAAGGTTCCACCCCAGGACTCGTTCCCGGAGGGATCGTGCAGGAGGATGAGTCTCCCCGAGGCTAGGGGCTCGTCTGTGCCGGCGAGCTCGGCCTCGATGGCCACCGAGAAGGGCGCGATCCGCTGAGGGGACCCGATCTCGTCCGTGTTGAACCCGCGCCTCCAGGTCATGGACTCGAGCTCTCGCAGCGCCCGCGCGAACGGCTCCGGGGGGATGGGGGTCACGTTCGCTGGCACGGGTGACAGCCTAGGCCGGGGCGCATCCGATCCAGCGATGGCGCGCCGGGCGCGGGCCCGGCTAGGCGCGCCTGAGGCGCAGGCTGACCGAGTTGATGCAGTAGCGAAGGTCCGTGGGGGTCTCGTAGCCCTCGCCCTCGAAGACGTGGCCGAGGTGTCCGTCGCATGCGGCGCAGCGGACCTCCACCCGGGTCCGCCCGCGGATGGAATCGTCGCGCAGGTAGCGGACCCGTTCTTCGGCCAAGGGGGAGAAGAAGCTGGGCCATCCGCAGTGGGAGTGGAATTTCTCGGTGCTGCGGAAGAGCTCGGCGCCACACCCGCGGCACTCGTAGATGCCCTCATCCTCAGTGTCCGTGTATTCCCCTGTGTAGGCCATCTCGGTGCCGGCCTGGCGCAACACCTTGAACTCCAGCGGCGACAGCTCGGTGCGCCACTGGTCGTCGGTCTTGGACACGGGGGCGACGTAAGGCTCTGTCATGCATCGAGCTTAGGCACCCGAGTCAAGGCTCAGGAGTCGTCGCCGTCCAGGCCGTCGGGTAGGCGCGTTGGGGTCCCGTCGAGCAACTCCATGGCGCCGAAGGCGTAGCGCGCCAGGATGAGCTGGCAAAGGTGTGGGTTGTCCCCGATGGGGGCGGTGACGGCGACGGCGCCGGCCCGCAGCGCGGCCTGCGCGTGGGCGCGGTAGGCGGGCGTGGGAGTGAGATGGAGGCTGCCCACCGCGATGTGTCTCCGGCCCTGCATGCGCAGCGACTGGACGGCCGCAGCGGTTGCCGTTCCGTCTCCGTCCTCGACGGCGAGCTGGACAGGCAACCTGTGGTGGGCGGACCACTGCCGTGCCCTGCGTGCCAGAAGGGAGGAGCCACGCACGTCTCCACCACCCGGGGCGGTGAGGATGAGTCCGTCGATTTCCAGGGCGCCCCCTCGGTGAAGGGCCTCCCGCACCCGTTCGTCGAGGATGTTGAGCACCTCGCCCGCAGGGCCGACGGGGCGGCTCACCGCGAGGTGGATGTCCGAGGAGTGCGAGAAGGTGTCCAACTCCGGGGGGTGCGCAGCGGCGGAGACCAGGTCCAGGGGCACCAGAACGGCCTCCGCCACGTCGTCGGCAACCAGGCTCTTGATGACGTCCTCAAGCCTGGGGGAGACGCCACCCAGCCTGGCGAGGTGGATGCGTAGATCTGGCCGGGCTTCACGGAGGGCGGCAGCAATGGCCTGTAGCGCCTCCGACACCGGCACGTCGTCCGGGCCTTCAGCCACGAGCACGATTGCCGGCGCCGTCATCGACTCTCTCTCATCGGGCCACAGAGCATGGCGGTTCGAGGATCTAGAGTGGGCGATGGCGGTTTCGAACCGCCGACCTCTTCGGTGTGAACGAAGCGCGCTACCACTGCGCCAATCGCCCCTAGCGAAACGCGAGTCTAGTAGAATCCGCGGGAGAACGCGAACCGACGTCGGGTGGCCGGTGCCGGAATCCCTCTGGCGGCTGATCCCCTGTCGTCCCACAGCCCCGTCTCGACCGACAGGGACCGCCTGACAACTGGGGCAAGACACGAGACGCGGAAAGAATCGACACACACTGCCGGCGGCACGGTGGTACGTTCAGCGTGACAACGCCGCGAGCGGCTGGGCGAGCCATTCGCGCGCTTCCCGGGGCGCGTGCAGGCGAAAGAACGGGCGGTCCGGGACACTCGCCCATCAGAACGACGATCCGCTCGGCTGTACTGCGACGGGTCTCCCACGACCAGCGGACGATGTGGTCCGGATCGGTGAACACGTGAACCGGCGCTGTGGACCGTAGCTAGCGACAAAGGCCGATCAGCTATCTCTGTATGGGATGAACGCTTCGACGGTGGCTGCCCCAAGCAGCAATAGCACGCTTGCTACCACCATTGCCCATTCAGAACGGGTGAGTCTCAGTTCCTTCCAACTGTGCCGCTCAGACCATTCCCGGGCAGGGAAGGTGTCCGAGACGAGCAGCGACTTGTTCACAGTGGCCGCGCAGATGAGGACGTAAGCGGTCGTTTCCCACAGCCCCACGAACAGGAACGCCTTGTTGGCGGCCTCAAAGTTCGGGAACGGCTCCATGAACCCGTTGGTCCCGGCCGTCCAGCCGATCGCGACCGCCTGCCAGAAGAGGATCAACAAGCCCACTGTGACTGCTCCGAAACGAACAAAAACGTTGCCTAGAGCAATCAGCCCGAGCAGCACGAGATTGTGGGCCATGATGAAGAGGAAGACATCCCAACCTTTGTCTACCTGAACCGCGGGGACATCCTGCCAGGCCTGAGGGTGCGAGAGGTAGCCGATGCCGGCCACCAACCAGGTGATGGTCATGAACGACAGCCAGATCAAGCCCGTCCTGACCCATGGATGCGAACCGAAAATGGAGTTCTTCATCGACACCCCCGCCGCCACCGTCATCTGCCGCCACCATTGATTGCCGCGTTCCGGGTGGGCGGCTGCAATGTGCCACCGGCCAGGAGTTGGTCAGCCAGCTCCCCGCGGCATCCATCACCCACGCTACTACAGGGCGTAGCGCTGGGCAGGTCTCGGTCAGATCCTCCGGCCCGGCGACAGCGCTCTGATGGCGGCTCATCGGGCCCCATGGCACCGCGACCAGCTGCCCGGCGCGCCGGACTACGAGCCCCGGTCGATCCGAGGCAGAGCACGGGGGAGTAGCGCTGGCCACTCGCAGGGCCCCGGCGTGGTCCTGAGCCCCCCGTGTAGGCGCGGCACAGGACTGTTCGTGGCTGTGGCTGAACGAGAGTGGCTGATTTGTGTCCTCCCCGGGGGTGCGCTAATGTTCTCTACGCGCCAGCTGCGGCTGTCCCACAAGGGCAAACGCACAGCGCATGCGGACGTGGCTCAGTTGGTAGAGCATCACCTTGCCAAGGTGAGGGTCGCGAGTTCGAATCTCGTCGTCCGCTCGGAGATGTGGTCTCTCCCAACCCGTTTGGGGAGGGTAAAACCTCCATCCCGGTGGAGTGGCCGAGAGGCGAGGCAACGGACTGCAAATCCGTGTACACGGGTTCAAATCCCGTCTCCACCTCGGGCGGTTGGCGCAGTGGTAGCGCGCTTCCCTGACACGGAAGAGGTCGGCGGTTCGAAACCGCCATCGCCCACGATGAGCCCCCCTCGCCAGGGGGCTCATTTGTCTTTCCGGCCGGAGTGCGGTCAGAACGTGGCAGTGGACCAGACAGCACCTGACTCCGCGATCAGCTCTACCCTCTCCAGCCGGCCGTCAGGCAGCGCGACGACCCACGATCCTCCTGCCTGGTCACCGTGCTGGTAGGACTCCAGCGTCCAGGTGCCGGCACTCCGTCGGGCGCCGTCGGACCCGACGATGATGCAGTCGTAGGTCATTCCGGGCTTGGCAGAGGTGACGGTGATGACGAGGTAGCTGCTCCCCGCCAGGTCGGTCACACCGACGGAGCCCACGGTCGCTCCGGCGCCGGTCACCAGCGCCGATGCAGCAGTGGCGCCTCCCGGCACCGACCCCACCGTCGGAACCGGGTCCTGCAGGAGGGCCAGGGTCCCTGCGACGCCGAGGGCCAGCCCCACGGCGATCGACGCGGCGACCGTGACGACCAGGTGCCGTCTCCACGTTCGGGAATCGGGACGGTCGGTCCGCGTGGCAGCGGCCCCGGGGCGGTCGTCGATGCCCATGGCGGCGAGGACCCGTCCCGAGAACCCCGCGGGCGGTGCGATCGACGGCGAGGCGGCGAGGGCGTGCTGCACGTCGTCCTCGATCGCGCTGTACTCGGCACGGCAGGTGCCGCAGGCGATGACATGCGCGGTGAGGCGGGTTCGCTCGGCGGGCTCCACGGCCTGCAAGGCGAGAGCGACGAGGTCGTCGTACTCGGGGTGCCAGTCAGCCATCGTCGACCTCCAGAGCCTGTCGCATCCGCCGCAGCCCGGTCCGGATTCTCGTCTTCGCGGTGCCCAGCGGGATCCCCTCGTGGTCCGCCACCTGTTGTGCCGTGTTGCCGGCGATCACCGAGAGGACCACTGCACGCGCCTGCTCCGGCGGAAGTTGCCGGAGTTGCCCCGCCGCTTCGGCGGCCTCCAGGCGGACGCCGATGTCATCGACCCGGCCGTCGCGCAGGGTCGTTGACACGAGGTGATCGAGCACCTCGTGGTCGATCGGGAAGGAGCGCCTCGCCCGGATCGCGTCGATGGCCAGGTTGCGGGTGATCGCCAGCAGCCAGGTCAGGACGGATCCGCGGCGCGCATCGTAGGTCGCGGCCGCCTTCCATGCCCGCAGGAACGCCTCCTGCGCGATCTCCTCCGCCAGCCCACGGTCGCGGATCACGGACAATGCCATGCCGAACACGGGGCCCTCGAACCTGCGCACGAATGCTGCCGCCGCCGCGTCGTCGTTGACGGCGAGGCCCGCGATCAGCGCCGCGTCCGGGGCGCGGTCCACGAGGGGGAACATCGTCACATCAGGGGATACGGGGGAGCGGCCCCGGGAGATTGCACCAAGGGTCAATCCATTTCGCCGCGTCAACCGTACCACCAGTAGCCCCTCGCCAGGGGTCGGCGCCGCTCACTGCGGCACCAGGTTCGGCCAGGAGGAGACATGACCACAACCACATCCTCGCGCATTCGGCTGATCGCCGGAAGCACCCTAGCCCTGGTGGCCCTCGCCGCATGTACGGGCCCTGCGACCACGAGCCCCGACCCAGCACCTTCTGCGTCGTCCGCGGGGGAGACATCGTCGTCCGCGGCGGAGACCACATCGTCCGAGTCATCGCCGGAGGCGACCATGTCGTCGTCGCCCGACGACGACGGCGCGGCGACCGGCGCTTTGGAGCTGATGATGGCTGACACCCCGCTGGGGACCATTCTCGTCGACGGTGCGGGGATGACCCTGTACATGTTCACCAACGACACGCCCAACATGAGCGCCTGCGAGGGCCAGTGCCTGGAGAACTGGCCGCCGTTGCTGGGCGAGCCGACGGAGGGCGCCGGAGTAGACGACTCCAAGCTCGGGACCATGACGCGCTCCGACGGAGAGGTCCAGGCCACCTACAACGGATGGCCGCTGTACTACTGGGTGGGCGACACCGCTCCCGGTGACACCACAGGACAAAACGTCCAAGGCGTGTGGTTCGTGCTGGACCGCGACGGCGAGCCCGTCAGGTGAGCCGACCATGGACCTCTTCGACCTGCCCCTGCACCCGCTCGTCGTGCACGCAGCGGTGGTCCTGGTGCCGATCGCGGCGCTCGGGGCGCTCGCGCTGGTCGCGATCCCCAATCTCCGCGCACGGTACGGGTGGCTGACAGTGGCGGTGGCCATCGCCGCAGCGGTGAGCGCGCTGACCGCACGATTCACGGGCGACGTGCTGATGGAGTCACTGGGGCTGGGCGGGGTTCCCCAGGTCCAGGCACACCGGATGTGGGGCGTCTGGGCGCCGTGGCCAGCGCTCATCCTCGCGCTGGTACTCCCTGTCCTCGTTCGTTTCGACGGCTCTCAGCGCGTCGTACTGGTCCGGGTGGGCGCTGCGGTGACGGTGGTCGCGGCCCTCACCAGTCTGGTGCTGATCGGGCTCACCGGCCACGCTGGGGCGACTGCGGTCTGGGGGCAGTGAGGGAAACCCAAGTATATGACCGATAAGCTGCATTATGTCACTTTGCCGTGATCGCGCCCCCTCGCACACCCCTTGACACCACTGGTGCATGCGCCGACAGTTGACGGATGCCAGCAGAAGCCGTCACCCGCCCCACCCCAGTGCCCGTCGAGGACTTCCTGGAGACCGTCACAGAGCGACGGCGCAACGAAGCCCACGAGCTCATGTCGATGATGCAGGACATCACCGGTGACAAGCCGACGATGTGGGGCCCGAGCATCATCGGCTTCGGGTCGCAGCACTACCGTTATGACACGGGCAGGGAGGGCGACATGCCCAGGCTGGGCTTCAGCCCCCGCAAGGCGACGCTCACCGTCTACTTCAACGAGGGCTTCGACCGCTACTACAGCGAACACCTGGCGAAGCTTGGCAAGCACAAGACCGGCGTATCGTGCCTCTATCTCACCAAACTCGCCGACGTCGACCTCGCCGTCCTGCGGCAGATGCTTGAGGCCTCCTACGCCCTGGGCGAATCACCGGCGGGGAAGGTGACCACCGTGGACCAGTACGTGGCTGCCGTCCCGGCAGATGCCCGGCCCATGTTCGACGAGCTGAGGGAGTTGGTGAAGGGAGCGCTCCCCCATGCCGACGAGGTGTTCAGCTACGGCATCATCGGCTACAAGCAAGGGAAAGGCCGGGCACAGGTCTTCGTATCCGGGTGGAAGGATCACGTGGCCGTCTATCCGGTCCCTGCGGACCCGGAGCTGGCTTCTGAGCTCGCATCCTACGTACGCGGGAAAGGGACCCTCTGGTTCCCGCTCACTGAGCCGCTCCCCCGTGACCTCATCCTGCGCCTAGTGGCCTCGCTGGCCGGCCCCGCGCCCGAAGGAAACAAGGCCCGCTCATGAGCGGGCCCGACCGCCCCGTCCTGGAGCCGCTGCCGGATGCCGGGTTCCGGCGCATCCTGTGCGTCGTGGCCCACCCCGACGACGTGGAATACGGACTGTCCGCGTGCGTGCATCACTGGGTAGCCCAAGGCGCGGAGGTGGCCTACCTTCTCCTCACCTCCGGTGAGGCGGGCATGCAGCGCCCGCCGGCCGAGGTGGGTCCACTGCGCGCGCTCGAGCAGCGCGCGGCCTGCGACGAAGTGGGCGTCACCGACCTCCAGATCCTCGACCATCCGGACGGCATGCTTGTCTACTCGCTCGATCTCCGCCGCGACGTGGCCCGCGCGATTCGCAGATTCAAGCCCGACGTTGTGGTGACGGGCTCCTGGGACGTGGAGGTGGGATGGGGACTCAACCAGGCAGACCACCGCGTGGCGGGCCTTGTCACCCTGGACGCGGTCCGTGACGCCGACAACACGTGGGTCCACCCCGAACTCGCCGCGGATGAAGGGTTGGCGAAGTGGGCCACCACGTGGCTGCTCGTCTCCGCCGACAACTCCCCCACGCACGGCGCCGTCCTGACCCGCGCCGATGTCGACGCGGGCGTGCGTTCCCTCGAAGCCCACGGCGCCTACCTGGCCGACATCCCGGACCACCCGGCCCCGGCGGACTTCATTCCGGAGATGCTGGCCGCCCAGGGCCGGGCGATGGGCACCGACTTCGCCTGCCTGTTCAGGGCCCACCGACTGACCCGGGACACTGCCTGATCGTCGCTACGCCCGGCCGCGACCACTGGTGTAAGCGAATCGGTCACAGCGACCGCCGCCGTCGCCTAGCTTTGGATGAGGCGCACCTCGCGCGCTGAATCTCTGACAAGGAGTTGTTGATGTTCGATTTCGACGAACTGCTGTCCACCCTCCCGATCGATCAACTGGCTCAGCGTGTCGGGGCGAGCCCGCAAGAGGTGGAGGCCGCAACGCGTAACGCACTCCCCGCACTTCTGATGGGCATGGGCGCCAACACGCGGGATCCTGACGGCGAGGCGTCGTTGGCCTCCGCGATCGGGCAGCACAGCCCTCAGCTCGTCCAGGGGGGCATCAACCTCGACGATGTGGACGAGGCGGACGGCGCCAAGATTGCCCACCACGTCTTCGGCGACAACGAGGAGCAGGTCGTCAACCAGCTGGGCGGCCTCGGCGGCGGCAACGCGTTGATTCAGAAGCTCCTGCCCATCCTCGCCCCCATCGTGATGTCGTGGCTGGCAGGAAAGCTGATGGGCCGTGACGAGGCCCAGGGCCAACCGCAGCAGCAATCGCCGACCGGTGGCGGTGGGCTGGGCGACATCCTGGGCCAGATCCTCGGTGGTGGTGCGGCGGCACCTCAGGCGCAGGCGCCGCGGGCGGAGCCGAGCGCCCAGCCGCAGTTCCGGCTGCCTACAGCAGGACCGGACGATGGCACCCTCCGGATGCCGGAGCCCGAGTCACGGCCCACGCAGACCCAGGCTCAACAGCAGCCGACGGTGCCCGGCGGACTCGGCGGCGGGATCCTCGGCGACATCCTGGGTGGTCTGCTCGGCGGAGGCCGTCGCTGAAACGCGGGTAGACCTCGTGTGCCCTGGGCCCTCCGCCCGGGGCACACCTGCGTCTGACCGCATTGGGCCCATCGTCAGGAGGCGCTCCGCCTCACAAAGCTGCAGCTCACTCGAACGGCGACGGGTCCCCGGCACCCACGCGGTCGACCACCGGCTCGTCGCCGCTCAGATCCACCACGGTTGTGGGCTCGACACCACAATCACCGGAGTCCAGCACCGCATCAATCTGATGGTCGAGCAGTTCCTTGATGCCCCAGCCGTCGGTGAGTGACTCGTCGTGGCCAGGCAGCAGCAGCGTCGACGACAGGAGTGGCGCACCCACTGTCTTGAGCAGGGCCAGGGTGGTGCGGTGATCCGGGATGCGCACACCGACGGTGCGCTTCTTCGGGTGCTGCATCATCTTCGGCACCTCGCGGGACGCCTTGAGGATGAACGTGTAAGGCCCGGGCGTGGCTGCCTTGACGGCGCGGAAAGCCCAGTTGTCCATCTCGACGTAGGCGCCGAGCTTGGCGAACTCGTCGACCACCAGGGTGAAGTGGTGCTTGTCGTCGAGCTGCCTGATCCGTCTGATCCGCTCGATCCCCTGCGCGTTGCCGAGCGCGCACCCCAGAGCGAAGCAGGAGTCCGTCGGGTAGGCGATGAGGCCCCCGCCCTCCAGGATCCTGGCGATCTGCGCCAGTGCCCTGGGTTGCGGGTTGTCTGGATGGACGTCGAAGTACTGGGCCATGGGCCCAGGCTACCGAAACCTCAGAGCACGGCGGCGGAGATGGCATTCACCTCATCGCCGGTGAGATCCAGGTCCATGGCGCCGGCGGAGTCGATGATGGATTCCGGCCGCGAGGCGCCCGGGATCACGATGACATGGTCCCCCAAGGCAAGCTCCCACGCCAGGGTCACCCGCTGAGGAGACACCCCGTGGGCAGCCGCGATCTCCGCCAGGACGGGGAATCGGGAACCGACCGCGGCTGCCCCGCCGCCGGTGCCGCCCAAGGGTGACCAGGGCAGGAATGCGATGCCGTGACGGGCGCAGAAGTCGAGCTCGGACTTGCTGGTGTCATTGAACCGGGGGGAGAACTCGTTCTGGACGGCGGCGAGCTCGCCTGCGCCCAGGACGTCGACGGCGATCTGGATCTCCTCGACGTTGGCGTTCGAGATGCCGATCTCCGCGATCAAGCCCTCCGCCTTGAACGCGGCGAGGGTCTCCATCACGCTCCCATAGACGCGAGTGCGGTCCGGGCGGTGCAGATAGAACAGGTCCAGCTTGTCCACCCCCAGCGTCGCCAGAGCGGACTCCAGCCGGCTGCGAAGATAGTCCGGCGCCGAGTTACGGCCCCAGGTCTCCCCCACGCCGCGCGTGATGCCGGCCTTCGTGGCCACCACGACGTTGCTCACATCGCCGTCGTAGCTGCGCAGCGCGTGGGCGACGATCCGCTCGTTGTGGCCCAGTGCATCCCAACTCGGCGCGTAGATGTCCGCGGTATCGATGAGGGTGACACCGGAGTCCAGGGCGGCGTGGACCGTGGCAATCGCCTGCTCCTCGGAGGGCTTCTCCGGCTTGTCGCTCATGGAGAATGGCATGGCTCCGAGGCCCACCGGGGAGACTGAGAACTGGCCGATACGGCGCTGCTTCGTTGTGGTCATGTCAGTCACTCTACTTCCCGCGCAGGGGGTCCACCGGGGAGGTGCGGGTGGCGGAGACCGCCACCTCACCCGGCATGAACGGGAGGCTGACGTCTCTCATCTCGATGAGGCAGCGGACCTCGGCGCTGACCGTGGCGCGCTCCCCCACGCTCCGACCCACCCCGTCGGCGTCGACGGTGACCCGGGTGTCGCGGCAGACGATGTTGCGCTGCGCCAGCGACGCGCGGGCCGAGTCCAGCGCCGCCGCCCGGGCGCTCGACGTGACCCGCTCCAGGGACGCTGCCCGCGCCGCCGCGGCCGCAGCCGAGCCGACGGCCTGATCCGCGATGGCCACCCGTGCCAGGGTGATGAGGAGGCCGATGAACAGCACCAGCACCGGCAGGATCACCACCGCCTCAACAGAGAGGGCCAACCCCCGCTGCGCACCCCTGCGAGCCTCACCGATCATGACCCGGTCAGCCGCTCGGTCTGCACGGTGACCGCCTTGCTGATCTCGCGGGGCCACACGACGACGACCGCGCGCCCGCGGACCGTGGCCGTGGTGCTCCGGGCGCCGCGGGCGATCTCGACCCGGACGCCGGACAGCGCCCCGTTGTCCGCCACCTCAGCGGCCGCTACCTCCCCGTCGGCCCGGGTCCCGTTGTATGCCGAGGCGACGGCCGCGCCCTGCTGTGCGGCGGCCAGCGCCGTAGCTTCGGCCCAGTACTGCAGCGACCACTGAAGCAGGCTGAACATGATCCCGATGCTGACCGGCAGCAGGACCACAGCCTGGACCGAGCCGCTCAATCCGCGCTCGTTTCGCCGCACTCTCATGGGGACATCGTGCCAAGTGTGGGGGTCATCCGCGAACGCCTGTGGACAACCCCGGTCCTGCGGTGCATCGTCGCCCCAGAGCCGCCGCTCCGGGGCGCGTGCAATAGGGTGGAATCCACACAGAACTTCACGAAAGGACCCTCATGGTCAAGAAGGTAGCCATCCTCACGGCCGGCGGATTCGCCCCCTGCCTTTCCTCCGCCATCGGTGGCCTGATCGAGCGTTACACGCAGGTGGCACCGGAGATCGAGATCATCGCCTACCGCCACGGGTACCAAGGCCTGCTCAAGGGCGACTACCTCGTCGTCGACGACACGGTGCGCGCCAACGCGGCACTTCTGCACAAGTTCGGCGGGTCTCCGGTGGGCAACTCCCGCGTCAAGCTGACCAACGCCAAGGACCTCGTCAAGCGCGGACTGGTCGCGGAGGGGGCCAACCCGCTCCAGGTGGCAGCGGACCGCCTGGTGGCAGACGGCGTAGATGTGCTGCACACCATCGGCGGCGACGACACCAACACCACCGCAGCAGACCTCGCCGCCTACCTCGCCGAACACGACTACGGCCTGACCGTCGTGGGCCTGCCCAAGACCATCGACAACGACGTCATCCCGATCAAGCAGTCCCTAGGCGCGTGGACCGCGGCCGAGCAGGGCGCCGTCTTCGCCAAGAACATCGTCGGTGAACACAACTCCGGCTCACGCATGCTCATCGTCCACGAGGTGATGGGCCGTCACTGCGGGTGGCTCACCGCCGCCACCGCGGCCGAGTACCGCGCCTGGCTGGACACGCAGGAGTGGCTGCCGGAGATCGGACTGTCGCGGGAGGCGTGGGACGTCCACGGCGTCTACGTGCCCGAAGGCGTCATCGACATCGCCAAGGAGGCCGAACGCCTTGGAAAGATCATGGACGAGGTGGGCAACGTCACCATCTTCCTGTCCGAGGGTGCCGGCCTGGACGCCATCGTCGCCGAGATGGAGGGCGCGGGCGAGGAGGTCCCGCGCGACCCGTTCGGGCACGTGAAGCTGGACAAGATCAACCCCGGTGCCTGGTTCGCGTCGAAGTTCGCTGACAAGCTGAACGCGGAGAAGGTCATGATCCAGAAGTCCGGATACTTCTCCCGCTCCGCCGCCGCCAACGACGCGGATCTCGCCCTCATCAAGGAGTGCACAGACCTCGCCGTCGACTCCGCCCTGAAGGGCGAGGCCGGTGTCATCGGCCACGACGAGGAGAACGGTGATGTGCTGAGCGCCATCGCGTTCGACCGGATCAAGGGCGGAAAGCCGTTCGACCTCAACCAGGACTGGTTCAAGGAGATGCTGGCCTCCATCGGCCAGGACTTCCCCACCGTTACCGCCGCCCACTGACCGCCCGCGTGCCGGCCCCGGCATGCTCGTGAACCCGCCGTCCGCACTTCCCCTTCCACCGGGGGCGGGCGGCGGGTCCGGTTCCCCCCTCGGATGCAGAACGCAACCCAGAGAGGTGTTCCGCTGCTGGGCGGCTGCGTGTACTGTGAGCGCGTGAGCAGGATCGAATCGTTTCGACAGTTTGCCAACGGCGTGTGGTTCGGCGGCGACTACAACCCGGAGCAGTGGCCGTCGAGTGTTCTCGACGAGGACATGGACCTGATGGCCGCCGCCCATGTCAACACCGCGACCGTCGGGGTGTTCGCCTGGTCGTCGCTGGAGCCGGCCGAGGGTCGCTACACCTTCGGCTGGCTGGACGATGCCATGGACAGGCTGCACGCGGCGGGCGTGCGGGTGATCCTGGCCACCCCCACGGCCTCTCCCCCGCCCTGGTTCACGTGCGCCCACCCGGAGGCGCTGCCGGTCACGGCCGACGGGGTGCGCCTCATCCACGGCAGCCGCGACACCTACAATCCGGCTGCCCCCGCGTACCGGGAGGCGGCGGTGCGGATCACCCGCGTGCTGGCGGAGCGCTACGGCGCGCATCCCGCCCTGGCGATGTGGCACCTGCACAACGAGTACGGAACCCTCTCCCACGGTCCTGTCACCGACGAGGCCTTCCGGGCGTGGCTGCGGAGACGCTATGCCGATCTCGACGCCCTGAACGCAGCCTGGAACACGCCGTTCTGGTCCCAGATCTACAGCGACTGGCAGGACCTCCACACCCCGCAGGCCACCCAGTACCTCCCCAACCCCTCGCACGTCCTCGACTTCCGACGATTCAGCGCCGACGTGCTGCTGGACTGCCTCCGCGACCAGGTGGCCGTGGTGCGCGAGCTCACCCCGGGCGTTCCGACCACCACCAACTTCATGCTCCCCACCTGGAACCACTACGACCAGTGGGCCTTCGCCCGCGAGATCGACGTGGTCTCGATCGATCACTATCTCGACGATGCCGGCCCGGCGGGCGAGACCCACGTGGCCTTCGGCGCGGACCTTGCCCGGTCGTTCGCCGGCGGCAGGCCCTGGCTGCTGATGGAACAGGCGACCAGCCTCATTTACGACTATGCCGGCGGCCGGATGCTCCCCAAGGAGCCGGCCCGGATGCGCAGAAACACCTACCAGTACCTGGCCCGTGGCGCCATGGGCTCCCTGTTCTTCCAGTGGCGCTCCCCCCTGGTGGGCGCCGAGTTCTTTCACTCCGCGATGGTGCCGCACGTGGGCGCGGACTCGCGGATCTTCCGGGAGCTCGCCGAGTTGGGAGCGGAGCTGGAGTCGGTGGCCGAGGCGGTCGCGGATCCTGGGGAAGGTCCCGTCGTCGAGGCACGGGTGGCCATCGTGTGGAGCGCCGACGCCTGGTGGGCTGCCCAGACCCCGGCCCTGCCGTCGGCCGACGTGGAGTTCCTGCCGGCCGTGCGAGGCGTGCACACCGCGCTCTGGGAGCTGGGTGTGGTGGCCGATGTGGTGTCCCCCGATGGGGATCTGTCCGCCTACGACGTGGTCCTGGTGCCCTCCCTGCTCGCCGTCAGCGACGCTCAGGCCTCGGCCTTCGCCCGTCACGTCGAGCAGGGCGGCCACCTCGCCGTGTGGCACTTCGCGGGCTCCACCGACGAGCACCTCCGTGTGCGACAGGGCAGCTACTCGGGTGCGTTCGCGGAGCTCGCGGGCATCCGGGTCGAGGAGCATGTGCCCTTGCCCGATGCGTCGCGGGTCACCCTGTCCGACGGCTCTTCGGGTGGCTCCTGGACCGAGGTGCTCCAGCTGCGGGGCGCCGAGGCAGTGGCGAGCTACACCGCCGATGCCCATCCGGTCATCGGTGCCGGCGCACCGGCCGTCACCCGTCTTGTCCGGCCTGGCGGTGGGCACGTCCACTATGTGTCGACGCGGCTCGAGGCTGCGTCCCTGACAGTGTTCCTGGCGCGGGTCCTCGCCGAGGCGGGCCTGCCCACCGCACCCTACGACGGGCTGGAGCTGGTGCGCCGACGCGCGGGCGGCGCCAGCTACCTCTTCGCCATCAACCACACCGACACCCCCCGGGCAGTGGACGTGTCCGGGCTGAACCTGCTCAGCGGCGAGGAGATCCAGGGCCGGCACACGATCGCAGCGGGCGACGTCGCCGTGGTGCGCGAATCCAACCCCGGCGGTGGCGCAGCATGACCAGCCTGACCTACCGGCATGCCTCCAAGTCCTGGCTGGACCGACTGCCCCTGGGCAATGGGCGTCTGGGCGCGATGGTGGGCGTGGAACCGACCCGGGTGCGCATCGGGCTCAACGAGGCCACCGCCTGGTCAGGTGGGGTCGGCTCAGCGGCCCAGGGATTGGTCGATCCCCTGGACGCGTCCGCCGCTCTGTCCCGCGGCCGCGCCCTGATCGACGCGGACGATCCGGTGGGCGCCGAGGAGGCGCTGCGCCCCCTGCAGCACGGCTACTCGCAGGCCTTCCTGCCGGTGGGGGAAGTGGAAGTGCAGCTCCCCACCGCCGGTGCCGCCGTGACCCGGACCCTGGATCTGACCACCGGCGTCCACACCGCCGCCCTCACCGTCGACGGCGGCACCTGGGAGATGACCACCGCCACCTGCCTGGAGGATGACGTGCTGGTCCACACCGTGCGCTCCAGCACCCCGGGTGAGGTGAGGATCAGCCTGTCGACGCCGCTGAAGGTCGTGTCCACGGAGGTGGCGGCCGACGCCCTCACGCTGGTCGCGGCGCTCCCGGCAGACGTCGCGCCGAGTCACGAGCCCGACTCGCCGGCCCTGACCTGGGACCTGCCAGGCATCGAGCCGCTGCACGCCGTCGTGCGGCTGCGTGTCACCACGGACGGCGAGCCTGCCGCCGACGGGGAGGCCCTCCTGATCCGAGGCGCCACGTCCACGCACGTGGCGGTCGCCTTGGAGACCACCTTCACCAGCGCCACTCGACCACCCGAGGCGCTCCAGGACGCCATCGGCAGGGCAGTCATGCGCGCCACCGCCGTGCCCGACGAGGCCCTACGCCGGCACGTACTCGCCCATGCAGAGCGCGCCCGACGCTTCACGGTGCGCCTGGGCCCTGATCGCGCCTTCGACGGGGCGGCCGCGACCGGGCGGGATCCCGCTGAGCGCCTCCGCGCCGGGGCTGCGGGCGGCGACGTGCCCGCAACCGACCCGGCCCTGGTGGCGCTCCTCCTCGAGTACTGTCGCTACCTGCTGCTCAGCTCCAGCCGCGACGGTTGCCTGCCGGCGAACCTCCAGGGGATCTGGAACGCTGAGCTGCAGCCCCCCTGGTCGTCGGCCTACACGCTCAATATCAACCTGCCTATGAACTACTGGGGCGCCGAGAGCACTGGGGCCTCCGGTAGTCATCGAGCGCTCCTTCCTCTCCTGGAGGCATTGGCGGAGCGCGGGCAGGACACCGCACGTCGCCTCTACGGAGCGCGAGGCTGGGTGGCGCATCACAACTCGGACGCTTGGGCCTACACGCTCCCCACCAATGGCGACGCGTCCTGGTCGCAGTGGGCGATGGGTGGAGCGTGGCTGGTGCGCCAGTTCGACGAACAGCGACGCTTCGGCGGGATGGATGAGGACACGCTGCGGCGCTTCTGGCCCGTTGCCCGCGGAGCCTCGCGGTTCCTGCTGGACTTTCTGCGCCTGGACGCCGACGGGGTGCCCTTCACGAGCCCGTCGACCTCCCCGGAGAACCGCTACCTCCATCAGGGCCGGCCGGCATCGCTGACCCGGTCCTCGGCGATGGACCGCGCCCTGGTCCGGGACGTCCTCCTGCTCACCGCGGAGATCGCGGCCACGTGTGACCCGGAGGATCCGATCGCGCACGAGGCGCGGAAGATGGCCACCCGGATACCGGGGCCCCGGGTCTCGGCGGACGGCACGGTCGCGGAGTGGGGGGAGCCGCGCGAGCAGGAGGATGTGCAGCATCGGCACCTGTCTCACCTGTTCGGCTGGTACCCCGGGGCCGCTGAGCCCGGCCCGGTGGACGCCGCGGCCGCCGCGACACTCGACGCCCGCGGTGACGACTCAACGGGCTGGTCGTTGGCCTGGAAGATCGCGCTGCGCGCGCGCCTGGGCGACGGTGCGGCGGTGGGTCGTCTGCTCAACCTCGTGCTGAGGCCGGCCGACGATGGGGCGGGGATCGCGCACCGAGGTGGGCTCTACCCCAATCTGTTCGCGGCTCATCCCCCGTTCCAGATCGACGGCAACCTCGGCTTCCTCGGCGCCTTCGTCGAGTCCCTGCTGCAGAGCCACCGCCCAGGCAGGATCGAGGTGCTGCCGGCGCTCGCCCCAGGCCTCGACGATGGTGCGGTCACCGGCCTGGTTGCGCGTCCCGGGATCCACGTGGACCTGGCCTGGCGGCACCGCCGGCCGACCCGGGTCACACTCGCGGCGCGTTCACCGCAGCACGCGGGCAGGTACCTCCTTGCCCACTGCGGAGAGGAACTGGACGTCGAGGTGCCGGCACAGGGCCGGGTCCACGTCGACTTCGATCCCGCCCACTAGCGTCCTGGGTTCAGCGACGCCTCAGAGCGACCAGTCGACGCACCAGTGTGGCGAGGGCGGCGCCGAGGCCCAGACCGGTGGCCGCACCCACCCCGTAGCCCAGCGTGGCTCCGATCCGGACGCTCCTGCCTGCTACGTCCTGCCGGACACCTCGCTCAGGGTCCGTCGACAGGGGCGGCAGGGGCTCGGCGCGGCGCAGGTCATCGAGGGTTCGCGTGGCCGCCCACCGACGCGGCGCCCCGGCCGCCCCGGCGGGTCGGGTCTCGTCCACGTCGATGCGGCTCGCCTCAAGGAGGTCCGAGGTGTTGTCGGCCCGTTTGCGGGCGAGCTCGGCCGCCCACACGTCGTGCGTCCCCACCCATGCAGCCGACATGAGGATGATGGTGGCGAGGATGTTGAACACAAGCATCAGCACGATGGTGGAGCCGAAGACGGCGATCGCCGGATTCCGTGAGAACACTCCCACCAGCCGGCCCGCGATCTGCTGGAGCGCGGTGACCGAGACCGCACCGATCAGGGTGCCGGTCAGCCAGGCCTTTGGCGCTGCGGTGGCCCTGGGGAGCACCACAAAGAGGAAGGCGATCAGAATCCAGCTCGCCACCAGGCTCAGCGCGAGCCCCACGGCCTGGAACACGAACCCGATCCCTGGGAGATGGCTCCAGCCGAGCCACTCGATCACCTGCCTGGAAAAGCCGCCGCCGATCGAGGCGACGCCCAGGCTCAGCCCCACCGTCGCGAGCAGACCGACGAAGATGACCAGGTTGATGGCGAGCTCGACGAAGAAGTTGCCCTTCAAGGCGCCGTCGCTGAACGAGTCGGCCCACATCACCCGCACGGCGCGTTTCAGGTTGCCCACCCAGTTCGAGCCGGAGTAGCCGGCGGTCGCGAGCGCCACGAGTGTGACCGAGGCCCAGTTGGAGAACGCGTCATCGACCACGGCCCTGAGGCTCTTGGCGAGGCTGCTGGTGCCGAGCTCTGCGTCGATGGTCTCCTTGATCTGGTCCAACAGGTCTGGCCGCAGCACGGTGAGCGTCAGGCCCAGCATCGAGAAGGCGAACATGAGGATGGGGACCATGGAGAGCACCGAGAAGTACGTGACTCCTGCGGCGAACTGGGGGCCGAGCCGCTTGTTGTACCGGTCCATCGCTGCCATGCCGTGGGCAACGACGGGGTGGGCGGTCACCTTCTCGATCCAGTCCTTCACGGACCAGACCTTACCCCCGTGCCTCGGACCGTGTGGGTGCTCAGACGACCCGGGCGCGGCGACGCTGTGCCAGCTCGTCGGAGGGATCCGACGGCTCGACGACGGTCGACTCCACGGTGCGCTCCCCCGGCAGGGACGCAAGGGTGCCCTCCAACTCGCGCCACACGCTGCTGACCGAGATCATGAACATGCCCTGACCGCCGCGGGTGAGGTCGAACAGTTCGTTGGCGGAGGTCACCTCGTAGACGCTGAACCCGTCGCTGACGAGGGTGAGTTCGGTGAGGTCGTCGACCCCCCGGGTGTGAAGGTGGTCGATGGCCACCCTGATCTGGTGCAGCGAGATCCCAATGTCGAGGAAGCGCTTCACCACGCGCAGCAGCAGGATGTCGCGGAAGGAGTAGAGACGCTGGGTACCGGAGCCTTCGGCGTTACGGATGGACGGGACTACCAAGCCGGTCCGAGCCCAGTAATCGAGCTGGCGGTAGGTGATTCCTGCCACGCGGTGGGCGATCGGGCCGCGGTAACCGGTGTCACTGGGAACGGGCGCGAAGTCGCCGTCGAAGAGCAGGGCTTGCAGCGGCTCGGCCTCTGGCGTCTCGGTCACGTTCCCTCACTTCCTACGGCGGCGATGGATCATCGACGTGGCTGACGCTAATCGGGCGCGCGGGCACCGGTCCGCGACACGCCCGAGCCGCCCTGAGAAAGTTGCCGGACCGACGAGCGCACTCTGGTTGGCGGGACTCGCAGTGCCGCAGCAATCTGGCATCTGACTAGGCATTATTCGTCTTCGAAGTCGTCTGCGCTGACGCTGTCGAGGAACGCGCGGAAGGCCTCGACCTCGTCGGTCTGGGCTGCCTCAACCTCAACCCCTACTTCATCCATCAGCGCTGCAGGGCACTGGATCTCCCATCCCAGTCGCACCGCGATGGCCACGCAATCGCTCGGCCTGGCGTCGACGACATGCTCGCCCAGGTGAAGTTGCGCCCGGTACACCCCGTCCTCGACGGCGAGGATCTCCACCCTGCCCTGTCCGGGGTCGATGAGTGGGAGCAGTGCCGCGAGGAGGTCGTGAGTCATCGGCCGCGCGGACTCGGGCCCCTCCATTCCGCTGGCGATGGCCGCGGCCTCGATCGTGCCGATCCAGATCGGCAGGCACCTCGAGCCACCGCGCTCCTGCAGCAGCAGGACGGCGGGTTCCTCCGTGGAGACCAGGCGGATGCCGAGCACGTCGAGGTGGATCATGGTCACAGCCTACTCAGTGGATCTGGCCGTGGAGCAGGGCCGCGTGTGCCTGCATCACCACTCGATAGAGGTCCGTCACCACGTCCGGCGGCGGTCCCGAGCGGCGCTGATACTGCTCCAGCGCCTGCTCCACCACCGCGGCCTCCATCGCGGCGGCCTGTTGCATCACCCTGAGCTGGCGCAGGTCGATCCCGTAGCCGACGAGCTTCTTGGCGGCGGTGGCGATCGCCACCGCCTCACGTCCGTACAGCTGGGACCCGCGGCGGGGTTGGACGATCTTGAGCCGCTCCAGATGGATGAGGGAGGCCTCCCCCAGACCGGACTCGCCCAAGACCTGGCGACGCGTCATGAGGCCGGGGCCCGAGGAGGAGCGCGACGTCTGGCGACGCTCGGCCGCGGGCTCCTCGTCCGCGCTTACCGAGGCCAGTGACTCGGGTTGCTCTCCGCGATCGAGCGCGTCAAGTTCCTCGCGGATGACCTTGAGCGGGAGGTAGCGGTCGCGTTGCGCACGCAGCACATAGAGCAGCCGGTCCACGTCCTGCTGGCTGAACCTCCGGTAGCCCGAAGGCTGTTGGCGGTCCGGGGAGATCAGGCCTTCCGTCTCGAGATACCTCAGCTTGGATACGGAGATGTCCGGGAATTCGGCCCGGATCATCTCCAGTACGCGGCCGATGGTGCGCGCCGCGCCGGGCATCAGCTCAGACCGGGCTCGCTCAGCGAGATCGTGGCACGGTACTTCCCGATCTGGATCTCGTCGCCCTCGCGCAGCACGGTCCGACCGTCGAGCAGCGTGCGGTTGACGTAGGTGCCGTTCAGGCTTCCCAGGTCTTCCAGGTAGAGCTTCCCGCCGCTGCGGACGAACTTCGCATGGTGGCGCGAGACCGTGATGTCGTCGAGGAAGATGTCCGACTCCGGGTGTCGGCCCACGTTGGTGATGTCGCTGTCGATGAGGAATCGGCTGGAGTCACCGGGGCCGCGGTTGACGACGAGAAGGGCGTTCCCCTCGGCCAGCAACTTGGCCTCGGCGCGCTCCTGCTCGGTGAGTTCGACGCCCGGCCTGTCGTCAGCGGTGACGGGGATCATCGTGGTGGTGTCACCGGTGGGGTCCGTGAGTGGGGCGCCGCAGACACTGCAGAACCGCGCCTCCGACGGGCTTTCAGATCCACACTGTCGGCACTTCATGGGTGGGACTCCTCACTAGGACATCGGTGGGGCGCTGAGCGTACAACGCTACCTGAGGAACTTATCACCCGCTATCAACTGCGTTACCGCGGTCTGGCGAACTCGTTGTCCCCAGGTGCGGCCACGGAGTCGATATCGATGGCATCCAACTGTGTGATCTGGACACGGCCGCCCACCCGGTCGCCCTCGATCTCGCTGACCAGACCCCCACGGAACCGGGCGCCGGCCTCGAGGGTGGCGGGGTCGCCGATCGCCTCGATGACATAGGGCTCCTCCAGCGCGACACCGTCGGCGGTGACCCGTCCCGAGGGGTCGGTGCTGAACCACGAACGCATCACGAGCCGGACGGTGTCGTTGAGCTCGATGACCTCGGCGCCGGCGTCGCGAAGTTCCTCCACGGCGTCCAGGAGCAACTCGGCGCCCACACGGCCCTGCGGGTCCCTGATCTCGATCCGGATCCCTGGGCCGGTCACGGGGATGGTGCCGGCGATGATCTGGGCCTGCTCGAGGCGCCGGGCGGCCTCCAGGCGGGCGGCCTCGTCCCTGTCAGCGCCGCTGAGGAGCTCCGTCCTGGCCTGCTCAAGCTCACGCACCTCGTCCTCCAGCCGACGCGTCTCGACGGTGACGTTGTCCAGCAGCTGGATCAGGTCCGCCTGGCGCACGTTCGCGAACTCGGGCTGGTTGGCCTGGGAGCGAAGGGTGAGCACCACGATGAGGGCGGTGAGAAAGAGGGCAACGCCGGCCACCAACTGGCCCCGGCTGGGCCGGAAGAACGCCCGGAGGTGCCCGGTCGGTTGCTGCCTCGTGGCGCGACGCGCCTTGGTCTCAGGCATGCAGCAGCGCCCGTCGGATCGCGGCGGCGTTGGTGAAGATCCGGATTCCCAGGACGACGACCACTCCTGTCGACAGCTGCGAGCCCACGCCGATCTGGTCCCCGACAAAGACGATCAGCCCTGCGATCACCACGTTGGAGAGGAAGGAGACCAGGAACACCCGATCGGAGAAGATGCCTTCGAGATAGGCCCGGGTCGCGCCGAGGATGGCGTCGAAGGCCGCGACGATGGCAATGGGAAGGTACGGGGCCAGCACGGGAGGCAACGTGGGCTGCAGCAGTAGTCCCACGACCACCCCTGCCACCAGTCCCAAGATCGCAAACACGTCAGTTCTCCTCGTCGGTGCCGGCCGTGGTGGCATAGCGGATGGTCATTCCGGGATCGGCTTCCAGTTGAAGGTCCTCATCGGAGGCTTCGATGTCCATGGTCAGGCCGTAGTTCATGGTGAGGAACTGCCACCACGCCGCGGCGGCCGTCTCGTTGAAGCGGGCCGGGAGGGTGCGGGAGTCGCCAATGGCCTCCACCCGGTAGGGAGGGCTGAGGGAGACGAAGTCCACGGTGATGGCGGCCCCCGCCCCCCGGATGGGGGTCAGCGCACTCATCCGGCGCCCGTTGATGGAGACCGCCTCGGCGCCGGCTTCCCACAGGCCGTTGACCAGGCGGCTGAGGTCGCTGTCGAGCACCAGACCCTGCGACTGGGTGGCTTCGGGGGCATCATCGACGGTGACCACGATGCCGGGACCGCTCACCGGGAGGCTGCCTGCCGACAACTCGGCGTCGGCGAGGCGTTGCCGCTCGACCGGATCTCCCAGCGCACGCTCGCTGAGTTCGCGCACTTCGGCCCCCAACTCAGCTGAGAGGACGGCCAACTCGTCCTGACGGGCCCGAGCGGCCGCCACCCGGTCCAGGAGTTCTGTGCGTTGGGCGGCGATGTCTCCCGCGCCGCGGGTGGTCTGCAGGGCGGCGACCGTGACCAGGACGCTGACCAGGGCGACCGCGATGAGGAGCCGGCTGCGGCTGGGCCTCCGCTCCGTCTGCTGGCGATAACCGGGCTCCAGCGCGTCTGCCTGGATGTCGGTGAGGAGGCTCATGCTGGCGTCGGGACGCCTCACGAAGCGCCCCTGTGCAGCTGCAGCGTGGCGCGGACGTAGAGGAGTCCGGCGGCCCAGTAGACCACCGCGCCGAGCGCGCCGAGGATCCAACCCGCGTAGTGGGCCCAGACAAGGTTCAGGGAGGTGGCGGAGCCGAGCAGAATCAGGGGCAGCGCGAGAAGGAGGAGCATGGTGCCCGCCTTGCCCGCGAGGTTGACGGGGAGTGCCAGCATCCCGTGCCTACGGAGGACCGGTACCAGCGCGGCCAGCATGACGTCCCTGGCGAAGAGGATGAGGAGGAACCACCAGGGCACGATGCCGCGGACCAGGAGCACCGCCACTGCGGCGAGGATGTAGAGCCGATCCGCGATGGGGTCCAATCGGGTGCCCAGCCGGCTCCGCTGCTTGAGCCGACGCGCGAGGTAGCCGTCGAACCAGTCCGTGACGCCGAAGACCGCCAGCATGATGACGGCGGCGAGATCGTGGCCGGCCAGGATCAGCCAGCAGAAGACGGGGATTCCCAGCAACCTGATGAACGACAGCACGTTGGGCACCGTGAGGACGGCTTCGGTGTCCCACTCCTTGACCACTGGCGAGCTGTGCACGTCCTCAGCCTACGTCAGCGCCGGGTGCACCGGCCACGAGTGCGTACGCATCCAGGATCCGGGGACCGACGGCAGGCCAGGTGTAGCGACGGACGAGCGCACCTGCCGCCGTCGGGTCGACGGGTGCGGCGAGGCGGCGACGAAGCGCCACGCGGGCCGAGGCGACGTCGTCGACAGGGAACCAGGACACGAAGCCGGGATGGTCCACCACGTCACGGAACGCGGGCAGGTCCGTGGCCACGACGGCGCAGCCATAGGCCAGCGCTTCCACCAGGATCATGCCGAAGCTCTCCCCGAACCGGTTGGGCGCCACCAGCACGGAGGCTTTCTGCAGCACCAGGGCTTTGGCCGCGTCGTCGAGGCGTCCGAGCTGGCGCACCCGGCCCCCGGACCCCAGCCCCGGACCGATGGCGGCGAAATCGGCCTCGGGTACCTGGTCGGCCAGCGTCGCGAACAGTGGATAGCCCTTGCGTGGCTCGTCCAGCCGGCCCACGAAGACCACCAGTGGCCGACCTCCAGGTTCGCGGGTGTCGGCACGCGGCATCGTCGGCGCCGTGATGGCGTTGGGGATGATCAGGGGCTCGATGCCGGTGACGGCGTGTGCGGTCCTGGCGGCTGCCTCCGAGACCGCAACGGTGACCCGTTCGGGGAGGAGCGCGGCCCTGAGTCGGATCAGCGCGCCCGCCCGGCCCGGATCGAAGGAGGCGTGGTGCGTGACAACCAGGCGCCGCGACGCCCTGGCCGCAGCAAAGGCCGCCCCTGGCGTCAACGGCTCGTGGACGTGGACGACGTCGGAGCCCATCACCGCCTGAGCCGCCACCCGAGCCTGCGCGGGACGGATCGCCAGGTGGGCGACCGAGCCGTTGAACCGGATCCCGTGCGTCGCGCCGAGCAACGTCACCGGGACGCCCCACTCCTGGGCCCGCTCCCCCGGTGCCACCACGACGGGGCGGTGGCCCTCGTTCTGGAGCCAGCGGGCGAGGCCGAGCACGTGGGTGGCCACACCCCCTGGTTCGTCCAGGGAGTAGGGGCAGACGAGCGTCACCCGAAGGCTCACCTGAACATCCGGCGCAACATGAGCCAATTCTCCGGGCTGCGCCGCACGGCGTACGCGAACCGCTCCACGACGCCCTGCATCAATGCCTCAGGGCTGTCGCCGAGGATCGGGTCCGACACCTCCAGGCGGAGCCGGCCACCGTGGAAGCCGGTGGTGACCACCCGCAGGTCTGCGCCGGTGCGGGCTGCGAGCAGTGCGGGCCCGGCCGGCACGCCCACCTCACCGGCCTCTGGCCATGAGACACGGAGGCCGCGCGATGAGAGATCGCGGTCGCTCAGCAGACACACCAGTCGCCTCGCACGGATGTCGTCTGCGAGTGTGTTCATGAGCTCGGGCTGGTCCACGGGGTAGATGGTCATCCCCATGCCCTGTCGGGCGTCACGGAACCGCTCGAAGAGCCCGTCGGGAAGCCGCTCGGCCACGCTGACCACCCGGATGCCGACGCGGGCGGCCCAGGCGCCGGCGAAGTCCCAGGAACCCATGTGCGGCAGAGCCGCCACGAGACCCGGACCGGCGAGCGAGGAGTGGAGTTTGGCCTCGTCACCGGCGGAGACATCGATGACCGCCATGACCTCCTCGTCGGACCACCGCGCCAAACTCAACGACCACAGCAGATTGCGCAGCCAGTTCTCCACGAGCAGGCGACGCTGGGCGCGATTGGGCTGTCTCCCGTTGGCCCGCTCGATGGTGGCTTCCCAGGAAGCAACTCCTCGGAGCGGCATCAGCGCGGCCACCGGTGCCACGACCCGCGCCAAGACGTCGCCGCATCTGCGCGGAAGCCGGCCACCGACCGCCCAGACCGCGCCGCTGAACCTCACCTCAGGCCCGCCAGGCCTCGGCGAGCAGGGAGCGGGCCTCACCGATGAGTTGCGGCAGCGCCCTGGTCTGCGCCACGATCGGCAGGAAATTCATATCGCCGGACCAGCGCGGCACGATGTGCTGGTGAAGGTGCATGCCGATGCCGGCGCCGGCCACAGCCCCCTGGTTGATACCGATGTTGAACCCGTCCGGCCGGGACACCCGCCGCACCACCGTCATCGCCCGCTGCGTGAGGGCGGCCACGTCCATGGCCTCCTCAGGAGTCAGGTCGGTGTAGTCGGCGACGTGACGGTACGGGCACACGAGGAGGTGGCCGGGGGCGTAGGGGAACAGGTTCATCACCACATAGGCGTGATCGCCGCGCGCCACGATGAGGCCCTCTACGTCGTCGCGGCGCGGTGAAGAGCAGAACGGGCACTCACCCTTGTTGCGTGGCTTGCCGTCGCCCTTGATGTAGACCATCCGGTGCGGGGTCCACAGCCGCTGGAAGGCATCCGGGACCCCTGCGAAAGTGTCGCTGGTCTCAGGTTCGGACTCAGGCATCGGCCGTCGGGGACGTGTTCGACCGCGAGGCGATGAAGTCAACGACGGTGGCCACCGCCTCCGCGACGGGCACGCCGTTGCGCTGAGAGCCGTCACGGAACCGGAACGACACCGAGCCTGAGTCGCGATCGTCGCCGCCCGCGATGAGCACGAACGGCGCCTTCTCCTTGGAGGCGTTTCGGATCTTCTTGCCGAAGCGGTCATCGGAGTCGTCGAAGTCCACCCGCACGCCTCGGGCGCGGAGCTGGGCGACAACGCCGCCCAGGTACTCGTCGAACTCCGCGGCCACCGGGATGGCAATCACCTGAACCGGTGAGAGCCACGCCGGGAAGGCGCCGGCGTAGTGCTCGATGAGCACCCCCATGAACCGCTCGATGGAACCGAACTTGGCCGAATGGATCATCACCGGCTGCTGGCGGCTGCCGTCCGGGGCCGTGTATTCGAGCCCGAACCGCTCGGGTTGGTTGAAGTCGTACTGGATGGTCGACATCTGCCAGGTGCGCCCGATGGCGTCCTTGGCCTGGATGGAGATCTTGGGGCCGTAGTAGGCCGCGCCGCCGGGGTCGGCGACGATGGGGAGACCGGACTCGGCCGCGATCTCGTCCAGCACCGCCGTCGCCTCGGCCCACTGCTCGTCCGAGCCGATGAACTTGTCCTTCTTCTTGCCGTCCTCGTCGCGGGTGGAGACCTCCAGCACCGAGTCTGTGAGGCCGAAGTCGTTGAGGAGCGACAGCACGAACTTGAGCAGGTGGCGCACCTCGTCCGGCGCCTGTTCCTTGGCGCAGTAGCTGTGCGAATCATCCTGGGTGATCGACCGCACCCGGGTCAGGCCCTGGATGACGCCGGACTTCTCATCGCGATAGACGGTGCCGAACTCGAAGAAACGCAGCGGCAGGTCACGGTAGGAGCGTCCGCGGGAGGCGAAGATCAGGTTGTGCATGGGGCAGTTCATCGCCTTGAGGCGGTAGGCCTGGCCCCCCCGGACGACGACACCCTGCTCGTCGCGCTCGGCGTCCTCCAGCAGCGGTGGGAACATGCCGTCGGCGTAGTAGGGCAGGTGTCCGGAGGTGTAGAACAGTTCTTCCTTGGCGATGTGCGGGGTGCCGACGTAGTCGAACCCCTCCTCGATGTGGCGGGCCCGGACGTAGTCCTCCATTTCCCGCTTGATGACGCCGCCGCGGGGGTGGAACAGGGGCAGGCCCGAGCCCACGATTTCGTGGAAGCTGAACAGGTCCAACTCCACACCCAGCTTGCGATGGTCACGCTTGGCTGCCTCCTCCAAGCGGTTCTTGTACGCCTGGAGCGCCTCCTTCGAGGGCCAGGCTGTGCCGTAGACGCGCTGCAGCCCTGCGTTGCGCTGGTCACCGCGCCAGTAGGCGGCAGAGGTGCGGGTCAGCGCCCAACCGTTTCCTAGATAGCCCGTGTGGGGGACGTGGGGTCCGCGGCACAGGTCCTTCCAGGCCACTGAGCCGTCTCGTCGGACGTTGTCGTAAATGGTGAGCTCGCCGGCGCCCACCTCGACGCTGGAGCCGTCCTCGTCCGACGACGAGCCCTTGTCCGCGACCAGTTCCAGCTTGAATGGCTCGGCCGCGAGCTCGGCGCGGGCCTCGTCGTCGGTGACGACTCGGCGGACGAAGCGCTGGCGTTCTTTGACGATCTGGCCCATCTGCTTCTCGATGGACTTAATGTCCTCGGGCGTGAGGGGGGCGGTGGCGAAGTCGTAGTAGAAGCCGTCCGTGATGGGAGGGCCGATGCCGAGCTTGGCGTCCACGAAGAGGCCCTGCAGCGCCTGCGCGGTGACGTGCCCTGCGGAGTGGCGCAGGATGCTGAGGCCCTCAGGGCTGTCGATCAGCACCGGCTCCACCTCGTCCCCCTCCACCAGTTCGGCGGCCAGATCACGAAGTTCCCCGCTCACCCGCATGGCCACGACGCTGCGGTCATCACCGAACAGGTCCAGGCCCGTGGTAGTGGTGGTCAGCGTCACCTGTTGCGCGTCGTCGTTGCGGCGGATGGTGATGGCTCCACTCATCGGGGCTCCCTCGGGTGTGACGGTCAGTGTGAATCAGGGCCCATTGTGCCCCTCAGCGGCGTGGGCGTCACCTCAGGGGCGGGTCAGGCTCGGAGATCCCAGAAGTCCTCGTGCCGGTGGAGGTACTTGGCGACGAAGGGACAGGTGGGCCTGACCTTGAACCCCGCCTCGCGGGCGTCGTTCAGCGCGAACTCAACGATCCGGTTGCCGTGCCCGTTGCCCCCGTGGCCCGGGTCCACCTCGGTGTGGTGCATGTCCACCACGTCCCCGTCGATCCGGTAGTCGATCAGGCCGATGAGCTCGTGCCCGTGGTGGAGCTCGTAGCGGTTGGCGGCGGCGTTGTTGGTCAACGTGAGGTTCTCCGTCATGGCTCGAGACTACCCCGCCGCGATGACGGCGACCGAGGCCCCGGTCAGCCGGACCAGCTCGTGGGGCGACAGCTCCACATCCAGCCCTCGCCGTCCTCCGGAGACCAGCACGGTGTCGTGGTCCATGGCGGAGGCGTCGACGACGGTGCGCAGGCTGCGCTTCTGCCCGAGCGGGCTGATGCCGCCGATGATCATGCCGGTGGAGCGCTCGGCGACGGCCGGAGCTGCCATGGCCAGGCGCTTGACCCCGACGGCGGTGGCGAGGGCCTTGAGGTCGAGGGTGGTGTCGACAGGAACGACCCCCACCACCAAGGCCGCGCCGTCGGAGGCGAGCAGCGTCTTGAACACCCGACGGGCCGGCACCCCGAGGGCGGTCGCGGCCTCGAGCCCGAAGCTGGTGGCCCGGGGATCGTGCACGTACTCATGCACCCGGTAGCTCACCCCGGCCGCGTCAAGCGCCTTCAACGCCGGTGTGGCTCCGTGTGGCTTGGTCATGTGTCCTCCTCCGGGCGGTGCGGATGGCCCCGATCGACGCGGCGATGACGGCGGCCATCGCCAACCACTCGATCGGGTGCAGCAATTCTCCCAGCACCACCCACGCGAACAGTGCCGCCGCTGCCGGTTCGAGGCTCATCAGGATGCCGAACGTGCCGGCCGCGATGCTGCGACGGGCACGCAGCTCCAGGCCGTAGGGGATGACGGTGCTGAGCAGCGCCACGAGCGAGATCACGACGAGCACCCGCGGGTCTCCCAGGGACCCGCCGGCGAGGGCGACGCCAGGACCCGCCAGGGCCGCGGCCCCGATCAGCGATCCGACCGTCAGCCCGCTGGTGCCCTCCCAGCGGCGGCCGAGCGGGCCGGCCAGGACGATGTAGCAGGCCCACAGTCCGCCCGCTCCCAGCGCGAGGGCGATGCCGATGAGGTCGGGCTCCGTCGGGCCTGAGCCCAGCAGTACGACGCCGCCGGCGGCCAGCGCCACCCAGATGAGATCCACCGCCCGCCGCGAGCCCAGCACCGCCAACCCGAGCGGGCCGACGAACTCGAGCGTGACGGCGAGGCCGATCGGGATCCGCGAGATGCTCAGGTAGATGAGGAGGTTCATCCCGGACAGGCACAACCCGTAGCCGGTGGCCACCAGCCAGTCCCCTCGGGACCGGCCCGAGACCCGCGGGCGGGCGATGAGCAGGAACACGAGGCTGGCGATGGCTGCACGCAGGAAGGCGAGCGTGGCGGGGTGTGCCGCGTCGAAGATGCCCTTCGCGAGGGCGGCCCCGAACTGCACCGACGCGATGGCGATCAACACCAGGACGACGGGGTGGATTCGGCTCACCCCGCGACACTATCGGGGCGCGTCTCAGCAGGTGAAGAGCGGGTTACCCGTCGCTACGGTGCCGCCTGCCACGTCGGAGACCGAGTCGGGCTCCGCGTCCATGACGACCACCACCACGGTCCTCGACATCGACGGGTCCGTCACGGAGGCCGGATCCCAGGCCACGATGGGTGTCCCTACCGTCACGTCGCTGCCCTGGTCGGCGAGCACCTCGAAACCCTGGCCGGCCAGCTTGACGGTGTTGATGCCGATGTGGACGAGGATCCCGATCTCCCCTCCCACGAGGAGGATGAAGGCGTGGGGACTGACCTTGAGCAGGGTTCCGTCAGCGGGGGCGACGACGACCTGGCGCCCTCCGTCGGGTTCGATCCCGACGCCCGGGCCTACGGTCTGGGCGCTGAACACGGGGTCCGCCACGTCGGTGATCGCGATGACCTGGCCGGCGCAGGGGGCGAGAATCTGCATCACACATGCTCCTTCGGATGTCGATGTGTTGCGCACCCTATCGCCGCCGGGGCCACGCTGCGCCGACGGGGGGCAACTCCCCTATCCTTGCCCGGAGCGGCTCGGCAGGGCCGGCCCCCCGATCGAGGACGATGGCGATGTACTACGGCGGAGATTACAACCCGGAGCAGTGGCCCGAGGAGGTGTGGCTCGAGGACGCCCGCCTCATGCGTGAGGCGCGGGTGAATCTGGTCAGCGTCGGGATCTTCTCCTGGGCCAGGATCCAGCCCAGCGAGGGCGTGTTCGACTTCGTCTGGCTGGACAGGGTGCTCGACATTCTCCACGCGCACGGGATCGGTGTGTGCCTGGCCACGGCCACGGCCTCGCCGCCGCCGTGGCTGGGCATCAGGTACCCGTCGGCGCTCCCCGAGGACCGTGACGGGTCCCGGTTCTGGCATGGCAGCCGCCAGGCCTACGCCCCCACCTCACCGGACTATCGGCGGCTGGCCGGGGAGTTGGTCGCCGCCATCGCCGAGCGCTACGCGTCGCACCCGGCGGTGCAGTTGTGGCACGTCAACAACGAGTTCGGCTGCCACCTCCCCGCGGACTACTCCGACAACGCAGCCCGCGGCTTCCGCGTGTGGCTGGCCGAGCGCTACGCGGGCATCGAGGATCTCAACCGCGCCTGGGGCACCGCCTTCTGGTCCCAGCGTTACGGATCCTTCGACGAGATCGTCCCCCCGCGCAAGGCGCCCTACAGCCTCAATCCGGCCGGGGTGCTGGACTTCAAGCGCTTCACCTCCGACGCCCTTCTGGACCTGTACCTCATGGAGAAGGGCATCATTCGGGACGCAGGGGCCACGCAGCCCGTGACCACCAACTTCATGGGGGCGTTCGAGCCGCTGGACTACCACCGCTGGGCACCCCATCTGGACGTGATCTCCGACGACAGCTACCCGGATCCCAACGACCCCGACGCGTGGCGCTCGGCGGCATTCACCAGGGATCTGATCCGCTCACTCAAGCCGGACACGCCCTGGATCCTCATGGAGCAGGCGAGCAACGCGGTGAACTGGCGGCCCAGCAATGCGCCCAAGGCGCCCGGTGAGATGTCCGCCCTGAGCATGCAGGCCGTGGCACGTGGGGCGGACGGCGTGATGTTCTTCCAGTGGCGGCAGTCGAGCGCGGGTTCGGAGAAGTTCCACTCCGCGATGCTTCCCCATGCGGGCACGGGAACGCGGACGTGGCGCGAGGTCGTCGGTTTGGGCGCGGCGCTGGAGGAGTTGCCGCCTCTCGGCCGGCTTCGGGCACGGGTGGCGCTGGTCTACGACTGGGAGAACAGGTGGGCGATCGAGCAGCCGGACCATCCGGTGACGCTGGACTATCTGGCCCAGATCCAGCGCTGGCACTCGGCACTTCTCGATCTGGGCGTGCTGGTGGACGTCGTCGACGCGGAGGCGGACCTCGGCCACTACGACACCGTCTTCGCCCCCCTGCTCTACCTGCTCACCGAGCACGCCGCCCAAGGCATACTGTCCGTGCTGGAGCGGGGAGGCACCGTGGTGACGGGGCCCTTCAGTGACATCGTGGACGAACACGACAGGTTCCGTGCCGGTGGCTTCACCACTCTCCTCGGCGAGAGTTTCGGGATGCGCGTGACCGATTTCGGTGCCTTGGCGCTGACTCCGCCTGGCCAGCAGAGCGCACCAGTGGCGGGGTCACTCGGAAGATTCGAGGGCACGCACTGTGCGGAGGAGTTGACGGTGGACACCGCCGAGGTCCTGGCGAGCTTCGAGGGAGGCCGCGCGGACGCCAGGCCGGCCGTCACGATGCGCACGCTGGGCGCGGGGAGGGCCATCTACGTGGCGACCATCCCCGACGACGAGGGCCTGCGCTCCCTTGCGCGCCTGGCTGCCAGGCCCGTGGAGGCCGCCCCGGAGCCCGGCACGGAAGTCGTCCAGCGGGGCGATGTGACCTTCGTCATCGACCACGTCTCCCACTCCGTGACCATCACGTCCCACTGAATCCGGTCAGGGGCGAACATCTCGTCGACGGCGTCCAGCACCCCGTCCGGGACCGCGGCGGACCCGGCGGCGGCATTCTGCGCCACCTGCTCCACCAGCGTCGCGCCGGCGATCACCGAGGTGATGGACGGCTGGCCGAGCAGCCACTGGACGGTCACCTCCAGCATCGTGTGACCGGCGCGTTCGCACAACCGCCGGTAGCGCTCGAGCAGATCCCAGTCCACGCCCGCCAGCTGGGCGGACTTGATGGAACGCATCCGCCCCTCGCCGCCACCGTCGCGGGTGTACTTGCCCGTGAGGAGTCCGTTGGCCAGCGGGAAGTAGGGGAAGACGCCGAGCCCCAGGTCCACGGCCGCCGGAAGAAGGTCGTTTTCGATGTCGCGGGCCAGAAGCGAGTATTCGTTCTGGGCCGAGACGAAGGACTCGAGGCCCTCCGCCACGGCAATCTCTGCGGCCTCGCGCGCCATGTCCCCGGTGAAGTTGGAGTGCCCGATGAAGCGAACCTTGCCCTCGCCAACCAGGTCCGTCAGGACCTCCAGGGTCTCCTCAATGGGGGTCTCCGGATCCGGGGTGTGCATCTGCAGGAGGTCGATCCAGTCCGTCTGGAGCCGCGACAGGGAGGCCTCGACGGCCGAGCGGACATAGCGCCTCGCGCCCTTCGGGCCCCAAGCCTCGGAGCCGGGCATCGTGAAGTCCTGATGCCCGAATTTGGTGGCCATCACCACCTGATCCCGTTTGCCCCGCAGCGCAACGCCGAGGAACTCCTCGCTGCGTCCCGGGGCACCACCGTAGATGTCGGCGCCGTCGAAGAACGTGACTCCCTGGTCGATGGCTGCGCCGATGACCCGCACGCTCTGCTCAAGGGACTCCGTGGCGGTTCCCGGCCGGGAGAAGTTGTTGCACCCCATCCCGACGACGCTGACCTTCAACCCTGATGTGCCGACGCTGCGTTGCTCCATGGCCCCACCCTAGGCGCTGGTCGGCGGCTACCAGCAGCAGTAGCCTCCGTCGACCAGCAGGTCCGCACCTGTGATGTAGCTGGCTGCGGGACTCAGGAGGAACAGCACCGGACCGGCGATCTCTTCGGGGGTCGCCAACCGGCCCAGGGGTGTGCTGTCGGCGAACTCCAGCACAAGATCGGCCACCTCCGGGCGCTGGTTCATGGGCGTCAGTGTGTAGCCGGGGCTGACCGCGTTGACGCGGATCCCGAGGCCCGCCCACTCGACGGCGAGCGATTTCGTGAGGTGGATGACCGCTGCCTTGCCGGAGTTGTACTGCGCCTGCGTGAGGTTACGGTTGGCGATGTGGCCCGAGATCGAGGCGATGTTGACGATTCCTCCCCCCTCACCGTGTGCCTGCATGGCACGGGCCTGCGCCTGGCATGACCAGAACACGCCGTCGACATTGGTGGCGTAGACCGAGCGCCACTGGTCCGGTGTCAGCTCCAGCGCCGGGGTGCCCGCGCCGATGCCGGCGTTGTTGACGGCGAGGCGGAGCGGGCCCAGGCGCTCCTCCACGGAGGAAACGGCGGGCCCGGCCGCCTCAGGGTCACGGACATCCCACGCGACGGGGACCCCGAGGCCTCCGACGTCGGAGATGAGGCCGAGGGTCTCGGTGAGGCTCTCCTCGGCTCGCGCGCTGCAGGCGACGCGGGCGCCGGCCTCGGCGAGCGCCACGGCGATCGCCTGGCCGATGCCCTTGGAGGCACCGGTGACCAGGGCGACCTGGTCACGCAGGGAGAACGAGACGGTCACGATGTCAGTAGTTGATCATGTGACCGGCGATGCCCTCCACCGCCTCCTTGATGGCCTCCGACAGCGTGGGGTGAGCGTGGATGTTGCGGCTGATGTCTTCCGCCGTGAGGTCGTAGGCCTGCGCGAGCGTGAGCTCGGGCAGCAACTCGGTGACATCCGGGCCGATCATGTGGGCGCCCAGGAGCTCGTTGTAACGGGCGTCCGCGACGATCTTGACGAAGCCGACCCCCTCCCCCAGGCCCCACGCCTTGCCGTTGGCGGCGAAGGGGAACTTGGACACCTTGACGTCGTAGCCCTTGTCCTTGGCCTGCTGCTCGGTGTAGCCGAAGGAGGCGATCTGCGGCTGGCAGTAGGTGGCACGCGGGATCATGTCGTAGTTGATGGGATGGGTCTCCGCGCCGGCGATGGTTTCGGCGGCCACAACGCCCTGCGCCTCGGCGGTGTGGGCCAGCATCATCTTGCCGGTGCAGTCCCCGATGGCGTAGATGTGGGGCACCGAGGTGCGCATGTAGTCGTCGATGGCGATCGCCTTGCGATCCGTCAACGTCACGCCCGTGGCCTCGAGGCCGAAGCCGTCCACCCGGGGGGCGAAACCGATGGCCGAGAGGAACCGGTCAGCCTCCAGGACCTTCTGCTCTCCGCCGGCGGCGGGGCTGACCGTCACCTTGACTCCGGTTCCGGTGTCTTCGATCCCCTCGACCTTGGTGGAGGTCAGGACGGTGACGCCGAGCTTCTTGTATGCCTTGGCCAGCTCGGCGGAGATCTCCGCGTCCTCGGTGGGGACCATCCGGTCCAGGTACTCGACGATGGTCACCTTCGTGCCGAACTGGCTGAGCACGAACGCGAACTCGGTGCCGATGGCGCCCGAGCCGCCGATGATGATCGACCCCGGCACGTCGTCGGCGAGGATCTGCTCCTCGTAGGTCACCACGTTGGCGGAGAGCTGCGTGCCCGGGAGCAGCCGCGTGGTGGCGCCGGCCGCGATGATGGCGTTTGTGAAGGTGAGTGTCTGCTTCTGGCCGTCGTTGCCGGCCACCTCGATCCGGTGGTCGTCAAGGAAGGTGCCCCAGCCGTCGATCTCGGTGATCTTGTTCTTCTTCATCAGGTAGTGGATGCCCTTGGTCATGCGCTCCGAGACCTGACGGCTGCGCTTGAACGCCTTGCCGTAGTTGAAGCTCACCTGCCCCTCGATGCCGAAGGTGTCCGCCTCGTGGGTGAAGATGTGCGCCAGTTCGGCGTTGCGCAGGAGCGACTTGGTGGGGATGCAGCCGATGTTGAGGCACACCCCGCCCCAGTACTGCTTCTCGATCACGGCTACCTTGAGTCCCAGCTGGGAGGCGCGGATGGCGGCCACATAACCGCCGGGGCCGGCACCGAGGACGACGACGTCATATTCAGAGCTCATGGCGCCCACTCTAGTGCCCTGGTGGCACCCCACCGCTGCCCTCTTCTCCAAACCTGTGACGCTATCTCACCCGTGAGATAACCTGACCCGATGAGCGCAACGAGCAAGTCCATCGGACGCATGATCCGCGAGGCCCGCCTCGCCCGGGGATGGTCGCAGCAGAGGCTGGCAGACGAGCTGGGCACCGTCCAGAGCGCGGTCCACCGCATCGAGAACGGGCAGCAGAACCTCTCGCTCAGCATGATCACCCGCCTGGCGGAGGCGCTCGAGATGCCGTTGATCCAGACGGCCACTCAGGGCAACGTGAACTTCGAGATCCAGGGCCCGACAAAGCTGTCGGGCGACATCGACGTGCGGACCAGCAAGAACGCGGCCATGGCCATCCTGTGCGCCAGCCTGCTCAATCAGGGCCGCACGGTCCTGCGGGGCATCGCCAGGATCGAGGAGGTGGACCGCATCAGTGAGGTGCTGACCTCCATCGGGGTGAACCTCACCTGGATCGGCGACAACGACCTGGAGATCATCCGCCCGGCCGAACTCAGGCCGGAGAACATCGACGCCCGGGCCGCCAAGCGCACCCGCAGTATCCTGATGCTGCTGGGACCGCTGATGCACGACTTCGACCAGTTCCTCCTCCCGTACGCGGGCGGCTGCGACCTGGGTGCCCGAACCGTCCACCCGCACATGTCTGCGCTCCACAAGATGGGCCTGACAGTTGAAGCGACCGAGGGCAACTACCACGCCGTCGTCGAGAAGATCCCGGACGGCGAGCGCTCCATCACCCTGATCGAGCGCGGAGACACCGTCACCGAGAACGCCATCATGGCCGCCGCCCGCACCCCCGGAATCACCACGTTGCGCAACGCCTCCGGCAATTACATGGTCCAGGACCTGTGCTTCTACCTCCAGCAGTTGGGCGTCACCATCGAGGGGGTCGGCACCACCACCCTGACCGTCACGGGTCAGGAGCACATCGAGGCCGACGTCGAATACCACATCTCGGAGGACCCGATCGAGGCGATGAGCCTGCTCACCGCCGGAATCGTGACCAGGTCGGAGATCACGGTGCGGCGCTGCCCCATCGAGTTCCTCGAGGTGGAGTTCGCGATCCTGGACGAGATGGGCCAACGCCTGGAACTCTCCGAGGAGTACCGCAGCCGCAACGGCAAGACACGCCTTGTCGACGTGACGGTCAAGCCGTCGGACCTCACCGCCCCCCTGGACAAGATCCACCCGATGCCGTTCCCGGGGCTCAACATCGACAACCTGCCGTTCTTCGCAGTCATCTGCGCCACCGCGACGGGCCAGAGCGTCATCTACGACTGGGTCTACGACAACCGGGCCATCCACCTGAAGAAGCTCTCCGATCTGGGCGCCAACATCCAGCTGATGGACGCACATCGGCTGCTGATCCTGGGCCCCACCAAGTGGCGGGCCCGCGAGGTCGAGTCCCCGCCGGCGCTGCGGCCCGCGGTCTGCCTGTTGCTGGCCGCCCTGGCGGCCCGCGGGACCACGAACCTGATGGACGTCTATGTGATCAACCGGGGTTACGAGGATCTTCCCCAGAGGCTCAACAAGCTGGGCGCGAGCATCAATGTGTTCTGGGGCACGCCGGACACCGACGACTGAGGGCTTCGCTCACCCCACGCGACGGGCCTCGAACACGTGCCGCGGGGCCACGATGTCAGACTGCGCATCCACCAGGCGGAGCTCGGGGTGCCCGGCGGTGGTGGTGGCCTCGAGGACCGAGTACACGATCGAGGCCGTGGCACCCAACGCGGCGCCCACATCGCGCGTGCGCAACCAGTGGGCCAGGAACATGGCGGTGGTGAGGTCACCCGATCCGGTGAACTTGCGGTCCAGGACCGGGGTCTCCACCTGCCACGCCCCGTCGGGGCCGACACCGATCATGCGCATGGCGTCCGCGGATGCGTCGGAGCCCACCACCGAGGTCACGACGACCACCTGAGGGCCGCGGGCTCGCAGTTCCGCGATCGCTGTGAGGACGTCCGCGGTGGTGTGCGTGGGATGTCCCGTGAGGAACTCCAGCTCGAACAGGTTGGGAGTCATGATGTCGGCGCGCTGGACCACGTGGTCGCGCCAGAACTCCGGGATCCCGGGCCGGGCATAGAAACCCCGGTCGACGTCGCCCATCACCGGATCCGCGCAGAAGACGGCCCCGGGGCTCTGCGCCTTGATCAGCTCGGCCGTGTCCAGGATGACCTGCCCCACCTCGGGTGTGCCCTGGTAGCCGCACAGCAGCGCGTCGACGACACCGAGGACGCCACGCTCGTCGATTCCCTGCACAACCTCCCACACGTCGGAGGCTGGGATCAGGGGTCCTCGCCACGCCCCGTAGCCGGTGTGGTTGGAGAAGTTGACGGTGTAGACAGGCCAGACGTCGACCCCCGCGCGCTGGAGCGGGAAGACTGCGGAGGAGTTTCCGGCGTGGCCGTAGGCGACAGCGGACTGGATGGAGACAACCGTGGTCATTGGCACATCTTTGCACTCGCAGCGAAACCCACAGTCAGGACACTAAACTGCCACCCTATGGCCGGTGTGCACGAGGACTACCTGTCCCCCCAGTTCATCCCGATGGCCCACCGCGGCGGTGCACTGCTGACCGCGAACCTGGGCATCGAGAACACGGTGCGCGCCTTCACCAATGCCGTCGCCCTCGGCTTCCGTTATCTGGAGACCGATGTGCACGCCACCATCGACGGCCACCTCGTCGCGTTCCACGACGATGATGTCTCCCGCGTGACGGATGAGGCCGGCTCGCTGAGGTCCCTGCGGTTGAAGGAGCTGCAGAGCCTGAGGGTGGGCGGACGCGAGCCGATCCCCACGTTGGCCGAGTTGTTCGAGACGTTTCCCTCGTGCAGCTTCAACATCGACATCAAGCATGTGACGGCCGTGGTGCCCCTGGCCGAATGCATCCGCAGACATGGCGCGGAGCGGCGTGTCTGCGTGGGCTCCTTTTCCCGTTCGGCCATCCGCCGGTTCCGGTCGATACTCCCCCAGGTCCCCACGGCGGTGTCCCGCACGGGCGTGGCCGCCATGGCACTGACGGCCGTCATGCTGGGCGGCCCCGTGTTCCAGGTGCCGCTCAACCACCCGGTCGGGCCGGTGATGATGGACATCGTCACACCGCGGAACATCGCCAGAATCCACCGTGCAGGACGGAAGATCCACGTGTGGACCATCGACGAGCCGACTACGATGCACCGTCTGATCGACTGGGGCGTCGACGGCATCGTCACGGATCGGCCGGATTTGCTCAAAGAGGTTCTCCGGGCTCGGGGGATGTGGTCTACTCGATAACGGCTGAGGAACGAATCGGCGCCCCGGTTCGTTGGTGAAGCAGACGAAGGAGGCAAACATGGCTGATCGTGCGCTGCGCGGCATGGGGCTGGGCTCCAAGACGTTCGAAGACGAGCAGGGCATCGAATTCGCCGAGCGCCGGAAGCTGGCGTTCGACTGCCCGAAGGATCACCATTTCACGGTGACCTTCGCCCTGGAAGCGGAACTCCCCACCGAGTGGGAGTGCAAGAAGTGTGGATCGATCGCGGTGCGTTCTGACGGTGTGGTGGGCGAGGAGAAGCAGACCAAACCGGCACGCACCCACTGGGACATGCTGCGGGAGCGTCGCTCGATCCCGGAGCTCGAAGACATCCTCAACGAGCAGCTGACCAAGCTGCGCGAGTCCGACAGGATCTACTGACCCTTTCCCCGATCACGGTCCGCGGGCCGGTCGTCCTCGACGACCTCCCCGCGGATCGTGTCGTTTTCGTTGCTCGACGGGTCGATGACCGGGATCCAGGTCACCGTTTCGGTCACCACGTCGCCTCGGATGACGGTGGGCGCAGCGCCTGAGCGCTGCATCGTCTTGGAGGCCCACCACGCGATGCCCGACCGGATGAAGGGGCGCGTGAACGGCAGCAGCAGAAGCAGTCCGGCCACGTCCGTGAGCAGGCCAGGCACGACGAGCAGCACGCCGCCCATCAACACCAGCGATGCGTCGGCCAACTGGCCAGATGGCAGCTGCCCGGAGGTCAGCGCCGCTGACAGGGCGCCCCAGGCCTTCCGCCATTCACGCTGAAGGAGGTAGATGCCCAGCACGGTGGTGGCCGAGAGGATAGCCAACGTCCACCAACCGATTTCGCCGGCGACCCACAGGATGGCGGCGATCTCCGCGAAGACGAGGCCGAAGACCGTCAGTCCCATGAGCGCGAGCCGTAGGGCTCCCTTGCGCGGATCCACGGCGCTCACGCGGCCTTTCGGCCGGTGATCGCACGCCTGACGCCCCCGGTGAGCTGACCCAGCCGGTGGTCGATGCCCCAGAGTGTGGTCCGGATCAACGCCTCGATCACGATGCTGCGGCTCATCTTGGAATCCCCGAACTCCCGCTCCACGAACTCGATCGGGACCTCGACGACGGTGAAGCCGGCCTTGAGGGCTCGCCACACCAGGTCGATCTGGAAGCAGTACCCGGCCGAGGCCACCTCATCGAGGCTGATGCCGCGCAGCGTGGACGCCCGGTAGGCGTTGAAGCCGCCGGTGGCGTCCTTGACCGGGATGCCCAGCCACAGGCGCGTCCACAGCGAGCCGCCCTTCGAGATGAACTCGCGCGACTTCGGCCAGTTGACCACAGAGCCGCCCTTGACCCAGCGCGAGCCCTTGACCATGTCCGCGCCCGCGCTGATGGCGCGCAGCAGCCTCGGCAACTCCTCGGGCTGGTGGGAGCCGTCGGCGTCGTGCGAGATCAGCACGCCGAAGCCCTCGTCGAGGCCCCAGTGGAAACCGGCCAGGTAGGCGGCGCCCAGGCCTTCCTTCCCCTTGCGGTGCATCACGTGGATCTGTTCGTCGGCCTCCGCCAGCCGGTCCGCAATAGCTCCGGTGCCGTCCGGGGAGTTGTCGTCCGCGACGAGGATGTGGGCCTGCGGGACGGCCCGGCGGATCCTGGTGGCGATGCTCTCGATGTTCTGTGACTCGTTGTAGGTCGGGATGATCACGAGAACTCGCTCGAGCGCGTCCTGACTGGTCATGGAACACTTCTTTCCTGTTGTGGTGTCTCTGCCATGCTACCGGGCCCTACCTCGGCGCGGCCCCAGGGCGGCGCCGATGCCACCGGCGGTTGCTGCCACGGCAACCCACGCCAGCCAGGGGCTGAGCAGCACCGAGAGGTTGACGTTGGTGCGCAGCGGGAGGGAGGTGAGCACGCTGTCCGCCTGGTATTCGGCGGTGACCTCCTGCACGCGCCCACGGGTGTCGACGACCGCGGAGAGCGAGTTGAGTGTGGAGACCGCCACCTCGCGGCCCAGTTCCATCGCCCGGACGCGGTTGATGACCAGCTGCTGGTGCGGCTCGAACGTGCCGGCGTAGGTGTTGGTGTTGGACTGCGACACGACCACCTGCGCCCCGTGCCGGACCAGGTCGTAGGAGGTGTCGTCGTAGGCCAGCTCGAAGCAGATGATGGTGCCTACCACGAGGTCCGGGAACCGTTCCGTGGGGGCCGACACCACACCAGGCCCCTCCCCCGGGATCGATTGCCGGCCGATCTGCTCAAGGATCGGGAGCCGGGGCAGCAGGACGTCGCGGAAGGGGATCCATTCGCCGAAGGGGACCAGGTCTCGTTTGTGGTAGACGGCACCCGGACCGGTGTCGGGATGCCACCAGATGCTGGAGGTCTGACGCGAGTCGGGGACCGGCCCGTCGGTGACGGCCCCCACGAAGACGGGCGCCCCAGCCAGCCGCACGGAGAGCTCGACGAGGCCGCGCGTGGCGGCGTCGGCCTCCGGATCCACATCGGTGGCGTTCTCGGGCCACAACACGAAGTCAACCTCGTGGCCGCCCGCGCGGGCCTCGGAAAGCGCGAAGATGGTCTCGCTGAGCGCATTGTTGGTGACGGAGCGGGCGTAGGTGCCGGTGCCCTTCTCGGCCCGGTTGACGGCCGGCTGAACCATGGCCACCTTCACCTCGTCGACCGGCTCGGACTGCGGTACCAGGTGCGCGAGTCCCCCCAGCGTGAACACACCGGCGACCCCCGCCAGCGCCACCGTCCGCCGGCTGGGCGACGACCAGGCCAGAAGAAGCGCTTGCGCCACCAACGCCACCAGGTAGCCGACCCCAGTGACGCCCACCCAGGCGAGCAGACCCGACATGGGTTGGTCCACCGTCGTGTAGCCGAGCCGCGCCCAGGAGAATCCGCCGAACGGCACCTTGCCGGAGACGAACTCCACCGCCACCCACGCGGCGGGTACCAGGAGCGGCCATGCGCGGAGCTTGAGCAGCCACGACACAGCGAGCGCGAGCACCCCCCACCACAGCGACAGGAACGCCACCAGCGCCACGCCCACCCATACCCCCAGGACGGAGACCCAGGACACGGTCAGCGTGTTCATCGCAAGGCCGGCGAGGTAGCCGAGGCCGAAGGCGGAGCGGGGCCGACGATCCACCATCAGCCAGGTGAACAGAGCCACGCCCACCAGGGTCGCCGGCCAGATCCCCATCGGCGCCTGTCCGGCGCCGGTGAGCAGCCCGGACCCGACGGCCAGCGCCGCGGACACCAGGAACGGCAGCGGCGGGCGGGTGATCACGAGGCCCAAGAGTACCCGGCCCGGGTCTGAGGACACTGTGTCAGGATGGCGGGATGAGCACGTTGATGGCCTTCGACACGTCCTACCTGTACTTCCGGGCGTTCTTCGGGGTGCCCTCCACCTTCCGGGCCCTCGACGGGAGGCCGGTCAACGCGGTGCGGGGCACGCTGGACTTCATCGCGCGTCTCGCCAACCAATACGCCCCTGACAGCCTTGTGTGCGCCTGGGACGACGACTGGCGACCCGACTGGCGGGTGGACCTGCTCCCGAGCTACAAGGCACACCGGGTCGTCCAGTTGGCCGACGGCGAGGCGGAGCTCGTTGACGACGACCTGAGCCGGCAGGTGCCGCTGATCCGCGACTGCCTCGAGTCGTTGGGCATCCCCGTCGTGGGTGTGGCGCAGCACGAGGCCGACGATGTGCTGGCCTCTTTGGCCCGTCAGCATGTGGGCACGAGTCTGGTGGTGACCGGTGACCGCGACCTCTTCCAACTCGTCGACGACCACACGAGCGTTGTCTATGTGGCGCGCGGGGTGGCCAGTCACGAGCTGGTCACGCCGGAGTGGATGGCGGCGAAGTACGCCCTGGCTCCGGAGAGGTACGTGGACTTCGCCGTCCTGCGCGGTGACCCCTCCGACGGGCTCCCGGGGGTCAAGGGCATCGGCGAGAAGAGTGCCACCACGCTCGTGGCCGCCTACCCCTCCCTGGAGGCGATGGTCGCGGCCGCCGTCGACCCGGGCTCAGGCATGTCGCCGTCGGTGCGCTCCAAGCTGTTGTCAGACGTCGACTACCTGGCGAGGGCACGCGAGGTGGTGACCTGCGTCGACACGCTCCCGATGCCGGACCTGACCCGCTCCCCCGTGGACGATCAGCGGTGGGATGCCCTGGCCGAGAACCTGGCGCTCGGCGGCGCCGCGACCCGGATCCGGGCGCTCATCGCTTAGCGTGCAGCACGTAGAGCGACGAGCTGGCCAGCAGGTTGGCCGCCAGGTTACCAAGCCGTCGTGCCCTTCCCGAGGCATCCAGCGCGATGCGTGAATCGATCACCATGTCCAGCCCGGCGAAGAGCGGCTCCAGGTCCGGCAGCGACGAGTGGTGCAGATTCGGGGTGTCGTACCACTCGAACGGCAGGTCGCGCGACATCGGCATCCGCCCCGATAGCAGCCGCAGCCGGTTGCGCCAGTGGGCGAAGTTGGGCATCGAGACCACCGAATGGACGGCGATCCGGCCGATCTCCCGCAGGACCTCGCGGGGCTTGCGCACGGTCTGCAGCGTCCGCGAGAGGACGACGAAGTCGTAGCTGTCGTCGCCGAACTCCCCCAGCTGCGTGTCGAGGTTGAGCTGGATCACGTCGACGCCGCTGCGCATCGCGGCCACCAGGTTGCCCGGATCCATGTCGACGCCGGTGCCGGAGCATCCCTTGAGCGTGAGCAGGCGCAGCAGCTCGCCGTCGCCGCAGCCGAGATCCAGGACGCGGGAGCCTTCGGGGATCAGCTTGGTGATCAGCCACAGGTCCGGCCGCAGGGTGTCGCTCATACCAACTCCTCCGCGGCGCGCTCCAGGTAGGCCCGCACCGTGGCGTGATAATCGGGGACGTCCAGGAGGAACGAGTCGTGGCCCCACCGGGAGGCGATCTCCCGGAACGAGGTGGGCAGCTTGGCGCCCTCCAGATGCCTGACGATCCTGCGCGAGTGCTCGGTGGAGAATCGCCAGTCAGTGTCGAAGCTCACGATGAGGAAGCGGACCGGATCGTCGATGAGCGCCGCCAGGGCGTCCTCGTCCGCGAAGGGATCGAAGTAGTCCATCACCCGGGTGAGATAGAGGTAGCTGAGGGCATCGAATCGTGAGAGGAACCGCTCCCCCTGATGCTCGAGGTAGCTCTCGACGGCGAAGTCCACGCCGAAGTTCTTGGCGAGTTCGCCGCGTTGGGCGGTCCGCCCGAACTTCTCCTCGAATCCGGTCTCCGAGAGGTAGGTGATGTGGGCCATCATCCGGGCCACGGAGAGCCCCTTGCGGGGTGCGGTCCCCGCAATGAGGAAGCGTCCGTCCAGGAAGTGCGAGTCGCGCATGATCGCCTGCCGCCCCACGGCGGAGAACGCGATGTTCTGGGCGGTGAGCCGTGAGGAGGCGGCGAAGATCAGTGCTCGGCCCAGCTCCGTGGGATGGGTCATCGCCCATTGGAGAACCTGCATGCCGCCCAGCGAGCCGCCCACGGCGGCGGCGAACCGTTCGATGCCCAGGTGCCGGGCGAGGCCGCGGTGCACCTCGACGAAGTCCGCCATGTCCAGGAGAGGGAAGTCCAGGCCGTAGGGATCGCCCGTCTCCGGGTTCGTCGACGACGGACCCGTGGTGCCCTGGCAGCCACCCAGGAGATTGGAGCAGACCACGAACCAGACGTTCGTGTCGATGGGCTTGCCGGGGCCGATCATCGTGTCCCACCAGCCCGGCCGGGTCTCGCCCTCGTGGTATCCGGCCGCGTGGGCGTCGCCGGTGAGCGCGTGACAGATGTAGACGGCGTTGCTGCGCTCAGCGTTGAGGGTGCCGTAGGTCTCGTAGGCCACATCGACGATGCCCAGCGTGGCGCCGCTGCGGAGGATCAGCGGGTGATCCGGGTCGAAGACCCGGATCGACGACGTCTCCACCACTCCGAGGCTGGTTCCGAGGGGGCCGTTCACGCCCCCATTGTTGCGCAACCCGGAGGAGATCAGAGACCGGAGACGCCCAGGAGGAGGCCGATCGAGTAGGTGGTGGCCAGCGCGAGCATCCCGCCCGTCACGACTCGGAGCACCGCACGGCCGGCCGGCGCGCCGCCGAGCTTCGCGCCTAACCCGCCCGTGATGGCCAGCGCCACCAGCACCGCGACCACCGTCACCGGGATGCGCAGCGGGATGGGGGCGAGGAGGATCGTCAGCAGCGGCAGAATAGCGCCGGCGAGGAACGCGACCGCCGACGCCAGAGCCGCGTGCCATGGATTGACGATCTCGTCCTCGGCCAGATGGAAGCGCTGGGAGAGGTGGGCCTTCACGGCGTGCCCCTCGCCGATCTCCTCCACCACCTTCTCAGCAGTGGCCTTCGTGAGGCCCTGGCGCTGATACGCGGCCACGAGTTCCTCGTCGGCCGCGCGACGATCGGAGGTCAGGAGGATGCGCAGGGACGCGATCAGCGAGCGCTGCGAATCCGCTGCGCTGGACACCGAGACGTACTCGCCCAACGCCATCGAGATGGCCCCTGCCACCACCGCGGCGACACCGGCGAGCAGGACAGGGGTGACGGTGCTGGTCGCGGCCGCGACACCCACCACGGTGGCCGAGATGGACACGATGCCGTCATTGGCGCCGAGGACACCGGCGCGCAGCCAGTTCAGCCGGCCGGACAGCTCAGCCGACTCGACGGGGTTCGGGGCGACGGTCAGACTCATGTCATTATTCGACACCCGTTTCGGCGGCGAGTCCATGCAGGAAAGGCTACCCTGACAAGCACGATCGCACGCCTAGGAGGACCAATGAGCGACCCGGTCACCAACCCCGACGACACCCCCGTCGTCGACGACAGCGAGCTCACCCGACGCCAGACCGACGGGCCGGACGGCGGGGAGCATCTGCACTCCTCCGACCATTCGATCGCCGAGGAGGACATCGAGGCGGATCGGCGTCACCAGCAGTCGACGCCGACCCAGCCCTAGCGGTCCTCTCAAGTTGGCCCACCGGTGCCGGGCAGCGGCCTTAGTGGGTCAGGGATTGGTTGTCAGGTCCAGATACAACCCTTCGAGACGGGCCACGCCGCTTCGCGGGCGGCCCAACTCAGGGAGCGAGGGGGACGGGCCACGAGGCTTCGCGGGCTGCCCTCCTCAGGGAGCGAAATGACGGCCCGCGCCGCTCCGCGGATGGCCCTCCTCAGGCGACGGATGTGGACGGGACACGCCGCTATACAGGCCGCCGCCTGAGCTCGGTCCCTGAGGGTCCCGCGTCGCGAAGCGACCGCAGGACGTCTCGAAGGGTCGATAAACCGCACATAGACACAAGGGTGAGGAACGGCAGGGCGGCACTGCGCAGCGGTGCCCAACCCGAGGATCACCCCACCGGCATCCCGCCCAAGCAGACCCGACCCCAACGCCGCCCTGCCGGCCCACGCCCGGGACAAGACCACGCCACAAGCCAGACGAGTGCGGGGGGACGCGAGACGATGCCCGGGCGGCCTCCACAACCCGACCACCGACCCAGACGGCCGAGACATCGAGACCCTGGTCAACGGCCGCCCGGGCATCGACTCACGCCTCACCGCACCCGACCACAAGAACTGCGTGAAGGTGGTAGTCACAACCCTTCGAGACGGGCCACGCCGCTTCGCGGGCGGCCCTCCTCGGGGAGCGGGTGGGGAGGGAACGGTACCCGCCCCCACTCCCCGCGACTCACTCAGATTCGGTCCAACGCCTGGGTGAGATCCGCCAGGATGTCCTCGATGTGTTCGATGCCCACGGACAACCGCACCATCTCGGCCGGCACGCCTGCGGAGGCAAGTTCTTCGTCGGAGAGCTGCGAGTGGGTGGTCGACGCGTTGTGGATGGCCAGCGACTTCGCGTCGCCGATGTTGGCGAGGTGGCTGAACAACTCCAGAGCCTCCACCAGCCGGGTGCCGGACTCGCGGCCGCCCTGCACGCCGAACGAGACGAGGCCACCGAAGCCGCCCTTGAGGATGCGCGTGGCGATCTCGTGGGTGGTGCTGGACTCGAGGCCCGGGTAGTTGACCCAGGACACCTTGGGGTGCGCGGTCAGGAAGTTGGCCACCGCGAGCGCGTTCTCGCTGTGACGCTCCATCCTCAGATGGAGCGTCTCGATGCCCTGCAGCAGGAGGAACGAGTTCATGGGAGCGATCGCCGCGCCGGTGTTGCGCAGCAGTACGGTGCGGGCCCGGATCACGTAGGCGGCGGGGCCGGCCGCGTCGGTCCACACCACACCGTGGTACGCCGCATCCGGCTGCGTCAGGCCGGGGAAACGGTCGCTGTGCGCGGCCCAGTCGAAGCGCCCGGAGTCCACCAGCACTCCGCCCAGCGAGGTGCCGTGGCCGCCCAGGTACTTCGTGGCGGAGTGCACCGAGATGTCCACGCCGTGGTCGAACACCCGGGTGAGGTGGGGGGTCGGCACTGTGTTGTCGACGATGAACGGCAGGCCCAGGGCGTGCGCCGCCTCGGACCAGGCATCCAGATCGATGACGTTGAGCGCGGGATTGCCCACCGTCTCACCGAAGACCAGCTTGGTGTGGGCATCGACGTGCTGGGCCAGCTCCTCCGGCTTGCCTGGATCGACGAAGCGGGCCTCGATGCCGAACTGCTTGAGCGTGTGGGCGAAGAGCGCGTAGGTGCCGCCGTAGAGCGTCGACAGCGCGACGATGTTGTCGCCCGAGTAGGTGAGGTTGAGCACGGCGTAGGTGATCGCCGCGGCACCGGACGCGGTGGCCAGGGCCCCGACGCCGCCCTCGAGCGCGTTGACGCGCGCCTCGAGGACACTCTGGGTGGGGTTCATCAGGCGGGTGTAGATGTTGCCGGGGCGGGCGAGGGCGAAGAGGTCTGCGGCGTGCTGGGCGTCGTCGAAGACGTAGCTGGTGGTCTGGTAGATGGGCACGGCGCGGGCGTTCGTGGCCGAATCAGCGGTCTCCTGACCGGCGTGGACGGCGAGCGTTTCGGGGCGGTAGGTCATCGGTGACTCCTCGTGTGCCAGGTGTTGTCCCACCAAACTAGTGGCCGCGCGAAACTCCCGGGGAGGGTGTCCGTTACGCCGTCAGCGCACGGTCGCGGCGCGGAGGATCACCTCGGCAAGGTCCCCGGCCCGGCTGACCTGGGGCCAGTGGCCGGACTCCAGGTCCACATAACCGGCGTGCTGGAGTTTGCGCAGCTCGCTGACGGGGGCGAAGCCCTGCTCGGACCAGGACCGCAGCTCGTCCGCGGAGTACTCGGTGCAGACGTTGACCACGGGGATCCGGTAGCGCCTGTCGTCGCTCAGTTCCTGGATGCCCAGGGCGTACTGCCCTGGCGCCGGGGTCATGTGGCCCTCGAGCTCGGCCTTGGCGGACTCGTCGAGGTCTGCGGTGTCAGGGCCGTCGAACGCGGCCCACCCCACGAAGGGGAGGACGCCGTCGACGGGCTCGAAGCCGTCCAGGATGGGCGAGCCGTGCGGGATCGGGAAGCCGCCCACCAGCACCACGCAGCCCACCCTGTCCGGCCGTCGGTCCGCGGCCGCCCAGGCCGCCGCGCACCCGGCAGAGTGACCGACGAGGATGACGTGGTCGGCGGAATTGTCGATCTCGGTGACCACCGCCGCCACCAGATCGCCGTAGGTCACCGCGGCGGGATCCTGTCCGTCGTGGCCCGGCGGGGTCAGGGCCACGACGCGATGGCCCGCCCTCTCAAGGAAAGGCACCACCCGGGACCATGACGAGCCGTCCAGCCAGAGGCCGGGGATGAGAATGATGTCCATGGGCCACCTCCTGCCAAGAACGCTAGCCCGGCGGGTGCGGGTCGTGTCGGTTTCGGCCGGATCGGGGGTGCCTCAGCACTCGACGACGTTCACGGCCAGCCCGCCCGCACTGGTCTGACTGTTCTTGCTGTGCATGTCAAGACCGGTCTGGCGCATCGTCGCGATCACCGCGTCGAGGGAAACGATGTGGCGACCGTCCCGTGAAGTCCTACGTCTCGTCGTAGAAAGTGGCCCCCCTGCATTTTGTATACCCCAACCCGTATAGGCTATGGGAACCACCACTTCTTCGGAGGAGCCTCAATGAGGAGACTGGTCATCCTGGGCGGCGGAACAGCCGGCACCATGGTCGCCAATAAGCTGCGATCGGCGTACCCGCCAGCGGAGCTTGAGATCACCGTCGTTGATCGCGACGACGACCACCACTACCAACCCGGGTACCTCTTCCTGCCCTTCGGCATCTACGACGAGGGCAAGATCGTGCGCTCCCGGCACCACTTCATCCCCGATGGGGTGGAACTGGTTCTGGCGGAGATCGACAGGGTCGACGCTCACGCCAAGACCGTCCACCTGGCGGACGGCCGCGAACTGGACTATGACACCCTCGTCATCGCCACGGGAGTGGAGCCGAGGCCGGACCTCACCCCTGGCGCGGACGCGGAAGACGTCCACCACTTCTACGATCTGCCGCGGTCCATCGCCCTGGCGGAGGCGTTCAAGCAGTTCCGGGGGGGACGGCTCGTGGTGCACCTGACGGACATGCCCATCAAGTGCCCGGTCGCCCCTCTCGAGTTCACGTTCCTCGCCGACGCCTACTTCCGTGAGCGGAAGACGCGGAAGAAGGTGGAGATCGTCTACGTCACCCCCCTGGACGGCGCCTTCACCAAACCGATCGCCTCGCGAGAGCTGGGCACCATGTTCAAGGATCGCGACATCCGCCTTGAAGCAGACTTCGCCGTCGAGCGGGTGGACACCGAGGCCAAGGAGCTCGTCTCCTTCGACGATCGGCGCGTCCCCTACGACCTGCTGGTCTCGATCCCGCTGAACTTCGGCGCCGAGTACGTGGCCCGATCAGGGCTGGGCGATGACATGAACCTCGTGCCGTGCGACCAGCAGACCATGCGCTCCCTCGCGCATCCGGACATCTTCGTCCTCGGTGACGGCGGCACCCTGCAGACGTCGAAGGCCGGCTCGGTGGCCCACTTCTCCGTGGACGTGTTCATGGAGAACTGGCCCTATTACATCGCCGGCCAGGAGCTGCCCCATCACTTCGACGGGCACGCCAACTGCTTCATCGAGACCGGTCACGGCAAGGGGATGCTGCTGGACTTCAACTACGGCACCCAGCCCTACACAGGCGGGTTCCCGCTCCCCCGCCTAGGGCCGATGACGCTCCTGGGCGAATCCCGTTCCAACCACCTGGCCAAGCTCGCATTCCGGTTCGTGTACTGGGAGTTCCTGTTGCGCGGGCGCCCGCTCCCCTTCACCACGGACATGCACCTTCTGGGCAAGAACGTGGAGGGCGACGCCTCAGGCACCTCCAACAAGGACCTCTTCCTGAGGGCGCTTGGGAAGCGCGGGCACGCCGCTCCCGCCTCGAAGGCGCCCAAGGCGGCTAAGGCCGTCTCCCGCGCGGCCACTCCCCGCAAGTCCGCGCCGCGCCCGGCGTCGCGCCCAACCTCCCCTTCCAGGGATGCCGTACCAGTGGCCGCCTACGTGCCCGCCAAGGGTGTCGACTCCCCCGCCGACCCCTCGTCGGTGCTGCCCAATCCGATCATCCCCAAGTTCTAAGGAGAACCTGTGCCCACCACCCGCATCGGGGACCGAGCCATCGACGTCAACGACGAGGGCTTCCTCACCGAGTACAAGCAATGGGACGAGGACCTCGCCCCCATCCTCGCCGGTTACGCCGGCATAGACGAGCTGACCGATGAGCACTGGAAGGTGCTGCATTTCCTGCGAGCCGACTACCCGGCCCGCAAGGAGACCGCGACCCTGCGCCGCGTCGCCAGCGTCGGGGGTTTCGACATGAAGCAGCTGTTCAGGCTGTTTCCCGGCAAACCCGCCAAGAAGATGTCCTACATCGCCGGGCTGCCCAAGCCCAAGGGCTGCGTCTAGGAAGGACTGCCCATGACCGAGATTTCTGACACCCCCATCATCCCCGACTTCGGTGGCGCCCGCCCCACCCCGACTCCCGCCGCGGCCGACCAGAACGCGGCCCCAGCCAAGGCAAAACCATCGGACTTCGCGGCCCCGTCGTCGGGTGGAGACCGCCCCCGCAAGATCTGCTTCATCGCATCCAAGGGCAACCTGGACATGGCCTACCCGGCGCTGATCATGGCCAACGCCGCTCTCGGCGAGGGCGTCGAGACGCATATCTTTTTCACGTTCTGGGGCTTCGATCTGGTCACCGAGCGCACGATGGACGATCTGAAGTTCACCATGCTCGGCAACACGGCGATGCACCTGCCGATGGCTCCCAACATGCCGGTGTGGGCAGGAATGGGCGCCATCCCCGGCATGACCAAGATGGCGACCAAGATGATGCGCAAGCAACTTGACGACCTGGAGATCCCGGGGGTGCGCGAGATGCTCGACATCATCGTCGCCTCCGGCGGCCACCTGTGGGGCTGCAAGCTGAGCTTCGACATGAACGGCCTCACCCAGTCGGACCTCTACGAGGGAGTGGAGGACGTGATCAGCGCCGCAGATTTCATCGAACTGTCAGAGGGCGCGCAGGTCATCTTCGTCTGAGGCGCCACCGAACGCGTTGACGGCGCCTCCCCGCAGGTGCGGGGGGGCGCCGTCAATGGGCCGGTCTAGGTCAGGCTCAGGTGAAGAAGCTCACGCCGCCCGGTCCCACGAGGAGGCCGAGGATGATCAGGACGATGCCCCACACCAGCTGGCTCCGGACGATGGCGAGGATGCCGGCGATGACAAGCACCGCGGCGATGATCCACAAGATGGTTCCCATGTCGTACTCCTTGTTCTTTGTAGGTGGTGGTGATCAGATCTGATCGCGCCGGGGGGTGTCCCGCAGGTCTGCGGTGGCGGGATCGTGGTGCAGGTCCTGGCCCATGTCGTCGCGGAGGCTGTCCCGGAGGGTTCCGTCGTCGCCTGGCGTGGCGCTGGGTGCGTCGGGTAGGACGTCGCGGACGTGCGCCTGGCCCATGTCGTCGCGAAGGTGGTCCCGCATGGTCCCGTCGTCACCAGGCGCGGTACGCAGGTCGCCGGTCACGTCGTCATCGGGATAATTCAGGCGGGTGTCATCGGTGTCGTGGTGGGCATGCCCGGCGTCGTCGCTCCGGTGCTGGGCCCTGCCCTCGGCCTCGAGCCTTTCGTTGTCCGTGGCGTCGCCCCACATCTCCTTGGCGCGGCCGGCAACCTCGTCTGCGGCCTTGCGCATGCTGTCGTCGATTCCCATGATTCCCTCCTCGGTTTTCCGAATCGGCTCCACGCGGGTGCGGATGCCGTCTCACTGTCTTCGTACCCGATACCCGGAGTTTCAAACATCCGATTTCCGGGCCGGGTGGGCCGCTCACGCGGCAGCGGGCTCCATTTCATCGCGGAGCTCGCCCAGGACGCGTGCCAGGATCCGGGAGACCTGCATCTGACTCACGCCGACAAGGCGGCCGATCTCCGCCTGGGGCAGATCGTCGACGAAGCGGTGATGCAGCACTCGGCGCTCCACAGGGCTGAGTCGACGCATCGCCGAGTTCAGCGTGATCAGGTCCGGGATGAGCTCCAGGTCGTGGTCGGTTGCGGGTAGCTGGAGCCCGGGGGCGCCGTCGTCGGTGCCTGTGGGGGCATCGAGGGAGATCGGCCGGAAGGCCAGCGCCAGCGTTTCGCGTTCACCGGCAGCCCTGCCGCCACCAGGGGCGTCGTCAGGGCGGAGTTCCTGCAACCGGCGGGGTGGACGCACCATCCAGCCGGCGCGGAAGTGTCTCTTGATCTCTCCGGTGATCGTGGCCACCGCGAACGGGACGAAGGTGCCGGCCTCGGGGCGGAAGCGCTGGACCGCGCAGATCAGCCCGACGCGGGCCACCTGGATCAGGTCGTCGAGATCGAGGCCGCGGTTGGCGTAGCGCCGCGCGAGTGCCTCGCAGAGATCCAGGTGCATCACCACCACCTCATCCAGAAGGCTCTGACGGGCGGTGGCGGAGGTTTCAGCGCCCAGCCGCTGAAGTAGTTCCAGGGCGCGTTCGTCGCGCTCAGTGATTGCTGGGGTTGCGGGGGTGTGGACAGTCGCCATGGTTCAACTCACCTTTACGGAAGAGTCGGAGTCGGCACGTGGTTTGAACCGCTCTGTCTGAGTTCACCTTCGCACGGGTCCGCAGATTTGGCAAGCATTTCGGAATGAAAAATGGCCTCTCGCCCATGAGAGGTGTGGCAGTCTCTGCCCCATGAGAGGTTCGGCATGAATGCGCAGAAAGTGGTGGTCGCGGGGGCCTCAGGGCTGATCGGGAGGGCGCTGGTGGAGGCCCTGAGGGCAGACGGCGTCCATGTGACGACTCTGGTGCGGGACACGCCGCGCAGTCCCACCGAGGTGCTGTGGCCCCCGGGCCTGGAGCCGCTCGATCCGGCCGTCCTCGAGGGCGCCCGCGCGCTGGTGGTGCTCAACGGAGCGAGCATCGGCAGGGTGCCGTGGACGCGCAGCTACCGTCGCACCCTCTGGGAGTCGCGGCTGATCCCCACCCGCGTGGCGGCCACCGCCGTGCGGGCGGTGGGTGCGGGGGGTCCTGCCCTCATCTCCGCCTCGGGCGTCGGCTACTACGGGTCCTCTCCGGGCGAGGTCCTCACCGAGGCTTCTCCTCCAGGCAGCACGTTCCTGGCGCGGCTCTGCGTCGCGTGGGAGGCCGAGGCGGCTCTGGCCGGCCCAGGCGCCCGGGTGGCCACTCTGCGGACCGCTCCCATAGTGCATCCGGAGGGGGTGTTGAAGCCCCTGATCCTGCTGACCAGGCTGGGGGTGGGCGGGCCCATCGGTCGAGGTACGCAGGTGTGGCCGTGGATCTCGCTCGACGACGAGGTCCGGGCCATCAGGCACGTCATCGACCACGACATCGCCGGGCCGGTGAACCTGGCGGGCCCCACGCCCGCCACGGCCAACGACCTGGGGCGGGCGTTGGCGAGACGCCTGAACCGTCCATTCCTGATCCCCGCGCCCGAGTTCGCGCTGAACGCTTTGCTCGGTCGGGACACGGCCGAGTCGGTGTTGACCTCGGATGCCGACGTGCGCCCCGAGCGACTCCTGGCCGAAGGGTTCGAGTTCCGGCACCGCACCGTCGAGGAGGCGGTTGAGGCGGCCCTCGAGGCGAACTGATCGCCGACTCCGATAGGGCCGTCATCCGGCTCAGGGGGTCAGGTCCGGCGCCCTCGCGGGGAGTGCGAGGAGCAGTGCGGCCCTGGCCTCCGCGAGTGCGGAGTCGGCCCGACGGTCGGCGAGGTCCATCAGGGTGCCGACGGTGGGGCCGCCGAGAAGGCCCACCTCCCGCCGGGCGATCACCAGGTCCTGGACATCCCCGAACGCCGAGGTCACATCCTTCCAGGCGGAGGCGCACTCTTCGTCCGCGGAACGGGAACCAGGGAGTCCAGCCACCACGTCGTGCGCGTAGCGGGCGGCCTTGGCGGCCTTGCGGACGTCATGCCACAGGCTCACGTCGCCCGGGTGGGACTGCGCCAGCTGAAGGCGGCGTCGGACCCGGTCGTCTGCGCGATCGGCAAGGCGCCGCAGCTCGAGGGAGGCATGCCTCCTCCCGGATCTGGAGGCCTTCGCCCGCAGCAGGTGGCCTATCATCCGCTCGTGCAGCGCGTCCCACCGGGGGGTTGCCATGGAGTTGAGCAGCAGCCCGCGCGCGTCGTCGTGGCGCCGCGCAAGGTGGACACGGATCCGGGCGTGATCGTCCACGCTGAGCCCGACCTCGCCGGCCAGGTCGTCGATGAGGGCGAGGATGACCTCGGTGTCCCGGGGACCACCCAGGAGGACGCCGGCCCATCGGAGCTCGCTCACCAGCCCCGGTAGATCTGGTGCGGCGAGTGTTCGGCCGAACACCGTGAGGATGCTTCGGAGTCGGCGCAGCGCGACCCTTGCCTGGTGCACAGCGTCGTCCTCGTCCGTGACGAGCGCCGTGTCCAAGGCCTGGAACTGGCCGAAGTGCCGTGCGAGCTCGGCTGTGACCGCGTGGGCGGCGGTGTCGCGGGCGGTGCCCCGCCCAGCGCAGGACGCAAGAGCCAACTGAGCCTTCGATGCATGCACCGCAGGGCGAAGGCCGGAGCGCAGGAGCAGCGAGGACACCTCATCCAAGGTGGACTCTGGTTCACCCGTGGCAAGTTCCACCTCCACCTCGCACCACGACCGGGTCCCGTCGGACAGTTCGCCCAGGGGGCGCGCCCGCACCCGGTCCACCGCAATCTCCGTTCGGATCCGGCCGCTCTCGCCGAACAGGTGCGTGATCCGCCTTCTCGTCCGGAGCAGCAGAACCGGCAGCAGCGGGTCCTCGCCCACAACGTCGGCCACAGTGGCGCGCAGGGAGGCCGGGACCCTGCACGGTGCCCCGAGCGGGAGGCTGTGCTCGAGCCTGGATCCGTTCGGGCCCGGCGTCTTGAGGTGCCACCCGTCGTCCTCGCCGCCTGAACGGCGCCGAAGCGTGAGCCCGGCGCGCGCGAGGGCTCCAGCTGGGGTGTCGAAGTACTCGGCCCGCAGGCGAAGAGTGCGCATCGGCGAAACCGGCCCCAGGACCCCGAGATCCGGCATCGCTGCCCCATCGGGCAGAGAAAACTTGCGCTCCCGCTCGAACGCTGTGCCCGCCTCGTCGCGACCAATCCGCATCAGGCATCCAGCCTAGTGGCCGGATCACACCGGAGGGGCTTGCGCGACTCATAAGCTGGCGGGGTGATCGAGTTCCGCGACGTCTCCAAGCTCTACCCGGATGGGACGGTCGCGGTCAGGGACTTCTCCCTGACGGTGCCCTCGCATCGTTGCGTCGTGCTGCTCGGCTCCTCCGGAAGCGGCAAGACCACGCTCATGCGCATGGTCAACCGGATGGTGGATCCCAGTTCGGGCAGTGTCCTCATCGACGACGAGGACGTGCGCGCCGCGGACCCGGTGCGGCTTCGCCGATCCATCGGCTACGTCCTCCAAAGTGGCGGGCTGCTCCCGCACCGCACGGTCGCGGACAACGTGGCCACGGTGCCGTTGCTCACGGGCGCCACGCGTCGCGACGCACGCGCCCAGGCCATCGGCCTGCTGGAGCGGGTGGGGTTGGATCCGGCCCTCGCCGGGCGCTATCCGTCCCAGCTCTCCGGCGGGCAGCAGCAACGGGTGGGCGTGGCCCGGGCGCTCGCCTCGGACCCCAACATCATGCTCATGGACGAGCCCTTCGGGGCGGTGGATCCCATCGTGCGGCGCGAGCTGCAGGACGAGCTGCTCCGCCTGCAAGCCGAGCTGGGCAAGACCATCGTGTTCGTCACCCACGACGTCGACGAGGCCTTCCGGTTGGGCGACGAAGTGGTGGTGCTGCGGCCGGAGGCCCAGATCGCCCAGCGCGGTACCCCCGTCGAGATCATGCTGGCCCCGGCTGACGACTTCGTGCGGGACTTCATCGGGGCCGATCGCGGGAGCCGCAGCCTCCGGGTGGAAGTGGTGCGGGGCCGCAGTGTCGCGGTGGACGCCGAGGGCCGGGCAGTGGGGATCATCGAGTGACCTGGCTGGTGAACAACTGGCCGCAGGTCGTCGAGCTGTCCATCGGACACCTGCTGCTCACCCTGCCTGCCGTGCTGATCAGCATCCTCGTGGCGGTGCCCCTGGGGAGGCTGGCCTTCCGCCGGCCCCGCTTCGGGGCAACACTGCTCGCCGTCGCCAGCTTGCTGTACGCGGTGCCTGCGCTTCCGCTGCTCATCGTCATTCCTGTGATCCTCGGCACCCCGCTCCGCTCGGCGGCCACCATGATCGCCGCGCTGAGCGCCTACGGTGTGGCGCTGCTGGTGCGCAGTGTCGCCGACGGGTTCGGCTCTGTCGATGAGCGGGTCCGAGACGCGGCGGTGGCCGTGGGCCATTCCCCGTCGAGCGTCTTCTGGCGGGTGGATCTCCCCCTGTCGACGCCGGTGATCCTGGCGGGGGTCAGGGTGATGACCGTGTCGACCGTAGGGCTGGTGACTATCGGGGCCCTGATCGGCGTCCCCAGCCTCGGGACGCTTCTCACCGACGGGTTCCAGCGTGGCATCGTCGCCGAAGTAGGCACCGGCGTCGTGCTGACCGTGCTGCTCGCCCTCGTGCTGGATGGGCTACTGGTCGTGGCCGGCCACGCCCTCACGCCGTGGACCCGCGCCTCGGGAAGCAGCCCGGCGGTCGCCGTGGAGGTACGGCGATGAGTCTCTTCCTCGAGGCCCTGGCCTGGTTGGGGGACGCGGCCAACTGGGGCGGCGCCGGAGGGATCCCGGTCCGCGTCGGCGAGCACCTTGCCATCACTGCGGTCGCCGTGGCGTTGGCCGCGCTGGTCGCGGTACCCGCTGGCGTCGTCGTCGGTCACACGCGGCGCGGCGCGGCCGCCGTGGGCGCCGTCACGGGCGCCGCGCGGGCCATCCCCTCGCTGGGCCTCCTCACCCTGTTCGGGCTGTGGTTGGGCATCGGCCTCGAGGCTCCCATCCTCACCCTCGTGGTCCTTGCCGTGCCGTCGCTCCTGGCGGGCGTCTACTCAGGGTTCCAGGCCATCGACCCCTCGATCCCCCAGGCGGCGTCGGCCATCGGCTTCAGCCCGGCACAGGTGGTGCTCCGCGTCGAGGCTCCGCTGGCGCTACCCGTGATGCTCGGTGGCCTCCGTGCGGCCACCCTTCAGGTGGTGGCCACGGCCACCCTCGCCGCCTACACCTCGGACCACGGCCTGGGGCGGTACCTCTTCGCCGGCCTGAAAACCCGTGACTATGCCCAGATGCTGGGCGGGTCCATCGTGGTGATCGCGCTGGCCCTCATCCTGGAACTGGCGCTGGCTGCCTGCCAGCGCTGGTCGTTGCGTATCGCAGATCCCGCGTCTGCCTCCGCCCGTCGATCCCACGTTGTCACCTCACCTCTACGCATAAGGACCTGACCATGGCTCGCTTCGCTCTTTCCCTCATCGTTCCCCTTGCCGCAGGACTGGCCCTGGCCGGGTGCGGCGGCGCTGATCCGCTCGCGACCGAATCGCCGGAGGAGAGCGGTGCCTCCACGGAGCCCGCCGCCGCGATCGTCGTGGGATCCCAGGACTACTACTCCAACGAGATCGTTGCGGAGATTTACGCCCAGGCTCTCGAAGCGGGCGGCTTCGAGGTGGACCGCCAGCTGCGGATCGGGCAGCGGGAGGCCTACCTGCCGGAGATCGAGGCAGGAACCATCGACCTCTTCCCGGAGTACACCGGGCCGCTCCTGCAGTACTGGTCCCCGGATTCCTCGGCGCGCCTGTCCGAGGATGTCTTCGCCGAACTGAAGGACGTTGTCCCCGACGGGCTCCGCGTTCTGGCCCAGTCCAATGCCACAGATCAGGACTCCTACGTCGTCACCCGTGCCTTTGCTGAGGAATGGAACCTGGCCACCATCGCCGATCTCGCGAACGTGACCACCCCCCTGACCCTGGGTGCCAACTCGGAGGCGGAGACCCGCCCCAACGGACCTCTGGGCCTGGCCGAGAAGTACGGCCTTGAGGTCGGTTTCACGCCCATCGAGGACGGCGGCGGCCCGCTCACCGTCAAGGCCCTGCAGGACGGCGACATCCAGCTGGCCATCGTCTACACAGCGGACCCGTCCATCGCCCAGAACGATCTCGTCTCGCTCGAGGACAATGAAGGGCTCTTCCTGGCCTCGCACCTCGTGCCGCTGGCCAGCGATGACGTCACCGCCGAGGCGGCCGCCATCATCGACGGCGTGAGCGCGGCCATGAGCCCCGACGAACTCATCGCCCTCAACAACCGCAGCGTGACCGAGCAGCTTCCCGCCGCCGACATCGCCGCTGACTGGCTGGCAGAAGAGGGTCTCGCCTGACGCAACGCGCGTCCGGCTCACGCGATCCGGGCGTTCCCTTCCTGTTACAGGTCCGTTAATCGGCCCGTATTCCTTGTTGGGAACGTCCGGAGCCTCGTATGGTGCTGGTATGGCCTCACCGGATGCATCCGCGCTTCACACCTCTCATGTGAACGTGGGGCGGGGCGGCCCTCTCGTCGTGGTCGATCACGTCGACAAGCACTTCGGTGCGCTACACGTCCTCCGCGACATCAACACGGTGGTCCACCGCGGTGAAGTAGTCGTCGTCATCGGCCCCTCGGGCTCAGGGAAGTCGACGCTCTGCCGGGCCATCAACCGGCTCGAGACCATCGACTCCGGCACGATCTCCATCGACGGGAGCCCACTGCCGGAAGAGGGCAAGGACCTGGCCAGGTTGCGCGCCGACGTCGGCATGGTCTTCCAGTCGTTCAACCTCTTCGCGCACAAGACGGTGCTCGAGAACGTCACGCTCGGACCCATCCGGGTGCGCGGCATGAACAAGAAGGACGCCGACGACAAGGCGATGCGCCTCCTCGAACGGGTCGGGGTCGCCGATCAGGCCAAGAAGATGCCGAGCCAGCTCTCCGGCGGCCAGCAACAGCGGGTGGCGATCGCGCGCTCACTGGCCATGGATCCGAAGCTGATCCTTCTGGATGAGCCGACGAGCGCGCTCGACCCGGAGATGATCAACGAGGTGCTCGACGTGATGGTCGGCCTCGCGGCTGAGGGGATGACGATGGTCGTCGTCACGCACGAGATGGGTTTCGCGCGCAAGGCTGCGGATCGGGTCCTGTTCATGGCCGACGGCGCCATCGTGGAAGAGGCAACCCCGGAGGAGTTCTTCACGAACCCCCGGAGCGAAAGGGCGAAGGACTTCCTGTCGAAGATCCTCCATCACTGACCAGACCGCCCCAGGGCGGAGATCGAGCGGCCGCCACCTAGGCGGACCGCACACCAGGAAAGGAAGAGGCATGAGAAGAACGAGAAACTCCCTGATCGCGTTCGCGGCTGCAGGCGCGTTCGCGCTTGCGGGCTGCGCCGGTGGCAGCTCCAGCGAGACCACCTCCCCAGCTGCCGGGGCGAGCACGTCAGCGGCTGCCGAGGAGGTGACCTTCGAGGAGGGCACCACGATGGCCGAACTCAACGAGGCCGGCAAGATCACGATCGGCACGAAGTTCGACCAGCCGCTGTTCGGACTCATGGGCCCCTCCGGTGTCCCGGAAGGCTTCGACGTTGAGATCGCGAAGATCATCGCGTCACACCTGGGCATCACCGAGGAGAACATCGAGTGGGTCGAGACCGTTTCGGCCAACCGCGAGCCGTTCATCGAGAACGGGCAGGTCGACTTCGTCGTGGCGACCTACACCATCAACGACAAGCGCAAGGAGGTCGTGTCCTTCGCCGGTCCGTACTTCATGGCCGGACAGTCGATCCTGGTCCTCGCCGACAACGAGGACATCACCAGTGATGCCGATCTCGTCGGCCAGCCGGTCTGCTCGGTGACCGGCTCCACCCCGGCCGCGAAGCTCGCGGAGATCGGGGCAGAACCCGTGCTCACCGACACCTACTCCAACTGCCTCGAGCCGCTGCGTAACGGCACGGTGGTGGCGGTGTCGACCGACAACGTGATCCTGGCCGGGCTCGCCGCCCAGAACGAGGGCGAGTTCAAGGTGGTCGGGGAGCCGTTCACGTCCGAGCCCTACGGCATCGGTCTCGCGCTGGAGGACACCGATTTCCGGATGTGGATCAACGACGTGCTCGAGGAGAGCTACGCCGACGGCACCTACGAGGCCGCGTGGAACGAGACGGCGGGCACGGTCCTGCAGTTCGTCGAGCCCCCCGCGCCAGACCGCTACTGATCCCGCGCGGCCCGACCCGGTTCCACCGGGCCGGGCCGGCCGGGCCCGTCGTACTACAGAGAAGGGGAGCCCATGACGCAGCTCTGGTCACTCATGCCTGAGTTCTGGGAGGGACTCCGCGTCACACTCCTGCTGCTGGTGGTCTCGGGCGGGCTCGCGCTCGTCCTCGGCACCCTCATCACCGCGATGAGGATCTCGCCGGTCCCCGTCCTGCGCTGGTTCGCGGCCGCCTGGACCGAGGTGGCCCGCAACACTCCCCTGACCCTGGTGTTTCTCTTCACCGCGTTCGTCCTGCCGATGCTCGGCGTTCGGATTCCGTTCCTCCTCCTGGCCTTCGTGGCCCTCACCTACTACACCTCCCCGTTCGTGGCAGAGGCCCTGCGCTCGGGGATCAACGGCGTGCCTGTCGGACAGGCGGAAGCGGCCCGCAGCATCGGCCTCGGCTTCGGCCAGACGGTGTCGCTGGTTGTCCTGCCGCAGGCCTTCCGCATGACGATTCCTCCCCTCATCAACGTCTACATCGCCTTGACGAAGAACACGTCGGTTGCCGGCGGCTTCTTCGTGGTCGAGTTGTTCGCAACGACGCGCCAACTCGTCAACGACAACGGCAACATCGTCATCCCGATCCTCGTGCTGGCGGCGGCGCTCTACCTCGTGATCACGGTTCCGCTCGGCTTCGCGGCCGTACAACTCGAGAAGCGATGGGTGGTGTCGCGATGAGTGCCACCAGCGTCCTGTTCGACGCCCCCGGACCCCGCGCCCGCCGCGCCTCGCTCATCGGGTCGATCGTGTCGCTGGTGGTCATCGTCGCCGGCGCGGCCTGGATCATCGGCATCCTGGCGGCCCCGCGCCAGTCGGGCGGCATCACGCTGCCAGGGATGTTCGACGCCTCGCGATGGGACATCTTCGTCGATCCGCAGGTGTGGGACTTCATCGGCAACGGCGTCGTCGGCACTCTCCGGGCCGCGGGCGTCGCGGCGGTCGGTGCCGTCGCCCTCGGCGTGGTGTTCTCGCTGATGCGCAGTTCCCTCCTGCCGTGGGTGCGCATCCCGACCGCTGTGATGCTGGAGTTCTTCCGCGGCATGCCGGTGCTGCTGATGATGCTGTTCATCCTCCTGGTGGCCTCGACGGGCGCCTTCTGGGCCGTCGTCATCGCCCTCATCATCTACAACGGCACCCTGATCGGCGAGGCGCTGCGCGCCGGGCTCGCCGCCCTGCCCCGCGGACAGCGTGAGGCCGCCTTGAGCCTCGGCATGCGCGAGTTCCAGTCGAAGATCCTCGTGGAGTTCCCGCAGGCGTTCCGGCAGATGCTGCCGATCATCATCGCCCAGCTGGTGGTGCTCCTCAAGGACACGTCGCTCGGCTACATCGTCGGTTACAACGAGATCATTCGCAGCAACATGAACAACCTCGCGAGCTTCTTCGGGAACCGCTACCTGTTCTCGCTCTTCATCGTCACCCTGGTGATCTACCTCACGATCAACCTGCTGCTCTCCTGGTTCGCCCGGTGGTTGTCGTGGCGGACGGGCAGCGGGGGTCACCTCCCCAAGGCTGGCGGGGCCGACACAGGAACCGCCGATCCGACGTCGACGATCCGGCTCGCGCAGGCGAGCGCGATCGCCCGGCAGTCCGAGAGCTGGGAACGCCGCTGACCCGAACGAGCATGCGTTCCGGTCAGCGCAACCGGCAGAAGGCGTCGACGTGGTTGACCCGCCCGGAGACGATCAGCTCGTCACCGGCCTCGATCACCATCTCCGGCACCGCGTAGATGAAGTCCTGACCCGGACGCTTAGCGCCCACCACCGTGACCTTGTTGTTGGTGCGGACCAGCGTCTCGCGCAACGTCTTGTCCCAGGTCATTTTCGGTGCCCTCGTGCGGGCGATGGCGAAGCCGTCCTCGAACTCGAAGTAGTCGATCATGTACCCCGACACGGCGTGGGCGACGCGCCGTCCGGTGGATGCCTCGGAGTACACGACGTGGTGGGCGCCGATCCGCTCCAGGATCGCCCCGTGCTCGCGGGTGGCGGCGCGGGCCCAGATCTCCTGGACCCCCATCTCGGAGAGCGCAAGGACCGTCATGATGGACAGTTCCACCTTGCTCAGCCCCACCACCGCCTTGCGGATCTGATCAATGCCGATCTGCTGCAGCGCCTCGCGATCGGAGGGGTCCATCTCGATGACATGGGCGAAATCGTCTGCGTGACGCACCGCCTGGGTGTGATCGTCGGTGACCGCGATCAGAGGCACCCCCATTTCAGCCAGTGCCTTCGCGGTGGCGGTGCCGAACAAGCCCAGTCCGACGACGAGCACAGTGTCGTCCGTGATCCGACGATCACCCGATCTACCCAACAATTGGCTGCTCCTCTGGGAGGACGTAATGGCGGTGGCGGGTCCGCAGGGCCAGTGCGGCCGCAACCGACACCGTCCCGACCCGCCCCAGATACATCAACAGCATAAGGACCATCAGGGACTCCGGACGCAGGTGCGGGGTGATGCCGGTGGACACGCCGACTGTTCCGAAGGCCGAGATCGTCTCGAAGAGGACCTGCTGCAGCGTGAACTCGTCATCGACGACGATGAAGAGGGTGGCCAGGGCAACCACTCCGGCGCCGAGCATGACGACGGCGAGGGCCGCGCGCTGCACGGTCGCGGGGATGGCGCGATGACCGACCACCACCTGGTTCTCGCCGCGAAGCTCCGCGACGACGGTGGCAAGGATGATGCCGATGGTGCCGATCTTGATGCCACCCGCCGTGCCGGCCGATCCCCCGCCGACGAACATCAGCAGGTAGTAGAGACCAAGCGTCGTCTCGCTCGCCTGGCCGTAGTCGATGGAGTTGAACCCGGCCGTCCGCGGGAACACCGCACCGGCCAGCACGGCGAGCGCCCGGTCGTCCCACGGCATGGAGCCGATAGTGCGGGGGTTGTTCCACTCGGCGATCCCGAAAACCAGCGCCCCCAGCAGCAGGAGCGAGACCGTGCCCGCCACAGTGAGCCTCGTGTGGGTGCTCCACCCGAGGGCCCGGTTCCCACGGCGGAAAACCCGGCGCCCCACCTCGAGAAGCACCGGGAACCCGAGGCCTCCCACCACGACGGCGACACAGATCGGCACGATGATGGCGGGATCCCCCACGAAACTCATCAGGTTGTCGCTGTAGAGCGCGAAGCCGGCGTTGTTGAACGCCGAGATGGCGTGGAAGACGCCCTGCCAGGCAGCCGAGGCCCAGCTCTCGGTGTAGGGACGGAACGAGACGGTGAGCACCGCGGCGGTGACGGCCTCTGCCGCCAGCATCACGGCGGCAATCATCTTCGGGATGCGCAGAACCCCTCCGAACCCCGTGCGGAGTTCCTGACCGGCCAACAGTGACCCCTGCAGGGAGATCCGCCCAGTGGCGAGCAGCGTGAGCAGACTCGCCAGCGTAACGATGCCGAAGCCACCCACCTGGATGAGTGCCATGATGATGAACTGCCCGAAAGGGCTCCAGAAGGTGGCGGTGTCCACGGTGGTCAGCCCGGTGATGCAGATCGCCGACACGGCGGTGAACGAGGCGTGCAGGAGAGGCGCCGACTCCCCGGTGGTGGTGGCGGCCGGAAGCATGAGCAATCCGGTGCCGAGAACGATGGCCAAGAGGTACACGGACGGCACCACACGGGCCGGATGGCCCAGCCACCGAGTGAGCCGCATGGGCCGATCCTAGATCAGTCTGGGGCCGGAATGCCGACATCCTGGGCTCGATGGCCTAAGATCGTAGAACGACCACACAGTGTGGTCCAGAAATAAGAAGGAATGACGTTATGGCCACTGGCACCGTCAAATGGTTCAACTCCGACAAGGGCTACGGCTTCATCGCTCCCGATGACGGCACGGCCGATGTGTTTGCGCACTTCAGCGCGATCGCTGGTGCGGGACACCGCAACCTCGAGGAGAACCAGAAGGTTGAGTACGAGACCGAGCGCGGCCCGAAGGGCCTCCAAGCTGCGAACATCCGCCCCCTCTGAGTGAGGTGCCGGTAGGCATCTCCTAGGGCTTGAGCACCGCGACCCCCCATCTGGACACAGATGGGGGGTCGCGGCATGTCCGGGCAACTGCGCCGACGCCGTCAGCCTGCACGGTCCACTGACTCCTCATCCCGGTTCACCCGCAACGGGTGACCTCCCCGCCGTTGTACCTCCCGATACTGGTGTCACGAACAACAGAGGGAGTCCCATGACGTCAACCACAACAGCTTCGTCGAAGAGGACAGCCTGGGACGTCATTCTCGGCATCGTGCTGGTGCTGGGAGGGCTGTTCCTGCTAGGAAACGCTGTGTTCGCCACCGCGATCTCAGTGTTCGTCATCGGGTGGACCACCATGCTCTCGGGTGTCATCCTCCTCGCGGCATCGTTCTTCCGGATCAAGACCGGCGGCTTGTGGTCAGCCGTCCTGGGTGGTGCGATTCTGGCGGTGATCGGGCTGTTCATCCTCCGCAACCCGGTGGTGGGGGCCGTCGCTCTCACCCTCGGGGCGGGCGTGACCTTCTTCGTCAGCGGACTGACCCGCATGGCCTGGGCGTTCGGGGCGGAGAGCGGACGTCTGCTCCTGATCCTCAGCGGCCTGGTGTCCTTGGGGCTGGGGTTCTTCGTCCTCTTCAACCTCGGCGCCGCCACCCTCACGCTCCTCGGCACGCTGCTGGGCATCCAGACGCTCCTGGAGGGGCTCAGCCTCATGATGATCGGCAGGGTGCGACCCGAGAAACTGAAGGGCTGAATGTCTGCGCTGCACGGCGCCGACTGACTCAGCAACGTTTCCCACTCTCAAGGAGCTCTTCATGGATACCAGCAGCAAGCCCGCCACCGCCACCATCGCCACCAATCACGAACTTCTGACCCGGACTCTGCCGTTCGGGGACAGTCAGGACATCGACGACGCCCATCGGGGTTTCATCGCGGCCCTGAAACCGGGCGTCGTGCGTGCGACGGCCGCGTGGTGTGGGACATCGATTCGTACGGATTCCTCAAGGCCGAGGCCCCGCTGACCGTGAATCCCAGCCTGTGGCGCCAGTCCAACCTCCTGATCGAGCAGGGCTTGTTCGAGGTGGTGCCGGGCATCTACCAGGTGCGAGGGCTCGATCTCTCGGTGATGACGGTCGTTGAGGGCGACACGGGCATCATCGTCATCGATCCCCTCCTGACGGCGGAACCGGCACGCGCCGCGCTCGCCCTCTACCGCGAGCATCGCGGTGGGCGCCCCGTGACCGCTGTGATCTATACCCACAGCCACGCGGACCACTTCGGGGGCGTCCGCGGGGTGGTGGATGAGGCCGACGTCGATGCCGGGCTGGTGCAGATCATCGCCCCGTCTGGTTTCATGGCGCATGCCGTTGCTGAGAATGTGTTCGCCGGTACCGCCATGAACCGGCGTGCTGGCTACATGTACGGGGCTGCCCTGGACCGCGGCCCTCAGGGGCAGGTGGGGGCGGGCCTGGCGCAGACCACCTCGACGGGTGAGTTCACGCTGATCGCGCCCACGGTCGACGTGTCCACCACGGGCGAGGAGCTCACGGTCGACGGTGTCCGGATGGTGTTTCAGATGGCGCCTGGCACGGAGGCGCCCTCAGAGTTCCACTTCTTCTTCCCCGATCTGAGGGTCCTGTGCCTGGCCGAGAACGCCAGCCACACTCTGCACAACATTCTCACCATCCGCGGTGCACTGGTGCGTGATCCTCACGCGTGGGCGCAGTATCTGACCGAGGCGATCGACCTGTTCGGTGCCGATACCGATGTGATCTTCTCCTCCCACCATTGGCCCACCTGGGGCATGAGCGGTGCATGGAGTACCTGGGTCAGCAGCGGGACCTTTATGCCTATCTCCACGATCAGACGCTGCGGATGATGAACCAGGGCATGATCGGCATCGAGATCGCCGAGGTGATCCAGATGCCGCCTGCGCTGGAGAATGCGTGGCACGCCCGGGGTTGCTACGGGTCGGTCAGCCACAACCTCAAGGCGATCTATCAGCGCTACATGGGCTGGTACGACGGAAATCCGGTCAACCTGTGGAAGCATCCCCCGGTCGAGGCGGGCAAGAGGTACCTGGAGTTCATGGGCGGGGCGGACGCGGTCGTGGCCAAGGCCCGAGACTCGTTCGACGCCGGCGACTTCCGGTGGGTGGCCGAGGTGCTGGGCCACGTCGTGTTCGCCCAACCAGACCACAAGGACGCGAAGGAACTGCTGGCCGACACACTGGAGCAGCTCGGCTACGGGTCCGAGTGCGGTACATGGCGCTGCGCCTACCTGTCCGGCGCCCACGAACTCCGGCACGGGGCATTCGGGACACCGGTCTCCAGTGTGACACCCGATATCTTGGCTGCCCTGACGCCGACGCAGTTGTTCGACTCGTTGGCCATCCGGGTCAATGCCCCGCTGTGTTGGGATGATCGGTTGTCGTTTGACTTCGACATCACAGACGCCGGGGTTCGGCATCGGCTCACCCTGACCAATGGAGTCCTCACCCAGTCCACCGCACCCCAGCCGACCGAAGCTGACGTGTCACTGAGGCTCAGCAGAGCCGCACTGAACGGGCTCCTGACCGGACAACTCGCCCCCGAGGGATTCGCCGACGCGGGCGTGGACGTCACCGGCGACCCGGGGGTGCTGGGCCGCCTGATGTCGGCTCTGGATCAGCCTGACCCGGGCTTCAACATTGTTCTACCGTAGGGCGCACGTGGGGGCTCTGAATGCCGTGGACAGCGCTCCTCCGTGGTTCGGGGGCGCTGTTCATTGCGAGCGCTCGCGCACCGCGGTAGCGACATCCAGACGCCGAACCGCGCGTATCCCAGGCCGCAGCGAGACCGCCGTGACCAGAAGCATGGCCAGGATGGTGAGCGCCATGGTGGCCGGCCGGGCCTCCAGTTCGAACGAGAGCATGTCGGTGGAGTAGGTGGACATCAGCCAGGATGCTGCTGCGTGCGCGACGACGCCCCCTGGTATCACGCCGAACGCAGTCAGGATCATGTTCTCCGCCATGACGTAGGCGCCGATCCTGCGGTGCGAGACGCCGTTGGCGCGCATGGTGGCGAGTTCCCCTGTTCGCTCCGCCAGATTGACCGAGACGACGTTGTAGATCAGCGCCACCGCAAGCACGCCGCCGAAGGCCAACATCAGGCCCACAATCAGGTAGAAGAGCCCCAGGTACTGCTCGATCATCATCCACACCGCCCGGACGTCGGTGACGGCGGCCACAGCGGGCAGGTCGCGCACCTCATCCAGGGCCGCGTCGCGGTCGGCATCATCGTCCAGCACCAGGGCGATCACCGAGGTCCCCGGCCGCGTCATCGCCTCCCGCCACCCGCGGCCGCCGTCGGTGCCGAGCACTTCCTCCAGCATCTCCCGGGTCAGGTACACCGGGCTGCCCATCGGCTCCCGCACGGTGTCTTCGATCGTGGCGTCGAAAGTGACGCCGAGGGTCGGCAGCGACACCCGCAGCATGCCGCCCACCTCCGCACCGGTCTCACCCAGGACCGCTTCGCCGACGACGACACCCGTGGTCGGTCCCCTGCCGCTGGGCGTCACGAAGCCGTGGACCTCGGTCCCGGACACGTGCGCGAACAGGGTGGTTGAGTAGGTGTCGTCCGGCCCCTGAAGTGAGGCTTCGAGCACCACCACCGGCTCGGCGGTCCGGACGCCGGGCACCCCCGCGACTGCCGCCACCACCGCGTCGTCCACGGGCACGGACGTCACGACGTCGCCGTCGTGGCGGTTGATCTCGCTGAAGTGGCGGTCGAGGAGGATCGTGACAGTGTCGACCATGGCCCAAGTGGTGTAGACGAGAGTCATGGCCAGAACGATCGCCACCACCACCGATGAACTGCGGCGGGGGTTGCGACCGATGCCGCGCACCACCATCAGCCACTGCACAGGCAGCCCGGAAGATGGAGGGAAGACACGGTCGAGGAGGCTACGGCGCGTGGATGACGCGGGCGAGTCGCCCCGAAGCGCCTCGGCGGGCTCCAGGCGAACTGCCGCGCGCGCAGGGACCCAGGCAGACAGCAGACCCACAGCGACCCCGAAGGTGATGCCGCCGATCGGGGTGATCCACCGCAGCTCCCGGATCGTGTCCGGAATCCCCAGTTCTGCGGTATAGGCCGCCGTCATCGCCCACCCGGCGGGAATGCCGAGAGCGATCCCGAGCACCGCCCCCAGTGTCCCGAGCCAGAGCCCGTAGGACAGATAGTGCCAGAGCACAGTGCCCCGCGAGAATCCGTTCGCCCGGAGCGTGCCGATGACGCTGCGCTGCGAGTGCACCACCCGCGTCAGAAGCGTGTATGCGGCGAGTCCGGAGACGAGGAGGAACATGGCCGGGAAGAACACGGCCATCTGCTCGAACCCGGTGACGTCCAGGTTCAGCGCCTTGTTCGACGGCTGGTCCGCGCGGGTCACCACCGCCTCCGCACCGTCCTTGAGTGCTGTACTGCGGACGGCGTCATCGAGAGTGACTGTGTCTGCGTCGGGGTGGTAGAGCACCAGGAGCTGGGGCAGTATCTGGGTCTCGTCGATGGAGTCGAGGACATCGTCAGTCACGAACAGGACCCCGAAGCTTCCCGGAGCCTCGAAGAACTCCTGGGAGCTGCGCGCGGGCCACAGGTACTCGGCGGACACCGCCTCCCCGGACACCGCCACAGCGCTCCAGCCTGAGTTCGTCAACACCTCGACGGTGTCGCCCTGTCTCAGCCCAAAGTGCTCGGCCAGATGGGTCTCCACGATCCCGGCGGCGCTCTCACCGCCCGGGTGTTCGCCGGCAACGACGTCAAGCAGGTTGACGTCGTTGGTGAGGGAGACGATGCGGCCCAGGAGGACCGTGTCCCCCACCCGGAGTGGTACGTCGGCCTGGCGACGTCGCTCCACCGAGGCGACGCCGTCGATGGCCGCGAGCGCGTCGTTCAGCCCGGAGGTGCCGCCGGTGACGGTCAGGTCGGCGAAGGCGAGGCGGCGGTAGGTGCCGTTGTAGGAGGCCTCGAGGTTGCGGTAGGCGTCGTAGGTTGCGGCGAACATCATCACACCGAGCACGATCGTGGCCAGCACGGAGAGGAACTGGCCACGCTGCCGGGCGATGTCCCGGCGGCGTTTGAGGCGAAGGCTCTTCACCACCGGAGGTCCTCGGGTGCGACCGGCGTCGCATTCGGCTCATCACTGACCAGGCGACCGTCTCTGAGGCGGAGGACACGATCCGCCATGCGGGCGATCTCGGAGTTGTGGGTCACGAGCAGGACTGTGCAGCCCCGATCGGTGGTGTCGCGCAGCACCCGGAGGATGTGTGTGCCGGTGTCGATGTCGAGGGCGCCCGTCGGCTCGTCGCAGAGGAGGAGCGGCACGTCCTTCACCAGGGCGCGCGCGATGGAGACCCGTTGCTGCTCGCCGCCGGAGAGTTGGCCGGGGAAGTGGTCCGTGCGGTCCCCCAGACCCACCTGGTCGAGGGCCCGGCGGGCGCGCTCGCCCGCCTGGGCACCGGTGATCTCTGCGAGGAGTGAGACGTTCTCGAGTGCGGTGAGCGTGGGGACCAGGTTGAAGAACTGGAAGACGAAGCCGATGGTGGAGAGTCGGTAGCGCGTGCGCTCGTCCTCGTTCATGTCGGACAGCGAAGTGGCCATCACCTCCAGCGAACCGGCGGTCGGCGCATCTAAGGCTCCGATGACGTTGAGCATCGTTGTCTTGCCCGAACCGCTCGGCCCCAGCAGCACCACGAACTCACCGCGGGGGATCTCGAACGTCACGTCCTCGAGCGCGTTGACCGCGGTGGCGAAGGTGCCGTACGTCCTGCGGAGGTTCGAGGCACGGATGGCGCTGATGACAGGTGCGTCCGAGGTCGCGGCCGTAGCCACGTGCTTCCCGAGGTGGCTCATGCAGCCACCATCAACCCGCAGCATGAACCGGGCGGCCCGCAGGGGCTCACCTCCACTTTTCGAGGTCAGTGCCTTTCATCCCGGGGTCCCCTGAGGCGATACTGGATCATGCGGGAACGCACGCACGACGACTCCTTCGACGACCTGTTCGACGATGACCTGCACGCTGCGCTGGATGCGACGGCGGCTGAGCATCGTGCGTCCTTGACACGACATCTGGTGGCTGACCTCTCACGGGTGCAGAACCGTGGCACCCCCTTGCGCGGAGCGGAGGGCTACGGCTCCGACGGTGTGGTCCGGCTCCGATTCGCAGATGGTACAACGGTGCTGGCCAGGGGCGACGGCAAGGGCGGTCTCGGCTTCGCTGCGGTGGCGGTCATCCGCGGTTCGGCCGTTCTGTTGACCGGTGTGCATGACGACGGCCTCACCGTTCACGCCGTGTTGGCGTGGGACCGGCGCCATCATGTGCGAATCGAGATCATCGGGAGCGATCAGCCCGACTGACACGGTGCCATGGCCGCGGCTGCTGCCGGCATCGGTGGACAGCGCTCACAAACCCAGGTTGACTTGGGCAGTGCTACGCGGACGCAACCCCATGATCATCACCCTCCTTGGGCTCCGCGGCAACGGCCGCGCGTCGGTCTACACCGAGCCCCTGTGGGGGCTCTCGATGATGCTGGTGTTGCCGTATGCGTCGGTGTTCATGCTGGCGTTGGGAGTGCGCGACGCGCAGATCGGGCTGCTCGCCACCATCTCGATGCTGTCCCAGGTGGTCTTCGGGCTGCTCAGCGGTGTCATCACCGACAAGCTCGGCCGACGGATGACCACCGCGGTCTTCGACATCATCGCCTGGGCCATCCCCTGCCTGATCTGGGCTTTCGCGCAGAACTTCTGGTGGTTCCTTGTCGCATCCGTCATCAACGGCGCGTGGCAGGTCACGCAGAACTCGTGGGACTGCCTGCTGGTGGAGGATGTCGACCGCGCCGAGATCCCGAAGGTCTACTCGCTCATCAAGGTCGCGGCGGAGTTCTCCGCGCTGTTCGCGCCCATCGCAGCCGTCCTGGTCTCGGGCCTGGGTCTCGAACTCGCGGTGCGGATCCTGTACCTCAACGCCTTCTTCATCATGTCGATCAAGATCTGGCTCCTGTACCGCTACACGACGGAGACCGCGACGGGAGTTGTGCGGATGGAGCAGACGCGCGGCGTGAGCATCTGGAAGTCCCTGTCGGAGTATCGCGGCGTACTCGGGCTCATCCTTCGATCAAAGGGCACGATGTTCTCGCTCAGCATCGCTGCGATCGTGGGCGCCGTCACGCTGGTCAATGCCACGTTCTGGCAGGTGGTGATCAATCAGCGTCTGGGCGTTCCCGACGCGCTGCTGCCGTTCTTCCCGATGGTGCGGTCGCTGCTGTCCGTGCTGTTCTTCTTCACGCTCATCCCACTGCTCACCCACTCCAAGCACTTGAAGGCGCCGACGCTGATCGGATTCGGCGTCTACTTCGCCGGCCAGGCGCTCCTGGTGGGCATCCCCTCCCCCGACGGCGCGGCCAGCGTCTCAACCTATGCGCTGCTCGGCCTCTGCCTGATCCTCGATGCGTTCGGAGGTGGGATCCTGTTCATGCTGGCGGAATCGTTGGTGGCGCTGCACGTGGACCAGGCTGAGCGGTCCCGGGTGATGGCCATCCAGCGCACCTGCGTGATGCTGGTCACCGCCCCGTTCGGCTGGATTAGCGGGTGGCTGTCGAGCATGGATCGCAGCTGGCCCTTCGTTCTGACGTCGGCGCTGCTGGTGCTCGGCCTGCTCATCGCCGGCCTCTTCTGGGTGACGACGCACGACGATCTACACGAAGCCCCTCAACCCGCCTGAGCCCGGCCAATTACACCGCTCATTGGCCCCCTGAGGCTAAGTGCGCCCTCCAGTGAGTTCGTCGACGGCTGACTGAACGGCTTGGCGACTCTCTGGCCTGACCACGCGCGCCACCTCCTTGCCGTCCCGGAGAAAGATCAGGGTGGGCCACAGCTTGACATGGTACGAACGGCCCAGGGGCCGACCTCTGCCGTCCTCCGCCTTGATCCGTCGGACCTGCGGTACCGCTGCGAGGATTAGTTCGATCACCCGCTCAGCCGCTCGACAGTAGCCACACCAGTTGGTGCCGAACTGGAGCACGGTCAACCCGTCCATCTGGTCGATCTCGGCTCGCGTGGGCTGTGTGGTGCTGTATCCCAGAGTCATCGCTCAAGCGTAGGCGCGATCCCGGGAAGCCGGTCCTGGTCAGGGCCGTCCTGGGGTGATCGGCGTCGCCCAGTCGACCATGTGGGCCCGAGGATCCGGCCTGATATCGTCACCGCCAGCACTTCCTCCGGAGCTGGCCGTTTGAACCACGAACTCGCGAAAGAAGACCAGCGTGTCGAACCTTGCCGAACCCGACCGGGAGACAGCCCAGCGAGGCTGGTGGCTGCAGCGCGCAGTGCTTAACCGGGCGCAACTCATCGGACTCGCCGCTCTCGTCGCGGTGGCTGGGGGTGCTGTCGGAGCGGGCGTGGCCGTCCAAATCTCCCCAACCTCGGGATCTTGCGACGTCGTCCGGGTGGCTTCCACCGCGCTGCCCTCTGTGGTGACGGTCTTCGTCGAAGGCCAGGGCGGTGCAGGCTCAGGTAGTGGCGCGATCATCAGCGCCGACGGACTCATCCTCACCAACGACCACGTGATCGCCGCGGCTGCTACCGCCGGCACCATCGAGGTCCTCCTCGACAGCGGAGCACGTCACCCTGCGGAGCTGATCGGAACCGATCCGGTGACGGACGTCGCCGTTCTCCAGATCGAAGGCGACAACCTGCCGACGCTCCGCCTCGCGCCACGCGCGGACCTCAGCGTCGGTCAACCTGTCGTCGCGCTGGGCGCGCCACTCGGACTCTCGGGGACGGTGACCAGCGGAATCGTCAGCGCGATCGGACGGAATGTGCCCGCACCGAAGGCAGCCGGGGGCTCCACCGTGTTGGTGGGGTCGATCCAGACCGACGCGTCGATCAACCCCGGGAACTCCGGAGGTCCGTTGGTGACCTGTGAGGGGGATCTGGTCGGCGTGAACACCGCGATCGCGACGGCCCCGAACGTCGACGTGGTGGCCGGAGGCGGCAGCGTGGGCATCGGGTTCGCCGTGCCTGCGAGTATCGCCCAGCGGATCGTCGACCAGATGGTGGCCGACGGCCGCGCGACCCACCCGTGGATTGGCGCGCAGACCGCGGAGATCACCCAGGAGTCCGCGGATCGCTTCGGCACCCAGGCGGGCCTGTTCGTTCAGGCGATCGCCCCAGACGGACCCGCCGCGAGGGCTGGCCTCAGACCCGGCGATGTGATCACCGAGATCGACGGGGGTCCTGCCACAAGCTTCTCGGTTGCCTGGCTTCTGGCCACAGCGCGGGTCGGCGATGAGGTTCCGGTGGTCTACCTGCGCGACGAGTCGCCGCATCAGGCCACGATCACGCTCACCGAGCAGCCCTGATCCAAGTTAGCCGGGACGTTGTTGAGGCTGCCTGCGCCCTCGGATCCCTGGCGACAGGGTCCAGGCATGACCGACCGGGCTGCTGCACCCCATCGTGGATCGCACGAGGAGTAGGCCCGTGCCAGCCGCCTCGTTGACTGCGACCCGTCCACCGCGCGGCACGGCGGTCCGTGCCCTGGTACGGCTCTTCCCCGTGCGTACGTTCTTCGTCCCGGGCTACTACTCCGCGGGGGCCAGGACTGGTGAGCGTAGCAGCCAGCTTCCTCGTCTTCACCGGGGTCGGGATGGTCGGGCAGTCACTGATCCTGACCTGGCTGTTCATCCAGACCCGCGGCAGCGTCCTTCTCGCGGTGCTGGCACACGCCTCGCTGAACGTCGGCACAGGGTTCTTTGTGACACCAGGATTCGCCGCTTCGATGGCCGTCTGGGTGTCCTTCGGCGTCGTCGGGATGGTCGTGACGTTGGCTGCCCGGGCGGCGCTGTCCAATCGCCCGCCCACCACATCGTCGGCTACGTGAGGCCTGAGGCTGGGCCGACGCGCCGTGCCACGAAGCGCTGGTCGACGCCCCTGGGCGGTCATCATCATCTCGGCCGCCCTGGAGTTCCGTCAGTGACGCCCACCCATGGGTCCCGGGGGTACGGGGAGGTCCAGCTGAACCCATATGGGTGCGTCGGGATCACCCTCATAAGGCGGCTGAACGGTGTACCCATGCTGCCGGTAGGGCAGGTCAGGGTGCAGGAAGGCGCTGGTGTCCAGGGTGAGCCGTTCACAACCACGGTCCATCGCCACAGCCTCGAGCAGGTCCAGCAGTTGGCCTCCCATGGCCAACCCTCCCGAACCGCGGGGCACCAGACTCAGCCGCGTGGCCTGCGCCACCGACCCTGACACGGAAATCACCGCCCCACAGACCGGATGCTCCTCCTCGATCACCATCGCCACGACATCCGAAGGCCTTGCCGTCCACCCTGACCGCCAAGCCGGGTAGTCCAGGGCCATCCGCCCCAACAGCTCGCTGACCGCCGGGTCGGCTCCCGTCGCCAGAACCGCCCCGAATCGTGCCCGGGTCACCTCGATCTGCGCTACCCGCCCACCGCGTTCGGACACGTCATAGGCCGGCGACGCTCCCGCGACCAGGACGGGCAGAGGGCCAGACGGCCTGCCGGTGAGCTGGGGCCGCACCTCCCAGCACCCGACGAGGAGAGGTGCGACCGTGATCCGCCGCTGGTACGGGTCGGGCACTTCGTCGCCGCCCACGAGGATCTCCCACCGCCTCTGATGGACATCACCAGACACCGCGACCGGCCGTGGAACGCCCCAGGTTTCGCACAGCGACCGGGCATCGACACCCCCGCCAAGGGCCAGAAGATACGAGGGATCGGCGACACCAGGGGGTGGCACCCACCCACACGTGATCGAGCCCCGCATTAGTGACGATCCCGCTCGCCGCGGGCCACGACGTCGCAGCGACCAGGTCGCCAGCACTCACTGCGCCCCGCAACCTGGCCCGCAACCCGGCCAACATCGTCAGGAGAGGATCCGCGCCCATCGCAGCAGGCTAACCCCATCCACTCCATTTCGGGATCGCCGTGGAGCCGTCGCCTTGGATGGCCTTCGATACCAACCGGTGGGCCTGCCGCGCCTTGCGTTGTCGCCGGGAGCGATCAATCGGAGCCTGGTCGCAGGAGGCCGGACTCATACGCCACGACCACCGCCTGCACTTGTCCCTGACGCGCAGCTTCGCCACCATGCGGGCCGAGTGGGCCTTCGCTCCGCGCTGCCGCAGGCCATTCGGCAGCCCGTATCACCGGGGTCGATGGCGCCTCCTGAAGGTAACAGCGGCCGGACCTACCGGCCACTTCACCAGGGAGATACCCATGGGTGCCCAGTCCACGACCAGGAGATTGACCGCCTCGGCAACCGCCCAGAGCAGGTGGCGGCCTCGAGAGGGCACCCACTCAGCAGGGCCTGGTGCGTCGACGTTCTGAGGAGGAGCAGACATGCCCTTGAGCAGCGGCTACGGATTGGTGATCGGGACCAAGCACGACTATTTCCGTGACCCGCCCGACAACTTCGGGCGCTACTACCACGGAAACCTCGTCGTACACACGCCGTTGGGCAACTACAAATGCGCGATCGACGTCGACCCCAAGAACATGCCTGACGGCATCCAATGGCGCAAAGTCAAGATTCGCACCACCGACTTCGCCGGCATCAAGGGCCTCCCCGACGGATGGCACAGCCTCACGTCGACCCCCACGTCCGGGGCGCTGGACTACTTCCGATCGGGGTCGCTGCATCCACCCCTTCTGGTCCGCACCGTACGCTTCGCCGGTTTCCTGTTCCGTCTCCTCTCCTGGCTGCGCTGGAACCCGCGATGGAACAGCGGCACCGGAATCCAGGCGCTCACCGATCTGGAGACGATCATCAACCAGGCCGTCCGCTGCTACGTGTTTGGCGAACCGTTCACCAGCGGTTTGGGCGTCCACAACATCCACCAGAACCAGGGCGACCCCATCGGCAGCGGCCACGACCTCGAGAACGGAATCTGGCAGGACGGCGCCACCATCGTCGAGACCAGCGCCGGGGAGCTCTGGGCCTTCCTCAACAAGTTCAAGACCCAGTCCTTCAAGACCGACTCCCTTGGCCGCCCACTCTGAGCCGCTGCGACCTCACGACCGCGTGGTCCTCGACCTCTCGGGCCACGCCGAGACACGGTGCGCGCCCCGGCGCTCAGCCGCGAGGATCGGGAGCTGCTGGCCGAAACAGCTGGACCCTCAACGCTCAGCTACGCATCATCGGCTGGCATGTCCCGGTGCATGTGGGTGCACGTGAGCTGGGTGGACCAGGAGTGCGCCGTCATCCAGAAAGCGCCCGCCACGCAGGCGCTGATCCTGCCATTGGGGGCCCTTCCCGATGGCGACCACCGGCTGGAGATGTCCATCGCGCGACCCTGGTTCGACACCCTTGACGCGATCGGGCCGGGGAACGCCTACCTTGACGACTCAACCATCGAGTTCACGTTTCCTGGGTGACAGCCCAACTCTCCACAGACCACGCCATCAGCGATCAGTTGGGCTGAGCGGCTAACGGGCGGTGGCCGCCCCTCCGGGCCAGCCACACCGGCGAGGGTTCTTTAGTATGGTCGCGCCAGCGGCCGCGCGCTCACGATGCAGTTGGGGGGTGGTCCCCGCTGCGAAGCTCCTCCGCGATCTCCTTGGCCCACGACTCGATGTCGTCCCAGTCGCGGAAGTCGCCCGCAGGCAGCAGGTCCTGTGCGGCAGGCATGGCGCGGGTGACCCGTTCCCCGAAGCCGATCGGCTTGTGGGTGGGGTCGAACGCGCCGAAGAACACCCGTTCCCCGCGTGGCGACAGCGATTGGGTGAGTTCGTCGAACTCCCGCGGGCGGGCGACTGCCAGCGCGTCGTTGCCTTCGGCGTCCACGGGCTCGGTGCCGAGGGGTCCGCTACTGAACAACCACACGGACCGTGTGGACAGCGCCGCGCGGTGCCGGTGCGCGTACTGCAGCGCCGGCTTGAGCCAGTGGAACATGTACGCGGCGCCGCCGAGGACGACTGCGTCGTAGTTCTCGGGCGGATCGGCGGACTCGACCGGCACCGCCTGCGCTGAGAGGCCCTCCTGCGTGAGCACCTCGGCTATCCGCTCGGCGATCCCAGCCGTTGATCCGTGTCGGGTCGCATAGGCCACGAGTACCTTCATCCTCTTGCCCTCCCCCTGCGTGGTTTCAATGCTCCACGGTGCGGGCGCGCAACTCGTGGCTGTCTACGGACAGCACCTGCAGGGTGAACGCACGGCCGTCCACAAGCTGGACCGCTAGCCCCTCCGGCGTCGGCTGCCAACGCCCGGACACTGGAACCGGACCGTCCGTCTGGGAGTCGTGGACGGCGACGAATGTGCCATCGTCCTCGACCGAGAACCCTGCCACCGACCGCGACAACGGAGCTCCCTCCCGCGGGATGTAGACGCCGACACCGTCGTCGTCCATGCGAATCGGGCCACGCCAGCTCTGGAACAGGGCGGCCGGTACGTCCGCGTTCCCTACTCGGTAGAAGAACGCGTGACCGAAGCGCGACGACCGGACAGCGTGGAACGGGAAGGTGACCGTCGCGCCGCCGAACTCATCCTCGACCTCGAGGTAGTGGACATCCGCGGTCCCTCCGCGAATTCCGCGGTTGTAGAGCCGGATCTCCTCGATGGTGACAGTGGCTCCCCCGCGCCGTTGACCCAGCGCGACGACGGTTACCACCTCCGTGTCCCAGTCGACAGGCTGACCAGTCGGCGGTTCGCCCTGGAAGAAGTCGGCGAAGGACGGTTGGTCGCGGAGCACTGCGGCGACGGCCTCCTCGGGCCCGTTGTCGCCCTGGGCCACGCTCGTGAACTCGAGTGGCTCAGTGTCCGCGGTCGGGATGTCCATGGTTTCTCCTTCTCCGTGGGGTCGAGGATGCCGCCCACAGTAGCCGGGAGTGCCCCGGCGTGACAGTGGCCTTAAGTCCCTTTCCTCCTTGGAGGGGAATCATTAGAGTCACCACACAACCCGGAAGCATCGCAACCCCACCCAAGGAGCGCACCATGACCGCCGTTGACCACCCGGCCCTTTCCGCCCTGTCAGCCGCACTCAACGACGCCGCAGACCTGCTGCGGGTCCCCGTCGAGGGCGTGGCGCTGGAACGCATGGAGGCACGGGAGTGGCCCGACTCGTGCCTGGGCGTCCCTGCAGACGACGACGCATGCGCAGACGTGATCACGCCGGGATACCTCATCCAGTTGAGCGACGGCTTCACCTACCACGCCGACCAACGGGGCAACGTACGCCGGGCCCTGGAGCAGGTCCCGCACCCGGACACCGAGATCAGGCTGCGCTACTCGATCTCGGGAGGGATCGCCGGAGGTTCCACCTTCTACGAAACCGACAGCTACCAACTCTCGGACGCAGAGGAGGATGAGCTACGGCGCCTGATCACCGAGGCCGACTTCTTCAACGTCGCCAACGTCCTGCCGGAGTCACCCGTCAACGACGGGATCACGATGCGGCTCTGGATCGCGGTCGGCAGGCGCAACCATGAGGTGATCCGTGGCGACGGCATCGACGCTGAAGACACAGAGGCCCTCCTCGCGTTGGTCGAGTGGGCGGCCGCCCGGACTCCAGCGCGCTTCCCTGGCCTCACCGACGACCTGGGCTGAGCTCATGACACGGTGGGGGTCACTGTGGAGACGAGCGCGACCTCACAGTCCAGGACGCAGTTCGACAGGTCCCCGAGTCCGCTGTCCACGCGGCCGACTCTCACCAGGTCGGCGGCCGCCTCCCCCGCGCCGGCGGTGAGGAACACCACCAGCGACCGCTCAACCGGGGAGTAACCGACGTCGCCGGGCTCATAGTTGGTCATCGGATCGCCCGCGACGTTGAGCGCATCCGGCAGCTGGGCGACCTGCGCGGTACCCATGCGGTCACTGAAAGACAAGGTGTCCGGAAGCTGGGCGACCATCGCCGGCGTCGTGTTCAGCGAGAGGTCGAGGGTCATCTCAGACCCTCCCGCCGTGGAGCAGGCGGACACGGTCGCGGCGACGGCGGTGAGGGCGAAGGCAGTCAGGAATCGAAGCGTCATAGGACCAGTGAATCCGCGCAGGCAGGGGTTGGGGAGTCCCGGGTGTGACGTGCCCTGGCAGGGTATCCCGCCAGCATCCCCCTCCGACGTAGCCTGAATCCATGGACAACCGCTCCGAGGTTCGTGAGTTCCTGATGTCGCGCCGAGCGCGCGTGGAACCCGAAATGGTCGGACTCCCCCGCGTGGGCGACCGCCGCGTCTCCGGACTGCGCCGCAGCGAGGCAGCCACCCTGGCCGGCGTCAGCGTCGAGTACTACGCCCGCCTCGAACGGGGCGCCATCGCCGGAGCCTCCTCAGCCGTCCTCGACGGCCTCGCGAAAGCACTGCTGATGGACGACGCCGAACGCGAACACCTCCACCGCCTCGCCCGCCAAGCCGACAACACCACCCCCACACCACGCCGCCGCGGCCGAACCCCGAAAACCTGGCGGCCATCGTCAAGTATCCAGTGGGTCCTGGACTCAATGTCCTCCGCCGTGGCCATGATCGGCAACGGCCGCACCGACCTGCTAGCCTGGAACACCCTCGGCGGAGCCCTCATGGACCAGATGATCACCAACGCCACAGAGCAGCCACCCAACTTCGCCCGCTACACCTTCCTCGACCCCGCATCACATGACTTCTACCCAGACTGGGACGCCTCCGCAGCAATGAACGTGGCAATGCTGCGCACCGAAGCCGGCCGCGACCCCCACGACAAGCAACTCCACGACCTCGTCGGCGAACTGTCCACCAGAAGCGAGCACTTCCGCACCCTGTGGAGCCACCACGACGTCTGGCAACACGACTCCGGCGTCAAGCAGTACCGCCACCACACCGTCGGAGAGATGACCCTCCACTACGACGGCCTCGACCTCGTCGGCCACCCCAGCGCTCAACTCACCGTCCTCACCGCCGAACCCGGCACCCGCGACGCCGAAACCCTGCGCCTCCTCGGCTCCTGGGCCTCGTCGATGACAGTCCCGGCTCATCCGCCCTTGAGCTGACTCGCGACAGTCGGGTCTCTCACGCGAGGCTTGGATGCTATGCCCCAGACCTTGTGAGTGACCCCGCGTCGAGGAGGCGATGGCCGCGCCAACCAAGCTGGCGGGCGCGCAGGTAAGTGTGTGGGGCAGTGCAGCTCTCTGGGTTGTCTGGGCGGGTTCGGGTCTTTTTCATCTGGGGATTCGTCCGCGTTCTACCCTGAAGGAGTCACGGGACTTCACCCGCTCGGACAGCCGAGGAAGCGTTCACATGACCACATTCGAGCACCTGCTGCAGCCGATCACGATCGGCAACCTCCAACTCAGGAACCGGCTGCTCCTGACCCCCATGGGTACCGAATTCGGCACCCACGACGGGCATTCGACGCCGGCAGAGGCGGCCTACTACGGCGAGCGCGCCAAGGGCGGCACTGGCTTGGTGATGACCGGCATCAACTTCGTCTCCGGGATCTTCGATCCGATTGCCCCCGGCCTCTCGCGCATCGACACCGACGCACACACCCCCGGCATCAAGGCGATCGCGGACGCAGTCCACGAGGGGGGCAGCGTCCTCGCCCTGCAGTTGACGATGGGGCTTGGGCGCAACAACCAGTATTGCCAGACCCTGAACATGGAGCCGCGGTCATCGTCGGACAACACGTGGTTCTTCGACCCGGGCGTGCTGTGCAAGCCGCTGGAGGTCGAGGAGATCCAGCGCATCGTGTCCGATACCGGAGAGGCCGCCCGCCGGGCCTTCGAGGCGGGCGTCGATGTGATCGACATCCACGGCCACACCGGCTACCTGGTCGACCAGTTCATGAGTTCGTGCTGGAACCGCCGCACCGACCAGTACGGGGGCAGCACCGAGAACCGCTGCCGCTTCGCCGCTGAACTCATTTCCGCGATCAGGAAGAACGCCCCGGGGCTGCCAGTCAGCTTCCGCATCTCGGTGAATCACCGCTTCGAGGGCGGCCGGAGCTGGCAGGAGACCCGAGAGATCGTCCAACACCCGGAGAAGGCCGGCATCGACCTGCTCATTTGCGACGACGGCTCCTACGAGGCCATGGACTACGTCTTCCCGCCCTACTACCTCGGCGACGACTGCATGGTCTCGGCGGCTGAGGCAGTGAAGCCACTCGTCAGCATCCCCGTCGCAGCCTGCGGCAATATCACGCCTGAGAGCGGCGAGAAGGTGCTGGCCCGCGGCGCCGCCGACATGATCGGCATCGGGCGCGGACTCATCGCCGACCCGCACATCATCCGCAAGATCGAAGCCGGCCAAGCTGCCCGAATCCGTCCCTGTATCCGCTGCAACCAGCTCTGCACGGGGAATGCCTTCAACGGCAAGGCGATCGGCTGTGCAGTGAACCCCGAGGTCGCACACGAGGCGGATCGCATCATCACCAAGACCGCCACGCCGAAGAGGATCGTGATTGTCGGCGCCGGTCCGGCCGGCCTCGAGGCGGCGCGGGTCGCGGGCCTGCGCGGCCACACGGTTGACGTCTACGACAAGGAGAGCCGCATCGGAGGCGTACTTTTCCCGGCCGCGACGCCGGACTTCAAGCGCGAGCTGCGGAAGATGATCGACTGGTGGGCCGGTGAGCTCGCCGAACTGCCGAACGTGACCGTCCACCTTGATGCCGAGATCACTCAGGACTCGGCCGAGCTGGCAGAAGCCGACGAGATCATCGTGGCTACGGGTTCGCACCCGCTGCACCCGCCGATTCGCGGCATGGACAAGCCGATCGTCATGGACGTCATCGACGCTCATACAGGTGGGCAGCCCGCCCACCGCGTCATCATCTGCGGCGGCGGCCTGTCCGGCGCCGACCTCGGCCTCGAACTCGCTCAGGACGGTCACGAGGTGACAGTGGTCGAAATGCTGGACGAGATCGCCCGTGACATGTTGTTCCTCAACCGCATTTCGCTGCTGCGCTCGATGGCTGAGTGCAACGTTCAGATCCTGACAAGCCACAAGGTGAAGGAGATCACCGACACCGGCGTCGTCGTCGAAGGACCCGACGGCGAGGTGACACTGGAAGCCGACACAGTGGTAGCGGCCTTCGGCGTGCGGCCGGCACAGGAACTGGCTGAGGAACTCGGCAAGGTCGGTGCCGGGGCTCCGTTCGCTGCGCAGACGGCCAACCGGCCGGTCCACCCCGTCGGTGACTGCGTGACACCCCGCAAGGTCGGTGACGCAATCAACGATGCCTACGAGCTGGCATTCAGCCTCTGACCGACCGGGCTGAAGCAGATGCGGTCGGGGACTTTGGGAACTCGGCAGCGTAGTCGACGAACCAAGTGCGATCCAGTCCGCGGCGCCTCTCTTTGACGGTTCGTCGCCAGCTGGCCTGGGGTGCGACTAGCGTGAAATCAGGGTCTGCGGCGACCGGTTCCAGGGCATCGGCAGCCCCGTTCGACAGAGAGGGTCTCCCATGTCCGGAATCATGAGGCAGATCGGCCGGCTCACCCGGCTCCCGTGGTGCTGCCGTCCGCCGGCAGCCCCATCAGGGCTGACCGCGACCCCGGCCGGGGGCAGCGCGGAGGTCCAGGTCACCTGGAATCCGCTGGCCGCCCCGGCTTCCGTGGCGCACTATCGGGTCTATCGCCGCAAGTTCATCGGGCAGTTCGACCTGCTGGCCGTAGTCACGGCCGACGCCGTGGGGGTCCTGGTGCCGGGCAAGCTGGGGATCGTGGACGCTCCCGACTACTGGCCGTGGCCCTCTGGCAGCGATCCCTCGGCGGAGCGCTGCTACGCAGTGTCGGTGGTGTCGACCCGGGGCCTGGAGGGGCCGATGTCCGGAGTGGCCTGCGCCTGGCCGTCATAGCCCGAGCATGCGTGGCCCGGCTTCCAGGACCTGGGAGCTTCAACCCGGAGTGGCACAGTGCGCGCTCAGCCGGCCTTGTTGGTTTGAATTGGTCAAGACGCCGTTCGGGCCAGACGACGATCTAGGATTCACGATCTGGCAGGCTCTGGTCTGTCTGCAGGATGCTATCCATGTGGCGGTTTCTGTGCATATACGCAGAAACCGCCACATGGATAGCATCCTGCAGGACCATCGCCAGAGAGGGGAGTTGTACCGGCTACCGATGGCCCGGACCCTAGGATTCGTGAGGGGTGCAAAGACCCCGGTGATCGCGGTGAATCACGTGTGACAAGGTGTTTCACTTGTCGGGCTGACAGGATTTGAAAATGACCGATATGGATTGGACACACGCGGGCTTTGGTGCCCAATAATGCCCCTGAGTACGTGCTTTCCTCAGATCTCGCGGAGGTGATCTGCGCCGTCCACCCCCTTGAATGGACTTCAAAGTACACTCGATCTGGCACGTATTAGGCACGGGTTTAGGGGTCCCTTTGAGCAACACTGTCAGCCTTGGCCAAGCAGCCTCAACGGCTCGCGGTGGCGGCAACAAGCGAGGCGTGAAGCGTGGCTTCGGTAGCATCCGCCAGCTGCCATCCGGCCGGTATCAGGCACGCTACACCGGCCCCGACGGAACCGCGCACCGCGCGCCCGTCACATTCGCCGCCAAGGTCGACGCCACCGCCTGGCTCTCCATGCAACAGGCCGCCATCACTGAACACCGGTGGAAGCCCGCTCCCCGACCGGACCCCACCACCATGGTCTTCGCCGACTATGCCCGCGCATGGCTCGAAGCAAGGGAGCTGGGCCCCCGGACACGTTCGGAGTACCGGCGCCTCATCGAAGGCAGGCTCCGGCACTTCGATCACCACACCTTGGACCAGATCACTGCGGCCGCCGTGAAGAGTTGGTGGCAGGACCAGGGCCCGCAGTATCCGACGGCCCGGCGGCGTGCCTACGACTTGCTTCACGCCATCCTGGACTCCGCAACGAAACCAGACGAGGACACCGACGCCGCTCCCCTACTGGCCACCAACCCTGCACGGCTCTCCGCCAGGACGCTCAGGACGAGCCCGACCAAGGCCGGTGCCAGGATCAGGCCGGCCACCGTTGCCGAACTCGAGGCCATAGCCGCGGCCATGCCCGAGCGCTACCGCGCCATGCTGCTCCTGGCGGCCTGGTGCCAACTCAGGTTCGGCGAGTTGACTGAACTGCGCCGGCGCGACGTCACATTCACTGTCGATGATTCAGGAGCACCGCTGGCCGGCGTCCTCCACATCCGGCGTGCCGTCGTATGGACCGACCCCGACACGCCGGTCGTCAAGGAGCCAAAGAGTGCTGCTGGCATCAGGGACGTCGCGATTCCCCCGCATGTCCTGCCACCGCTCATCCACCACCTCGAGAACTGGTCTGCGGATGACTCTGACGGTCTCGTCTTCCCCGCCGTCGAGTCAGGGAGCAACATGAAGCACGGCGCGCTGTACAAGGTCTACCGACGAGCCCGGAGCATCGCTGGACGTCCTGACCTACGTTGGCACGACCTCCGGCACACCGGCGCAACGATGGCCGCCCAAGCCGGCGCAACCCTGGCCGAACTCATGAACCGACTCGGACACTCCGACGTCCGCGCAGCACTGATCTACCAGCACGCCACAGCCGACAGGGACGCCGAGCTGGCGCGCAAACTCTCCAAGATGGCTGAAGGAGCCTAGTGACGCGCGCTCACACGCCGAAGACCCACCAGATGACATGCGTCACATCGCGTGGTCACCGTGTTGGGCGCGGGTTACTAGTACTGACCCAAGAAGCAGGACGGCGCCGAGAGTGCGGATGAACTCAATCCGTGTTGGATCCCGACGCGGCGCAGTCCCTGCTTCAATTCAGGACTCCGAGAGGAAGACGCCATGACCACGACGAAGCGCATCCACCGCGAGCTCGCCTCACCCGCAGAGATCGCTGCACTGTTTCGGCTCGACATCAAGACCGTTCGACGGCGCATCGCCGATGGGACACTGCCCGCGTTCCGCGTTGGCCGGCAGATCCGTATCGATGTGGCCTCCGCTGAAGCGGCACTGATGCGTCCGATGAACGCGGCCGCCGTGGCGATGATAAGGGCCGAAGCCGGAAGGCGTACCTCCTAGCCGCAGCCGAGCCTAGTGATGGTGGCGGGAATCTCCCCCACATGGCTTTTACAAGGTATGACTCTAGCCGAGCGAAGCCAGGTACCATCGAGGTACCGCGACAGCGAGGCAGCTGAGCGTGTTCGGTGCCGCTTGTCGAGTCCGTTGTTGGGCGCCTCGGCAGCGCCCTGCTCGCTCCAACGGTGACCAACCGCCCAGCAACTCGAGACCAAATGAGGTCAAGACCGCAGCACCGCTTCCGCATCGCCAACACCCTGCGTACTCCTCCCCTGCCCCGGTGCCGCCTGCGACGTGTGACGCCGGGATCGACGTCGCCACAAGAACGACGGGGCCAATCAGTGGCCCTTCCAGGGTGGCGAACGTCCGCAGATCAGCGTGAGGCGTTTTGTGTCAAGAGCCGCGGGTCGGGTGTCCTGGCCTGTCGTCGGTCCCTGCATAGCGGAACGGGGCTGGGTGGCCCGGCAGCGTGTGATCGGGTTGGTTCGACGACGGGTCGGGGCTGCCCATGATCTGCGACGAGATACCGGGGGGTTCTCAATGCCGCTGAGGGCTCGCCCCGACCCTGTTCTTGGGGGTTGGTTGACGTCTCACGCGTCGTCGAGGGTCAGGCTGCGATCGGCGTCTCGACGGGTGGGCGGTGGGTGCCGTGGGTGGCGATGTCGGGGTTCCACGCCTGGCCGGTGGTGACGATGGCGTGCAGTTGGCGGAGCAGGGCGGCGGCGACCGCGGTCTGGGCCTGGGTGGGCTTGAGGGGATGCTGCTCGCGGGTGGTCAGGTGTCGGTAGCGGGCGGCGTGGACCGGGTTGCTGCGCAGGGTCGCGAAGATGGCCCGCCAGGCGGCGAGGCGTAGTCCGGGTCGGCCGGCGCCGGTGAGGCGGGCTTTGCCTGTGAACGTCCCCGACATGCGTTCGCGGGGGGCGAGGCCGGCGTGCTTGACCACCGCGCGGGCGGAGGTGAACCGGTGCAGGTCACCGGTTTCGGCGAGGATCGCCGCCGCGCCGACCGCGGACAGGCCCGGGATCGTGCACACCAGGTCGGTCAGGCCGAGCTCGTCCAACACCGCGACCATGCGGTCCTCGACGACCAGACGGTTCGCTCGGGCAGCGTCCCAGTCGGCGAGCCCCCACCCGATTCGCTCCAAGGCTCCACGACGGTGCGTGACCACGCCAGCGGTGTCTGACAAGGCGTTGAACACGTTCCTGACGATGCGTAGGCAGGGCTTGAGCTTGCCGCGGCGGATCACTTCCTTGCGGACCTGCTCGGCGAACCGGTCGACGCCAAGCCGGCGAGTGCGAGCCAGGTCACCCCCGTCGCGGAGGACGATCACGGTGAGTGCGGAGACCCAGGTCGTCGACTTGAACGGTTGCTTCGCTGCTTGTGTGGCGGCCGGCCACACGCACTCGAGCAGGTCGCGGACCTGCTGAACACACGCGGTGTGCTCGGTGAGCAACGCTTCGCGGCGGGCGCCGAGGTGGCGGAGCCTGCCCCACGTTTCATCGACGGGTTCGGGTAGGTAGCAGCGCAGTTGGGCCGTCAGCCGGGCGATCAGGACGGCGTCCTTGTCGTCGGTCTTGTCGCTGGTGAGGTCCTCGGTCTTACGCGCCCACGATGACAACGCCGGCTGCACACACACGTACGCCATGCCGCGGTCGGCCGCGAGTTGCCCCAGTACCCGCCACCGATGCCCGGTCGGCTCGCACGCGACCGTGACTCCGGAGAACCCGACCTTCAAGGCGCGCTCGCGGGCCCAGTCGAGGGCTGCGCCGAGGTCCCACGCCTTGCACCGGAACGTCCGCCTGGCCAGGACCTTGGAGTCGTGATCGCAGACCACCACCATCTGCTTGCGATCGGCCAGGTCGATGCCGACGATGGCGTTGGTCACCGGGATCGCCTCCCGAAGCCTCCTGAGCCGAGCGTTCCTGTTGCGGTCACCCCGGGATACGCCGCTACCGTTGTTCATGAACGTCCTCCTGTTCTGCGATGGGACACCAAGCCCTCACAAGCGCAGCAGGAGGACGTTCCCTTCGCCCTCAGCCACGCCCTACAGAACGTCTTTCTATGCCGATGTGCGTGACGTCGCAGCCATGCCCGGGGTCGTCCGACTGATGCCGAGAATCGGTTGCATTTGAGACGCCGGCCATGGCTTGGCGGACTTCGCGAGCCGCGTTCTGTCGGTGCTCCTAGAGATACTGATCCCATGCTTCTCCTCAGCCAGGCAGATCCGGCGGCGAATACCACCGATCCTGACCTACTCCCCCAACCCGCGGACCCCTACGACGCCGGGGTCAGGTCCGATCTGAAGCTTCGGTCGCTGGCTCCGAAGTACGAACAAGGCCAGCATGAAACGTACGTCCGGCACCTGGAGTCTGCAGTGCTGGATCCCAAGAACAGGAACATCGCACTCACCGGCCGCTACGGGTCAGGCAAGTCCAGCATCCTCGATAAGTTCTTGGCTGGGCAGGATGAGAAGAAGCAGACGACGCTCCGGATCAGCATCAACACTCTGGGGCCTGATGGCGACGAAGAGCTGACCAATCGGATCCAGAAGGAGTTGGTCAAGCAACTGGTCTACCGAGCCGACTCAGGTCAGGTCAAGCGGTCTCGGTTTGCCCGCGGCAAGGAACTGACCTGGCTCACATCGCTACGGGACGCCGTCGTGGTGAGCACCATCCTTTGCGGCTTGCTGTGGCTCTTCGGTGTCCGGCCGAAGGCTGACGCTTTCGGAAGTCTGGACCCGGCGTTGTCGGTGGTTGCCTTCGTGTTGCTCGTGGTGGCTGCCGCCTGGGCCGCCCGGTGGGTCGTCGGCACCCGCCTGGTATCGCAGGTCTCGACCGGGGGAACGTCGATCTCGTTCGCGAACCAACCTGATTCGTACTTCGACGAATACCTCGACGAACTCGTGGCCTTCTTCGAAGCCACTCGACCCGACGTGGTCGTCTTCGAGGATCTGGATAGGTTCGATGACCCACGGATCTTCGACTCGCTGCGCGAACTGAACACCCTCATCAACGCCTCCGCCGCATGGAAGGACAGGACGCACCCGCTGCGGTTTGTCTACGCCATCAAAGACAGCCTGTTCGAGAAACTGGGTAGTAAGCCGCACCCCGAAGCGCCCGTGAAGGATTCGGTCTCCGAGACGAGTACAGATGGTGTTGCACCTGCAGTGACTGCTGCATCTCAAGGGGCCGCCACACCGGCCGGGCCCACCGCAGCCGCACCAGCAGGGACCGCAGGACCAGCAGGAGCCGCGCAGTCGGTCTCCTGGCGCCGACGTGATGCCGCTGACATCGCGGTAGAGCGTGCCAATCGCACAAAGTTCTTCGAGGTTGTCATCCCTGTCGTACCGTTCCTATCCCACAACAACGCGCGGGACCTGCTGAGTACCGCTCTGGCCGAGTTGAACGTGCCGGCCGAGACCAAGATCAGCCGCAGCCTGCTCGATCTGGTTGCGCGGCACGTCACCGACATGCGCCTCATGATCAACATCTGCAACGAGTTCGCCGTCTTCGCGGAGCGACTCCTGTGGATCCCGACCAAGGACCGCGCCCCCGGCATGACAGCGGACAACCTGTTCGCCATCGTCGTCTACAAGAACTTCCACCTGGCCGACTTCGAGCGGCTGCCCCATCGCGCCAGCGACCTGGACGCCCTCGAACAAGCACGACAACGGCTCGTCCGCGACTCGATCACGCAGCTTCAGCGCGAGCGACGCGACCTGGCGCAGGGTGAAAAGCATCAGGAGCAGCAGGAAGGCCTCGCGCGGGTTCTCGGCGAGCGCCTGCGCACACTGCTCACTAGCACCCGAAGCTCGATCAGATCGATCACTGTTGGCAATCACCCATTCACGGACGCCGCGACCAACCAAGCCTCATTTTGGAGGGCAGTGGCCGAGAACCGGAGTGTTTCGGTCGCGCTAGCCCTTGCCAGCGGGCACTCGGGGCATCTGTCCTTCGCCGAGTTGTCGGTCCTTTGCGCTGAGTGCACGGAGCCATTGCGATGGCGTGATCAGACCGCCGAGGAGGTTGCCGAGCAACGCTCAGTCATCGACACAGCCGTGGCCTGGCTTCGGGGCGCAAGCTTCCAGGATCTGGTCCAAGACCCGAGCTTCGAGGCCGACGGCAAGTCCTTCGGGCAGCATCTAGCGAGCATTCTGAAGTCTGAGTTGGCACGCGACCTCGTTCGACATGGGTTCGTTGATCGGTACTACGCGGAGTACTCAGCCGCCTTCTATGGGAACTTCCTGGGGGTCGACGTTGCGAACTTCTTTCGCAACAGCGTCTGGCCGAATGAGATGGACGTCAACGCTCGATTCACAACCACGGACGCGGTACACAACATCCTCGAGCAAGCACCGGCTGGCTTCGCGAGTTCTCGCAGTGTCCTCAACATTCAGGTCGTTGACTACCTGCTCGAGTATCTCCCAGCACTGGCTGAGGAGGTCGCGGCCTTCATCGCGGCCGACCATGGCGAAGATGCTCGTACTTTCCTCGATGCCTACCTCAACGACACGACTGCTCTCAAACCGAAGCTCATCGAGGCGTTGGCACGGCGTCCTTGGCGTGGGGTTCTCAACCACTTGGCGCTCCCCGAAGCGGTCAGCGACGAGGACGCGAGGACGAAACTTCTCGACGCGGCGTTGCTGGCCGCACACGACGCGAAGGAGTATGCCCTCACCGACGCGGCATGCGCCCTGATCGTCGAGCGGCACGCGAGCCTGGCGGCATTCACCCAGGAGCACGCCGCGGCAAGGGTGGCCGTGGTTCTGTCGTTCGCTCGGCGCTTGGAGCTGAGCGTCCCTCTACTCGCCCCCCTGTCCCACGACGTCCGAACCGCACTGGTGAAGGAGGGCGCGTACGCGCTCACCCTGGCGAACCTGCGCACGGCGCTCGATCTGGACGAGACGACTACACCGACTCTGGACCGCATCCGCCTGGATGACTACGTGTGGCTGCGGTGCCGAGATGAGATCGATACCTACCTTGATGCCGTGGCGAGTGACAGCCAGATGAAATGGGCGGTACACACGGCCCCAGCCCTATCCCAGGTTGTTTCGGAGCAGGCGGTCGACTGGTCCCGAGCGCAGATCTTGTCCTTGCTGACGTTGAGCCGGCCCGAGGCTGCGGTGCCCGACATCACCGCAGTGGCGCAGGCAGCATGGTCCGCCATCGCCGAAGCACAGCGGCTTGTCCCCAACGCGGCCAACCTTCATGCCTACTCACAGGCGTTTGGCGTGGACGCACACCTGGCGAAGATTCTGGTCAGCGAGACGGGTCAGCTAGCCGAAGTCTCAGGCGTCGAAGAGGCCCCGGCCGAGTCGATCCGTCGTCTGACAGTCACGATCCTCAACGCGTCCAGCGTCCTGGGAGCTGGCGATCGCGTGCAACTCGCTCTGCAGCTCAATCCACAGCGGCCTCCCGAGTCCTTGGCCGCGACTGAGATCCAGCCATCCGGGGATGATCTCCTGGCTTACGCCCTCAAGTCGGAGCTCCTGCCGGATACCGCCGACACCTTCACCCACTTCCTGACAGGCGGATGGGCCTCCGTCTCCGCCGCATTCAAGGTCTCGACAGCAGCGAAAGACTTCCTCACTCCATCACTTGTGGCCGGCCACGTGCGTGAGCTTCTCGTCGATCCATACGTCCCGGACGCGCTCAAGGTCCAAGTGGTCCAAGATCTTGGCTCCTATGTCATCGCCGGCGACGGCGAGACTCTTCTCGCGGCCGTAGCCTTCGCCCACACCAAGCAGATCCGTCTGGACGCTGCACACGTCCTGGCGGCTGCTCCTCATGCCACGGACCCCGAGCACATCCTCTGGCAACTTGCCCTGGGGCGTGAGAGGTGCGGCGAGGACATCATGCGTGTTCTAGGCCAGCTCGGAGACGACTACGAGGGCTTCAACCGTGAACCCGGCTACGAGTTCGACGTTCCACTGACGCACTCAACCAGATCGGTGCTTGACCGCCTCAAGAGCGAGAAACTCGTCGACCTGCCTCGCGGAGGGCGGAACTCTCGAAAGAAGGTGCGCATTCTCTGAGGCCAGAGCCCGTCGATCCACTCTGGACCGGCGTCTGGCTCGAAGAGCCCATCAGGTACGACCCGGCTCTTGCATCGCTGCCAAAGACCCGGGGCCCACAAGCCCTCCCTAGGCAGGGCTTCTGCGACGCTGGGAGAGCCTCACCTGCCGCACTACTTGCCCGCGGTGTGCGAGGGTAGCCTTCGGCGTCGGTGTCCCGAGCACGACCGCCCTCAACTGGCCGAGGACCAGATGCCCGGGGTTTGGCGCGTGCAGACCTTGCGCAGTTTCCACGCAGTCACCCCCCTGGCCGGCGGAAGCGCCGGTAGTAACTCGCGTCTCGCTGACACAGTTCCCAACGGCCCCTGGAGACTTCCGCGTCCGAGGCTGCAGCGGCCAGAAGGGCGTCTGTCGGTAACCGCCGCCCGTCCGGGAGAGTTAGATCTGCTGCCACCTCAACCGCGCCATCTTCGCTTGCCGACGACGGTTGAGCCGCTGAGAGGAGGTACCTGAACCCACCTCGTATGTCAGCCTGCACCTGGACGGGGACGTCCAGGAAGAGGTGTCTATATGTGTCGCTAACTACGGTGTACCCGGTCAGAACGACCTCGCCGTCGGCCTCGAACGCCCCCGTGATAACGCGCTCGCGTCCTTCGGGGAGAGACGTCTCGAGCATGAAGCGAAGCTGGAGATCGAGCACCGCTCGCTGCTTCGTTTCATTGGGAGAGGATGGCAGCAATCGGAAGTAGAGGTTGACTCCGGCGATAGGAGGCGGGGGCAGGGGGAAGTGCGCAAGCTGTCCCTCGATGTCGCGTCGCGCCAGAAGAGGTGCGAGGGAGTCGAAAAAGTCGAACGCGTCGAGAAGGGGGTCGAGGAGGGAGCGTCCCGCGACGTAGCCGTCGTACGCGTCCGCGTATGCCTGTGAGAAGCCGCGCTGCGTTGTGAACATCGGATCGAGGCGGCTGGTGCGGTCGACCCAGGCAGGGAAGATGAAGTACCGCCCATCCGCGAGCGGCCCCATCGCCCGATCGACCCCTGGGTCCACGACTTCCGGGTGGTGCACAGCGTTGTTCCTAGGAGCCGTTAGGCCGACCACCGCCAGGCCGCGCGGGTCGGCGGCCCGTACTGCGAGGTAGGCCTGCTCGTTGGAGTTCTGGAAGACCTCGAGGTCTAGAGAGCGGATCGAGGTGAGGGCGCGGCGAAGCCCGTTCAGGACATCGAGGATGCTGTCGCTGTTGAGGTCGAGGTGGCCGTTGGGTGCTGGCCAGGCCTCGACCCGCGAGAACGTGTCCCACAGTGCACGAATCTCCTCGCCCAGGCCAGCCATGAGCAACCGCCCCTTCATCACGCGGTCGCCAGCGATGGCGAACTTCGCAGCACCGCTTGAAACCGAGCCCCCCGCGGCGCCGCTTACTTGCTGATTACTCACGCCGAGAGTAGACCACCAATGCCGGTTGGTGTCGAGCGCGCGTTGGTACTTCTGACAGACCGGAAGGGAGATCGTCCCGTGCACTTCGGAGAACCCGCGGACAAAGCGCGCGTCGTACCGCCGCGATTTGCGCACTCACATGCCGCCGGGGGCGCGAGCCGATCGCTTAGGCTGATCCCGGAGGTGGTCCCAGTGACACTGTCCGCTGAGCGCCCCTGGTGGCCTAACATGCTGACGACCGCTCACAATTCCGGCGCCGAAACCGCTCAATTTTCGAGCGCCGTCGACACGGACCGTACCGTGCTGGTGCCTCATCAGCCGGCGACTGGTATCGACGGAAGGCTCGGGGAGCCCGAAGAATCCATCGCAACCGGGCCACCTCCGGGCCTCTCTACTCTTGGCCCCACTCCTCCATGGGGCCACCGTCGGCCAGATGACGCCATGCTCATCGACGATCACCTCGAAGAAGGGAATCGATCTCGTTCAGATCGACCAGAACGCAAAAGCCGTTCTTGTAACGCGTCAGCTTGCCCTCCGCCATCCGGCGTTCCAGAGATCGACGCGAGCTGCAGTACTCGACAGGAAGCGTCACGTCAGCGGGGGTGGGGCTTCGTCGACGTCTGCGGACGCGCCATCCTGCTCACCCCTCCCCCGTGTCACCAGCATCCGCTACCAATAGCTTCTCTGCGCGCGCAGATCCCCTGCCGTGTGAACCCGCCCGCAGGAGACGGTTGACTTCGCGGACGTCGAGTCCGCACAGTTCGGCGACCTCGCTGACAGGCACGGCCTCGGCGATAGCCAACGCATGCACCGCCAGAGCGATCCGCCGCTCGGAATCGGCGACGACCCGATCACGCTCAAGAGTGGCTGCCGTCGCCTCGAGGACCTGGTCACAGATCCTCGCCTCTCTCGCGACCAGCGCTTCGCGGCGCCTCACAAGCTGATCCTGAGCGATAAGGCGGGCCTTCTGACGAACGGTGCGTGACATCGATGGACTCCCTTGCTCTCCTGCTACAACCCGAAGAACCCCGACTCGCATGCGTCGCCGCGTAATACGACCTTGTACTGCCGAGCGGAGCTCGCACCAGTTGATACCTTCGCCGGCGCCATCCGAACCCAACCCCACGCTCACGCCGCGGCGACCGCGACCGACGCCGCCCTACGCCACCATCCTGGCGGCCGCCACCCCAGGCGAGGGCGACAAACCCGCCAGGCAAACCGCAGACATCTACCGCCAACACCTCCAACGGATCTTCCTGCTCGACCCCATCGAGGCATGGACGCCCGCGTTCGCGCCCTTGAAGGCTCACCCACGCCCCAAGCACCATCTGGTCGACCCCGCCCTGGCCGCCCGCCTCATCGGCGTCGGCAAGGCCGGGCTGCTCCGTGGACAGGGCAGCCGCGTCCACGCCACGACCGGCACCTGGCTAGGGCCCTGTTCGAGTCGTTGATTGCCCAGTCGGTGCGGGTCTACGCCGAAGCAGTCGATGCCCGCATCGGGCACCTGCGCACCAAGAACACCCACCACGAAATCGCTCTGATCGTCGAGGCGCCAGACCGTTCCACGGTCGCGATCGAGGTCAAACTCACCGACACCATCAGACCCGCCGACGTCGAGCACCTCAACTGGCTCGGCCAACAACTCGGCGACCGCATCGTCGACCAGGTGATCATCTACACCGGCCGACACGTCTACCGCCGCCCCGACGGCATCGCCATCGTTCCCCTCGCACTCCTCGGGCCCTGAACGACGGCACACCGCTGGCCGTGACCTCACGCACATGCTGACATGTGGGTGGTCTTCCGACTGACCGGCGCCACTGTGGTGGCCCAGTCCACCACCGGTGGCGTGACCGTCGTCGTCACCTGCTCCTCGACCTCCATCACGACCGCCCCAGCGAGCGACTCAACCTGTGTGCCCACCTCACCCTTTCATGAGGCGGGTTGGAGGCGCATTCCGGACTGCGGGATCGCGGTTGGAGCGCTGGGCCGGGGTGGGGGCGTTTCATGAGGCGGTTGGAGAGGCGAGTTCCGTGGACGTGGCTTCTGCTCGATCAGCGCCGACGAGGTTCCGGCCGCCCGGGCCGTCCTCGACTCGCCTCGGCCGTTCACCCGCCGAACACGCCCGGGCGGTACTGGAGGACCGGCCAATGATGACGGCCAGGCGGAGGGCCGCCTGGCGTGCCCGCGGCGGGAACAGAATGCCGGAACCGATCTGGCGAGTTCTTGTCGAGCGTGGCCTACCAACCTGAGGGCGCGTAGTCCTTCAGGAAGACGCCGAAAAGGTCGTCGCCGGCCTGCCCGCGGACGATCGGGTCGTAGACCCGAGCGGCTCCGTCGACCAGATCCAAGGGCGCATGGAAGCCCTCCTCGGCGAGCCGAACTTTCGTGGGGTGCGGGCGCTCGTCGGTGATCCAGCCGGTGTCGACGCTGGTCATCAGGATGCCGTCGGACTCGAACAACTCCCGCGCGCTCGTCCGGGTCAGCATGTTGACCGCCGCCTTCGCCATGTTGGTGTGCGGATGGCCGGGACCCTTGTAGCCGCGCGCGAAGACCCCCTCCATCGCTGACACGTTGACCACGTACGCCCGGGCCGGACCACTCGCCACGCTTCTCGCCGCCTCGGCCAGGCGCGGCCGCAGGCGGCTGATGAGGATGAACGGCGCCGTCTCGTTGCAGAGCTGCACCTCGAGCATCTCGAGCGCGTCCACCTCACCGACGCCCTGGACCCAGCTGTTCGAGTCGTGAAGGTCGGGAACGAGCCCTCCCGCGTCGATCGCTGAGCCGTCGGCCAGACGCGCCAGCGACGACGAGCCCGGAGCCAGAGCCATCTCTGTCAGGCGCTGGGCGTGGCGGGCCGCGGCCTCGGCATCCGCGTGAGTGGCGGCAGAGCCGGTGACCGCGGCGTCCGCCGCCGCGAGCAGCGGGTGCGCCTTGACCGACTCGGCCAGCGCCAGAGGATGCAGGTCTCGTGTGTGCCCGAACGTCAGGAGTTCTGGGCCTTGGCCTTCGGGCCACAGTCCGTCCGGGACCGGGATCGACTCGGCGTCGACGAGGGGCGCGTACGAACCGGCCGAGCGTCGTACTGTCTGTGCCGCGTTGTTGACCAGGATGTCCAGCGGGCCCCTGGCGGCCACCGCGTCGGCCAATGCGATGACCTGGGACGGATCACGCAGGTCGATGCCGACCACATGCAGTCGATGCAGCCAGTCGGCGGCGTCAGGCATCGCCGCGAAGCGTCGCACCGCGTCACGCGGGAATCGGGTGGTGATCGTGGTGTGGGCGCCATCGCGCAGCAACCGGAGCGCGATGTGCATGCCGATCTTGGCCCGACCGCCGGTCAGCAGCGCCCGCTTGCCGACCAGATCCGTCCGCGCCCCACGCTTGATATGACTCATGGCCGCACACGCGGGGCAGAGCTGATGGTAGAACGCGTCCACCAGCGTGTACCGCTGCTTGCAGATGTAGCAGGGCCGGGCCTTCATGAGCGTCCCGGCCGTCGGCGCCTCGACCCCTGACGTGAGCGCCAGCCCCCGCGTCTCGTCATCGATGCGGTCAGGTGCCCCAGTGGCTGTCCCGGCGACGATCGCCTTGTCGTTGTCCTGGATCGCCGCTCGCCTGACCCCTCGGCGGTGGTGCTTGACCGCCTTGAACATCCTGCTAGTCGCCTGCCGGACGGCCACGAAATCGGGGTGGGCCTCATCGAGCTCGTGGATGATGCGCAAGACCCGCAATGTCACGGCCAAGTCGTCTGCGTCGACTCCGCTGCCCACCACAGCCGAGGAGGGTGCTGGAATGGGCTCGGGCGCTGATGGAATCGACACGGCGCCCAGCGTACTCAGGGCTCGGCCGCGGGCTCTTCACAGCCCCGCATGGATCTCAGGGTGGGGCCGAGAGCTCACCAGAATGTGACCGCGCGCTCCGACCAGACTGGGAAGACGTGCCGCGATCGGTGCGCTCCCCGCGGGCCGCAGGTCCTCATCGAGGGCATCGACCACCAGCAGCACAGGCCTGGCACCCGCGCAAGCAAGCTGCCACAACTGGTGGAATCGGCCCAGTGTGCGGTCGAGTGCAGCTTGTTCGCCGCACAAGGCCTCTAGTTGTGGCACCACCGCGTCCAAGAATCGGCTCTCGTCGGCGTCAAACGAGCGGGCCCGAACGAAGTAGGCGATGACAGCTACCTCATCGGGCAGCACCCCGTAAGTGACTAGCTCGTACAGCATGGCGGATTTTCCGGCATAGGATCCGCACTTCCACCGTTGGTAGCCAGGCGGGCCCGTCGCGAACTCCGACAACTTAGCCAACTCCTTTTCCCTCCCCCGCAGGCGATCCATACGCTGGTGCAAGCCGTGGCCTATCTCGCGAATCGTGGCCCAGTACGGCGCCTCCACGGGGGCAGGCCACCGAGGTCCGCGCCGCGACGAACGCCGAAGGCCGAGGTCCGTGACTGGCTCGCCGCCAACCCGCGGATCACGGTGCACTTCACCCCGACCTCCGGCTCATGGCTGAACCTGGTCGAGGTCTGGTTCGGGATCATCGAACGACAAGCCATCCGGCGCGGGACCTTCACCTCGGTCCCCGATCTGACGGGCAAGATCCGCCCCTTCATCAACGGATGGAACCGACGCAAACACCCACTCATGTGGACCAAAACCCCCGACCAGATTCTTGACCGAATCGACCGGAAACGTAAACACGTCTCAACGACAAGCCACTAGGTTGTGCTCCCGCTCCCGGGGCGAACGCGCGACTTGCTACCTTGGGGTGGTGAGTACCGAACCTTCACTGACTTCAATGGTGACCCTGGACCTCGTTGCCTGGAGGAATGCCGGCACCCTGGAGCTCAGCCCAAAGTTCCAGCGTCGACCGGTCTGGAGTCCTGCCGCCCGAAGCTACTTCATCGACACGCTCCTCCGCGACTTCCCCGTTCCTCCGGTCCACATCAGGCTGAGGCTAGGGCGTGGCAATCAAGCTGTGCGCGAGGTAATCGATGGTCAGCAGAGGCTACGCACGGTGCTCGACTTCACCGGCGAAGAATCCTTCCGGTTGAGTCGGTCGCTTGACGCAGATTGGGCCGGAAAGACATTCGACCAACTCTCCAGTCTTCAACGCGACCGCTTGCTGATGTACAAATTCTTCGGTTTTCAGTATGAGAATATCGACGACTCCACCGTCCTGGAGATCTTTGCGAGGATCAATACATACTCTGTAGCACTTTCTAAACAAGAACTGCGAAATGGGAAGTATTTTGGTGTATTCAAGAGGACCACACTCGACGTGTCGCGGGAATACTTGACCTTTTGGCGCGAGAATAGAATATTCACAGAAACCGGCATCGCGCGAATGCAGGAGGTGGAGCTCGTCAGCGAGCTGATGATCCTACTTCTTGACGGACTCCAAGACAAGAAGGCCAGCATCGACGAGTTCTATCGACACCTGGACGAGCAGTGGGGACTCGAACCGATCAACTGGACCAGGAAACGTGGCCGCGCCGAGTCCAGTACCCACCCTCGCCAGTACCTATCCCGCGATGAGACTGTCGATCGGTTTCAGGTCGTCATGACAACCATCGCTGAGACTGCAGGCCAAGGAATCACGGGAACGCTATTTCGTCGCCCCCCCCTGTTCTACTCGCTGTTCAGTGCGGTAGCACATAGGCTCTTCGGAATCCCCGGACTTGAGGATGTTCCGACTCCGAGACGAGAGATCACGAGGGCGGAGGCGGTGGACCTTAGAGGAGCACTACAAGACCTCTCGCAAATCATTAGTGACCCCCCCGACAACGAGGATACGCTCAGCGCTAGGGACCGCGAGTTCTACGCAGCCGCGTCGCGCCAAACTGACAATATAGGTCCCCGTCGCCACCGCCTGCTCGCTCTCTGGGGTAGGGCCAACCTCGGGCCACAGTGAGCACCCTCGATATTGCGCGGAACAACTTCAACAAAGAGGTTGCTTCGACGCTCAATTGGCTGGGCGCTACCGAGGCTCTCTGGTTAAAGGCGCCGCCAGCGACGGAAGTGCGCCTGGCACTGAAGGTCCCCCAACTCGAAGCCCTGTACGAATCGGCCTTCCTCAGGGTCTTCTCTTTCTGGGAGGAGTTTCAAGAAGACGCCACTGTCCGATTCATGGCTCGGTCCAGCACCAGTTCTTATGTCTCTGTTCCAGCCCATGGCCAGAAGCTGCATCGCACTCTAGGTGACGCGCGAACTGCGCTCTACGCTGGAAAGGACTTCCTACTGTGGCACCACCCCGTCCGCTCGGCAGATCGGGTGGCCCGCCATCTGTCCATCAGCCCAGTGGAGTCAGAACTGCGGTCACGTCAGGCCTGGCTAATGTCCCTCGCCCGAGTGCGCCACCGAATCGCCCATGCGTCCATCGATGCTGATGTCAAATTCCGTGCGGCGGCTCTAGATCTGACAGGCTCGAGCTTCAGGAGCAGACCAGGGAGACTGCTCAGGGGATCAAGCTCAACAGACCCGCTGAATCCCAAGAAGTGGATTCTTGTGTTCTGCAATGAGCTACGCGACTCGGTTGATCGGATCTGCTCTTAGTGGGGCATTACTCAGCACGAATTGCAAGACCGGACTTGACGACGGACTGCGCTAGCTCTCCACACAGGTTCAGATTCACGCTCGGGCACAGCGATCGGCTCGCATTCCGTCGGCCACCACTATCCGGACGCAGCACCCTGTCTCGCTTCCGGCGACACCCCCACTGATTCTCGGATGTAGGTGATGCCGAAGGCTTTGACCTCGCGGTACTTCTGATACTTGGTGGCGAGGTCGAACGGACTGTCGGACATGCGGTGGAAGATGTCAAGGCCCCGGCCTAGCAGGATCTTCCAACCTGTGTCGGTCGTGATGGAACGGTCGTGGATCGCCTGGGGTTCGGCGAACTCGACGTCGAGGACGATTCCCAGCACGCCGGCGCTCTTCTGGATCTGAAGCAGGTACTCGTACTGCTTCTGGCGCTTGACTGGGTCGTCCTGGAACTCGACCGTCACGAGCTTCAGGTTGACCTCGTCTGCCGGATCTTTGCCACGGGCGATGCCCTCTACGAGCTCCATCAGGTTCCTGGCCTGGTGGAACAGCCTGACGTAAGGGTCGACGATTGTGATCTGCGAGGCGCCGCGTAGATGTGGGACAAGCAGTTCACCGTACGAAACGCCCCGCTGGCCTTCGTGGTACTCCCGGTGTCCCTGGAAGAGATCGGGTGCCGGCGCGGGCGCGGCACTCTGGTCGGCCGAAGGCACGCCGGCCGGGGTTTGGGCACCGCCAAGCGGGTCGGTATCGGTGGGAGTCTCGGCAGGCTCAGGGTCCTCCTTGCGCCCCAGGTGGTAGTAGGTCGGATACTCGTCTTCCTCGAGAGTGGCGACGCTGTGCCATGAGCCCTCGTTGTCGAGGTAGCCGAACTTGACCTCCGGCATCGTGGAGTCGATTCGAAGGATCTGGTCCTTGACGCGCTTGCGGCCCTCGATGGCGAACCGAAGGAGCTCCTCGACCTCCTGGCTGCTGGCGCGGCCGTCGGGGTAGAGGATTTTCATCAAGCCGGAGAAGGTCTTGTGGATGCCGTCGCGGTCCCGGGTGGAGATGTCAGGCGACAGGGTGAAGTGCTGCTGGTAGCGGTCGGAGTAGTCCTGCGAGCGCATGGACTTGAGAACTTCGGCGATGTAGTCGACGACGAATCCGTAGCCGTTGGAGAACATCTCACCGCGGATGATGTCAACTTCCCAGCCGGGGATGTAGTGGTGGAGTCGGTCAAGGAACGCCGGGTCGTGATAGGCCTCGGGCAGCTCGTCGAACAGGTCGGAACGCTTGAGCATGTACGGCACGGTGTGTGAGGTGTTGCCCACGAACACCATGGACGCCTCGGCACCCAGGGTCTCGATACCCCGGGAAAACGACTTGTTCGCCATGTAGTTCTTCATGATGTCGACGAGAGCCCGGTCGGTGCGCTTCTTCTTGCCGGCGAACTCGTCGAACGCCACCACATCCCAGTAGCCGACCAGGCCGATGCGTCCGTTGGCGTTGTTGACGAACAGCTTGGGAACGGTGACCTCGCCCCCGGAGATCAGCATCCCGTGGGGTGAGAACTCCGAGAAGATGTGGGACTTTCCGGTGCCCTTGGGGCCGAGCTCGACCAGGTTGTAGTTCCGTTCGACGAACGGGATCAGGCGCACGAGCTGGAAGAACTTCCCGCGCCGGCTGAACATCTCGGGGTTGAAGCCGATCGACTGCATGAGCAGGTCGATCCACTCGTCGGTGGTGAACCCGCGTCGAGACTCCAGGTACTGGTCCACGTCGAATCGCGAGAGTTGGATGGGCTTGATCGAACCCAGGATCCAGGGAACGACCCGCTGGTCGTCGGTGTGGAAGTACTCGATGTCGCAGATGCACCACACTCCGCCCACCAGCAGCTTGGGGTGGGCCTTGATGATCGGCGAGTCGACGATGACGCCCTTGATGCCGAGGTTGGCGAACTCGGCTTCGTAGACGTCGGCCTTCTCGTTGAGGGTTACCGTGACCTTGTCGATGATCCGGTGACGCCCGCGCTCCTTGATCTTGGACTTGACCAGCTCGGACTCGCTGCGGTGGACGTAGTGCTCAGCGAGGATCTGGCGGACGGTGTCGATGCCGGCCTGGATGGTGGCTTCGTCGTCCGAGGCGGCGTACTGGCCCAGCAGGTACTCCAGGACGTAGGACGGCACGATGGCGTTGCCCTTGACAGCCTTGACAAGATCCTTGCGAACGACAACGCCACCGAAAAGGAGGTTGATCTTGTAGTCGAGGTCACTCTGTTGCGGCTCGCCGGCGTTGTGGGGCTCGTTCTGGGTTTCGCTCATCTCGCCTCTCAGAAGTCGAAGTCTGACGTGAAGGAACGCTTCAGTGTGTAGATGGTCTTCTCATAGACGCGCCACTGATTCGTGTTGGGGATCCGCTCCTCAAGGCGGAACTCGACAGCCCGGTTGTTGTAATCGTTGGCGTCTTGACTCAGCAGCATCCGCGGACTCTGGTAGCGGTCACGTGCGTCGGCTGACATCTCGTCGAAGGTCAGGTTGACGACGTTCGAGAGCAGCGTTTCGCCGGCATAGAGCCCCGCTCGGAGGGAGCGCGGCTGCACCTTGTCCCTGACCGGCTCTGACTGGAACAAGCGGACGACCACCTGCCCGGTCGTGATCTTGTCCGACTCAGGCAGGATCTTCACATTCACCGGCCGAACGTCGCTCCGGCGCTTCTTGTTGACCGCCAGCACCGGCACGACGATCTCCTGCAAGGTCGCCCCACCATGAACAAACCGCGATCCGCTGCCTGCCATCCGCAGGCGGTGGATCGACTTGGGGATCTGCACGTCCAGCTCGCTGTCCAGCCCGAGCTGGGCTGCTTTGAAGGTGGCGAAGGCGGGATCGACCTTGAGGCCTGTGCCCAGCACGAAGCGCTTGTTGACGTACTTGAGGTCGTCGCCCTGTGGCCTGGTCGACAGGAAGAAGGAGTCGGCCAGCGCCTCGTCCTGGAACAGGAAGCCGTGGTCGGCCGTGATGAAGATGTTGGTGGCGTTGGCACTGGCCAGCTTCTTCACCAGGTCGACGATGTCGCGCAGTGTGTCTTCCACGGCCTCGAACACCTGGCGCTCGGTGCCGAGCTTGTCTCCCGTGGCGTCGATCCGGTTGTGGTAGACGTACAGGACCCGGTTGGCCTTGTAGAGCTCGCGCCGCTCGTCGGCGGTGAGGGCCTTGAAGTCCTCGGCCTGGATCGCCGACCCACCGACCGTCTCCAGAAACTTGCTCCGGAGCGTGGTGTTGTAGGTCAGCTGGTCGTCGGCCAGCACGGTCTTGGCGTCGGCCGAGTGCTTGAGCGTCGCGTGCGGCAACAGGGCGGCCATACCGAGCTGGGTGTAGCTGGGCAGCACCCCCAAGACGGCCTCCAGGGTCGCATCGAAGCGATCCTCCTGCCTGATCAGCGAGCCGAGTTCGTCAGCCACCTCGTACCGCATGGCGTCGGAGATGATGACGACGGCCTTCTTCTCGCCGTCGCGCACGAGCGGTTCGACGTAGCGGGCATAGAAGTCGGTCTGGGAGCGCAACGCGGTCGAGCGCCACGTCTCGACCTGGTCGACCTGCTGCTGCCAGGCGTTGCCGAGCCCGTAGACGTACTTGTTGGTGTAGCGCTTCTCAACCTGCTCACGCAGCACTTCAAGGGGCCTGGGATACTCAGCTGTCCGGGCAGCGACGACGAACTGGCGGTAGAGCTGGTCGATGCGGAACCACTCGCGCCGGTAGCGCTCCAGACCGGTGTCGAACGACTGCATGGCCAGATCTAGCGCGGCCAGCTCGCCCAGCAGCTCCGAAGCGCTTGCCACGGCCGTGTAGAGCCGCCGGTAGCTGTCGATCCAGACGCTGCTCTGCCGCGCCCGGACCACCTCGGCCACCTCACGTGGCGTGACGGTCTGCTCCGCCACCGCGCGCGCCAGGTCACTGATGATCTTCTGGTCGGTCTCTTCGAACAGATCGACACTGATCAGGTCGCGGAAGCTGATGTCCTGGATCTTCGACTTGTAGTCCAAGTCCCTGGCGGCCCGCTTGGCGAGTGTGGACATGGCCTCCTGGCTGCGCCGGTCGTTTCGCAGGCTCGCGAAATCGAGCTGGATGTTCTGCAGCCCGCCCGGGCGATCCGACTTGAAGCCCTCCAGGGCTCGCTGGAAGATCCACAGCATCAGGTCGTCGATGCTCGGCGTGGGCGATTCGTAGCCGTAGATGCGGGCCACGCCCTGCCAGTAGAAGCCGTCGAGAACGTGGTCGACGAGGGCGTCGTACTTGGCGTGCGCGCCCTTGGCGTTCTCCGTCAGGAGGGTGCGCGTGATCTCCAGCAGGCTGTGCTCCCGCTGGCCGAGCACCACGGCGCTGATCTTGGCGCGCAGCCGAGCCGCGTCGTCGTCCGGGCTGAGCAGTGCCTTCAGACTCTGGACACGCTTGGCGGCGTTGAAGAACTTCTCGTGTGCGTGCACCACCTCGTCGATGCCCTTGCCCACCAGCCCGAGATCCTGGGCAACGAGCGCGGTGCGGTCGGCCGTGAAAATCCCGTAGGCCAACTCCAGATCGAGCAGCCAATCCCCGATGCCGCTCGGCACGTGACCCGAGCGATAGACGAGGAACTTCGTCGCCGGCTCGTCGTGCAACAACCGGTTCTTGACGGCGAACTCATCGTTGGCGACACGGATCGTCTGGATCCCCGGCAGGTCGAGGCTGTCGATTGCCGCCGCGTACTGCCCCTCCGGGTCATGCCAGAAGACGACCCGGCGGCTGTCGAACCAGCGCAGCAGGTGAGGACGGACGGCAGCGGCGTCACTCATCGCTGGCCTCAAGTCCGGGGATCTTCTTCAGGGCGGCACCGAACTTGGGGTAGTTCGCCTTGACGCCGTCGTCGAGGTCGATGGCGAGCTGACGAGAGGCCAGTGGGTACAGCACGTCGTGCTCGTACTCCTCGAGCTCGAGCAGCACCTTGCGCAGCCGATCGGACTCCTTCTGCGCGGCCGCCTGCTGACGCGGCGTTCCACCGCCGACCGCCAGGCGCTCCTGCTGATGCAGGCTCGACGTGAGCTTCGCCGTGAACTCCCGCAGGTACTCGTTGAGCACCGTCGAGACGGTGGACGGCGTGTAGCGGTGCAGGTAGATCAGGGCGTTGAATGACCCCTTCGGGCTGGAAAACAACCAGTAGATCGGGCGCTTCTTGTACCGCTGGACGTGGTCCTTGTAGAACGATTTCACGAAGTAGTCGCGGATGTCTCGCACGCCCAGCGACTCGGTGACGAAGCGCAGGTTCTCCTCGAAGTGCTGCTCCCCGAAGGCCACCCGGAGGAATGTGCGGAAGCGAGCGACAATGTCGTCCTCGAACCAATCGCTGTCCACGATGGGGATGACGTTGTCCTTGTCCGGAGCGAACGAGGGGTTCGGCACCTTGGCCAAATAGTCTCGCACGGTCGCGCCTTGGTCGCCCAGGATGAGCCCCGACTCGTCCACGCTGTAGCGACCGAACATGCATCCGACGGCGTACGAAACGAGGTCGATGAGGGTGTCTCGCATAGCGTCGCCGTCAGGATCGTTGGATGAGCCATGCTGGTATTCCGCGTTTCCAAATAGAGTGATTGAGGCCCTTAAAACGGGCGTCGACTCGCCTCCGTCCTCACCAAGTGCCTTGCCAACCTCGTCCTGGATTGTCTGTTCGATTTCACGGAGCTCGGTCGTAAGCGACTCCCCCGTCTCTCGATGCTTCGCGACCCACACCGAGACCGGCCCCCTAATCGGCTCAACGAGTGGCGAGAAAAACCCGGGCGCAGTCTCCTGTGATAGCCAATCCAAGCGCGCAATCTCGATCGCCCGCACGGCCAGATTCTCAATCTGCACACGATCCATAATAGGCAATGGCAGTCGCGCAAAATCGCCCGCCTTGAAGTGGTGGGTGGGATTGAGGAGATCGGCGAAATCAGACCCGAACTTCGAGTTCACAAGTGCAAGCGCGTAGAACATTGAGCTCCGGTCCTGCCGTGGGTATGCGCACAAGCCAGTTGCGTCAAACAAGAATCCTGGCGGGTAGTACCGCAATGCCAACCCGCGACTCGTGATGGACGACCAAGACACCGCCTCCTTGAAAATATACTCCAAGTTGAAGTTGTGCGCCCAAATCCGACCTCCGCCCGGGTGGAGTTTCGTCTGGAGTTCCTTTCCGTCGTCGTACTAGTCGACTAGGTACTCATCATGGCCATACCATCGCCGCGGCCCCCCACCCTTGTTATATGGAAACCAACGCTTTCCACTCGCGTGCGCCTCGTCACGCGATGAGGCGTCACGGACCACACCACTGGCGGAAACCTCCCACCAGAACCTGAGGTAGCGTGCGTTGTTTCCGGTTGCCATACCCTCACGAGGGATCAGGACGTCACCGAGGTACGGACCAGATGCAAGGGCCGACAGTCCAGCGTCCGACATCCAGTAGCACACCGGGGCGCCGGGTATGGCGAGAAAGTCACGCAGCTTCCGTCTGTGCACCTTCTGATCAGTGTCGATGGCCTTTCGAAGCAGTAGAGCTTTGCCAGCCTCGTTCTCTCCGTCTACGAGCCGCGCGAACCAGCACTCCCGCGAACTCTTGTCATTGGCCTTGAGGACGAAGGCGGCAGTGGCAGCTACCTCGCCACTGAGGCTGTCGAAGGCGCCCGGCCCAAAGTGCGCCACGAGCTCGAGCTGATGAGCCGCGAGGAGTTTGCTGCGAAGCGCTGAGAAGGCTGGCCGGAAGAGCCAGTTCTGCTTGGCTACCATCGCAATCAACCCAAACCGGGCGGTGAGTGTCTGACCACGATCAATGAAGGTGGCGAAAAGATCCGCCTTAGCGTCCGGCAGGTGATCTTGAATGAATGCCTCGAGCTGGCCGGACATATTTGACGAACCCATGTAGGGCGGGTTCGCAACGACGACGTGGTAGCCGCCACCGAGGTACTCCGCCTGGTGGATGACCCGCTCCGCCCAGTCGAGCGTGTCAGCAACGAGGATGTCACCGCCGTCGTCCAGCTCGGCGATGTGCCGTTTGAGGCGGACGGTCAGCTCGGGGTCCGGCTGGATAAGTGAGCCGAAGATGTCGGCACACTCGAACTGGTTCCAGAAGGCCGACTCGGCATGCTTGTCCCCATCGGGCGTCACTAGGAAGTCGATTTCATCCGGGGTGAAGCTGATCGGGTCGAGGACGCAGATGTTGGGCTCGACCTGCTTGTTGAAGAAGGTGCGCTGCTTGGCGCGGGCCTTCATGGTCAGGGCGAAGGCTGCTAGCGCTCCTGCTCGCGGGTCGATCTCTACGCCGAAGAGGTTGTTGGTCAGGATGAGGCCGGGGATCTCTGCAGGTGCGTAGCCCTCTTCTTCGTAGATGGCGTACAGCAGGTCGAAGGCGTAGGTCAGCATGTGCCCCGACCCGCAGGCCGGGTCAACGACCTTCAGCTCTTCAGGCCGGGCGATCTTGAGGAAGTCTGTCTCGTCGTCGACCGGGGCGATGTAGTACTCCATCTGGTCGACCAGGCGGGAGCCCGGGCGGTTGAGCATCCACAGCCGCCCGAGCGCGTTCTCGACGAGGTAGCGGACGATCCAATGCGGCGTGAACAGCTGGGTGGCTGCCGGGATCTCTTCGGCGCCGGCCTTCTTGTTCTGCTTGAAGCCGGCGAAGACCTCGTCCTTACGCTCCGAGATGTAGAACTGGTAGAGCCAGCCGATGACCTCGACGTCCTGGCAGACGTCCTTGGTCAGCACCTTGACCGCACGGCTCGGGACCGAGTCATCAGCCAGCAGGTTGCCCGGGATGAGCGACTCGGTGAAGTCGCCCTCCCGCTCGAACATGAACGGCATGACCCGATTCCAGTGACGGCAGTAGTCCGCGAGCAGCAGGGCGTACGCCTCGCCCTGGGCATCGGCGCTCCGACGGGTGCCGTTGAGCAGACTCGTGACGGTATCGCGAGTCTTGACGCCGACCACAGAAGCTTCGAAGTTGCCTCGCTTGGCCTCGGCCAAGATCTCGGGCTGACCGCCGACGCCGGCCTGCGAGGAGACGACACCGACACCGGTGTAGCCGTTGGCGTCCATGAAGCGCAGGGCGACGATCCGGTTGAACCAGGTGTAGGCCACCTTGTCGGCGACCGCGGCCCTGCCCTTGTCGCCCCCACCCGCCGCCGTGACGGCCTTCTCTAGTGCCTCCACGGACTGTGGCTGTTCCACCCGCTCGGCTGACGCGGGGCCCAGCAATACGGCAATCCGGGCTGTCACCTCGCGGATGAGCTCCTTGCGTGCCCAGGTGGCGAACGACTTCAGCGGTGCGGTTTCCATCAGAGAGAGATTCGCTTTCCGTCGTTCAGGGTCTTGACGAGCGCGGCGCGGAGGACGCGGAGGTAGCGGTCAACGTCCGCCTCCGTCTCCAGCACTCCGGAGATGCCGATGGCGGAGATGGTCCTGACCGATACCGTCTGTATCGGGAGTGGCGGCGCCTCGTCATCGCCGGCGCCCTCTCCCGGCTGTGAAGCGGCCAGCTGGTCAAGCAGGCTCGGGTAGACGGTCTCCTCGAAGCTCGAGCCGGTCTCCCGGATGAGGGCGATCTGATTCTGGGTGCGGACACGGACGATCGTCTGGTCGACGTGTCGCAGCACTCTCGTCTGGGCGTCGGGAGTTGCCTTCGCGTAGAAGGCGCTCTGCTCGATCTCGGCCTTGCGTTCCTCGATCGCTTCGATGACGCTAGCGCGGTTGTCAGCGACGACCTGGTCAATCTGGGTGCGCAGCTGGTCCGCGGCTTGCTTGAGCTGGGCCATCTTGGTTCCCCGGAAGGCATTCGAGTCGTCCAGGGCGGCTCGCACTGTGGCGTCGCTGCCGGAGGGCAGGTAGCCGAGGTTGCCAGCGTGGGCGGTCAACAGGGCGAGGGCGTCGTCGTAGATAGCTCTTTGGCCGCCGCTGATGAAGGCCTGGATCGGGTCGATGGTCGATTCTTTGGCATCGAGCAGGTCATCGCCGAGGTTGAAGTCGGTCAGGTACCAGTCGTTGGCCTTCCCGACCACTTGGTCGAGCAGGTCGATCGGGCCAGAGAGCTGGCTGACGAACGGGTACTTGGAGCTGGTGATCGTGGCCTTGAGCTCGTCGCGCTTGGCCTTCAGCTTGTCAGCGCCGTGGCGCGCCAACTCCAGCGGGTCCTTGGGGGCGTTGGGCTCGTCGAAGAAGTCGGTGCAGAACTTCCGGAAGGCTGCGACCTTGCGCTCGTCGAAGGTCTTCTGCGGGGACACCACTGCGTGGGCGTGCTTCTGGGTGTTGCGCAGCGCGGTGGCGACCTCGGAACGCTTGAGGAGGTTGCCGTCCACGGTGAGGGTGACCTTGGAGGTCCCGATCAGGTAGGCGATCAGGACTTCGATCGACGCCAGGTCCCAGCCGTAGGGCTTGGCCGTGAAGGTGTCGACGATGGTCTTGACCGTGACCTGTTCGCCGAGTGTCTCCTTGCGCAGGACGAAGGACAGCACCTCCTCGGACGGCGCGAAGAGCTTGCTGGCCTCAGCGGCGTCGAACAGGCCGCCATCGGGGTTGGCTGCCCCAGCGACCTGCTGCTCGCTGTACGTTCGCCCGTCGAGCAGCTTGAGCTGGGTGTAGGTGCGGCTGACCAGCTCCTGAAAACCTTCGGTCACCCGAACCAGCGCGTCCTGCGAGCTGGAGCTGATGTCAGCGGCGTTGATCACCAGGGTGGACTTGCCCACCGAGGCCTTGACCCGCTCAATCAGCTCCTTCTCCCGCCCCGTGTTCTGCGCACCCTTGGTCTGCAGGATCTGGCCCTCGATGGCCGAGATCGAAGTGCCCTGCTTGCGCTTGATGTACTTCTCGGTCTTGATCAGCACCCGCAGGTCCGACAGCACCCGCGCATCGGGCTCGAGAATGACGCGCAGCTCGTCCTTGCCCGCGCTGTGCATGCGGATCTCTTCAGGCGAGTACGGGTACTCCGGGGAGATGAAGTGGACCGACAGCTCCTTCTGGGAGCCGTGGGCCTGGTCGTCCAGTTTGAACCCGAACGGGAAGTCCTGCCCGTTCTTGGCGTAGCGGATCTTGCTGGTCTTGATGACATCGCCGGACAGGATCCTGAACAACCGACCGCTGACCTCGGAGCCGTCGATCTCGACGTTCTTGATCTCCTCCTCGATGACCTGCTCTTCGTTGGTCAGGTACTCGTAGGTGTTGCCGCTGCGCTGAACGTACGTCTGCGTCTCCAGCACGGTCAGTGCTTCCTTGACCTGCTCCGACAGCGCTGGCAGGTCGAGGCCGAACCGGTCGTACACCAGCACCGTCAGGTTGCGGGGGGTCGCCTGGAAGCTCTCGACGTACTTGACCAGGAACAACGCCTTGAGCAGCCGGACCGCAAGGGGGTTGTCCAGGTTGCGCTCGGCGACGTCGATCGAACGCTGAGCTGCCGATTTCAGGGAGGCACGGATGCCGGCGAACATGCTGTCGAACGTGGCGAGGTGGCCGACCTCGACGTTGCCAATGTCCTTGGCGACCTGCTGGACGACGCCGAGCATCGAACGCTCACCGACCGAGCTGTTACGCCCCTCGAAGACGTTGTGATCGGAGATGCCTTCGATGGCAGCCTGGAACAGCGGGAACTGGTAGCTGACGAACGGGTAGGTGCCGACGAAGTGGGCTTCGTCGGTGTAGTTGCGGTAGCTCTTGGCCCCGTCGACGAAGTTGAACAGTGTCTTGAAGTTGGCGTGCTGCTCGGCGTAGATCACCGACAACGCACCAACCCCGACATCGTTCTTCTCCAGCAGCCGCTTGCGAATGACCTCCTCGACGTCCGCGCTGGTCAGCTTGAGCCGGGTCTTGAACCGCGCTTGGATCTTGGAGAAGTCGTTGCCCTGTTGGCGGGTGCGGTCGCCGAGGACTTTCTCCATGTCTTCCTGGCTGGTCACGAACACCCATGCCCGGCCGCCGCACTTGGTGTTGAGGGACTCGGCGATGGTCTGCAGGTTGAGCATCAGCTTGGTGTCTGAGCCGATGAACTGCCCCACCTCGTCGACGAAGAAGTTCAGGCGGAAGCTTGGGTCTGACTGCTTGTCCAGCCAGGATTTGACCTGGTCGGCGAAGTCCTCGATCGAAACGGAGTACGAGGCGCTGTACTGCTGGATGACCCCGCTGTGGGCCTTGCCGTCGACTTCGGTGAAGGCACGATCGATGCTCGGTCCTTCGAGCGCTGTCTGTTCGCGTCCCTGGGCCCACGGGATGCCGGAGATGCGTTCGAACGCGTCCTGGAAGGCCTGATACTGGCCCCGGTTGTCGAGCTGGCGCTCGAAGCGAGCGACGTGGCCCTGGTTGCCGTAGTAGCCCTGAGACTCGTCGAAGACCTTGACGAACACTTTGAGCAGGGCGTCGTTCTGGTCCTTGCTGATCAGGGTGGCCTTCTGGTCGATGTTGAACAGCAGGCTCTTGGCGGGGATCCGGTCAGCCTTGTTCAGCACCCCCGGAAGGAAAGCGTCAGGAGCCTTCGATCGGAAGTTGTCCGAAACGTCCTGGCGCGAGAAGTCCTGCCCTTCGACGTCACCCAAGAGGTGGGCGAGCATCTTGAGCATGTGCGACTTGCCAGAGCCGAAGAAGCCGGAGATCCACACGCCGTTGCCGTTGGTGTAGGAGGTGTACTCCTCCAGCAGGATCTCCAACCCCTTGGCGGCCTCGTTGGTCAGCACATACTCGTCGACCTCAGTGGCCAGATGCGCAGCGTCATCAGCCTTGATGACGCCCTCGATCGGGCGCTGGATGTCCTTGGCGAAGATCTGGTCGAGCTCCATCAGCTCACGCCTCCTGTTCCAAAATGTTCTTAGCTCGGTAGTACTGGTCGTCCTTGAGCCGGCCGAACAACACCAGCGACGAGCCCAAGGTGTCGGACTGCTCATAACGGCCCGGAAAGAACATCAGCATCGGTTTGCCCTTGACCACCGACTGCAGGTTGTTCAGCACGTTGTGGGAGCGGATGTAAGGGAACACCTCACCGATACCGGTGAGGAAGAAGATGTCGAACTCCTCCTGCGCAAGCCGGTCTCGGATCGCGGGAGCGATGTGGAGCTGCGGGTCGAGCATGCCCTGGAGCAATTCGCGGAAGTCGGCCTTGTCCTGGTCGGGCTCGACCGCCAACACCCGGTCCCAGACCTTCCGCCCCTTGAGCAGCTCGACCGACAAGTCGTAGAGGTTGATCTCGAAAACCTTCACCCCAACAGCGGCTAGCCGGTTCTTGACCCGCTTCTTCGCCCCCGCCACAGCGAGCACCGCCTCGGGCGGATAGGGGTAGATGAAGAAGGGAACCTCATTGCCCAGGCCTTCCATCTGCAAGAAGCGATTGCCCCTGAGAACAGCGACCAGGTGCTCCTCCTGCTCGGGCAGTGTCTTGGGGATCACAGCGCCGTCACCTCTCCAGCCATCGGCCGGATCGGGAAGAATCGCAGGTCACTTGGCGTGTGGGAGCCCAGCGCAACAGAGAGTCGCTCCGACAACAAGGCGGGCATGATGCGCCCAGCCACCGACAGCAACCCTGCCTCCTTCAACATCCGGAACACATTCGACCTCAACTTCCGTAACGTCGAGTCCTTGATCTCCACCAACTCCTCGTGCCACAACGCCTTACTCCGAACGAAGCTATCGAAGTCCTGATGACCCAGAGTCGGCGCCAGGAGCAGGAACCGCTCGCGCAGCACTTCCTCGGCGAACTCCCCAATGAGCTCGTACCGGCGGCAGGCGGCGGCCCACATCAGGTGGCTCCTCTCGGACGCGGTGACCTCGGTCACGAGAGCCACCTCGTCGTCAGTCAATGCCGAAAGACGCTTGACCGTCTCCCGGACGAGGCGGATACCAGTGCTGTGGGTCCTCACCTGCAGCACGTTGCAATCCAACGCCAAACAGCGGACCTCTTCCCAGTCACGGTGCTGGGCATACAACGGCGCAAGCAGTGCGGCCTCGCGGGCGAGAAGGGTGCCCGTGGTGAAGGACAACGAATAGCACACAGGGACCACCGATGCTGCGGCGTCGTTCATCGATCCCTCCTCCAGTCTCGGGTCGTCGTCAGAATCTCTCCACCCGGCATGCCCATAACCGGCCTGCATCAGGTGACCCCGATCGGCTATAGCTTCCACGACGACCCTAGCGGGCCCATGCGACACTTCCTGGCTGTCCCCGTCATCCAGCGAACGGGCGGTTGCCTGCAGAGGCCACGTCCCTACCTGTGAACCCGGGAAGTCTTCGCCGTCCTGATGATCGCGCTCGCCGGATCGAGCACATCCAACGTCCATCACGGCCCCCGCGATACACCGACAACCCCTGTCACGCCCTAGAACCCGCCCTGCCCGAGTGCCGGTATGTACCCCCGCCCTTGATGTCGAACACACCTCTTGCACGACGGTTCGCGCTGTGGCGGGGTCGAGTGCGGGTTCAAAGGGGGTATGACGGCGTCTCTGCACAAGCTGACTGCCGGGTCGGGCTATGACTACCTGACCCGGCAGGTCGCTGCGCAGGACTCGACGGAGAAGGGTCACGCGTCGCTGACGAGCTACTACACCGAGAGGGGCGAGCTGCCCGGTCGGTGGGTCGGCACCGGCCTCGTGGCGCTGGAGATGCAGCCTGGGAGTCCGGTGTCGGAGGTGCAGATGCGGGCCTTGTTCGGGGCGGGGAATCATCCCGATATGGAGGCCCGAGTCGCCGCCCTGCCGAGGGGCGCCACCGTGGATCAGGTCCGTCACGCGGCGCGGCTGGGGTCGCCGTTCAGGGTGCTTGAGGCGGCCACCGTGTTCCAGCAGGAGGTCGCGATCCGGTGCAGCCAATGGGCAGCGGCCAACGGTCTCGGCAGTAACGCCACGGTCCCGGTCGATGTCCGGGCTCAGATCCGCAACGAGCTCGCCACAGGAAGATTCGAGGCCCGGATGGGCAGGGCGCCGAGCAGCCTGGAGCTCTCCTCAGAGGTCGCGCGCCTGACGCGGAATCCGTCGACGGCGTGCGCGGGATTCGATGTGACGTTCACGCCGGTGAAGTCCGTCTCAGCGCTGTGGGCGGTCGCACCGCAGGCGATGGCTGCGGAGATTGAGGAGGCTCACAACGCCGCCGTCGCCGACGCCCTGCGGTACTTGGAGGAGCGGGTGCTGTACTCGCGTCGCGGTGCCGGTGGGGTGCGGCAGGTCGAGGTCACCGGCCTGATCGCAGCCGCGTTCACCCACCGGGATTCGCGGGCCGGGGATCCCAATCTCCACACCCATGTCGCGATCGCGAACAAAGTCCAAACCCTCGACGGGCACTGGTTGGCCATCGACGGCCGACCCCTGTTCGCGGGGATGGTCAGCGTCTCAGAGGTCTACAACACCCAGCTGGAAGCCCACCTGGCGGCCCGTCTAGGTGTGCGTTTCGCGGCCGACGTTGCGCGTGATCCGGCGAAGCGACCGGTGCGGGAGATCGCCGGCGTGCCGGCGCAACTGCGTGAGGCGTGGTCGAGCCGTCGGGCAGCGATCGTGGCCCGCCAGGCCGAGCTCGCCGTCGACTTCCAGCGTTCACACCATCGTCCGCCGACACCGGCCGAAGCGATCGCGTTGGCACAGCAGGCCACCCTGGAGACCCGCCAAGCCAAGCACGAACCCCGCTCCCTGACCCAGCAGCGGGCAACCTGGGCCGTGCAAGCCGCAGCGGTCCTCGGCCCGGACGGAGTGTCGCGGATGCTCGCCGACGTGCACGCCGCGGCCAGAGTGGCCGGGCCGGCGCCGACCGCGGAGTGGGTCTCGTCGGTGGCCGACGAGATGGTGACAAGGATGGGTCTGTCGCGTGCGTCGTGGACGGTGTGGCACCTCCAGGCCGAAGCCTCACGCAGGGCCCGGGAACGCGCCACCCACCCCGAGCAGGCCATCCACCTCACGGCCCTACTGCTGGCTGCGGCGACCGCTCGCTGCGTCGCGTTGGAGGGGTTGGTCGATCCGATCAGCGATCCCCAGGTCCTGCGCCGCACAGACGGTCAGTCGGTGTACAGCACTGTCGGGAGCCGACGGTTCACCTCCACCGCCATGATCGAAGCAGAACAGACCATCACCGACGCAGCGACACTCCTCGATGGCCGGCAAGCGAGCGAGGCGGACGTGTCGCTGGCGCTGCTGTCGGCGACCGCCAACGGCATCACTCTCACCGCCGGCCAAGTCGCGTTGGTGCGCGAGATGGCCACCAGCGGACGCCGGGTTCAGCTCGCCCTCGCAGCAGCCGGATCCGGCAAAACCACCGCGTTGGCGGCACTTGCCCGCGCGTGGCTGGACAGCGGAGGCAGCGTCGTGGGGCTCGCCCCCTCCGCCGTCGCAGCACGCCTATTGGCAGACCACGTCGGCCACGCCACCACCCTGGCGAAGGTCGCCTACGACCTCAACCGCCAACCCCGAGACGTCACTGCCATGATCGGGTCGGACACGCTGATCATCATCGACGAAGCGGGCATGGCCGACACCCCCACCCTCGCCACCGTCATCGCATTCGCGATGGCGCGGGGGGCGTCGGTGCGCCTGGTCGGGGATGATCAGCAGCTCGCCGCTATCGGCGCCGGCGGGGTATTGCGGGACATCGCCCACACCCACGGCGCCGTGCAGCTCACCGAGATCATGCGATTCGCCGACCCCGCTGAAGCAGCCGCCTCCCTCGCACTCCGCGGCGGCCGACCCGAGGCACTCGGCTTCTATCTCGACCACAACCGCATCCATGCCGGCTCGGATGAAACCGTCCTACGCGACGCCCTCGACGGCTGGATACAAGACCGCGAGACAGGCCTCGACACCGTGATGCTCGCCGGCACCCGCGACCAAGTCGCCCAACTCAACCAATGGGCCCGCGAACACCGCCTCACCGACACCGGCGGCACCTTCCAAGGTCCCGTCGCCGCGCTCGCGGACGGGAACCTCGCCTCGGAGGGCGATGTGATCGTCACCCGGCTCAACGACCGTCGACTCTCCGTCAGCGCCACCGACTGGGTCAAGAACGGAGACCGCTGGACCATCACAAACGTCACCCCCACCGGAGCAATCCAAGCCGTACACAGTCTCACCGGATCCCGAATTCAACTGCCCCCCGCCTACGTCACCGAAAGCGTCGAACTCGGCTATGCGGTGACCGTCCACGGCGCCCAGGGTGTAACCGTCGACACCACCCACACCGTCCTCACCGGGGCCGAGTCGCGGCAGCAGTTGTATGTGGCGATGAGCCGGGGCCGGCAGGCGAACCATGCCTATGTGGAGGTGGTCGATGGCGGCGGGGAGAACTCCCCCATCCACCCCACCACGCTGCGGCCGGTCACCGCAGGCGACATCCTCGAATCTATCCTTGCCCGCGACGGGTCCTCCCGCTCCGTCACCACCGAAACCCGCCACGCCGTCGACGCGCACACCCGCCTCGGCCATGCGGTGGCCCGCTACAGCGACGCATTAAGCGTTGCGGTCGAACACCTCCACTCGGAGGCAGCCCGAGACCTCGACGAGCAGGCTGATCAGGTGGTCGATCAGTTGACCTCGTGCGCGGCGTGGCCAACCTTGCGCGCCCAGCTTCTCCTTCTTTCGGCCGGCGGCGAGACGTCGCCCTCACCGCTTCAGCTGCTGCGAGATGCCGTCGATGCGCGAGAGCTGTCGACCGCACAGGATCCGGCGGCAGTGCTGACCTGGCGACTCCCCCACCCCGACACTGCAGGGCCACTCCCCTGGCTCACCGGCATCCCGGAGACACTCGCCCACCACGACCAGTGGGGCCCCTACCTCGAGTCACGAGCCGCCCAGGTCCGTGGTTTCGCCGCCGAAGTCCGCGACGCCGCCGCCACCATCGGGCGGCCTGTGTGGGCGTTGCCGGGGCAGACGTTGACCTCGTCAAGCGTGGCCGAGGTGGAGGTGTGGCGGGCCGCCTGGCAGGTCGAACGATCCGACCGCCGACCCACCGGACCCGCCCAGCTCGGCGCCGCCGCGCACCACTGGCAACAACACCTCACCAACCGGCTCCGACCCGCCCACCCCGTCACGATCTGGACCGACCTCCTGCGCGACATCCGCCCCGACCTACCCCGTGACCCCTACGCCACCACCCTGGCGCACCGCCTCGCCTCCCTCCACAACGCAGGGGTGCCGATCACCGAGCACCTCGCCGCAGCTGTGGCGGACGGGCCGCTGCCGGCGGAGCAGCCCGCCGCCGCATTGTGGTGGCGCCTCAGCCGCCACCTCGCCGCGGTCGACGGACCCACCCTCCCCTCCTGGGAAGGCGCTCTAGTGGAACGGCTCGGCTACCAGGCCGCGGCTGATCTGGAAGCCAGTCCCTGGTGGACACACCTCGCCGCCACCATCACCCACGGCACACAGCAGGGCATCCACGTCGACGACCTGATCGCCCCCGTGGCGGAGGTGTCCGGGTTCGATGATGCGTGCCAGGCGATGCTGTGGCGCGCCCACCAGCTCATCACCACCCCACCACCGGACGAGGTCGAGCCGCCGCATCCCGATGAGTTGCCGCCCGAGGGGATCGAGGAGATCGACTGGTCCACCCGCACCGCCGACCTCGCCGAAGCCGCCCGGCTGCGGGAACGGACCGACCCCGACTTCACCGACCTCGAGCTCCACCAAACCTTCGCCGCCGCCGACCGCTGGGCCGATACCCCCCACACACCGCAGCGCCTCGCACAGGTCACCAAAGCGGCGGCCGAGTTCTTCGAGACTCAGCTGGCCGGCAGCTGGAGCCACCAGTACTTCTCGAAGCGGTTCGGGCAGGATCTCACCGGCGACCCACGGTTCCGGATCGGTCACGCACCCGCCGGCTGGTCCAGTCTGGTCAGTCATCTGCGCAAGGAAGGGTTCACCACTGACGAGCTGCTGGCGGCCGGGGTTGCCAGCACCACCCGGCAGGGCAACGTGATCGACCGATTCCGCGACCGCGCCACCCTCCCTATCCACCACGAAGGCGTCATCGTCGGTTTCGTCGGCCGACGGCACCCCGACGCCAGCGACGACCACGGGCCGAAGTACCTCAACAGCCCCACCGGCGCCCTCTTCGCCAAGCGAGACGTGCTCTACGGCCACCACCACCTCCACGGCACCGCCACACCGGTGATCGTGGAGGGACCGATGGACGCCATCGCCGTCACCCTCGCCGGCCGAGGCACCTTCATCGGCGTCGCACCACTCGGCACCACCCTCACCCCCGAACAAGTCCTCCTCCTCCGCGGCGGGCCAACGCCACTGATCGCCACCGACTCCGACAACGCCGGCCACGTCGCAGCCGAGAACGCCTTCTGGCTTCTCGCGCAGCACCGCCACGACCCCCGCCGCCTGATCCTGCCTACCGGCAGCGACCCGGCACAGCTGTTCGAACAGCACGGACCCGACGCTCTCCACGACGCCCTCATCACTGCCACCATGCCCCAGGCGCAACTGATGGTCCGCGACCGCGCCACCTTCCTCGACCCCAACGAGGCCGACCGCCAGATCGCAGACATCATCGCCGCCCGCCCCGCCACCACCTGGGGCGACGAACTGCACCACGTCCCCGAAGACCAAACCCCCCTCCTGGTGGCGCGGGTCAGCGCCTGGACCACCACACCCACCGAAGCCGCCGACCAAGCCAAGGAACAGACCCGGGCGATGCGACGCCGCCTCGACCAGCCCGCCACTGAACGCTGGCAGCAGTGGGCCGACACCACCGGACTCGCCGGGGCGAAGGAGTGGCCATCGATAGCTGCCAGGCTCGACGAGCTCCACCAAGCCGGCGCCGACACCAACCTGCTGGCCCAAGGCCTCGCCAGAGTCCCCGCCGCCGTGGTCACAGCAACCCTGGCCCAACACAAGCCCGGTGGCCAGGTGGAGATCGACTGGCGCCCCTGGGCCGAAGCCGTCAACCCCGCACTCTGCACCGCCGAAACATGGCAACACACGCAGACGAACCTGAGCCTGCTTCAGGCCACCGGCACCGACCTCACAACACTGGCCCAGACACTGACAGGACGAGACCCCGAGAAGGTGGCAGCCGCCCTGCGCAACATCCTGCGAAACCACACCGCCCAGACCAGTCAGGAAACGTCGAAGTACCCCGAGATAGCGCACCTGCAGCATAGGAGAGGAGTAGGTCGTGAAGGGTCGCGCAGAGTCTGACCTCAGTTGGCGAACTTCAGGCCCGTTGCCTCTAGCCACTACGACCCCTGCGTCGCTCAAGGACGGACCGAAGTGTCGCAATCAGGGCTCTTGGTCAGTTCGTGCGTTCGCGTCAACCCAGCCTCGATCAGGTCGCTCGGCGGCAGCCTAGAAGAGACAAGCAGCCCCCGGTGGAGGCGCCGTCATCGCAGCGAATCAGCGCATTCGGATGACGCCACCCCCGCCGATGTCGACAGTTGCCTGCCGGATGCGATCGGGAACCAGCGGTTCCGCCTTGCGGTCCGTGGCATCGATCTGGCAAACCTGTCGGACTGGAATGCGCCGCGGCCGTGAAGTCGGTTGTACCTGGACATCACGATGTTGTCGAAGTCGATGTATACGGCCACCCGGCCATCGGTGTCGTCTGCCATTCCATCCTCCTGGCGATTCCGCGGCTCGAGCCACGGCGACGGTCTGTCAGTCTCGTGTTGCAGACGCACGTCGGCCGTACCCTGCGGCTTCTGCTTCCAAGCCATACTCGCGTCGGCCGCACAGCCATCGCCACCGACCGATGTGACCCGCACCTCGCGGCAACGACCAGATGCTAACTAGAAGGGCTCCGCAGGGTCACTCGCGCCCTCATCGGCCTGAAGGGCACGACGGGACCCTGCACCCTGTAGGCGACTCAGTTCACCAATGGCTATAGCGGGAGCGCGAGAGGAAGAAACCGTGGCCAGACTCGCTGTTCCAGCAGGTAAGCCCCTGGTTGTCTACAGCGCAGACCTGTTCGAAGACAAAGACCGATTCACCGTAAGGCAGCTCTGGCCAATCCAGTGTTCCGGGTTCACTCCACAGCACTAACTCGCTGTGGCACAAGAGGGAAGGTGAGCGCTCGAGTAGGAAGCCATTGCACTGGCCATCCCCCTCGGGATTGTGGAAGTCTGAGATCATGACGGTATCCAATGCCTCGCAGATCACCGTCCCCTCATTCATTCTGCAGGCGATGTTGCCGGACGGCGTGATAAATCGCTCCCCGCGGTAACCATTAGAGGCGTCGTCCGGAATCGGGCCACAGGCGCGGGGGTCTACTCCATCGGGCAGGACGATATTCAGGGGGCACTCGCCTGGTCTATCGGACGTGATCTCGCCGGACTGCTCACTGGGGATGGGGGAGTCTGCAATCGTGGTGGACGAGGCGCTGTCCGCGCGGCTAGTCGAAGTGGTCTCCGCCGGGCGGCTCTCGGCCAAGGGAGGGATGGAGAGCTGCAATGTGCAGCTCGTAAGGGAAATGACACAGAGAAGCATGAGGCCGAGGTATCTGCGGTGCATCTCAATCCCTCCGTTCGTTCCCTGCACGACCGCAGCCCTTCGGCTGCGGAATCTCAAGCCGGTACTCATGCTCAATCTAGCTTGCTGTGATTCGTCCGGGCGGAGTGGTGCCTCAACGGCGGCTCTCTCACCGTCTCCTGACTGGGTTGGCCTGTGGCGAAGGGTGTCCGCAGCGCTTGAAACCCACCTTCGACCCGGGAGACGCGTCCTCTCGAGCGTGGTACACAGGAGGAGGTCACGCCGTGTCAGATCGAGCCCGCCCTTCGCCAAGGAGAAGGTGGAGTACCGGGTCAAGGGTCTCTCCCATGCCGGAGGTGGGCACACCATGCTGCCTGCCCTGCGCGGGCGCTGATCACTGCTCGGTAGCTGGCTGGGCACACGAATAGACCAACTCGGACGATGGCGTGTGCGACATTGGGGGTATGACCAGTGACGTAGTGGATCAGGCTGTTCAGGGACTGTATTGGCAGGGACTCAGATACCACGCTCTTCTGGAGAGCGTTCCCCGTCGGCCGGGGCTCTACGCAATCCACCTCCAGCCACCGGAAGCGCTCGACTTCTTCGACTGGGACGTTCCGTGTGAGAGACGGCCACTGTACGTGGGTAAAGCTGAGCGCAGCCTACATCACCGCGACGTGACGGATCACTTCTCTACCGGGAAGACGGGATGGTCGACACTCCGCCGTTCATTGGCTGTCATCTTGCAGCACGAACTGTCACTCGAACCTGTACGCCGCAACGACGCTCAGACGGTGAAGCCGACGCACTTCGGTCTCGCGAACCCAGGGGAAGAGGCACTAAGCAGATGGATGCACGAGAACCTCAGCATGTCATGGTGGGTAAGTCCACAGAACGAAGACCTCGGAAAAGTTGAGCAGCGAGTCCTAGCTCTCCTCGACCCCCCAGCCAATCTCAACAAAGTTCCTCAGCCCTCGAAGAGGATCATGCAGTTGAGGATGGAGTTCGCAGATCGAGTCCGCGCCCAGAACGGAATCGAGATTCCCCGAGGCCGTTCCAAAGCAAGAGGCGTAACTCAATGAATTCACCGTTGGTATCTGTCGTGGCCGGCTCCTGCTCATGCGCGGATAGTCGCCCGGGATCTATGCAACAGATCCCGCGGGATCTTCACCGCGAGGGTTCCCGTAGATGTTAAGTCGTCCCAGGCGAACTACTTGGAATGACCCGCTGAAGGCGCGGCATTCAGCTGGCTCACTGCGAGTCGGGCAGGTGTTGCGTTCTTGAAATGGGTCCTGGATTTGCTACCTCCGTCTCAGGAACGGGACTCCGCCCCAGTGCCCCAGCCGACGGCGCTGGGCTCCGGGTCGGCGGCAGCACCGCACTCGGATCTGAGCAGTGCCGCTGGGACTCGCCAGGTCCGGATGCGCTTCGGAAGAAGGAATTATCGGCCCTACGCTGGGGCACTCCGGTCCGCCCGTGGAAGCAGCGCCAAGAACTCCGCACTCGACAGCGTCTCGATCTCGAAGTCCACGGACTTGCTGCGGACGGCCTTATCGTCGGTGACGATCGCCCACGTCATTGGCAGGAGGAACGCCTCCTCCTTGCGCTTCGCCTCGAGCGCGCACGCGACGAGAATGGGGTCGGCGGCGCCCTTGTTGGCGTACAAGTCGATGAGGCCCGTGTCACCGATGGCGACCGACTCCATGACCTCACGCAGAACGCTGAGCAGACTCCCTGTGGTCGAGTACTCAACGTGGTCGAACTCGCCCTCGTCTGCGAAGAACCGTGCCTCATGGATCACTTCGCTCGGGACCCGGCAATGCTCGCGGAAGAACGCACTGGCCCGCTGCGGGCGCGTCAGCTTGGACAGCGCGTTGCTGTCGATCACGTACCTGCGCCCGTTCATCGCACCGCCAGCCGGAAGTCGCCAATCTGGTGGGGATGGAGCCGGTTCAGGGTCGCCTCGCGGCAGAAGGTGCGTTGCGAGAGTCTCCCGGCGTCGAGAGCGTCGAGCATGCGGACCGAGAACTCCCGTCCGTTGTACTTACGCACGCCGTTAACCGCCTTGGGCGTTCGCGCCTGCGACTTCGGCCGCTGCGCAAACTCCTGTTCGAGGTCGCCGAGATATCTGAGCGCGGCCTCCTTGTCGATCAGTCTGAGGAGCATCGCCCTCACCGCGATCGCGCTGGGCGTGACCTTGAGCTGGTCGGAGATCGCCTTCAGGGACTCCAACGACGACAGGTCGGCAGCCTTCATCTCGGCGTCAGGCATGAGTATCTGCCCGACGACTTCATACTCGCGTCCGGGAGCGGCCTCTGGGATGCTCCGACCGTCATAGGTCACCGGCGAAAACTTCCCGCATGCGACGAGCACTGAAAGCAGCGCCAAGGTGAAAATCGTCCGGCCAGCGGGTTCTTCGAAGTCCCCGTGCGAGCCACCCGCGAGGAACACGTAGGGGACCTTCGCATCCCGGACGGTGATACCACTGAACTGGACGCCGGTGAGCGACTGCGGCATGAAACCGTTAACGCTCCTCGACACCAGCACTTGGCGTGACTCCAGGTGCCCGATGAGCAGTTCGAGCGCTGCTGACTTGCTCTTGGCGGACCGGATCGCATTCGGGCTCAGTTCGAGAGCATCCAGCAACGCGTCGGCGTCTGCGCGAGCACTCCCCCGCGACTTCCTGATGCATCCCACAACCTGATTCTTCACGAGTGTGGTGTCGTACCGCTTGAGCAGTTCCTGCTTACGGATGAGGTCCTTCACTATTAGCTCGATATCGCTCAGCGACACCATGGCCCGGGAGTTGAGCGAGAACGTCTTCTTGGTGATGCCTTGGAGCAGCTTTGCCGTCTTGGCTTGTATCTGAGCCCTCACCACAGCGTGCGGCGCGAAGAAGAGCGTGTAGGGAATGTCCGCCTTGCGGGAGAGCTCGATGAGATCGCCGAAAGCGATCTCCTCCGACTCCAGCGCCCGCTGATACTTCACCCGGCTCCTCGCCACCGAGTTTTCGAACAGGTCAACGAACACGCGCCTCTCGATCGGTGTCCTCGTCCCGTTCAACGTGGCCTGTATTGTCATCCACCCCTCCGTCGTTCTGTGACCACGGTAAAGGATTGGCGATGGGTATGGTCGGATGCTTCAGGGTATGAACTGAGCGCCGTCGGCGCGCCGCAAAGCCGCGGTGCTGAGATGATGTCAGCGGTACGCGGTCATGCCACCTCAGAAGAACCGGTACTTCGCGAACGAAGTGGAAGCCCGCCACTCCGTAATCTGCGGTCATCCGCTTCTCGGCACGATCAAGCGCGCGGATGGCGGGAGATGCGGGCGTCTCTGAAGGAGGCCACCACCTCGGTCGAGGCGAGCGGCAGGTGTCACTCCGCCACCTCGAAGAGTCACTCCTGTCGAGCCAAGCGGCGGTCCTCCGACCATGGAACGCCAGAAGTACACTCGGCAATCACCGACTCCAGGGCGCGGCTAAAGAGCTCATACAGAACCCCGAAATTCCCTATCGCGACCTCGGCTACGACCCCTACGACCGGCACCGAAACACCGAAGCAGCCAGACGGCAGCACGTTCGCCAGCTCGAATCCCTCGTCTACACGGTCACCCTTCAACCAGCGGCCTGAACATGACGCGCAAGGCGTGACTGCAGGTCCATCTTCGGACTAGAGCAATGAATCCCCCCGGTGTGTTTGGAGACTCTGGCACACCGGGGTGATTCAGGCGCATCACGCGCGTCAACTCTGACTCAGCCAAGCAAGCTTAGAGCACGCCGCTGCAACACCTCGAGGAGGCCGGCGGCCTGCACCCCGTATTCCCGCTCGAGGTCATGCATCATCCGTGGGTCACCAAGCTCCTGGGCTGCAGCCGCTTCCCCGAGTCCGCCCAGTCCAACAAACCCCTCGTGGCCCACTTCTTGGGCGCTCTCCGTAACGACCCGAAACGTCTCTCGGGCCTCGTTAGCACGGCCCAGAGCAAGCTCGGCGATCCCTCGGCGGCAAAGACCCTCCAGGATCAGTGTCAGGTCTCCCGTGTTGAACCCAATCGAAGCGAGTCTGTCGAAGAATCCATGCATGAGGGATCCGAGCTCCGTTCGGAGAGGGTCGGCCACTCCCTCGGTAGAGGAAACCATCGCGTTCAGACCGGCCAACGCAACCCAGGGCACATTCCCTGTGCTGAAGGCTAGGTCCGCAGTCTGTTTGAAGTATTTGTTGCCCCAGAAGAAGGCTCCACGACGAATACTGATCGCCCCCATCCCGGTAAGCGCGAGATACACTTTATCGGAACGTTCGCTGAGCCCCTCGGTAAGCAGCAGGTTCCAGTCACTGGGCTGAAGCGAAATCGCGCCCACCACACCAAGGCGACCACGCAGGTGCAGGACTTCGTCGCGGACCACCCTGTCGTCGGCGCCGATGGAGCTCAAGTCTGGGAGCCGAGCGGCTGCTCGTTCGACCTCGCCGATGTCGATATAGGCCTTGACTAAAGCAGCCAAGTCCGGGAGTTCCGTCTGCAGTGGGCCGATCGTCGTGTCGAGGAGGTCCACAGTGCTCTGCGAGGCACGGCGGGCAAGCAAGGCCAATGCCTGCCGGTAGCCCAACCCGAGGGTGGACTGCAGCGCCCGCAACCCGCCAGGCCTCACAGCGATACGGTGCAGCATGCGAACATCGGACTCGTCGGCTGAGTGCCAGGCCTCTCGTACGGCTCTGCCGGTGAGGATCCGGTCTGGGTGGCTAAACCATCTGAGAACGGCAGCGCGAGTTTCGGCCTCGAGTCCACCATTACGAAGCACTGAGCTCACGTCGTGACGGTATGCCGTCCTCAGTTGGAGTTGGCCCTGAATCTCGGTAATGAGGCTCGCCAAGCGCCACCGCACCAGTTCAAGAGAGGCCTGGTCAAAGCCAGGAACGAGTTTCCGGACAATCCCGAGGACTTCTGCTTCGGTGTAGCCGATCTCAGACCCGCTTAGAAGCGTCAGGACAGCAGTGACATCGGCTGCAGGTTCAGGCTTGACATCGGACGTGACCCGGGCGAGAACTTCACCCACGAGTTGCGTGGTCGAAGTTGCCCTCAGCAGGGCGGAGAGTCGGTCCGCTAGTTGCATGTGAGAACCAACTCTGTGCAGCTCGTCCAGCAGGAGCCCGAGGAAGGCTGGGTCCCCGGTCTGCGGGTGGTCGACTATGGCCTCGACATCCTCGGCCAGCAGCGTTCGGCCCGCGCTCGCCAGGCTGGAGTGCACAAGGGTGCGGCGGTCCTCCGTGCTGAGCGCGGGCACCTGAACGGTCGCTGTATCGAAGGCGTAGGTCGTCGATTCGTCGGCCCCGGTTACAACCATGGGGATGTACTCAATCGTCGTCGCAGGGCTCTGTTGCGGGAGCCACCCCAGTCCCATAATCATGAGGCGCTCCAGCTCGCTACGCGCAAAGATTCGTTCGATGCCGTCTAGCCCAAGGACAACCCGCTGTTGTGGCTGGATCTTCCGCATGCGGAAGGCTGCTAGCACAGCCAGCTCTTCATCCGACTGCGGGAGATCGATTGGCTGTCCCGTTCGCAGCGAGAGTTCGGCCATGATGCTCCGAAGCAAGCCGGTCCACGTCTGGGACTCCTCGGTCAAGCCTACGAACCGCAGGATGACGATGTCATCGGGATAGGTTTCCCGCCAACGGCTTCCCCACGTGGCCAGTAGCGTAGAGCGACCGCTTCCGGGTGCTCCAATAAGCGCGACGACTTTCTTGCGGTCGTGCCAATGTCGCGTCTCAAGCAAAACTTCTTCATTCAGTGGGGGACGACGAATCAGCAACTGCTCCTGAACCACATGGGCAGAAATCTCACGCAGGAGCCTGTGGTCGCTTCCGGCTGGCACTTCTGTATCAAGCCGGTCGAGCAAATGTTCGTGCACTAAGGCGGCAAGCCTCTCTGGCGATTCGACCTCGGTGACGACGTCAGCCGATTGCTCGAGCTCACGCCGCAAAGTCGCTAAACTCGCGGCGTCCGAGTCACTGGCTGGGTTGCGGACTAGACAAAACACTTTGATCACCTGGGACTCTAAACTGCTAGCATGTCGCAATTCGAGATGAGTAATTGAAAGATTCTCACCTTCACCTACCCACTGAGGAAGCCGCCCCGCGTCCTTCCCGTCAAGAGCTAGTACCGTGCCATAGCGGCTTCCAAGGATGCCAATCGTGTTGGGGTGGCACCGCTCCACGGCGGACAGACATATGCTGACCACCTCGCCAGCATTTTGCTGCAACTCTGTAATGCCCCAGCGGAGGTCGATGGGAGCCCACAGCGCACCCCGCCGCTCGCACTCCACAGCGAGCCGAGGGAACACTTCTTGAGCAAGGATTTCACGTTCTTTGAGAAGGTCGTTGAATGTGGAGGAAATGAACACGCGAAATGGTTTGACGAGCCCGGCAAGCGCCAGTGACCGCTGCTCCGTCTCTGAACCAAGGTCAATATTTACGCCATACCCCGTCTTCACCGACTTGACGTAGGACGCAAGACGGGCTCGAATGTAGTAGTACCGCCTTGCCTCTCTTGGGTAGGCCAGGAATGGAGCAGTTAGGTAGACGAGAACAAAGGCCGCCACAGTTACTCCGCGAGCTGTGACGGTCTCGACTAACACAACGCCGACCACGATTGCTATGGTGACTGCGGCATACCTCAGGACCTCCAACCTGGTCCAGCGGCGTGTCGCCGGCTTTTCTTCAAGTCGCTGCTGTAACACGACTACTCCGTTTCAACGGGTCAGAATGTCTTGTGTGCTGTACGTGCGTGCGTGCGGACAGCCCAGCTAGATAGATGCTCCGGAGCGGGTCTACAGGGTCGCTCGAGAACGAGCCTGCCGTAGCAGGCCTGCCATCCCTGGTTCCCCACCAGCCCCAGAGCGGCGGCAGTGGTACGTGACGTCAGCGGCTCAATCCTGCAGGCCAAACGAGCTCTACCGGCTTGCCCACCTCACGTGCGTACTCCACCACGTCGGCTGTACCCCCTTTGCCCTGCGCGGGGAGGCCGTCCCAGACTGCGACAAGCATGTCACACAGGTCCACCACACGCCTCCCCGCCGCCAGATAGGCCTCCTCGCTCGGCTGCCGATAGTTGAGTTGTTCAACTGTGGTCGCTGCGGCGAGAAGTTGTTGGAAGCGATCTCGATCCACATCCGTTTCCATGGAAGATCGGTAGTTCTTGCTGGGTAAGACCACATGCAACTCGCCACCCTGGCTGAGCACCGCCTGGGCAAATCGCTGGTCGGCCCCAACGGCTAGACTGGAGACGCCCGTGACGGGTGCTGGGCCACTCAGCAGTTCACCAAGGCGCATGGATAGAAGCGCCCAGGTCTCATCGGGGGCCTTTTGATGCCCGGTGATCCCGTAAACGGTCAAAAGCGACCTCCTTCGGCTAAATGGCGGTAATGCTGACCCAGCGGCGTCAGCCGACACCCTTCGCTCTGCATTGCAGCGAAGTACATGTGCTCTGCACCTACAGGCTCGATCAACTTCGACGAGGCACACCTCTGCAATTGCTTAAAGACCGTTTCGTTGTCCGGGTGGGGAGGCAGTCCGGACTGGCTTTTGTCTGGCTCATAGGTCGGGTCAAGTGGAAAGACTCGCTCAGGATCAGGAAACCACTCTGGCAGTCTTCGTAGCGTCGCTAATGGCACCGACGGGTCGCACCGCCGTATGTCCTGAAGTCGGTCAACGTTTGCTTTGAACATGGGTCGTTGGTCCCATGCCCCAAACGCCTCTGAGAGGTACGCGTAGAGGCCGGCAACAGTAACGTGACCCAAGACGTCGGCCGCCCCTCCCTCGAGGGCTCCCTCGAGGTAGGCGGAGAACTGTCCCCGTCCATCCAGGGTCTCCGCTGAACTTTGGTCGGCCCGGCTGGCTGTCAACAGGGAGACACCCTGGCGCAGAACAGCAGCTGGACTCATTGCAGCCGGAACGCTGCCTGCGGCACCAGCGAAGCAGCAGTCGAGCACCACAGCTACTTCCTGATCGCAGCCGTTGATCAACTCCAAGATTTCAATGAAACGAACACCCGGCGTGCCGTTCGTTCCGTCAGAAGTTGCCAGTGTCACATCACCATTGTCACCGATTGGAGCTCCATGGCCCGCGAAGTACAGAAGCGACATGTCTACGCCTGGCCCAAACAACGTGCGGAGCGCATCGAGAAGTGCGTCCCGCCCAACGAGCTGCGCGCCAACGGATGCGGTCAGGGTTCGTACGTCAAAATTCGGCGAGTCGTCCTCATTGCGCGCTAGCAACGGTGCCAGGGCATGGGCATCATTTACGCACCCCCCAAGGTGTCCAAATTGCGGATAGTTATCAATGCCAACAACAAGGGCGCGGCGGAGCACGTCACAGTCCGTTGATAAAATCGCCGACGTTGTTCCAAGTCCAGTCTCTACAGGGGGCTGGCCCCATCTCAGTAGGCTTCGTCGCGTAGCCCTTCTCGATCCAGATGCCCAGCAGTGGCTTGCCCTCCTCGCGGGCGCACGAGATTTCCCACAGCTCTCCGGCTGCCTGCGGTGTGCTGCTGCTGATTAGTGCGATCACGCCATCGGAGCGCCGTATGCGCGTGCGAACGCGCTCCTTCCACTCTTCATCGTAAGGCTTCTTGACGCTCATGTCGGTCCAGTCATAGGGCGTTGTTCCTAACAATCGCTGCCCGACGAACAGATCGCGGATCCTCTCGTCCTCCTTGGCGAAGGCGATAAAGACAATCTTGTCAGCCATGGTCGTTCCCCCCTGCGGATGATGATGACCCCTGTATACCACTCCGTGCTGCGCGGTATGCGAACCCACGAGGTGGTTCGTCTGACTGGCGGCTTTGACGGCAACGTTGACTGGTTCTGCTCGATGATCGATCGGATTGGTCACGTGCCAGACGAAGCGAGGAGGCGACGTGCTCGGGGGTGCTTTGGGCGCTGGGACGCTCCTCGGCATCGAAAGACGTCCGGATGTATACCGATGAGCCGCCACTGACGGCATCACCCGTCGGGGCTATGACGGCGGGACCGCTGCGCTCAATCAGGAGGCTAGTTGTCTGCACCCCGCCGCTCCGATTGCCCTCGAGGCCGTTCCTCGTCGTCTTCTGCCCCATAGATCGCTCGATCGAGCGGTGACCATCGATCCGCCATGCAACAAGGCTACGCGCGAGTGCCCTTTCGCGCGGCGAGAACCCCCAGGCCCACCGAGACTGTTGACCGTCTTTGCTCCCTCGTGCGCGACCTCGCCCTGACGGAGCGTGATCCGCACGGCTGGCGGCTTCTAGTTGCGGATGTTTCGAGGGTGCCGCTAAAGGCCTCGGAAGATGCCGTCAGCGTCTGCGTAGTCGGCGAAGTCGCTGAAGTCCATGTTCGCTATGGAGAGATTCGCGGTGATCGGCTCGATCTCTTGCGGGATGGCACGGAAGGTGCGCCCGACTTCCTCGCCGAACTCGTGCAGGTCCAGGAACGAAATCGTGCCGTCTCTCGTTGTCTGTCCTGACTTCCACAACTAGGCCCAGATTTAGTGCCCCGCCAAGGAGTCGCAAATGAGCCAGGGCTGCTCGCACCTGGATCAGGACGAGCCGCCGAGGCCTTCCGTTGACCACCACGCCGCTGGTGTCGCGCCCAGCCGCTGGCGCCGTTCCGTGCCTCGGCGGACCGACGGTTGTCCGCAGGGCCACTTCGGGGCTGAGAGGGCCCTCTGAAGGCCAGGCGTACCGACCGACAGGGGCGAGACACACCTGGCTCATGGGGCTCCGCCGCGGCGCCAACAGCGTCGGAGAGGTCCACCGACGTGCCTTGGTGTGCACGCTCTGCCCCACCCTGCCCCGCGAATTAGTGCCCCGATTCTCAACGAGAAGCTCTCGTGACTAGGGCATCTGCTCGCGCCCGCGGCGATCAAAGGAGGGTGTTGTGGAAGTCAGGTCTGTTCCTCGGCTACTGCGACGGCGCTCAGGTAACCCTCGCGCGGGAGCTGGACAATGTCGTTGGGCGTGAGAGCGCTGAGCTCGGGTGCCTCCACGGGCGTCAGCAGGGCACCATTGCGCCAATCGTCACCGGGGTAGATGGAGGTTGCGCCCTCCAGCGCGCTGCGCCAGGCATCCCACGCAGACTGAGAGGCCCCATCCCCCCGATTCTGCAGGCAGCCTCTGGCCACGACCAACGGACAACGTCAGAGCACCTCAATGCCGCAACAGGCTGCCGCTCACAGCGCGGGATAACCCATCCTCTTGCGCGGCTCGCTGGCACAGTCCATACACCGTGGGTGAGCCTCCGAAATTGGCCGGCGCAGTGAAGCAGAACCGCTCATGACAGCAGTGGATTCTTCGGTTGCACCCCCACCCCACCGGCGTCGAGGCGCCTGGGCTTCGTCCGAGAAGGTGATCGAACCATGGCCACTCGGCCTCTCTCGATTGGCTCATCTGATGGTACGAAGCCGAGACTGAGTAGAGGCGAGATCAGCGCAATGTTGGCGCGAACCGACAATCGCATACCATGTTGATCTGCAAACAGGCAAACATCGCCGAGGGACTCCAGTGTCAACGAGTCTCCCAGCGCATCGCTCCACGTGTCGTCCTTCCGGTCCGTCGTTCTTTCGCCCGCAAGTACCTGCTCCAGCTCCCAATCGCTGCGACTACCGGCTCGGTGGAGACTCGTGACGGCCCAACGACCTCCGGGACGCTCGAGGTACGCAACAAATGTCGATTCGTTGGCATAAAGACTCCGGAAACGCCGCTTGAGATTCCAGGCATTGAACCAGAAAACCAGCAGAAGCCCAGCACCAAAGATCAAGGCGGCGCCGACAATGCCCTTCAGGTACAGCATGGTTAGAGCCAACATGGACATGCCAAAGGCCGCGAGCAGTTTGTCTCGAAGCACCGGGCTTGAACGCTCCGGCATGTCTAGACGAAATCCCTCTAAGAGAATAGATTCAACAGTCTGATCCCAGGTGTTGGAGATCTTGCTTCTTCCTTTTGAGGCTTTGCGCACCTTGGCGTTGGCACGGGCCCTAGAGGGTAGGTTATAGTCGGCAATCCGCGCTTCCAGTATATGGGAGAATCCGCCCAGACGAATCATTCCCACGTATACAATGGAGAACGGCACGCCCGCACGGGCAACCTTGAAGGAAAACTGGGACTTCGGTCCTTCGTCTGTGCAACTCACGTAGATATCATGGCCACACCTCCGACAAGCCCCGATGCCCACGTGTCCCTGTTGAATAGAAACCACTGTGAAACGACCGCAGTAGAGGCACGGGATGGCCTTAACATCGGGGTATCGCCATGGATGTAATCTCCAGTGCCACGGTGGCCGATCTCGGTGATCGGTCAGAGTCCCGGAGGCAGCGGCGGTCATGGCAGTGGTAGAGACGTTGTGCTGAAGAGATGATTTGAGGCCGAGGACCGCGAAGGCAATAGCGGAAAGCCCGAACACGGCTAGGACCGCCTGAGCGATGCTCGCATATTGACTGGCAACCGCCAACGGAAACTTACTGAGTGCCCATGCGCCGCTCATTGCCGCGAGCGCAAAGAAGAGCAATGTCCACATGGAAATTGGTCACTCGGGGCGCGTCGACCACAGCGAGGAGCGTCCGGGCCCTGAGGGCAGGCCTAATCAGGGGGTGCGCCGAGTTGGCCGCGGATCCCTTTTCCAGACGTGATCACGCGGGGTGTCAGTGTGCCCCCGAGGTCGATCCGACGCCAGCTGCTTGGGATTCACCGGTCTGGTGCCCTCCAGATAGGCCGTGAGTTGTCAGCGATGCCGCGTACCGTCCCTCGCATGACCATGAAGCGATCCGATTTCGGGTCTCTCGGCGACCGTGTCGGACGGACGCCGAGAATGCTCGACGATCAGAGGGTGCGCCACGTCTGGCTCGACAGCACGGTCCCCGCTCTGGTGGTTGACCGACGCAAGACCCTCGGCCTGTGGGAAGGGCTGGTGGTGCGGGTCGAGGACGGGCAACTCCTGGTGGGCTGGGTCAGCGGAGACAGGATCTCCACCACCGAAGCGTAAACGGCACGCACCCTCGCCCTGGTCCCTACTCGTACTGCTCCCATCTAGAGGGCCCGAAGTGTGCACGTCTCCTCGGCGTCGGGGGTTGGATCGACATCCTGACGGAAGACGCGAAGCCGGCGTTCCGCAGCCTCGACCTGGGTGTGGCGGGTGTGGGCAGCGCGGCCCGGCCAAGGTTGGTGCTTCTCCTCACAGGCATGTCAGGAACCGAAACGCGAGAGTGTGCCTGTCGGGCTTGTCCGTCCGGCCGGCAGTCATGTCTCCGCTCCGGACCATCTCGGCATCTTGGCGATGAATCGCAATGGGGGCATGGTGAGTACCGCGAAGATGTGCACAGTTGCCCGCATGATCGACATCGCCGTGGGTCAGGACGATGAGGCGCAGATTGTCAGGCCCGCAACCTGCTGCAGCAAGTTCGGCGTCAAGCTTGCCCCGCTTGTTCGGGAAGCTCGTGTCGACGAGAACGAAGCCGCCCTCAACATCAATGAGATAGCAGTTCACGCCAAAGTCGATCCTGCGGACTCTGCCGACCATGCTGTCCCCCCCGGTCCCGGCGTGACGCACATTCCGGACCCGCGACACCCACGCTACGCCTCACAGGCCCGGAAGACCGAGACGAGACCGGACCCACAGCCGCCCTTGACAAGACGGGAGCCAGATCCGTGCGAGCGTATCCGCCCTCAGCGCGGCATGACCGGATGTATCTCTAGCGATGGGGACCGTCTCGCTCGAGTGAGGGCGAGAGGCCTTGGTAGCGGCCGGCCCTCGCCGGGTCCGTTCATGACGACGCCGGACGCCCTGAACTGAATGTATGTGGCACTACACAGGCAGGTCGAGGCACAGCTCAGCCACAGCCACAACCCGGTCGTAGTCCATACCCGCAACGAAGGGCGGCACATGCATGGCAGGTACCCAGTGGCCCTCGCGCTTTGGGTCTCTTTGATAGCCAAACTGAGACCACCAGGCCCAAACGGCCTCCTTGTCCTGCGGTGCGGTCTCACCGACGCGAACGACGTGCCCGCCTGCGCGGGAAATGAGAGCCGCACCAGCGCCATCCCATAGGCTCGATGGAGTCAGTTGGACGACGACGTTGTCGGCATTCTGAATCACCTTCCTAGTGACGGGTGCTCCAGCGGTATTGAACACCGCGGGACCGGGCATTTCCGGCGTGGCTGGCCAGCGCTCGCGAATCCGGAGGCGCAGGGCAGCAAAGCGCTCCCACCATTGTGGCTTGTATCCACCGACCAGAACGACGGGCCTATGCGTGACCTCAAAAATCTCGCCCGAGTAGCTAATCCAGTCGTCGTCGTAGGTATCTTGCTCCATCCGATCTACCATGTCGACCGCAACGTAGTCCAGTCCCTCCTCAGCCATGGTTGTTCCACCCTCGGCGTCCATGACTCCGACGAAACGGGCGGCACACTGCGGCTCTTGGCCCGAACTGCCTGTGAACTCCTGGATCACGGTGACATGGCCCCAAGCCCCGGGGAGACTCCAAGCTTGCGCAGATCCATCCACTGCATCGAGATAAGCGAGGTAGCGGTAGTCCTTGGTTCGTAGCAGGAGATTGGTTAGTGTCGCCTCCTCGCCCAAGACCTGGATGCCCTTTACCAGTCGCCTGAGTCCCGAGTCGGCTAGCTGATGAACGGCCTGATCCACCTTCTTGGCTGGGTCTCCCATGTGATCGGGTGGGCTCGTCATCCAGACGGTGTCGTCCATCTCCATTCGGCTCGCCATCAGGATCTCACGCCGTGCTTCGAACCAAAGGTCCCCGAACAGTGGCGCCAAGCGGTGGGACCAGGTGCGCGTGAGGTCCAGGTCTGACACGAGATCTCCTTGCGGGTTGTAGCACCTGCCGTATGTGCTACAGTAGGGGCTGTCATGAGGACGGCGCGGGGTCTGGCTTGCCCGATTCGTCCTCTCGTCATTTCCGATGAGGATATCCCATGCCCAACAGTGATCCACTCAAGGTTCGCAACGTATCCGTCCGCCTTCCGGATGATGCATTCGAGACGCTGGCCTCAGTCGCACGCGTAGACGGTGTAACGATGGGGGAAGTGATCAGACAGGCGCTGGCTCAATATGCGGTCACGAGGAGAAGCGCAGAAGACTGGCCCGAGAAGGTGCGCGCACTTCAGCGCCAGCTTGAGGCTGTCCTGCCACCACCTCAGTAATTGATGCGCGACTGACGCGCGTTCAACAACCTACCGTGGCAGACTTCAGGGCTGTATGGGCGCCGGCGAAGATGTGCGCTCAATCGTTTGGAATCGCGCCAAAGGGCCTCAGATTGCGTCTGCGGGCCCCAAGGCGCGGCAAACCGTCGAGAGCCGCACCCCAAAAGACGGCGGCGATGGTCAGCCGGTGGTCGAGGCAACGAGCCGGGTCTTCGAGAAGTGACATCAGGTAGTCGCGGACGGCTTCCCAGCCGCGCTCGCGGTAGAACGACTCGTTCGTCTCACACCTCGAAGGTTCCTCGGAATCGTCGAGATCGACATCGGCATCAGCGAGAATCGCTTCGACCCGGGCAGCCATAGAGCACGTGCCCGTCTCCGTTCATACCGCACAATCCTGCTAGATCCTGCCGTGGGAGGCTGTTGCCGAAGCGCAACAGGGCCCCCGGGTCGGTCGGTGATCGCCGCCGGTGACGAGCCGCGCACGACGGCCAGGACGTCAGCCACCTCACTGGATCTGCCCATCTGCTGAAGGTCGCAGATGCCTCATCAGCCGGGCGCACGACTTTGGGCACCTGCGGACGACCGCACAGCGGACCGGTACTTCCCACCCCCATGGCCGGAGTCGAGGCCGGGACCGTTGATCGACTCTCGACGGCGAGAGATATATCAGAGCCGACCTCGGGCCCAGTGCGTGGGCCAGTTGATATCCAAGCCCGCTGGGGTGCCCCGAGATCGTTCGCCGGTGCTGCAGTGCAGCCGACAGAAGGACCTCGATGTCGACGGTCTGTGGGTGTGGACGACAGTCGGAAGTCAGTCTCGGACCTCGCGCTGGAAACCACCTAGCCCGGTCCCAACCGCCGAAAGCCACTCGAGTGGGGAGTTGCCCAGCCGTGGTCGGTGGGCGTTGGCGCTGCAACTGACAGCGGACCTTCGAGGTTCATCCGGACGCAGCGGGGACGCTCTCGGCATACCCGCTCAACCGTAGAGGGCATTTCATAGTTGCCCGATAGTTGCCCAAGTTGAAACGAAGAAGCCGCCCCGACTGGTGTTTTACCTAGTCAAAGCGGCTTTCGCGCTGGCTCCCCGGACTGGACTCGAACTACACGCGGACGCCGCCTTCTCACCGTTTCGCACAAGTCGCTTCCTGGGCAGGCGAGGTAACGGATCCTGCTGGCAGAAGCCTGCAGCATTCGCTCGAGGCGACGATCGCCGAGCTGGGACTCCTCAGCTCGGACGATGTGAACAAGGTCAGCTGTGGAAGAAGTGAGGTTGGAGCTGGGGGCGACACAGCCATTCCCAACGCCGGCTCGGGCAGCTCGTTGCCCATGTTGAGTCGCACTCCGAACGAGTTCTTGTCGGCCCTGCGCGACTCGAGGCGGTGGCGTCTAGCTATGACCACTCACGGCCGCTTCAATTTGACGCCGGAGTCGCATCTGGCACGTATCTGGCACGTGACCCGATTTGTGGCCTCTGAATGCGGTCCTGACAAGGCCAGAAACCTCGTCGGGCTGACAGGATTTGAACCTGCGACCCCTTGACCCCCAGTCAAGTGCGCTACCAAGCTGCGCTACAGCCCGCCGTCGCCATCTCTGGCAACTCGCACAGCTTAGCGACTTAGCCCGGACTTGGCACATCGACCCATCCTGTCAGTTCCGACGCGACGGGCAGGCGTCAAGGATGACGACTGCCCGATCGCGTCCAGGAGCCCAGCTCACTCCTCGAAACTGGCGTCCATCGTGATCTCGACACCGGCCAGCGCCTGGGATACGGGGCATTCGGCCTTGGCCGTCCCCGCGAAGGCGAGGAACTCGTCCGCGGTCAACCCGGGCACCCGGCCGACGACCGTGAGGTGGCTCCCGGTGATGCCCGTCCCCGGAACGAACGTGACGTCGGCCTTCGTATCCAGGGAGGCCGGGGGCGTGTCATTCTTGGCCAGGATGTTCGACAGCGCCATCGAGAAGCACGTGGCGTGCGCGGCCGCAATGAGCTCCTCCGGATTGGTAGCCCCTTGCCCGGACTCCGCGCGAGCGCCCCATGCCACGTCGAACGTCGCGAGGCCGGAGGTCACCAATTCGACCTGTCCCGAGCCTTCGAAGAGGCTGCCTTCCCAATGTGTCTGTGCGGTGCTGGTGGTTGCCATGATGGATCTCCTACTGTCGGCCCCGAGGGGTCAGTTGCTCTGACCTCCACCCAACCACACCGTCGGCCTCCTCGGGAAGAGCCACCAAAGACGATCAGACGCGGTCCTTGCGCTTCTCCCGCGCCCGGACCTCAACCTGCACGGGTGACCCGACGAAGCCGAAGTCCTCGCGCAGCCGGCGCTCGACGAAGCGCTTGTACTGCTCGTCCATGAGCCCGCTCGTGAACAGCACGAACATGGGCGGGCAGTTGTGCGCCTGCGTGCCGAAGAGAATGCGCGGCTGCTTGCCGCCCCGCACCGGGTGCGGGTGTGCCGCGGCGAGTCGGCCGAGGAAGGCGTTCAGCTTGCCGGTGGAGATTCTGGTCTCCCACCCTGCCGCAGCGGCCTCGATGGCCTTACTGAGCTTGTCGACGTTGCGGCCGGTCAGCGCCGAGATGTTCACGGTGGGCGCCCAGCGCCAACCCGTCAGGTCGCGGTCGATCTCACGCTCCAGATACTTGCGCCGCTCCTCGTCGGTGAGATCCCACTTATTGAACGCAATGACCATCGCGCGCCCCGCATCCTCGATGGAGTTGAGGATGCGCAGGTCCTGGTCCGTGAGCGGCTCGGAGGCGTCGATCACCATGATGCAGACCTCGGCGCGCTCGATCGCCGCCTGTGTGCGGAGGCTGGCGTAGTACTCGTGCCCGCTGGCCTCCTTGACGCGGCGGCGGATGCCGGCGGTGTCGATCAGCCGATACACCTGTCCACCCACCTCGACGATCTCGTCGACGGGGTCCACGGTGGTGCCGGAGATGTCCGAGACCACGACCCGCTGCTGGTCGGCCAGCTTGTTCAGCAGCGACGACTTGCCCACGTTGGGCTTCCCGACGATGGCCACGCGACGCGGCCCAGCCTCCTCGACCTCTGCCTCCCGTGGCGCCTCAGGCAGCGCGGCGAGGAGCGCATCGAGGAGATCACCGGAGCCGCGACCGTGCATGGCGGAGACGGGGTACGGCTCCCCCAGCCCCAGGTTCCACATCGTGGCGGCCATCACCTCGTGGCGTTGATCGTCGACCTTGTTGGCGGCCAGGACGACGGGCTTGTTTGATCGGCGCAGGACGCGGACCACGGCCTCGTCCTCGTCGAGGGTGCCGACGTGGGCGTCCACGACGAACAGCACGGCGTCCGCCAGTGAGATGGCCAGTTCTGCCTGCTCCGCGATCTGCGCTGCCATGCCCTGGGCGTCGGAGAGCCAACCACCCGTGTCCACGAGCACGAACTCGCGGCCGTTCCAGTTGGCGTCGTAGGACACGCGGTCTCGCGTGACGCCGGGTTGATCCTGCACCACCGCCTCGCGGCGGCCAAGGATGCGGTTGACCAGCATCGACTTGCCGACGTTGGGCCGCCCGACGACGGCAACGATCGGCTTGCGCAGCTCGCTCACAGTGGCTCCTTGGTCTTGGTGCGGACTCTCCATCCTACTGGGAGCGGACAAGCGCGACGATTCGCTCAACCACCTCGTCGGGGCTGAGCCACGTGGAGTCGATCACCGTGACCCCCTCGGCGGCCTCGGTGAAGTTTGCCACCGTCGAGTCGTCGCGATCCCGACGCAACACTTGGTCCGTCACCTCGTCCGCGGTGGCGAGGTCCGCCACCTCGGCCGCGCGGCGCGCCACCCGTGCCGCCGGGTCCGCAACGAGGAGCACCCTCACATCGGCGTCCGGTGCGACGACGGTGGTGATGTCGCGGCCCTCGACCACCATCCGACCGCCGTGCTCATCGATGATGCGGCGCATCATGGAGGTCAGCAGACGCCGGACCTCGAGGTTCGTGGCGATCCGGGACACGGCCGCCGAGATCCGGGGCTCCCGGATCTCAAGAGTCACATCCGTCCCGTCGATGACGAACGCTGGCGCATCGGGAGAGGTCCGCACCACAAGGTCGCAGCCCGCCACCAGTGCCGCCGCCGCCTCGTCCGAGGCGCCGTCAGGGTAGCGGCGCAGATACTCGGTGGTGGCCGCGCGGTACATGGCGCCGGTGTCCAGGTAGCCGAGCCCCAGACGGCCGGCCAGGAGCTTCGCGGTGGTGGACTTCCCCGACCCGCTGGGCCCGTCGATCGCGATCAGCAAGCTCATTGAACGCCTCCCCTTCCGGCCCAGCCGGTCCACCCGCGGGCCACGATGTCTGCCCGCAACTGCTCCGCCATCTCGCGCTCCACCGAGATCGACAGGTAGCCCACCTCGCGGACCGGGTCGTGCGTGAGCTCGAAGTCTTCCACGTTGAACCCGGCCTCGCCGATATCGGTGAACAGCCGACCCAGCGCTCGGGGCTCGTCCGGGATCTCGACCGTGACCGACACCGTGTCCAGCGGGTCGTGGCCGTGCTTGCCCACCAGCGAGTGGGCGCCCGCCTGGCCCATCGCCAGGAACCGCTCGAGCTCCTCCGGCTGGTCCAGGACGCCGATGAGGTGGCTGAGATCCTGTGCCACCTCGCTCAGCTCGTGCCTCACCGCCCCCGCGTTCGCGGTCAGGATCTGGCGCCAGAGAGCCGGGTCCGAGCCGGCGATGCGCGTGACGTCACGGATCCCCTGCCCCGCCAGCCTCAGATTGCCCGCCGGCACCTCCCTCAGATGGCTGGCCGTCAGGATGCTCATCAGGTGCGGAACGTGGCTGACCTGCGCCACCGCCTCATCGTGCTCCGCCGGGGGCATCGTCACCACCAGCGCGCCCACATCCCGGGCCAACTGCTCGACAGCAACCACATCCTCCGGGGCGTTCCCCTCGACGGGGGTCACCACCCAGGTGCGGTCGCGGAACAGGTCCCCCGACGCCGTGAGCGGACCGGTGAACTGCGAGCCGGCCATCGGATGCGAACCGACGTAACGGCGGTGTTCGGGCACCAGCGTGGCGACGGCGGCGAGGATGGGCGCCTTCACGGACCCGACGTCGGTCACCACGGCGTCAGGGAACTTGCCGAGGACCTCAGCCACCAGGGCGGGGATCACGGCGGGCGGGGTGGCCACCACCACGATGTCCGGGTTGTCCGTGGACTCGTCGCTGATGCGACCGGCGCCGAGCCCGGCGGCCACCAGGGAATGCGAGGAGACGATGTCCCACAGCATCACGTCGTAGCCGGCACGGGTCAGCGCCAGGCCCAGCGACGACCCCACCAGGCCGGCGCCCAGGATCAGCACCCGCCGCGTCATGCCCTGCCGCCGAGCTCGGCGGGGATGTTCGCCGGCCGGGGGCCCTGATAGTCGGGTCCGTAGGCACCGGGGGCGGGGCGCCGCTTGCGCATCGGCGCCGCGACCCCGGGCGCCAACCGTCGGGAGGTGATGAGGAAGCCGGTATGCCCCGAGGTGCCGTGGCCCGGCCTGATGGCGAGGCCCTCGGCGTGCCAGTCCCGCACCGTGGTCTCGGTGGCGTGCGGCTCGGTGAATCCCCCGTGGGCCCGGAACGTGTCGGCCACCTTGCCGAGCTGGGTGGCTGTCGCCACGTAGCAGGTGAGCACCCCGCCGGCGACGAGGCGCTCCCCCACGGCGTCGATGCACTCCCACGGCGCCAGCATGTCCAGCACCGCACGGTCGATGGGCTCGTCGTCGATGGCCTCCACGAGGTCCCCGACGGTCAGCCGCCAGGCGGGGTGCGGCCCCCCGAGGAAGGCCTCGACGTTGCCGCGGGCCACGTCGGCGAACTGCTGGCGGCGCTCGTAGGAGTGCAGCGAACCCTCAGGCCCGATGGCGCGCAGCAGCGCGATCGACAACGCGCCCGACCCGACGCCTGCCTCCAGGACGCGGGCGCCCGGGTAGATGTCGGTCCACATGAGGATCTGCGCGGCGTCCTTGGGATAGATGACGGCGGCGTCCCGCGGCATCGAGACCATGAACTCACTCATCAGCGGCCGGAACGCCAGATACTGCTGCCCCCCGGCGGAGGTCACCGTGACGCCCTCAGGTCCGCCGATCAGCTCGTCGTGGCTGACGGCACCCTTGGTGGTGTGCCAGACCCCGCCGTCCTTCAGGAGGATCGACTTGCGGCGGCCCTTGCCGTCGGTGAGAGTGACCCGGTCCCCCGCCTTGAGCGGGCCTGTGTTCACGCCGGAAAGGTTCATCTGACTTCCTTCAACTCACGCCACACGCTGGCCAGCTCCGGCCACGTGGTGGTGGTCAGCCCGCGGGAGGAGACATGCATGCGGGGATGCGGCGGCAGGTCCACCATCGACGGGACAGCGTAGACCACCGCACCCGCGGCCAGCGCGGCGGTGGTCCCGGGGACGGAGTCCTCCAGGGCCACAGCATCCTCGGCGGCCACGCCCAACCTGGAGGCCGCCGTCAGGTAGCCCTCGGGGTGCGGTTTCGCCCGCGACACCTCGTCGACGGTCACGATGACCTCCACGTTGCCGGGCAGCCGCTCGCGGGCCGCCTCCAGGATGATGCGGTCGCTGGCGGTGACGATGGCGCACGGCACGCCCGCGTCGGCCAGCTCGGCCATCAGCTCCCGCGCCCCGGCCATCCACGGCAGGTCGTGGGCGCGGATGTGGGCGGCGATGCGCTCATGGAGCTCCTGCCACACCGAGGCCGCCTCCTCCGGGATTCCCATGTCGTCGGCCATCATCTGCGCGGTGATCATGGCGTGCTGCCCGTGGCAGGCCAGCATCATGTCCTCACCCCACTCGACGCCGTACCCGGCCAGCATCTCGCGCTCTGTGGCGGCCCACAGCGGCTCGGTGTCCACCAGGGTGCCGTCGAAGTCCCAGAGGACCGCCTTCGGCTCAGCCTGCATTGAAGTACTTCGCCTCGGGGTGGTGCACGACGATGGCGTCGGTGGACTGCTCGGGGTGCAGCTGAAGCTCCTCGCTCAGCTCCACGCCGATGCGCGACGGATCGAGCAGCGCCACCAACTTCGCGCGGTCCTCGAGATCCGGGCAGGCGGGGTAGCCGAATGAGTAGCGCGACCCGCGGTACGCCTGGTCCCGGATGGCGGCGGTGATGTCGGGGCTGGCGGCGAAGCCGAGGTCCTCGCGGATGCGGCTGTGCCACAGCTCTGCCAGCGCCTCGGTGAGTTGCACGGAGAGTCCGTGCAGTTCCAGGTAGTCACGGTAGGCGTTGGCCTCGAAGATTCGTTGCGTTGCCTTGGCGACCTCCGCCCCCATGGTGACCAGCTGCATCGCCAGGACGTCCGGGCCGTGGGCGGCGGCCTCCTCCTCGTCGCGGAAGAAGTCCGCCAGGCACAGCCGCTTGTCGCGGCGCTGCCGCGGGAACGTGAACCGTGCCACCTCGCGTGCCGGATCCTCCGGCGACCCGACGATCAGCGTCTCCCCAGCCGAGTGCACCGGGAAGTAGCCGTAGACCACTCCGAAGTTGGCGAGGTTGTCGGTCTTGATCCGGTCCAGCCACATCCGCAGCTGCGGCATGGCCTCGGTCTCGACGAGCTCCTCGTAGGAGGCGCCGTCGCGCAGCGGCTTGAGCCCCCATTGCCCCAGGAACGTGGCCCGGTGGTCCAGCCAGGCTGCCACCTCGGCCAGGGCGATGCCCTTCACCACGCGGGTGCCCCAGAACGGGGGCGTGGGCACGTCGACGCCACGGGCGACCTCCGAGCGGACCCCCAGCTCCGGCTCCACGACCTCCACCAGGGAGGTCTTGGCGTAGCGGCGCTTCCGCGGCGCGGGCAGCGCCGCACCCGGAATGCCCTGTTTGACGGCCATCACGGCGTCCATCAGCGCCAGGCCCTCGAAGGCGTCCTTGGCGTAGCGCACCTCGCCGTCGAACATGTCGCCGAGGTCGTGCTCGACGAAGGTCCTGGTCAGCGCCGCGCCGCCGAGGAGCACCGGGTACTTCTCCGCCAGACCGAGGCGGTTGAGCTCGGCGAGGTTGTCCTTCATCACCAGCGTGGACTTCACCAGGAGCCCGGACATGCCGATCGCGTCCGCCCCGTGCTGCTGGGCGGCCTCGACGATGGCCTGGATGGGCTGCTTGATGCCGATGTTGATCACCGTGTAGCCGTTGTTGCTGACGATGATGTCGACGAGATTCTTGCCGATGTCGTGCACGTCGCCGCGGACCGTCGCCAGCACCAGGGTGCCCTTCCCGGCATCGTCGTCGGCCTTCTCCATGTGGGGCTCGAGATAGGCCACCGACTGCTTCATCACCTCGGCGGACTGCAGCACGAACGGGAGCTGCATCTGGCCGGACCCGAACAGCTCCCCCACCACCTTCATGCCCGCCAGGAGGTCCTCGTTGATGATGTCCAGCGCGGCCTTGCCCTGGAGGGCCTCATCCAGGTCCGCGGCGAGGCCCTTGCCCTCACCATCGATGATGCGGCGCTGCAGCCGCTCGGCCAGCGGGAGCGCGGCCAGCTCGGCGGCACGCGAAGCCCGCACCGAGGCCGCTGTCACGCCCTCGAACAGGTCCAGAAACTTCGTCAGAGGATCGTAGTCACCGTCCCGGCGGTCGTAAACGAGGTCCAGCGCGACCAGGCGCTGCTCCTCAGGGATGCGGTCCATGGGGATGATCTTGGCGCTGTGAACGATGGCCGAGTCCAGGCCGGCGACGACGCACTCGTGCAGGAACACCGAGTTGAGCACCATGCGCGCCGCTGGGTTGAGGCCGAAGGACACGTTGGACACGCCCAAGGTGGTGCGTACCCCGGGATAGCGGCGTTTGAGCTCGGAGATGGCCTCGATGGTCTCAATGCCGTCGCGCCTGGTCTCCTCCTGGCCCGTGGCGATGGGGAACGTGAGGCAGTCGACGAGGATGTCGCCGACGTCCATCCCCCAGTTGCCCACCAGGTCGTCGATGAGGCGGGACGCCACCCGCACCTTCCACTCGGCCGTGCGCGCCTGGCCCTCCTCGTCGATGGTGAGCGCCACCACGGCGGCACCGTGTTCGCGCACCATCGGCATGATGCGCCCGAATCGCGATTCCGGCCCGTCCCCGTCCTCGTAGTTGACCGAGTTGATGATGCTGCGGCCCGCCAGCCGCTCCAACCCGGCCTGGAGGACGGGCGGCTCGGTGGAGTCGAGGACGACCGGAAGGGTCACCGAGGTGGAGAGCCGGGCGGCGAGCACCGCCATGTCGGCGGCACCGTCGCGCCCCACGTAGTCCACGCACAGGTCCAGCACGTGGGCCCCGTCACGGGCCTGCGCCTTCGCGATGTCCACACACTCGTCCCAGTTCTCCGCCAGCATGGCGTCGCGGAACGCCTTGGAGCCGTTGGCGTTGGTGCGCTCCCCGATGCTGAGGTAGCTCGCGTCCTGCGCGAACGGCACCTCGATGTACAGCGACGACGCCGCCCGCTCGGTCTCCGGGTGCCTGGGCACCACCTCGCGGCCGGCGTAACGCTCAGCCAGCAGCCGGATGTGCTCGGGCGTGGTGCCGCAGCAGCCCCCGATCATGGCAAGGCCGAACTCCTCGACGTAGGCCCCGAGTGCGTCGGCCAACCCGTCGGGGCCGAGGGGGTAACGGGCGCCGTCGGCGGTCAACTCCGGGAGCCCGGCGTTGGGCATGGCTCCGATGGCGATGCCGGCGCGCCGCGACAGATGCCTGAGGTGCTCGCTCATCTCCGCCGGGCCGGTGGCACAGTTGAGGCCGATGCAGTCCACGCCCAACGCCTCGAGAGTGGTCAGCGCAGCGCCGATCTCCGAGCCGAGCAGCATGGTGCCGGTGGTCTCGACGGTGACGTTGATCAGGATCGGCAGCTCCACCCCCATCCGCTCGCGCGCGCGCTTGGCGGCGATGACGGCCGCCTTGGCCTGAAGCAGGTCCTGGCAGGTCTCAATCTGCACCGCGTCGATGCCGCCGCGGATCATCGCCTCCACCTGCCGCTGGTAGGCGTCCCGGATGTCGGCAAACGCGATGTGGCCCAGCGTAGGCAGCTTGGTGCCCGGGCCCATGGAGCCGAGCACGAAGCGGGGCCACTCGTCGGTGCTGAACTCGTCCGCGACACCGCGCGCGATCCTGGCCGCAGCCTCAGCCAACTCCTCGAGGCGGTCCACGATGTCGTACTCGGCCAGCGCCGCCAGGTTGGTGCCGAACGAGTTGGTCTCCACCGCGTCCGCGCCGGCCTCGAAGTAGGCGCGGTGCACGGAGGCCACCACATCCGGGCGGGTCACGGACAGGATCTCGTTGCAGCCCTCAAGCCCCAGGAAGTCCTCATCGACGGACAGCTCGCCGAAGGACTGCAGCATGGTCCCCATCGCCCCATCGGAGACGAGGACGCGACGGTTCAACAGGTCAGAGAGGGTTTTCGACACCCGCACAGGCTACCTGCCCCACTGTAGGGTGGAACAATGCAGTTCACGCCGCTGGAGCGTCTTCGGGAGCCAGCCGTCGTCATCGCCTTCTCGGGCTGGAACGACGCGGGCAATGCCGCCAGCGACCTGATGCGCCACCTCATCGACGCCTACCCCGGCACGGACGCGGGCATCATCGACGACGAGCGGTACTACGACTTCCAACACACCCGTCCACTCCTGCAACGCGCGGTGGACGGACCATGGGTGGAGTGGCCCGCGGTGCGGATCCGGGTAGTCCATCACCCCGAGCGCGACATCGTGGTCATGCTGGGTCCCGAGCCCAACCTGCTGTGGCGCACGTTCGCCGCCGAGCTGATCGGGCGGATCAAGCAGATCGAGCCGGAGATCGTCCTGTTCCTCGGCGCGATGCTGAGCGACACCCCCCACTCGCGCCCGCTCCCGGTGGGGCTCTACACCTCGGATCCGATGGTGGAGCGCACCTTCCACATGCAGAACAACGACTACACGGGACCAACCGGGATGATCGGAGTGGCGAGCCAGCTGATGATCCACGAGCGGATTCCCGCGGCGTCCCTGTGGGTCTCGGTGCCGCACTACGTGTCCACACCACCCAACCCCAAGGCCCAGGACGCACTGCTGACCGAGTTGGAGGGCGTCCTCAAGATCTCCGTGGACCACAAGAGCATCCCCGAGGAGGCGGTGCGCTGGTCCTCTGCCGTGGATCAGCTGAGCCAGCAGGACCCGGACATCGCCGAGTACATCGAGCAGCTCGAGGAGGCCCGGGACCAGGAGGAGGTCAAGGAGGCCACCGGCGACACGATCGCGGCCGAGCTGGAGAAGTTCCTCCGACGCCAGATCGAGGACGAGGAGTCCGACGGAGGCTAGGGAACCACTGATCAATCATGTCCTGGCTGCGGCGCACCGGATCGGGCGATCTGACACCCCTCCATCTGGATATGGACGTCAAGTACACGCACCAGATGTCGGGGCGCCATATCATCCCGCCCGGCACGTCCTCGCCGAGAACAGCATTGATCAGTGCTTCCTTAGTGTGCGCAGGCCGCCACAGCGGCCTCGCGCAGCTCGCGCACCATGACGTCGGGATCCGGCGCGCTGTAGACCGCGGACCCGGCGACGAACGTGTCCGCCCCGGCCTCCGCGCAGCGCCCGATAGTCTCGGCGCTGACGCCCCCGTCGACCTGCAGCCAGATGGGTCGATCCCCGATGAGCGCCCGGGTCCGGCGGATCTTGGGCAGCACCACGTCCAGGAACTTCTGTCCCCCGAAGCCAGGCTCCACCGTCATGAGCAGGACCATGTCCACCTCGCCGAGGATGTCGGCGTAGCCCTCGATGGCGGTCGCGGGCTTGAGCGCCATCGAGGCGCGGGCTCCGAGCCGGCGCAGCTCCCGGGCCAAGCGGATGGGCGCCCCTGCGGCCTCGATGTGGAACGTCACGGACTCCGCGCCCGCCTCGGCGTAAGCCGGCGCCCACCGGTCCGGATCCTGGATCATGAGGTGGATGTCCAGCATCTGTCCAGTGACCTTGCGCAGCGCCTCCACCACCGGCAGGCCGATGGTGAGGTTGGGCACGAAGTGGTTGTCCATGACGTCGACGTGGATCATGTCCGCGCCGGGGATCCGGCCGATTTCGACGGCCAGGTTCGCGAAGTCCGCGTTGAGGATGCTGGGCGTGATACGCATGCCCGACAGCCTATCTTCCGGTCAGCCGCGCAGGAGCGCGAGGTACATCGCGTCGGTGCCGTGCCGGTGCGGCCACAGCTGCACGTCCTCGCCCAGCTCGCAATCCGGCACGCCCGGCAGTGAGTCAGCCGCCCTGAGGCGGCGCACGTGGGGGCGTTCCCGCAGCACGTCGTCGACCACCTCGACCGTCTCCGCGCGGTGGGGGGAACACGTGACGTAGGCCACCACCCCACCGGGCACGACGGAGTCCAGCGCGTGCCGCAGCAGCGAGCGCTGAAGCTCGCCCAGGGCAGTGACGTCCTCGGGGCGACGGCGCCAGCGCGATTCCGGGCGGCGCCGCAGCGCTCCCAGTCCGCTGCACGGCACGTCCACCATCACGCGGGCAAACGATCTGCCCCACGCGGGGGCGGTGCCGTCCGCGGCGATGGTGACGTGCCCGGTCGGATAGGCAGACAGCGCCTGGCGCACCAGGCGGGCCCGGTGCTCCTGCGCCTCGCTCGCCAGCAGCCACTCCCCCGCCTCCACGGCCAGCCCAGCCAGCAGTGCGGCCTTGCCGCCCGGGCCGGCGCAGGTGTCCAGCCACGGCCCGACGGGGGCGTCGGTGAGGGCCAGAGCCCACGCCACCAGCTGGGAGCCCTCGTCCTGCACCCCGGCGCGACCCTCGCGGACCGCGGCCTGGTCCGCCGGCGCTCCCTGGGCCACGGCACCGAACGGCGAATATCTGGTGGGCGTGGCGCCGTCCAGCTCCGCGGGGCTGGCGAGCCCCGGCCGCACCACCAGCGTGGGCCTGGGGTTCACGTTGTTGGCCGCGAGGGCCTCCGGCAAATCCTCGGGGGGCAGGAGGTCGGCATAAGCCTCGACGATCCACCGCGGATGGTGGCCCGTGATGGCCAGTGTCCCGATCTCGTCGGCATCGGCGGACAGCTGCGCGGTCCATTCGTCCAGGCTCCTTGCGGAGATTTTGCGCAGCACCGCGTTGACCACTCCCGTCACGCGCTGCCCCACGGTGGAGCGGGCCAGGTCAACGGTGGCCCCGACGGCGGCGTAGCGCTTGATGCCCATCGACAGCACCTGGTGGGCGCCCAGCCTGAGCAGGTCCACCACGGCCGGTTGAAGCGAGGACAGCGGCCGCCCTGCGGCGGCCTCGATGATGGCGTCGTAGGTGCCCATCAGCCGGCAGGTGCCGGCCACGAGTTCCGTGACAAGGGCGGCATCGCGTGAGTCAAGGCCGGCCACAGCGAGCCGCTTGGCCAGGGCGAGGTTGGCGTAGGCGTCCTCGCCGGTGACCTGGCGCAGGACATCGAACGCGACGCGACGGGCGCTCACGCGAGCACCGTGGACTCGACGCCGCCGCGCGCCCAGTCCGCCGCCGGGATCCGGCGCTTCCCGGGGGCCTGGACCTCCAGGAGTTCCAGCGCCACCGAGCCGGTGCCGACGAGGACCCGTCGTTTCGTGGCGGAGAGCTCTCCCGGGCCCAGGGAGGGGGCGTCCGGCGCGGGCGCGGACCGGTACACCTTGAACCGCTGACCGTCCAGCTCGCACCACGCTCCGGGGTCCGGCGAACAGCCCAGGATGAGGCGGTGGATCTCCCTGGCCGGGCGGCTCCAGTCGATCCGCGCCTCCTCGACGCTGATCTTGCGCGCGATGGTGACCCCGTCGGTGAGCTGCGGCGTGGGGGCGAGCCCCGCCTGGACGAGGTCCATGGCGGTGACCAGCTGGCGGGCGCCGGTCTCTGCGAGGAGCGCCAGGACCTCTCCGGCGGTTCCCTCGGGCATCGGCAGCGACTCCATGAGGTACACGTCCCCCGCATCGAGCTCCTTGACGATCCGGAAGCAGGTGGTCCCGATCTCATCGTCGCCGGCCATGATGGCCCGCTGCACCGGGGCGGCGCCGCGCCAGCGCGGAAGCAGCGAGAAGTGCAGGTTGACCCAGCCGTGGAGGGGGATCTCGAGCGCCGACTGCGGCAGCAGCGCACCGTAGGCCACCACCGCGCAGGCGTCCGGCGCGATCGCCCGGAGGCGGGCCTGGAAGTCCTCGTCGCGCGGATGGGTGGGCTTCAACACCTCGATGCCCAGCTCTGCGGCCCGAGAGGCCACCGGTGAGGCGCTCATCCGGCGCCCGCGACCCGACGGCGCATCCGGGCGCGTCACCACCGCCACCACGTCGTGATCCGACGCCACCAGTGCGTCCAACGACGCGACCGCCACCTCGGGGGTCCCCGCGAACACGAGCCTCATCTGTCCTCCAACGTCTCAGGGTCGACATGTATGCCGAGCAGGCCACGCTCCTTGCGCGCCGAGCGGATCGCCGCCGCGCTCTTCACCCGGACGGTGAGGTCCCTCGCCCGCTCGACGGGGACCCTCAGGAGCGCCGCCCACCTCTCAGGCCCCACCTCTGTGGGACCGAGGATATCGACTCCCTCCCAGTCGTCGTTGTCCAGGAACTCACGCACGCCTTCAGGCTCCCCGACGATCCGGGCCAGCTTGACCGCCGGGCTCAGCCCCGCCTCGGCACGGTCCTCGAGCTCACGGGACGCGAAACCCGCCAGATCTGCCCGCACCATCGCCTGCACAGCGGGGTGCGGCGAGGGGCCGACGATGAGGACCGATCCGCCCTCGCGAGGGCCCCGGACAAGGGCGGCCGCGTTCGCCCATCGCCGCACCGACTCCTCCGAGGCGCGAAGCTCCGCCCGGTTGAGCGCAACCTCGGCGTCCAGGATCAGCACACCCGCGTAGCCGGTGGGAGCGATCGGCTCGGCCCCCGGCGTCGACACCACGATGGCGGGCTCGTCCGGGGCCTCGTCGCGGATCCGATCGGCCGAGCTGTTGAGCGCCAACACGCCGGGAAAGGCCCGGGCCAGTTCCTCGGCAGTCCTCGCGGCCCCGGGCAGCGGGGTGCGGAGAGCCGACGTGTGGCAGTGGGGACAGGACCAGCGGACGGGCGTATGCCCGCACAGCGCACACTCCGGCACGCCTCGCCGCCGCTCCCGCATCGGCCCCCCGCACTTGTCGCAGACGGCGCGGTTGAAGCAGCGGGCACAGCTCAGCGCCCCGGCGTAGCCGCTCATCGGCACCTGCACGAGCACGGGCCCCTGCGCGAGATGGTCGCGGAGGAAGCGGAAGGCCACGGACGGGATCCTCAGCCGGGCCGCCGACGGGTCGCGCTCCCGGTCCTCCTCGGCCACCACCCGCACAGGCGTGGAGACGCGCCGCGCCTGCGCCGGGGGCAACGAGAGCTCCCGCAGCCAGCCCCGTTCCACAAGTGCCTGCGCGTCGGTGGAGCGGCCGTGACCGGCGATCAGCAGGGCGGGCCCCTGACGGGCGGAGCGGACGACGGCGACGGCCCGGGTGTGCGGATGGGGGGCCCGAGGCTCGGCGTGGGCGTCGTTGCCGTCGTCGACCACCACCAGCAGGCCGAGGTCACGCATGGGCGCGTAGACGGCGCTGCGGGTGCCTACCATGATGCGCGCCTCCCCCCTGGAGGCTGCCAGGAAGGCGCGATACCGGGCGGATCGCCCACTCTCCGCGGCGAGCGTGCCGACGGAGCCGTGCCCGAACACCGTGCGCAGGCGGGCTGCCGCCACCGCGAGTTCGCGCATGGTGGGGACCACCACCAGTGCCGAACGGCCGGAGCGCAGGGTGGCGTCGACGGCCTCCGTCACCCCACCGACCAGGTCTCCCACCCCGCCGAAGACGGCCGCCACCTGCCACAGCACCCTCGGCGAGCGGCCCTCCGCGAGCGCCTCCAGCAGGGCCTGTCCGTCGGGGTACCCGGGCAGCACCGTGGCCTGCTCCAATGGCTTGGGCTCGGACCAGGCGCGCTGGGGGGCCTTCTCGGTGGCGGCGTGGCGCGGGGGGATGGCCAGCCGTGCCGCGTCAGGCCAGGTGCCCGCGTAGTGGTCCGCGACGGCGCGGATCAGCCCGTAGACCTCGGGCGTCACGATGGGCTCGGAGGACACCACTTTGCCCAGCTTCGCCAGCGCGGACACCTCGGACTTGTCGGCCAACTCGATGAGCCATCCGTCCCGGGTGGTGCCCGCGAAGGGCACCTTCACCCGCGACCCGGGCACGGCCGCCTCCGCGAGCGCCTCGGGCACCTCGTAGTCGAAGAGCCGGTCCAGGTGGGCCAGCGGCACGTCGACGGCGACCCGCGCCACCCGCGGGGGCATGGTCAGCCCTTGACGGCTGCGGCCAGGGCCGCTGCGCGGTCCGTGCGCTCCCACGTGGCGGTGGGGAGTTCGCGCCCGAAGTGGCCGTAGACGGTGACGTTGCTGTAGATGGGGCGCAACAGGTCCAGGTCCCGCACGATCGCGCCGGGGCGAAGGTCGAAGGTGGCCAGCACCGCGTCGCGGATCTGCTCCTCGGGCACTACGGAGGTGCCGAAGGTGTCCAGGTAGAAGCCGACGGGGTGAGCGGTGCCGATCGCGTAGGCGACCTGCACCTCACAACGCCCGGCCAGCCCCGCGGCCACCACGTTCTTGGCCACCCAGCGCATGGCGTAGGAGGCCGATCGGTCCACCTTGGAGGGGTCCTTGCCGGAGAAGGCGCCGCCGCCGTGACGGGCCATGCCGCCGTAGGTGTCGACGATGATCTTGCGCCCTGTCAGGCCAGCGTCGCCCATGGGGCCACCGATGACGAACTTGCCGGTGGGGTTGACCAGAACCCGCCGCGGGGCGTGGAAGCCGTAGCGCTGCAGCACCGGCTCGATCACCTCGCGGGTGATGTCCGGCTGGATGCGCTCGAGGCTGACGTCCGCGCTGTGCTGGGAGGAGACCACCACTGTGTCGATGCCCACCGGGCGGCCGTCGTCGCCGTACTCGACGGTGACCTGCGTCTTGCCGTCCGGGCGCAGGTAGTCCAGCACGCCAGTCTTGCGGACCTCGGTGAGCCGCTCGGCGAGGCGATGGGCCAGATCGATGGGCAGCGGCATCAGGGTGGGGGTCTCTGTGCAGGCGAAGCCGAACATCAGCCCCTGGTCGCCGGCTCCCTGGAGGCTGATCAGGTCCTGCTCGGCTCCGGTGCGGTGCTCGAAGGCGTCGTCGACGCCCTGGGCGATATCTGGCGACTGCGCCCCGATGGCCACGCTCACCCCGCAGGAGGCGCCGTCGAACCCCTTGCGCGAAGAGTCGTAGCCGATGTCCAGGATCCGTTGCCGGGCCAGGCCCGCCACGTCCACGTAGCCGGTGGTGGAGACCTCGCCGGCCAGCACGACGAGTCCGGTGGTGACGAGGGTCTCCACAGCGACGCGGGCGACGGGATCCTGCTCGAGCAACGCGTCGAGGACGGCGTCGGAGATGGAGTCCGCGATCTTGTCGGGATGACCCTCGGTCACCGATTCGGAGGTGAACAGACGGCTCATGAAAGAGCACTCCTAGCGCGGCGACAAGCCGCATCGTGGGGTTGTCAACGGCGGCAACAAGCCGCCCCCTGGAGGTGGGACGTTCGGTCAGGACGCGGAGTCGGGCTCCGGCGCGGTGTCGGCGAAGGGATCCACGAACGAGAACGCCGGATCCGCCTCTGCGGTGCGGGCGGCCTCAGCCTCGGCCTCGGGGTCGATCTGGGTGAACTGCAGCATGCCCTCGTTCATCTCACGCAGGGCGATGGACAGCGGCTTCTCCTCCGGCGCGGCGGCGACCATGGGGCCGACATTCTCGAGCAGGCCCTCGCCGAGCTGCGAGTAGTAGGCGTTGATCTGCCGGGCGCGCTTGGCCGCGAACAGGACGAGCCGGTACTTGGAGTCGATATTCTCCAGCAGCGAATCGATCGGCGGATAGGTGATGCCTTCTGGCTGACTGTTCAAGGTGTTCCTTCTGAAAGAGTGCGGCCCGATCACAGGCCCATCAAGCTTACCAAAGCCGCCACGGTTTCCTCGATCTCGGTGTTTTCGATCACGACATCGGCCTCCGCCTGGGCCTCCAGCTCCAGTTTGGCTGTGTTCAGCCTACGCTCCTGCGCCGCCTCGTCCTCGGTGCCGCGCCCGCGCAGCCGGGATACCAGCTCGTCCCAGGTGGGCGGGGTGAGGAACACAAGCCGGGCCGACGGGAGGTTTCGTTTGACCTGGCGGGCGCCTTGGAGGTCGATCTCCAGGACGACGGGGCGGCCGGCCGCGACGGCCTCGACCACCGGTCGGCGGGGAGTCCCGTAGTAGTGCGTGCCGTGAACCACGGCCCACTCCAGAAGCTCGCCCGCCTCGATCAGCCGCCGGAACTCGTCCTCGTCGACGAAGTGGTAGCTGACGCCGTCGGTCTCGCCTGCTCTGGGTGGGCGCGTGGTCAGGGACACCGAGTAGAACAGGTCCGGGTGCAGGGCCCGCAGCCGGGCGCACACCGTGCCCTTGCCGACCGCGCTCGGGCCGGAGATCACCCAGACATTCGCAGCGCCACTCACCCGCCCGAGCTTAGGGCAGCCGAGCGTTACTTGAACAACTCGTTGAGGCGGTCCACCTGGTGCCGGCCGAGGCCGCGGATGCGGCGGTTGGGAGCGATCTGGAGGTTCTCCATGATTTCCGAGGCGCGGGTGATTCCCACTCGGGGCATGGCGCGGAGCAGGTCCACCACCTTGATGCGGGAGAGCGTGTCGTCACCCACCGCCTTGTTCAGGGCCTCTGTGAAGGAGACCGTGCCGGTCTTCACCTGCTCCTTCAGCTCGGCGCGTGCACGCCTGGCCTGGGTGGCCGCCTCTCGGGCAGCTTCGAGCTGAGCACTGCTCAATTGAGGAATCGCCATCGGAAGTCCCCTTCACGTCAATGACCTTGACAACCCCAGTTTGGGGCCCTCCGTGAAATGTACCGCGCAGCGGCTCGCCGCGACGCGAAATTGCCGACGAATCAGGTCAGCGCGGCGGTCGATTCGAGCAGCCGCTCAAGGCGCCCGGACAGGGCCGCCTCCCCCGCTCCGATGACCTCGCGGCTCGCCGTCGGCAGCACGTGGCCGAGCGCCCGCCCGAACGTGGACCGCAGCCCCTCGATGGTGCCCCCCTGTGCGCCGATGCCGGGCACCAGGATGGAGGCGTTGAAGTGGTCCAGGCGGCAGCCGAGCTCTGCATGGGTGCCCCCGACCACCAGCCCAACCGCGTGGTCTGCCGTGGGGTTCAGCCCCGCGACCGTGTCCACCACGTGCTGGGCGACGCTGACATCCCCGCTGCGCGCCAGCTGGATGGGGGCCCCGTCGGGGTTGGAGGTGCGGGCCAGCACGTAGAGCCCCTGACCGCCCGCGACGGCGGCGTCGATGGCCGGCCGAAGCGCGCCCACCCCCAGATAGGGGTTCAGCGTGATCGCGTCGGCGCGGGTGGGGGCGTCGTCACCGAGGAACGCGGCGGCGTAGCCGGCCATGGATGATCCGATATCGCCACGCTTGACATCAAGGATGCTGAGCGCCCCGGCGTCGCGGATGTCGCTGAGCACCCGCTCCAGGACCGCGACCCCGCGCGATCCGAACGCCTCGAAGAACGCCGACTGCGGCTTGAACACCGCCACCCGTCCGCCGAGGACCGCCACGATCCCGCGCGCGCAGCGCTCCAGGCCGGACAGGTCGTGCGGCAGGCCCCAGGCATCCAGGACGCTGGGCATCGGGTCGATCCCGACGCACAGCCGGCCGCGCTCGGCGGTGGCGGCGGCGAGGCTGGCGGCATAGGTCACTGTGTGGTCCTCTCCAGTTGCTGCAGGGCGCGCACGAGCGCCACGCCCTCGTAGATGAACCCGGTGTACAGCTGCAGGAGGGTGGCCCCGGCGTCAAACATGCGGGCCCCGTCGCGCGGGCTCATCACCCCGCCGACTCCCATCACCGGGAGCGCCGTCGACGAGGCCAGCCGCTGGACGAAGCCGAGCGCCTTGGCGGTCAGTGGTGCGCCGCTGAGGCCTCCCGCCTCGCGAGCCAGGTGGGCGTCCTCCGGGGCGAGGCTGTCGCGGGCCAGCGTGGTGTTGGTGGCGATGACTCCGGCGGCAGCTGAGTCGTTGAGCACGGCCAGGGTCTCGGTGAGGTCCGGGCCGGTGAGGTCCGGTGCCAGCTTGACGAAGATCGGAACCGGGCGCGCGGGATCCAGCACGGCCGCCTCGTCGGTCAATGCCCGCAGGAGTGCCGACAGCTCGGTGGCGGCCTGCAGGCTGCGCAGCCCCGGCGTGTTGGGGCTGGAGACGTTGACGGCCACGTAATCGGCGAGCGGGGCCAGGAGCCGCAACGAGGAGAGGTAGTCGTCGACGGCGTGGTCCAGCTCGACCACCTTTGACTTGCCGATCGAGATCCCCAACGGGATCCCCAGCGCCCCGTTGCCGCGCGCCACGCCTTTGGCGCGGAGGGTGTCCGCCAGCGCCGCGGCCCCGTGGTTGTTGAAGCCCATCCGGTTGACGATCCCGCGCGACGCCACCGCCCGGAAGACCCGGGGCTTCGGGTTGCCCGGCTGGGGCAGCGCTGTGACGGTGCCGAGCTCGGCGAATCCGAACCCCAACCAGGACCATGCCTGGGCGGCCGCACCGTCCTTGTCCAGGCCGGCCGCCACGCCGACCCGGTTGGGGAACCTGACGCCGGACACCGTCACGGGATCCGCGACGGTGGCGCGCCGGCCGGCGGGCACCCGGGCGAGCAGGGCGATCATGTCCTCGTGGACCCGCTCCGGGTCCCCTCCCGCGTAGCGGAACAGCCCCGCCCGTAGGGCGTGGTAGCCGACACGAAGCGCCCGCGTGCCCGGCGAGGTCACCTGCGGGCCCAGTCCTGCAGCGAGCGGACGTCCACCTCGCCGCGCTGGAGCGCCTCAATGCCCTGGGTGGCGGCGGCCAGGCCCGGGACGGTGGTGACGACAGGAACGTCCGCGAGCACCGCGGCTGTGCGGATGAGGTAACCGTCCTCACGTGTGCTGGCGCCCGAGGAGGAGCCCTCCGGGGTGTTGAAGATGAGGTCGATCCCGCCGGAGGTGATCAGGTCGACGATGCTCGGCCTGTCGTCGCCCTCGATCATCTCGGAGAGCTTGAGCACCTCTTCGGCGGCCACGCCGTTGCGGCGCAGCACCGAGGCGGTGCCTTTGGTGGCGAGCACCTGGAAGCCCAGGTCCACCAGCCGCTTGATGGGCCAGATCGCGTGACGCTTGTCGCGGTCCGCGATGGAGACGAACAGCTTTCCGGAGGTGGGCAGCGGACCGCCACCCGCGTCCTGCGACTTCGCGTAGGCGGTGCCGAAGTTGTCCGACAGGCCCATCACCTCACCGGTGGAGCGCATCTCGGGGCCGAGCAGCGTGTCGACGAAAGCGCCCGTGGCGGTGCGGAAGCGGTTGAACGGCATCACGGCCTCCTTGACCGCGATGGGGGCGCCTGGCAGGGGCGTGGACCCGTCCCCCTCTGCCCTGAGCTTCCCGTCGGCCCTCAGCTCGGCGATGGTGCGGCCGAGCATGATGAGGGCCGCCGCCTTCGCCAGCGCCGTGTTGGTGGCCTTGGACACGAACGGCACCGTGCGCGACGCGCGGGGATTGGCCTCCAACACGTAGAGGGTGTCGGCGTGCAGAGCGAACTGGATGTTGAGCAGGCCGCGCACCCCTACGCCGTCGGCGATGGCGAGGGTGTGGTGCCGGATCTGGTCGATGATCGCGTCGCCCAGCGTGATCGGGGGCAGCGCGCAGGCGGAGTCGCCCGAGTGGATGCCCGCCTCCTCGATGTGCTCCATGATGCCGCCGATGTACAGCTCGGTGCCGTCGTAGAGTGCGTCGACGTCGATCTCCACGGCGTCGTCCAGGAAGCGGTCCACCAGGACCGGCTGGTTCTCGTTGACGTCGGTGGCCTTGTCGATGTAGCTCTCAAGCGCGTCGTCGGAGTAGACGATCTGCATGCCACGGCCGCCCAGCACGTAGCTGGGCCGCACCAGAACCGGGTAGCCGATCTCGCCGGCGATGGCCTTGGCCTCCTCAGCAGTGGTGGCCATGCCGTGCTTCGGGGCGGCGAGCCCGGCCCGCGCCAGCACCCGCCCGAACGCGCCCCGCTCCTCAGCCAGGTGGATGGCCTCCGGGGAGGTGCCCACGATCGGCACCCCGGCGTCCTTGAGGGTCTGGGCCAGCTTGAGCGGCGTCTGCCCGCCGAGCTGGCAGATGACGCCCGCCACCGGGCCGGCCTTCAGCTCCGCGTGGTAGATCTCCAGCACGTCCTCGGCGGTCAGCGGCTCGAAGTAGAGGCGGTCCGAGGTGTCGTAGTCGGTCGAGACCGTCTCCGGGTTGCAGTTGACCATCACCGTCTCGTAGCCGGCCTCGCGGAGCGCCATGGTGGCGTGCACGCACGAGTAGTCGAACTCGATGCCCTGGCCGATGCGGTTGGGGCCGGAGCCCAGGATGAGCACCGCCTCCTTGGTGCGGGGCGGCACCTCCGTCTCCTCGTCGTAGGAGGAGTACATGTAGGGGGTCGAGGCCGCGAACTCGGCCGCGCAGGTGTCCACCGATTTGTAGACGGGCCGGATACCCAACGCCCAGCGCACACCGCGCACCACCTCGGTGCTGAGGTTGCGCAGCGAGGCCACTTGGGGATCGGAGAGGCCGTGGCGCTTGGCGTAGCGCAGCACCTCCGGGGTGAGCTCGGGCGCCGCCTGCACCTCGCGGGCCACGTCCAGGATGAGGGCCATCTGGTCCAGGAACCATGGGTCGATCTTCGTGGCCGTGAACACCTGCTCCACGCTGGCACCGGCGCGGAGCGCCTGCATGACGAGCTGGATGCGGCCGTCGGTGGGCTTCGATGCGAGCGCGAGCAGCTCGTCGACGTCCCGCAGGGGGGCGGTGAAGTCGAACGGCGCCGTGGGGTCCTCCAGGGACCGCAGGGCCTTGCCCAGCGCCTCGGTGAAGTTGCGGCCGATGCCCATCGCCTCGCCCACGGACTTCATGTGGGTAGTGAGGATGGGGTCTGCCGCCGGGAACTTCTCGAACGCGAACCGGGGCATCTTGACGATGACGTAGTCCAGGCTGGGCTCGAAGCTGGCGGGCGTTTCGAGGGTGATGTCGTTGGGGATCTCGTCGAGGGTGTAACCCACCGCGACCTTGGCCGCGATCTTGGCGATCGGGAAGCCGGTGGCCTTCGACGCCAAGGCCGAGGAGCGCGACACCCGAGGGTTCATCTCGATCACGATCATGCGTCCGTCGTCGGGGTTGACGGCGAACTGGATGTTGCAGCCGCCCGTGTCCACCCCGACGGCGCGGATCACGCCGATGGCCACGTCGCGCATGCGCTGGTACTCGCGGTCCGTCAGCGTCATCGCCGGCGCCACGGTGATGGAGTCGCCGGTGTGGACGCCCATCGGGTCGAAGTTCTCGATGGAGCAGATGATGACGACGTTGTCGGCCTTGTCGCGCATCACCTCCAGCTCGTACTCCTTCCACCCGAGGATGGATTCCTCGATGAGGACCTCCGTCACCGGCGAGGCGGACAGGCCTGCGCCGGCGATCTGGCGCAGCTCCGACTCGTCGTGGGCGAAGCCCGAGCCGACGCCGCCCATGGTGAAGCTGGGCCGCACCACGACCGGGTAGCCGAGCACCTCGGCGGCGGCCAGCACCTCGTCCATCGAGTGGCAGATCTGCGACTTGGCCACCTCCGGCACACCGCCGGGGATGTCGGTCATCGAGACGACGATCTCCTTGAACCGCTCCCTGTCCTCGCCCTTCTGGATGGCGTCGATCGAGGCGCCGATCAGCTCCACGCCGTACCTGGCCAGCACCCCGTTGTCGTGCAGCGACACGGCGGTGTTGAGCGCGGTCTGGCCGCCTAGAGTGGCCAGCACCGCGTCCGGGCGCTCCTTGGCGATGACCCTCTCGACGAACTCCGGCGTGATGGGCTCGACGTAGGTGGCGTCGGCGAAGTCCGGGTCAGTCATGATGGTGGCCGGGTTGGAGTTGACCAGGATGACGCGGAACCCCTCCTCGCGCAGTACCCGGCAGGCCTGCGTGCCGGAATAGTCGAACTCACAGGCCTGCCCGATGACGATCGGGCCGGAGCCGATGACGAGGATCGAGGAGATGTCGGTGCGACGGGGCATCAGGCGTCCTTTGCTTTCATGACGTCGACGAAACGGTCGAAGAGGTAGTTGGCGTCGTGCGGGCCGGCGGCGGCCTCGGGGTGGTACTGCACGGAGAAGGCCGTCAGGCGGCCGTCGCGGTGCAGCTCAAGGCCCTCCACCACATCGTCGTTGAGGCACACGTGGCTGACCGTGGCCTGGCCGTAGGGCGTTTCCGCAGCCCCCTCCAGGGGCGCGTCGACGGCGAAGCCGTGGTTGTGCGCCGTGACCTCGACCTTCCCCGTGGTGCGGTCCATCACGGGCTGGTTGATGCCGCGGTGGCCGAACTTCAGCTTGTAGGTGCCCAGCCCGAGGGCGCGCCCGAACAGCTGATTACCGAAGCAGATGCCGAAGTACGGGATGCCGGCGTCGAGAACCTGCCGCAGCACGGAGACCGGCCCGTCAGCGGTGGCGGGATCGCCTGGGCCGTTGGAGAAGAAGACGCCATCGGGGTTGAGGGCGCGGATCTGCTCGAAGGTGGTGTGTGCCGGCACGACGTGGACGTCCAGACCCCGGGCCGCGAGCTGCACCGGCGTCATGGACTTGATGCCCAGGTCAACCGCCACGACGGTGAACCGGCGCTGCCCCACCGCGGGGACCAGGTAGGGCTCAGCCGTGGTGACGTCCGCGGTGAGGTCGCGGCCCGCCATCTGCGGCTGCTGCACCACCCGGGCGAGCAGCTCGCCGGCGTCGGCCGTCAGGGTGGAGATGCCCACGCGCATGGCGCCGCGGTCGCGGATGTGGCGGGTCAGCGCACGGGTGTCGATGTCACTGATGCCGACGACCCGCTGGGCGTCGAGCTCAGCGTCGAGGCTGCGCCGCGACCGCCAGTTGGAGGGACGCGGCGACGGGTCGCGCACGATGTATCCGGCCACCCAGATGCGGCCCGACTCGTCGTCCTCGTCGTTCCACCCGGTGTTGCCGATGTGGGGGGCGGTGGCGAGCACCACCTGTCCCCGGTAGCTGGGATCGGTCAGGGTCTCCTGGTAGCCGGACATGCCGGTCGAGAAGACCAGCTCGCCGAAGGTCTCACCAGTGGCGCCGAAGGACCGGCCACGAAACACGCGCCCATCCTCCAATACCAGAATCGCAGGAAGGGAACTCATGCGCACCTCGCTTGTTAGTCAGTTCGTGGTCGGCTTGGCCGCCAGGGCCGTGGAGAGCAGGCCGTTGAGGAAGGCCGGTGATTCGTCGGTGGACAGGTCCCCCGCGAGGCGGACGGCCTCCGAGATGACCGCCGCCGGCGGGACGTCCGAGTAGTCGAGTTCGTAGATGGCGATCCGGGCCAGGTTACGGTCCACGGCCGGCATCCGTTCAAGAGGCCATCCGTCGGAGGTGCACTGCGAGATCCTCCGGTCGATGTCACGCAGGTGTTCGGCGACGCCCAGGACGATCCGGGTGGTGAGCTCGCGCGTCACCCCGCCGGAGAGTGACCGCTGTTCGGTGAACGTTTCGGCCAGCGAGTCCCCGCGCAGCTCCGCCTGGAACAGGATGTCCAGGGCAGCCTTGCGGGCCTTCGTCTGGGCCGTGTAGTGGGGCGCCGTGACCACTAGGAGCTGACGCGGCCCTGGTAGGAGCCGTCTCGGGTGTCAACCTTGATGCGCTCGCCGGTGGTGATGAACAGCGGCACCTGGATGACCTTGCCGGTCTCCAGCGTGGCGGGCTTGGTGCCACCGGTGGAGCGGTCCCCCTGCAGGCCGGGCTCGGTGTAGGTGACCTCGAGCTCGACGGCGGCCGGCAGCTCCACGAACAGGGGGGTGCCCTCGTGGGTGGCGACGACGGCCGTCTGGTTCTCCAGCAGGTAGTCCTTGGCCTCGCCCAGCGTCTCCACGGAGACGTGGAACTGCTCGAATGAGGTGTTGTCCATGAAGACGTAGTCATCACCGTCCAGATACAGGTACTGCATCTCGCGGCGGTCCACGGTGGCGGTGTCGACCTTGGTGTCGGAGTTGAACGTCCGGTCGATGATCTTGCCGGTCATCACGTGCTTGAGCTTCGAACGCACCACCGTGTTGCCCTTGCCCGGCTTGTGGTGCTGGAACCACAGCACCTGCCACAGCTGACCGTCGAGGTCGAGCACCGTTCCGTTCTTCAGGTCGTTGGTTGACGCCATGCAGGGGTCTCCTTCGCGGGTTCTTCGGGGGCTGTCAGGCCAACGCGGAAGTCTACCCGACGCCGCTGGGATGTTCCCCATCGTGCCCGAGGGTCGAGAGGATGGCCACCACCTCGTCGCGGGTGGTCTCGGCGTGGGTCCGGCCGTCGGCCCCCATCGCCCGCCGCCCGAAGTAGGCCTCCCCGCCGTCGTGGCGCATGTCGCCGATGGTGCGCAACGTCACCCGTCCCTCGCGCTTCGCCCGTCCCCACGAGGACAACGGGGCAGTGGGCCACCGCCCGGAGAAGGCGACCGAACCGATCAACTGCACGCGGTCCTGGGCGCCGATGAGGTGCCACAGGTGCTCGATCCGGTCCAGGCCGGGTTCGTCGCCGAAGACACCTCCGATCGAGATCACCGACACGGGGACCCCGGCTCGGCTGAGGAACCAGGCCGCCCCGAGCGACATCTGGGCGCCGCCGGAGTAGCCGACAAGGACCACCGGCCGACCGCTGCCTGGCCGGTAGCCGTGGCGTTGCAACGACCGCCAGATCTCCTGCGCAAGCCCGATGTTGTGTGCTGGGCCGTAGCGCGGGTCCGCGGAGATCAGCACGTACAGCACGTTGCGCAGGTTGATCAGGAAGTGGAGGATCCTGATCCGACGCGCGCGGCGCCCGTGGTCCAGCCAAGACCAAAGCCGCACCGTGGTGCGCTGCAGCAGGCCCCGGTTGTCCACGGAATAGGGGAAGACGTCCGAGACCACGGTGACTTCGGGGAGCGCCTCGTCCAGGGTGACCAGCCAGGAGCTTTCGCGATCCAGGAGCCGGTTGCCGCCCACATCGCCGATCCCCGACAGGTAGACAAGATGCGCACGCGCCCCGTCCTCGGCGGGCACGATCTCGCGGGGCAACTCCTCGAACGTGCGCCTCAGCTCCGCCTCGCCCCTGTCGGCCCACCACCGCGCGGACTCGAGCGGCGACAGCAGGGCGAGCACCACGAGTGCGATCAGCAGGATCCCGACCACCCACTCGATCACGGCCTGCCCCCGTCGGCTTCGATCGGCATCAGCGGGGTGCCGGCCAGGATGTCGCGGGAGGTCACCATGGTGGGTCGCCCGGTGGCGAGCGTCCAGAGCTTCGACCCCAGCCAGCTCACCGGCGCCTTGAGCAACCGAGACGCCATCTGCATGATGATCCACCCCGCCAGGCTCACTCCCAGCGCCAGCGGCAGCCTGATGTCGAAGGCGGCGCTCACCCCGACGACCAGCACCAGGTAGCCCCACGCCTCCAGCGCGCGGCCGATGAACAGCCCGACGTGCGGGAGCGCCGTGACCACGGCGAACACCTGTGGGGCCAGGGACAGCAGCCCGACGATGACCAGGGGCACGAACGGCAGCGGGCGGCCCAGGACCAGGCTGGCGACGACCCAGGTGATGGAGACCTGCAGGAGCCGCAGCGTCGCCAGCACGGTGGCGTTGAGCAGGAGGGTGGACAGCAGCCGGAGGCCGCCGATGCGGTTGAGCGTCAGGACCGCGCTGTAGCCCAGCATCGTCGACAGGCCCGCCAATGCCGCGACTCCGATCGCGGCCCATGCGCCGGCCCCGGCGAGGCCGGCCGGGCTCAGCGTGAGCGCCGCGGTCAGGGCATCCAGGACGTCGACCATGGGTTCAGCCGAGCTCGCGGTAGGCGGCGCTGAGCACGTCCTCGGGCGGGTCGTCGATGATCCTGGGACTGCCCAGCGCCTCCAGGCCCACCAGGCGGAGCCGCGAGCCCCGGGCCTTCTTGTCGAGGCTCATCAGCTCGCGCAGCCTCGGGTAGGCGTCGGGCTGGTAGCGCAGCGGGAGGCCGAGGCCGCCGAGCAGCTCGTCGTGCAGGCCCACGGCCTCCGCGGGCAGGCCGAGGATCTCCCGCGACACCCGCCCCACCCACGCCATGCCCACGCTGATCGCGTCGCCGTGCCGCCAGGAGAAGTGCGCGTGCGCCTCGATGGCGTGCCCGAGGGTGTGGCCGTAGTTGAGCGCCTCCCGGCCGACGCGGGCCCCCGTCGAGGTGGCCTCGCGGAAGTCGACGGCCACGACGGTGGCCTTCACCGCGACCGCGCGCTCCACCAGCTCGGCGAAGCGCGCGCCGGCGACGTCGGCGCTGTCGGCCAGGTCCTCGGAGGCGAGCTCCAGGATGCGGGCATCGGCGATGAAGCCACACTTGACCACTTCGGCGAGGCCGGCCCGGACGTCGCGGGAGGGGAGGGTGTCCAGCAGGGCCAGGTCGCACAGAACGGCGCGCGGCTCGTAGAAGGACCCCACAAGGTTCTTACCCGCACCGAGGTTGATCCCGGTCTTCCCGCCGACGGCGGCGTCCACCATCGCCAGCACGGTCGTCGGCACGCTCACGTAGGCCACGCCGCGCAGCCAGGTGGCGGCGACGAATCCCGCCAGGTCCGTGGTGGTGCCGCCGCCCACTCCGACGATGAGGTCGTTGCGGGTGAGTCCGGCCGCAGCCACCGCGTCCCAGCATCTGGCCAGTACTTCGGGTGTCTTGGCCCGCTCCGCGTCCGGGACCTCGATCAGGGTGACCGGAACCTCGAGGCGGAGCGCGATGTCCCGGGCGGTGGCGGAGACGGACGGTGCGTGGATCAGAGCCACGCGGTCCGCGTCGCGTAGCAGGCCTGGCAGCCGGTCGACGGCGCCGCGTTCGATGTGCACGTCGTAGGGGCCCAGCGCGGAATCGACGCGGACGCTCACGGGGCACCCCGCTCCGCGGCCAGGGTGTCTGCCAGCTCGGAGCTTCCGCGGCCGTCGGTGTCGAGGATCTGGGTGGCGAGCGCCTCGTAGACGGGGGTGCGCTCGCGCAGCAGCTCGATCAACCTGCCGCGCACGTTGCCGAGAAGGAGCGGCCGGACCGTGTTCATGCCCACGCGCCTGGTGGCCTGGCCGATGGAGACCTTGAGCCAGATCACGTCGTGCCCGTCGAGTGCCTGGCGGATGGCCGGGTTCATCACCGCTCCCCCGCCCAGCGCGATCACGTCGTAGGTCTGGAGCAGCTCAAGGGTGGCGTCCTGCTCGAGCGCACGGAAGTGCGCCTCGCCCTCGTCGGCGAAGATCTCCGCCACGGGCTTGCCCACGACCTCCTCGATGCGCTGGTCCACGTCGACGAAGGTCTTCCCGAGCTTCTTGGCCAGGCGTCGACCAACCGTGGACTTGCCGGCGCCGGGTGCGCCGATGAGCACGATGGTCATCGGTCGATCCTGAGCCCGCGCGCCGCGACATCGGCCAGGTAGCCGTCGGCGTTGCGGCGGGTCTCACCCACCGAGTCTCCGCCGAACTTCTCCAGCACCGCCTCGGCGAGGACCAGTGCCACCATCGCCTCGGCGACCACCCCCGCCGCGGGGACGGCGCAGACGTCGGAGCGCTGGTGGTGCGCGGCGGCGGCCTCGCCGGTGGAGGTGTCGATGGTGCGCAGGGCCCTGGGCACGGTGGCGATGGGCTTCATGGCGGCCCGCACCCGCAGCACCTCGCCGGTGGACATGCCGCCCTCCGTGCCGCCGGAGTGGTGGGTGGCTCGCTGGATTCCGTCCGCGCGCGGCAGGATCTCGTCGTGGGCGGCCGAGCCCCGGCGGCGCGCCAGGCCGAAGCCGTCTCCCAGCTCGACTCCCTTGATGGCCTGGATGCCCATCAGCGCGCCGGCGAGGCGCGCGTCGAGGCGGCGGTCTCCCTGGGAGTGCGAGCCCAGGCCTGGGGGCAGCCCCCAGGCCACCACCTCCACCACGCCGCCGAGGGTGTCGCCGTCGCGGTGGCACGCCTCCACCTCCGCCAGCATCGCCTGGGCGGCCTCCGGGTCGAAGCAGCGCGTGGGGTCCGCGTCGATCGCGGCCAGATCCGATGCGGTGGGCAGGTCGGCACGGGTGGCCCGGACGGGGCCGAGTTCGACGACGTGGCTCAGCACCTCGATGCCCAGCGCCTGGCGCAGGAAGGCCTGGGCGACGGTGCCGAGCGCCACCCGCGCCGCAGTCTCCCGGGCGGAGGCGCGTTCGAGGATGGGCCGGGCCTCGTCGAAGTCGTACTTCTGCATGCCCGCGAGGTCCGCGTGCCCGGGGCGGGGCCGGGTGAGCGGGGCGTTGCGGGCCAGGGCCGCGAGTTCGTCGGCGTCCACCTCACCGGGGGCCATCACCTGCTGCCACTTGGGCCACTCGGTGTTGCCGACCATGATGGCGATCGGTGAGCCCATCGTCTCCCCGTGGCGGAAGCCTCCCAGGAGGGTCACCTCGTCCGCCTCGAACTTCATCCGGGCACCCCGGCCCACTCCGAGCCGGCGGCGGGCCAGGTTCGTGGAGATCTCGTCGACGCCCACGCGCACGTGGGCGGGGATGCCCTCCATGGTCGCGATGAGCGCTTGGCCGTGGGACTCGCCGGCGGTGAGGTAACGAAGCATGCGCGCCATTGTGTCAGAGACCGGCGCGGCGCCTCAGTTCCTGCTCGGCGGCGGACCGGCACGCCTCGAAGCTCACGCGGGCGCCGGTCAGGAGGAAGAACTGGTCCACCGCCTGACCCGCCAACAGGTCCAGACCGTTCAACGCGACGCGTCCTGCCGTGGCGGCCGCCTCACCCAGGGGCGTCGGCCATGGGTCGTAGACAGCGTCGAAAATCACCTTCGCCGCCCCGGCCAGGGCGGGGGCGTGCGGCCTCGTGGCGGCGGCGGGGATGGTGTTGGCGAGCAGATCCACATCGACGGGGGCCTCGTCCAGGCCGTGTACCTCGGCGAAGACCCCCAGGGTGGCAGCCAGTTCCAGGATCCCGGCGGCGCGCTCCGGGCGTCTGGCCAGGATCCGCACCTCCCGGATGCCGAGCCCGGCCAGCGCCAGGAGGATCGAGCGGGCGGTGGCGCCGTTGCCGAGGATGGCTGCCGTGGTGGGCGAGTCCAGCCCATGCGCACGCCACGCGCGGACGAAGCCGGGCACGTCGGTGTTGAACACCCGCGCACCCTCGCCGCCGAAAACGATCGTGTTGCCCGCGCCCAGCAGCCGGGTGGGCTCGTCGGCCTCCCCGAAGGCGAGGATGGCCTCCTTGTGCGGGGCGGTCACGCTCAGGCCCGCCCAGACCGGATCCTGGATCCGCGCCCGGACGAAGCCGTCAAGCTCCGCGGGGGGAACGCTGTAGGCCTCGTAGGCCCACACCAGTGAGTTCGCTTCATAGCCGGCGCGGTGGATGGCCGGCGAGAGCGAGTGCCCGGCCGGATCCCCGATCACCCCGCAGCGTCTCCTCAGCATCGGCCCGTGTTGGCCTGACACCACGCCTGGAAGAGCGCGACGTTGGCGTTGTGCTCCTCGAGCGTGTCCGCGAAGCGGGTCTCGCCCGTGTCCAGGTCCACCGTCACGAAGAACAGGGAGGCGATGTCTGCCGGGGCCAGCGCCGCCTCCAAAGCCGTCTGGCCAGGGTTGCTGATCGGTCCCGGCGGGAGGCCGGTGTTGAGGTAGGTGTTGTAGGGCGACTCGGTGGCCCGGTCCTCGGCCGTGGTGGTGACCCGGCCGGACTTCCCCACCGCGTAATGGACGGTGGAGTCCATCTGAAGCGGCATTCCCTGCTCCAGGCGGTTGTAGATGACGGCCGCCACCTTCGGCTGATCCTCAGCCTGGTTGACCTCGCTGGCGATGATCGAGGCGATGGTCACCACGCTGAGGGGTTCCACCGCCATCTCGGCAGCGCGTCCCTCCAGGCTGATCGCCTCGGCGATGACGTTGAACTGCTTCACCTGACTGGCGAGGATGGCCGCCGCCTGAGGTGGCTCCTGCACCGCGTAGGTCGAGGGGAAGAGGAAACCCTCCAGCCTTCCAGCGGCATAGGCAGGGAGCGGGAAGGCGCTGGTGTCCGTGGCCGCCGCGGTGAGCTCTTCCGCGGTGAGCCCCGTCTTCTCGGTGATGTAGGAGATCTGTTCGAGGGTCGTGGTTCCCTCCGGCAGCGTCACCATCAGGCGCTGCTGGTTGGCTGGATCCAGCAGCATGTCGAACGCGGTCTGGGCAGGCAGCTGCGTCTTCAGGTTGAAGCGGCCTGCCTGCAGCTGGTTCGACTCGCCGCTGCGCTGGGCCACCTGCCGGAAGGTGCGGGTGGACTTCACCACGTCCGCCTCCACCAGGAGGTCGCCGATCTGGGTGATGGTGGCACCGCTGGGGATGACGACCTGCACCGGCTCCAGGCCCTCGCCGAGGTAGTCGTCCTCGGTGCGCCAGGCGATGTAGGCGTCGTTGACCTTGTCGTAGACGAACCAGCCGCCGCCCACCAGGACCGCGAGCGACAGCAGCACGGCGAACGCGCTGCGGCCGTAGTAACCGATCTTGCGCCAGTTCAGCGCGCTGTCGTTGTCGACCAAACGTGGGCTCACGATTCCTCCTTCAGCGCGGGCTCCCCGACCGGTGCCCCCTGGCGCTCCTCGGCGTCGATGGCCCTCTGGAGGATCTCGACGGCCGCGGCCTGATCGATCACGCTGCGCTGGTGCTTGGCCCGGCGGCCCGCGCTCCCCAGACTACGTGATGCCGACACCGTGCTCATCCGCTCGTCGACGAGCAGCACCGGGATGGGAGAGACAGCCGCGGCCAAGGCTGCTGCCTTCGCCGAGACGTACTCGGCGGCCAGGGCGTGAGTCCCGGCGAGCGTCAGCGGAAGCCCGATGTAGACAACGTCGGCGTCGTGCTCAGCGATCAGGGCCGCGAGCCTGCGCAACTCGTCGGGACCGGCGACGACCGTCTCGACGGGATAGGCGAAGGAGGTGCGCCGGTTGCTGGCCGCCACACCGATCCGTGCCTTGCCCCAGTCGATGCCCAGCCTGGCGCCCTCAGGCACGCGTCTCCAGGGCTCGCCGCACAGCGGCGATCGCCTCGGGGGCCGCCGACGGGTTCGTGCCGCCGCCCTGGGCGAGGTCGTCCTTGCCGCCGCCCTTACCGCCCAGCGCCGCGCACGCGACTCCGATCAGCTGGCCGGCCCGCAGCCCGAGTCCGCGCGCCGCGTCGTTGGTGGCGACGATGGCGCTCGGCTTGTCAGTCCCGCCCACGAGCGCCACCACCGCGGCGGCCGAACCCAGGCGTTCGCGCAGGTCCAGCGTCAGGGTGCGCAGGTCCGCGCCCGCGACACCGGGCACCTCGAGTCCGAGGAACCGCACGCCGGCGACGTCCTGCACGCGCTCGGCCAGCGACGACGCGGTGGCAAGCAGGCGCTCCGAGTTGAGAGCGGCGATGTGCTTCTCCGCCTCCTTCAGCTGGGCGACGAGGCGCTCCACCCTCCCGACGAGCTGGTCAGGCTGAACCCGCAGGGTGTCGGTCAGCTGCGAGACCAGCGCCCGCTCGGCCGCGAACTTCGCGAACGCGTCGTGGGCCACCAGGGCCTCCACCCGCCGGACACCCGAGCCGATCGAGGACTCGGTGAGGAGGTTGAGCACGCCGATCTCGGCTGTGGTGGCCACGTGGGTGCCGCCGCACAGCTCACGCGACCATGGGCCGGAGAGCTCCACCATGCGCACCATCGGGGGGTACTTCTCGCCGAACATGGCCATGGCGCCCAGCGCCTTGGCCTGCTCCAGCGGCATCTGCTGCGCTGTGACGGCGAAGTTGTCCGCGATGGCCTGGTTGGCGCGGGCCTCCACCTCGGACTTCAGCTGCTCGGAGAGCCCCTTGGCCGAGGAGAAGTCGAAGCGCATGTAGCCGGGCTTGTTGTAGGACCCGGCCTGGGTGGCGGTGGGGCCGACCAGCTCCCGCAGCGCCGCGTGCACGATGTGGGTGGCCGTGTGGGCCTGGCTGGCGCCGTGCCTGGCTGCGGCGTCGACCCGCGCGTCCGCGGCGGAGCCGAGGGTGAGTTCCCCGAAGACCTCCACGCGGTGCACCGTCAACCCGGGCACGGGCTTCTGGACGTCGAGGACCTCCAGTGTGAAGCCCTCCCCGACGATGGTGCCGCGGTCCGCGTCCTGGCCTCCGGCCTCAGCGTAGAAGGGGGTCTCCTCTAGCACGATCTCGACGGTGGTGCCGTCGAGGGCTCTGTCAGCTGCGGTCCCGCCCGCGATGATGCCGCGGATGCGGGTGGAGACGTCGAGGTCTGTGTAGCCGAGGAACGGTACCTCGCCGCGGTCGCGCTGCGCCCGGTACGCGTCCATGGAGGTGGCCGCGCCCTTCTTGGCCTTCGCGTCGGCCCGAGCGCGCTCCTTCTGCTCCTTCATGAGCTCGTCGAACTTCGCCCGGTCCACGCTCAGGCCCTGTTCGGAGGCCATCTCCATGGTCAGATCGATCGGGAAGCCGTAGGTGTCGTGCAGCTGGAACGCCTGGGGCCCGGCCAGCGACGACGCCGCGCGTCCCTTGGCCTCGGCGACCGCCGTGTCGAACATGACCGTGCCGGCTTGGAGGGTGCGGCGGAAGGACTCCTCCTCCGCTGCCGCGGCCTGGGACACGCGGGTCCAGTTCTCGTCGATTTCGGGGTAGGAGACGCGCATGAGATCCCGCGACACCGGCAGCAGCTCACCCAACACTGGATCGCCGACGCCGAGGAGGCGCATGGAGCGGATCACCCGGCGCAGCAGGCGGCGAAGCACGTAGCCGCGCGCCTCGTTGCCGGGGGTGACGCCGTCGGTCATCAACATGAGGGAGGACCGCACGTGGTCCGCCACCACGCGGAAGCGCACGTCGTCTGCCGGGTCCGCGCCGTAAGCGCGCCCGGAGAGCTCGGCGGCCTTGGCGATGACCGGGAACACCTCGTCGATCTCGTACATGTTGGCCACCCCCTGCTTGAGGAGGGCGACGCGCTCAAGGCCGGAGCCGGTGTCGATGTTCTGGCTGGGCAGGGGCCGGAGGACGTCGAAGTCGTCCTTCTTGCGCACCGCGGAGAGCTCCTCCTGCTGGAAGACGAGATTCCAGATCTCGAGGAAGCGGTCCTCGTCCGCCTCGGGCCCGCCGTCGGCGCCGAAGGCCGGTCCGCGATCGATGTAGATCTCGGAGCAGGGCCCACCGGGGCCGGGGACGCCCATGTGCCAGTAGTTGTCCTTCAGGCCACGCTCCTGGATGTGCTCGCGGGGCACGCCCACCTGCTGCCAGAGGTCGATGGTCTCCTGATCGCCGTAGAGCGCGGTCACCCACACCTTGTCCGGGTCGAAGCCCCAGCAGCCGTCGGCCTCGGAACCGGTGACCAGCTGCCAGGCGTAGTTGATGGCGCCTTCCTTGAAGTAGTCGCCGAACGCGAAGTTGCCCAGCATCTGGAAGAACGTGCCGTGTCGGGTGGTCTTGCCCACCTCGTCGATGTCCAGCGTCCGGACGCACTTCTGCGACGACACGGCCCGCTTGAACGGTGCAGGCTCGTCCCCGAGGAAGTACGGCTTGAAGGGAACCATGCCTGCGTTGACGAACAGCAGCGTGGGGTCGTTGTAGAGCAGCGACGCGCTGGGCACCACCGTGTGGCCGTTCGCGGCGAAGAAGTCGACGAAACGGCTCCGGATCTCGGAGGTCTTCATTGAGGGGTCCCTTGAGTGGTCAGTGGGTGGTGGCGGGGATGTTGAGCTCGTGGCGGAGCTCGGCCTCGCGCTGGGACATGGCGGTGCGGAATGTCCCCATGAAGTCACCGAAGCTTGCTGCGGCTTCGTGACCCTTTTCGACGACCTGCTCCTGGACGCCCTTGGGGGTCAGCCGATGGAGCAGTTCTTTGCCGCGGAGCATCAGGAAGACGGCCAGCCCGGCGCCGACGATGATCCAGAACAGGCGGCTCATTTCTTCTTCCGTCCCTGGAAGGCCTTGCGGATGCCGTAGCTGAAGGCAGCTGTCTTGACGAGCGGGCCGCCGAGGGTGGCCGCGAACAGGGTGGACATCTGGGCGGCGTTCTCGGTGACCACCGTGGCGTGACCGGAGGCCTTGCTCACGTCGTCGGTCACCAGGCTGAGCTTGGCGAGCTCCTCGTTGGTGGCCACGACGGTGCCCTTGAGCTCCTGCAGGATGGGCACCGAGTTGTGGCCGACGTCGCGCACCGTCAGGCGCGCCTCGTCCAGCACGCGGCTCAGCTTGAGCAGCGGCACGGCCAACAGTGCCACCAGCACGCACAGCGCGATCGCGGCGATCAGAGCGGCGATGTCTCCAACGGTCATGGTCCTGTCCTCCTTGGATCTACGGACGGCGTAACTCTAGCCGACGGCTCTCCCGCCAGCAGCCCGCGCAGCAGCGAGACGCGCTCAGCGATGGCGGCCTCCTGGCCGTGGGCCGTGGGCCAGTAGTACTCGGTGCCCTCAAGGTCCTCGGGCAGGTAGGCCTGGGCGACGACGCCGTGCGGGAAGTCGTGCGGGTAGCGGTAGCCCTGGCCGTGGCCCAGCTTCTCCGCACCGGCGTAGTGGGCGTCGCGGAGGTGGGCGGGGACGAGCCCGCCCTTGCCGCGCCTGACGTCTGCGATGGCCTCGTCGAGAGCGAGATAGGCCGCGTTGGACTTCGGCGCGGTGGCCGCCGCGACCGTGGCGTGCGCCAGGGTGATCCGAGCCTCCGGCATCCCCAGCAGCTGCACGGACTGGGCGGCCGCCACACACGTCTGCAGCACCCCCGAGGCGGCCATGCCGATGTCCTCCGAGGCGGAGATCATCAGCCGCCTCGCGATGAAGCGGGGGTCCTCGCCGGCCTCCAGCATGCGGGCCAGGTAGTGCAGCGCCGCGTCGACGTCCGAGCCCCTGATGGACTTGATGAACGCCGAGATGATGTCGTAGTGCTGGTCCCCGTCGCGGTCGTAGCGCACGGCCGCCCTGTCCGCGGAGGACTCGACGGCGGCCTCGTCGATCTCCTCTCGTCCCAGGGCGACAGCGGCCGCGGCGGACTCCTCCAGGTAGGTCAACGCGCGCCGCGCGTCACCGCCGGAGAGCCGGAGGATGAGGTCCCTGCCCTCGCCGGTCAACACGAACGGCTCCCCCGAGGCGCGACGGAGCCCGCGCTCGTCGGTCAACGCCCGATCGAGCAACGCGCCCAGGTCTGCGGCGGTGAGTGGCTGGAGCCGCAGCAGCAGCGAACGCGACAGCAGCGGCGAGATGACCGAGAACGAGGGGTTCTCAGTGGTGGCGGCGATCAGGGTGACCAGCCGGTTCTCCACCGCCGGCAGCAGCACGTCCTGTTGCGCCTTGGAGAAGCGGTGCACCTCGTCGACGAACAGCACCGTGGCGTGCCCACGGGCCAGTTCCCGGCGGGCGGTCTCCAGCTCGGCGCGGACCTCCTTGACGCCGGCGGTGACGGCGGACAGCTCGACGAAGCGGCGGTTCGTGGCCTGCGAGACCACGGAGGCGATGGTCGTCTTCCCCACCCCGGGGGGTCCCCAGAGGAACACCGACATCGGTTGACCGTCGGCCAACCGCCTCAGGGGTGAGCCCGCCGCGAGGAGCTGCTGCTGCCCGACGATCTCGTCCAGGGTCCGCGGCCGCAGCCGCACGGCGAGCGGCGCCTGCGGGTTGGTGGCGTCGCTCAGCGAGCCGCCACGGGCGGGCGGGGTAGGGTCCGGGTTGCCGAAAAGGTCGAAGCTCATCGCCCGCCACTCTAGCCCGGCCGAGTTTGTTTGAATCCCAAACCATCCTAGGATGGTCCCTCGTGGCTTCCCACCTCGGCAACACATTCTCGCGACGTCGTCGCATAGCGATCATCGTCACCCTCGGCATGCTGACGGGCCTCGGCCCGTTCACCATCGACCTCTATCTCCCCGCCTTCCCGGCGCTCAAGACCGACCTCGGGATCTCCGACGCGCAGGTTCAGCTGACCCTGTCGGCCACCACCCTGGGGTTCGCCACGGGGCAGCTGCTGGTCGGCCCCCTCAGTGACCGACTGGGCCGGCGGCTTCCGCTCATCCTCTGCTCGATCCTGCACGTGGTGTCCTCCGTCCTGGTGGCGGTGGCCCCCAGCATCGAGTTCCTCACCGCCATGCGCCTGTTTCAGGGCGTTGGTTCGGCGGGCGGTGCGGTGGTGGCGATGGCGATGGCGCGCGACCTGTTCAGCGGGCGCCCGCTCGTGGTGATGCTGTCCAGGCTTGCCCTGATCTCGGGTCTTGCGCCGATCGTGGCGCCCATCGTCGGCTCCTGGATGGTCAGCTTCACCGACTGGCGGGGCGTGTTCTGGGGCCTGGCGGCCTACGGCTCCGTCGTGATCGTGCTGATCGTCGTGATGACGGTGGAGACTCGGCCGCCGTCGGAGCGGACCCGCGGAGGCCTGAAGCCGGTCGGCATGGCCTTCCGGGCGGTGCTCGCGGACCGGATGGCGCTGGGGGCCATCCTCGTGGCGGCCTTCGCATTCGGCGCGCTGTTCTCCTACGTGGCCAGCTCGTCGGTGCTTCTGCAGGAGGTCTATGGCCTCTCCCCCAGGGGCTTCGGCACGGTCTTCGCGATCTGCTCGTTCGGCGTCTTCGTCGGCGTCCAGCTCGGCAGCCGGCTCGCCCAGCGCTGGGGCCCGCAGTGGGTGTTGGTCCTGGCCACGTCGTTGATGGTGACGTCGGGTGTCGCGGTGCTGGTGGTTGACGCCGCGAACGTCGGCTTCGTGCCCCTGGTGCCCGCGCTGTGGATCCTGACGTTCGGGTTCGGCCTGTCCGCGCCCTGTGGGCAGATCCTCCTGCTGCACCACCATCGCCAGCACTCCGGGACTGCGGCCTCCCTGATGGGTGCCGTCACTCAGGTGGTCGGGTCGACGGTGGGCCCGCTGATCGGGCTGTTCGCGATGACCAGCGCCGTGCCGATGGGCATGGGGATCCTGATCTGCGCGCTGCTGGCCACCTCCGCGCTGTGGCTCGTCCTTCGCCCGCGCAGCGTCCCCAACATCCTCGGCGGCTGACCGAATTCCTGTCGGGTCACGCCGGTCCTGAAACTCAACTGGGTCCTGCTACACCCTCGCGTCGACGCGGGCTGCGCCGCTTCGCGGCTCGGCCCGGCTCAACCCAAGTCGACGCGGGCTGCGCCGCTTCGCGGCTCGGCCCGGCTCAACCCGCGGGAGAGCCGCAGATGAGGGCGCGACTCGTGGGGGCGGCTCGGCGCAGTGATGCCCAGCCCGACGATCGCCCAACTGGCGTCCCGCTTGGACGAACTTGCGCCAGGGCCGCCCTGACGAGGCGCACCCGGACCGGGCCGCGCCACCGCCGAACCAGTGCGGGGAGGCGCAAGCCGATGCCCGGGCGGCCTCAACCACCCGAGCCCCGCGAGGCCAGAGCAGCAGCAAGATCCGTCGATCGCGGCCGCCCGGGCATCGGCTTTCGACTCCGCGCATCGAAAGACCGAGCCCGAGACGGTTTGGGTGGTCAAAGACCCCAGGGGCGCTGCGTCGACCGCGGCCGCCCGGGCATCGACTCGCGGTCCGCGCACCGGAGCGTCGCTGTCAGGCAGTGACGCCCTTCACCTCGGGCTTCGCGTCGACTCCCGCTTCCTTGCGCTGCTGCGCGGAGATCGGGGCCGGTGCCTGGGTCAGCGGGTCGAAGCCGCCGCCGCTCTTGGGGAAGGCGATGACGTCACGGATCGAGTCGGACCTGCTCAGCAGGGCGACGATCCGGTCCCAGCCGAACGCGATTCCACCGTGCGGCGGCGCACCGAACTGGAAGGCGTCGAGGAGGAAGCCGAACTTCTCCTGGGCCTCCTCGGCCCCGATGCCCATCACCTTGAACACGCGCTCCTGCACGTCCCGGCGATGGATACGGATCGACCCTCCGCCGATCTCGTTGCCGTTGCACACGATGTCGTAGGCGTAGGCCAACGCCTCGCCGGGGGCCGTGTCGAACGTGTCCAGGTGCTCCGGCTTGGGGGAGGTGAAGGCGTGGTGGACCGCCGTCCAGGCGCCCTCACCCACCGCGACATCACCCTCTGCCTTCGCATCGGAGGTTGGCTTGAACAGCGGCGCGTCAACCACCCACAGGAAGCTCCAGGCATCCGCGTCGATGAGTCCGCAGCGCTCACCGATCTCGTTGCGGGCTGCACCGAGCAGCGCCTGGGATGCGGCCCGGGCGCCGGCGGCGAAGAAGATGCAGTCCCCCGGCTTGGCGCCGGTCTTCTCCGCGAGCCCGGCGCGCTCCGCGTCGGAGAGGTTCTTCGCGACGGGGCCGCCCAGCTCGCCGTTCTCGTCGAGGGTGACGTAGGCCAGGCCCTTGGCGCCGCGCTGCTTGGCCCATTCCTGCCAGGCGTCGAAGGTGCGGCGGGGCTGCGAGCCGCCGCCGGGCATCACGATGGCGCCCACGTAGGGGGCCTGGAACACGCGGAAGGTGGTGTCGGCGAAGTACTGGGTGAGCTCCGTGAGCTCGAGGTCGAAGCGGAGGTCCGGCTTGTCGGAGCCGTACCGGTCCATGGAGTCCAGGTAGGTGATCCGCGGGAACGGAGTCTCCAGCTCCGTCCCGATCAGCGCCCAGATCTCCTTGATGAGGGCCTCGCCCAGCTCGATCACGTCGTCCTGGTCCACGAAGCTCATCTCGACGTCGAGCTGGGTGAACTCCGGCTGGCGGTCGGCGCGGAAGTCCTCGTCGCGGTAGCAGCGCGCGATCTGGTAGTAGCGCTCCATGCCCGCCACCATGAGCAACTGCTTGAAGAGCTGGGGGGACTGCGGGAGCGCGTACCAGGATCCGGGCGCCAGGCGGGCGGGGACGATGAAGTCGCGGGCGCCCTCGGGGGTGGAGCGGGTGAGGGTGGGGGTTTCGATCTCGACGAAGTCGCGATCCCCCAGAACGCGCCGCGCGGCCTTGTTGACCTCGGAGCGCAGCCGGATGGCCGCACCCGGGGCCGGACGGCGGAGGTCCAGGTAGCGGTACTTCAGCCTGGCCTCCTCGCCGACGGTGACCCGCTCGTCGATCTGGAACGGCAGCGGAGCCGACGTGTTGAGGACCTCGAGCTCGGTGATGGCCACCTCGATCTCGCCGGTGGGGAGGTCCGGGTTGTTGTTGCCCTCGGGGCGGATCTCGACGACGCCGGTGACCTTGATGCAGTACTCGTTGCGCAGGTCATGGGCGCCGGTGGCCTCGAGGAGTTCGTCGCGGATGACCACCTGGACGCGCCCGGAGGCGTCGCGCAGGTCGATGAAGGCCAGACCGCCGTGGTCGCGGCGCTTGGCCACCCATCCGGCGAGTACGACCTGGTTTCCTGCGTGCCCGGCGCGGAGCGCCCCGGCGTCGTGGGTGCGGATCACGGTATTCCTCTCGTTGCGCTGCATAGACAGTGCAGCTGGCCCCGACATCGTAACGGCTTGCCGCCCGGGCGCGGTACCTCGTGAGGTGCGGCTCAGGCCTCCGGTGCGCCGACGGTGGGCCGCAGGTCCGCCAGTGGTGGCTGCCACGTGGCCGGCGAGGCGGCCACCTGCTCGCCGGTGCGGATGTCCTTGACGGAGTCCTCGTAGCCGGCGCCGAACCACACGAACGGGATGCCCCTGCGCTCCGCGAAGCGGATCTGCTTGCCGAACTTGTCGGCCTTCGGGGCAACCTCCACCGCGATCCCCCGCGACCTCAGCTGTGCCGCGACCTCGATGGCCCGCTCACGCGACTCCTCGTCGTCGACGGCCACCAGTACCGCGCTCGGGACGCTGCGCGAGGAGACGAGACGTCCCTTGCCGATCAGGGGGACGAGGATGCGGGTGATGCCGAAGGAGTAGCCGACTCCGGGGAAGGTCACCTTGCCGTCGCTGGCCAGCGAGTCGTAGCGGCCGCCGGAGGCGACGGAGCCGAGCTTCTCGGAGCCCACGAGGAACGTCTCGTAGACGGTGCCGGTGTAATAATCCAGACCGCGGGCGATTTTGAGGTCCGCGACGACGCGGTCGGGCACGGAGCGACGCGCCACCCTGACCAGTGCGGCGAGTTCCTCCAGGCCGGTGTCCAGAAGCTCGTGCGTGACACCGAGGGCGCGCACCTCGTCGACGAAGGACTCATCGCTTGCGGAGATACCCGCCAGGGCGACGCAGGCGCGGGCCTGTGCTTCGGAGAGCCCCACCTCGGCCGTCAGCAGCTCCGCCACGGCCCCGGGCCCGATCTTGTCGTACTTGTCGACCCGCTGCAGCACCGCAGCGGTGTCCTCGATCCCCAGGCCAAGGTAGAAGCCCTCGGAGAGCTTCCGGTTGTTGACGTGGAGTGAAACCGGCGGGAGGCCGAGGTCGCGGTGCAGCTTCTCGAACACGTCGACGGCCACCAGCGGAATCTCCACGTCGTGGTGAGCGGCGAGCGAGTCCTGCCCCACGATGTCGATGTCCGCCTGCGTGAACTCGCGGTACCGGCCCTCCTGCGGGCGCTCGCCGCGCCACACCTTCTGCACCTGGTAGCGGCGGAACGGGAACGCCAGGTGGCCGGCGTTCTCCAGCACGTAGCGCGCGAAGGGGACGGTGAGGTCGAAGTGAAGGCCCAACTCGTCGACATCGCCGGCCTCGGCGTGCAGCCGGCGCACCACGTAGATCTCCTTCTCGATCTCTCCCTTGCGGGCCAGCTGCGCCAGCGGTTCGACGGCACGGGTCTCGATGGGTGCGAAGCCGTGCACCTCGAAAGTGCCGGTGACGACGTCGAGGACGCGGTTCTCGATGATCCGTCCGGACGGAAGGAACTCGGGGTAACCGCTGAGCGGCTTGGGGCGGGACACAGGGTTCCTCACAAGGGGTTCGGCTGCAGGAAGGGGTTCGAGTCGAGCTCCTGGCCGATGCTGGTGGGCTGGCCGTGGCCGGGCAGCAGCGGCGTCTCGGCCGGGAAGTGCGTGGCGATGCGCCGCAGCGACTCGCGCATCTCGGCCATGCTACCGCCGGGCAGGTCGGTGCGCCCGATCGTGCCTGCGAACAGCACGTCGCCGGTGAATACCACGGAGGTGCGCGCGGAGGTGAACTCCAGGAGGGTGGATCCCGAGGTGTGGCCGGGGGCCGGGAACGGAGTCACCTGGATCCTCGCCAGCGTGATCGGATCCTCGAGGTCACGCACGTCCGCCACGGGCGGCAGCGTGTCCGAGCCGGTGAGCTGACGCATCAGCTGACCTCCCTGGGGGCCGAGCCCGTCGCCGGGCCGGACCAACAGGTGCTGATCGGCCTTCGCCAGGTACAGGGGGATGTTCCAGTGGGCCGCCAGGAGATGCGCGTCTCCCACGTGGTCCAGGTGGCCGTGGGTGGCGATCAGCGCCACCGGATGCAGCCCACGCTCGGCCACTGCGGCCAGCACCGCCTCGGCCGCCGTGATGCCCGGATCGACGATGATGCACTCGGCGGTGTCCTCGTGCGGTGAGACGAGATAGCAGTTGGACTGCCAGGGCGATACCTGGATTGGCTGGATGAGCACGACGACACCCTATACGGCTAGATTGGGCCCATGAGCGAATCGCAAGCGCCCTCTGATTTTGGCCGCGTCGATGCCGACGGCACGGTCTATGTCCGCGTGGGTGACACCGAACGAAGTGTCGGGCAGATCCCCGACTCCACCCCTGATGAAGCCATGGCGTTCTACGTTCGGCGCTTCCAGAATCTGGCTGCGGAGGTGGGCCTCCTCGAGTCACGGGTGGCCGCCCAGGCCATGTCGCCGGAGGAGGCACGCTCCGCGATCGGCACCGCACGCACGAACGTGACCGGGGCCAACGCCGTCGGGAACCTGGAGGCCCTGACCCGCCGACTGGACGCCCTGCTTGAGGTGCTCCCGGCCCAGATCGAGGCCAGGAAGGCGCAGCGGGCGGAACAGAACTCCGTCACTGTCGCCGCCAAGGAGGCCATGGTCGAGGAGGCCGAGAAGCTCGCTGAGGGTGACGACTGGCGCGGCGGCGTGGACAGGTTCCGCGTGCTTCTCGAGGAGTGGAAGGCGCTCCCCCGGGTGGACCGCGCCACGGACAACGAGCTGTGGCACCGCTTCTCCTCGGCCCGCACGCAGTACACGCGCCGACGCAAGACCCACTTCGGTGAGCTGAACCAGCGCCGGGACGGGGCGAAGGAAGCCAAGGAGGCCATCATCGCCGAGGCCGAGCCGCTGGCCACCTCAACGGACTGGGGCGCCACGTCGGCCGCGTTCCGTGACCTGATGCAGCGCTGGAAGGCGGCCGGGAGCGCGCGCCGCGCCGAGGATGACGCCCTCTGGGCGAAGTTCCGCGCCATCCAGGACGCCTTCTTCGACGCACGCACCGCGGCACAGAGCGCCGTCGACGGCGAGCAGGCGGAGAATCTCGCTGCCCGGTTGGCGTTGGTCGAGCAGGCGGAGAAGGACCTGGAAGGCGTCACGGATGTGGAGGCCGCCAAGACCATCCACCGCGACTTCCTGGGCAAGCTCAACCAGCTCGGTCACGTGCCGCGGACCGCGATGCGGGACCTGGACGCCCGCGTGCGCGCGCTCGGGGACAAGATGGCCACGATGGAGGCCGACGAGTGGCGCCGGACGGATCCGGAGGCGCGCAAGCGAGCCCAGGACACCGTCGCCATGTTCGAGGCCCAGATCGCCAAGCTCGAGAAGGACCTGGCAGCGGCCGAGGCCAAGGGTGACGCGAAGCGGGCCAAGGACGCCAAGCAGTCCATCGAGACGTATCAGAGCTGGCTGGAGCAGGCCCGCGAGACCCTCGCGGACTTCACGGGCTAACCCGCCACCCGATACACGTCGTAGACCCCAGGGATCCGGCGCACCTGACGGATCACATGCTGCAGGTGCGTCGGATCTGCCGATTCGAACGTCATCCGGCCGCTGAACTGGCGCTGCTTATTGGTGGTGATGTTGACCGAGAGGATGTCGACGTGCTGCTCGGACAGCACCGATGAGACGTCCGACAGCAGACGTGCCCTGTCGATTCCCTCGATCTGGATCGTGACCAGGAAGCTCGCGCCCTGCTCGTGGCCGGACCACGCCACGTCGACGATGCGCTCCGGCTCCTTCATCAGCGCCGGCACGTTGGAGCAGTCCGCGCGATGCACGGACACCCCCTCGCTGCGGGTGACGAATCCGATGATCTCGTCCCCCGGCAACGGATAGCAGCACTTCGCGAACTTCGCGGCCACCGAGCTGTCGCCGTCGACGAGGATGTGGGCGCCGTCGCGCACCGGGCGCCTGCGCTGCCTCACCACGACGTCCTCGGTGACCGTGTCTACGGTCTCCTCCTCGCCACCGTGCAGCACGATGAGCTTCTCCACCACGCCCTGGGAGCCGAGGTGCCCCTCCCCGATGGCGGCGTACAGGTTGGGAACGTCCTTCAGGCCCAGCTCGTTGGCCACGGCCGTCAGGTTCTCCAGCGTCAGGAGGCGCTGCATCGGGATTCCGGTGCGGCGCAGGTCCTTGGCCAGCGCATCCTTGCCCTGCTCGATGGCGACGTCGCGGCGCTCGCGCGAGAAGTGCGCCTTGATCTTCTGCCGGGCGCGGCTGGAGACGACGAAGCCCAGCCAGTCACGGCTGGGACCCGCCCCCTCGGCCTTCGAGGTGAGGATCTCCACCTTGTCGCCCTGGGCCAGCCGGGTGCTGAGCGCGACCAGCCGGCCGTTGACGCGGGCGCCGATGCAGCGGTAGCCCACTTCGGTGTGGACGGCGAACGCGAAGTCCACGGGCGTGGCACCCAGCGGCAGCGCGATCACCTCGCCCTTGGGCGTGAAGACGTAGATCTCGTCGGAGTTGATCTCGAACATCACCGAGTCCAGGAACTCGCTGGGGTCCTCCGTCTCCTTCGACATCACGCCAAGCTGGTGCATGGCGCGCAGGCCGGCATCCTCGGGCGTGACGCCCTCGCGGAGGTCCGCCTTGTACTTCCAGTGCGCCGCGACGCCGTACTCGGCGCGACGGTGCATCTCGTGGGTGCGGATCTGCAGCTCGACGGGCTCGTTGTTGGCGCCCAGCACGGTGGTGTGGAGCGACTGGTAGAGGTTGAACTTCGGCCCGGCGATGTAGTCCTTGAACCGGCCGGGGATGGGCTTCCACGCGGCATGCGCCACCCCCAGCACCGCGTAGCAGGTGGCGGTGTCCTGGACGAGGACGCGCAGCCCGATGAGATCGTAGATCTCCTTGAAGTCACGGCCGCGGACCATCATCTTCTGATAGATGGAGTAGTAGTGCTTGGGGCGGCCGTAGACGGTGGCGGTGATCTTCGCCTCGCTGAGCAGGTTCTGGAACTCGGCGATCAGTTCCCTCAGGTACCGCTCCCGGTAGGGGGCCTGCTGGGCCACCATGTCCACGATCTCCGAATAGACCTTGGGCTCGATGACGGAGAACGAGAGGTCCTCCAGCTCCCACTTGATGGTGTTCATGCCCAGCCGGTGGGCCAGCGGGGCGAAGATGTTGAGGGTCTCGGTGGCGATCCGGACCTGCTTGTCCGGCCTCAGGAAACCGATGGTGCGCATGTTGTGCAGCCGGTCCGCCAGCTTGATCACCAGGACCCGCACCTCCTCGGAGGTGGCCATGATCATCTTGCGGATCGTCTCCGCCTTGGCCGTCTCCCCGTAGGTCAGCTTGTCCAGCTTCGTGACACCGTCGACCATTCGCGCGACCTCGTCTGAGAAGTCCAGCCGCAGCTGCTCCAGCGAATAGGGCGTGTCCTCGACGGTGTCGTGCAGGAGCGCGGCCACCAGCACCGGTTCGGTCATCCCGAGCTCGGCCAGGATGGTGGCGACGGCCAGCGGGTGCGTGATGTAGGGATCCCCCGACTTCCGCTTCTGCCCCTCGTGGCACTGATCGGCCACCCGGTAGGCGCGCTCGATCACGTCGAGATCCGCCTTGGGATGGTTGGACTTCACGATCCTGAACAGCGGGTCCAGCACGGCGGACTTGGAACGCACCGCGCCGAGACGGGCCAGCCTGTGCCGCATCCGCAACCGCGGCTGCTCGGGGCCGGTCACCAGCCGCGACACGCCGGTCAGCGAATCCTCTGACATGGTCGCCTCCCTTCGCGCCGCTAAAGCCCAATCGTAGCCGCCTACTCGTCGTAGGGGCGCGACAGCAGCCCGTGTGAATCCTTGGCCGGCGGCTGCGCGCGACGCACGACGATCAGCTCGTCCCCGATCTCGATCTTGGTGGCCGTCTGATCGTAGAAGCGGCGCAGGGTTCCGTTGCGGATGATGCCGATGACGCGTTCACCCTGCACGGCCGACGGCGGCTGCCCGGCCTCCTGCGGCTCGGCCAGCCTCTGGTGAACTTCGAGACCCTCGGCCCCGGTGAGCATGTCCTGCATGATGGTGCCCAGCTCTGGTCCGATGGCCGAGAGCCCGAGGAGCCGGCCGACGGTCTCGGAGCTGGTCACCACCGACGACGCACCTGACTGCCGCACCAGCGGGACGTTCTCGTGCTCGCGCACCGCGACGACCACGCCTGCGGTGGGGTTGAGTTGCCGGACGGTGAGCGTGGCCAGGATGGCTGTGTCGTCGCGGTCCAGGGATATGATGACCTGCTTGGCCTTGCTGATCTCGGCACGGCGCAGCAGCTCACGGCGGGTGGCGTCGCCCTGGAACGCGGCGAGCCCGTCGAAGTTGGCGTCAGCCACAGCGCTGGCGTGCGCGTCGATGACCAGAATCTTGTCCGCGGCCTCACCGTGGCGGCGCAGCGTGTTGACGGCGCTGCGGCCCTTGGTGCCGTAACCGATCACGACGACGTGGTTGCGCATCTTCCTCCTCCAGAACGTGTCTTTGATGCTCCGGCTCCCCTCCTTCGTCAGCACCTCGATGGTGGTGCCGACGAGGAGGACGAGGAAGCCGATGCGCAGCGGGGTGACCACGAGCACGTTGATCAGGCGGGCATGCGCAGCGAACGGCGTGATGTCACCGTAGCCCGTGGTTGTCAGCGTGACAGTGGAGTAGTACAGCGCGTCCAGCAGGGACACGCCGTCGGCAGCGGTGTTGTCGGCGTAGCTGTCGCGGTCCAGCCACACGATCATCGTGCTGACCATCAGGAGCAGCAGCGCCAGCAGTGCCCGCCGTGCGAGCTCCTTGAACGGCGAGGAGGTGATCCGCGGCAGGCTGACCAGCGACAGCACCCCGCCCCGTCCGCCGGGCTCCAACTTGGCCATGGCTCAGACTGTCAGGACTGCGGTGAGATTGTCGATCCCCAGCTCCGCGAGCCGTTGGCGACCCCCCAGGAAGCTCAGCTCCATCAGGACGCTGACGTGCACCAGGTCGGCCCCCATCTGCTTCACCAGGGCGGCCGTGGCCCCCACGGTGCCGCCGGTGGCGAGGACGTCGTCGACCACCAGCACCCGCGCCCCCTGCCGGATGGCGTCGCGGTGCATCGAGAGGGTCTCGAACCCGTATTCCAGCTCGAAGGACTCCGAGATCGTCTCACCGGGCAGCTTCCCGGGCTTCCGCACGGGCACGAAGCCGGCGCCCAGCGCCAGCGCGACGGGTGCGGCGAAGATGAAACCTCGCGCTTCCATGCCCACCACCACGTCGATGCCGCGCGGGGCCGTCGTGACGAGCTCGGTCACCGCCGCCTGGAACCCCTGCGGGGACGCGAGCAGCGGGGTGATGTCCTTGAACACCACACCGGGGCGCGGGAAGTCCGGCACGTCGGAGATCAGTCCGCCCACCAGCTCGCGGCGTTTGGCGGACTCGTTGACGATCATCGCTTGCCCTTCCTCTCCGCACGGGACCCGCCGGTGCGCCTCTGCTGACGCACGCCGGAGGCCAGGAATGCCTCGCCGTCGACGAGGGCCATCGGTTCGGCCGCGGCGTCCAGCGGCTGCTTGTGTGCGCCGGCGCGCTGTGCGGCGCGGGCCTTGCGACGGGCCAGCTGCTCACGGTGCTCGACCATGGCCGGCTCGCGCTCCCGCAGCCACGCCAGCACGGGCATGGCGATGAACAGCGACGAGTAGGCGCCGGCGATCATGCCGATGAGCAGCGCCAGGCCGAGATCAGCCAGGGGCCCGCTCTGCAGCGTGGCGCCGGCGATGAACAGGGCCAGGACGGGCAGCACGCCGATGACGGTGGTGTTGAGCGAGCGCACCAGGACCTGGTTCACGGCCAGGTTCGCCTGCTCCGAGTACGTGTGGCTCGTGTGCTCGATGCCCTTGACGTTCTCGCGGATCTTGTCGAACACCACGACGGTGTCGTACAGCGAGTACGCGAGGATGGTCAGTACGCCGATCACGGTCGACGGGGTGACGGTGAAGCCCACCGCCGCGTAGACGCCCACGGTGACGAGCAGGTCGTGGAAGACGGCTACGACCGCGGCCACGGACATCTTCCAGTCCCGGAAGTAGGCGGCGATCAGCGCCATCACCAGCACGATGAACACCACCAGAGCGATGGTGCCCTGGCGGGTGATCTGCTCTCCCCAGGAGCCGCTGATGGCGTTGTAGGTGACGTCGTCGACCGTCGAGCCGGCGATGCGGGCAACCTCTGCGCGAACGGTGTTGGTCTCGTCTGGGCTGAGTGCCCGGGTCTGCACGCGGATCGCGTCCTCGCCGAGGGCGAAGACCTGCGGGGCCAGGTCCTCGACGGCCACGTCGGCCATCTGCGCACGGACCTCGTCGACGGTGCCCTGTTGAACGCGCATCGGGGCCTGGAAGTCCGTGCCCCCGCTGAACTCGATGCCCAGGGTGAGACCGCGCCACACCAGCAGCAGCAGCGAGACGCCGATGACAACCGCCGACACGATGAACCACAGGCGGCGGTGCTTGATGAAGTCGTAACTGGTCTGGCCCGTGTAGAGCCGCTCGGCGATCCCGAGCTTCCTGGTGGACATCAGGCCTCCTGCGGGACGGTTGAGCTGGCGGCCGTGGCGCGCTTGCTGCGGCGGCCGAGCAGGGAGTCCCGGGTGACGCCCATGCGGTGGGCGTCGAGCCCGGACCACCTGTGACCCTCACCGAAGAACTTCGTGCGGCTGAGCAGCTCGACCACTGGCTTGGTGAAGAAGAACACCACGGCCAGGTCGATGAGCGTGGTGAGAGCGAGCGTGAACGCGAAGCCCTTCACCGCGCCGACGGCCAGGACGAACAGCACCACTGCGGAGAGGAGCGAGACCGCGTCGGAAATGACGATGGTGCCGCGCGCCTTCGCCCAGCCGGCCGAGAGGGCGGACTTGAGGCTGCGCCCCTCCCGGATCTCGTCGCGGATGCGCTCGAAGTAGATGATGAACGAGTCTGCGGTGACGGCGATGCCGACGATGGCACCCGCGATGCCCGGGAGATTGAGCGCGAAGCCCATCACCGACCCCAGCAGCACCATCATCGCGTAGGTGGCCGACGCGGCCACCGCGAGGGAGAGCACGACGACGATGCCCATGCCCCGGTAGTAGAGGAAGCTGTAGAGCATGACCACGAGGAGCCCGATCATGCCGGCGATGATGCCGACCCGGAGCTGCTCGCCGCCCAGCGTGGCCGAGACGGTCTCCACCTGGGACGGCTCGAAGGACAGCGGGAGGGAGCCGTACTTCAGCACGTTGGCCAGGCCGGCAGCCGACTCTGCGGTGAACCCGCCGCGGATGATCGCGTCACCGTTGGTGATCCGGCTCTCGGCCGTGGCCGCCGACTCGACCTTGCCGTCGAGGACGATCGCGAACATGTTGCGCGGTTCGGCTGCACCCACCAGGGCGCCCGTCAGCTCAGACATGCTGGCGGTGCCCTCGGCGTCGAAGCTGAGCGTCACCGCGTACTGCAACTCGCCTTGCGGAATCCCGAACGAGGCGGTGGACAGGTCCTGACCACGCACCGCGACGGGGGCGAGGAGGAACTTTCGGAGGCCGTCGGTGTCACAGGCGACCTGCGAGGTCAACGGATCGTCGGCCACCTCGTCGCCGCACGTGAATTCCAGGAACGCCTGGTACTCGGCCTCCGTAGGCTCAAAAGCGAGCACCTCGGCGATGGGCAGCTGATCCACCGGCTCGCCGTCCGGGCCGGGCGACGGGGAGGGCGTGGGGCTGGGGGCGGGTTCGGGGAGACCTGGCAGCGGCGACTCGGACGGGTCCGGAGAGGCCGACGGGTCCGTGCCGGTACCCGCGGCCACCTGGAGCACGGGGCGGAACTCGAGCTGGGCGGTGGCTCCCACGAGCTGGACCAGATCGTCGCGCTCGACGTTGGGCGCCGAGACAACGATGTTGCGCTCGCCCTGGATGACCACTGAGGCCTCACCGACACCGAGGCCGTCGACGCGCTGCTGCATGATGTCGCGGGCCAACTCGAGCGACTCCATGGGCACTGCGTCGTTCGTGGCCGTCAGGGTGATCGTCTGCCCGCCCTTGAGGTCAAGGCCGAGCTTCGGGGTCCACGTGTTGGTGGCCGCCATGATGGTGTAGAGACCCGCGATGATGAGCAGGAAGACAGTGAGGACGACGCCGGGGCGCCCCCTCTTCGCTGAGGTGGCCACCGTTACTTGGTGTCCTCCGCACGCGGCTCCGCGGTGCGATCCTGGAAGAACGTGTCATCGGCTGAAGCACCGTTGTCGACGGGGGTGGCCGCGTCGTCGGAGGGTGTCTCGGCCAGGGCCGGGGTGAGGTCCGCGTCGTCGCCGATGACGTCGTCGCCCTCGGCGGCCTCATCGGTGAATTCGAACTCCTCGTCCTCGGGCAGGACCTTGCGCGCCACGTTGCCCTTCAGCACCGTGACCTCGACCCCGGGGGCGAGCTCGACGATCAGCTGCCGCTCGCCGATATATGAGACGGTGCCGAACATGCCCGAGGTGAGGAGGACGCGGTCACCGACGCTGAGCCCTGACTGCATCTCCTGGTGCTGCTTGGCGCGCTTCTGCTGCGGGCGGATCATGAGGAAGTACATGACCGCGAACAGCGCGATCATCATGGGGATAAGGGGGTCCATAGTTCGTTTCACTCCGTACGTGGGTAAGCCATCGATCAGGATAGCGGTGCCTGCAAGGATAACCGCGCCGAGGCGCGTCAGGCCCCATCGTCGGTCGGCGTGGCCCCAGCCAGCATCTGGTGGACGCCGTCGAGGATCTCCACCGGGCGATAGGGGAACTGTGTCATCGAGGAGGTGGTGGAGATGCCGGTGAGCACCAGCACCGTGTGCAGGCCCGCCTCCATGCCCGCGACGATATCAGTGTCCATCCGGTCCCCGATCATGCCCGTCTCCTCGGAGTGGGCACCGATCTTGTTCAACGCGGAGCGGAACATCATCGGATTGGGCTTGCCCACCACGTAGGGCTCGCGGCCGGTGGCCTTGGTGATCAGCGCCGCCACCGCGCCGGTGGCCGGGACCACCCCCGAGGGCGTCGGCCCCGTCGCGTCGGGGTTGGTGGCGATGAACCGCGCCCCGCCGTCGATGAGCCGGATGGCGGTGGTGATGGCCTCGAACGAGTAGGTGCGGGTGTCGCCGATGACGACGAAGTCCGGGGCCCGGTCGGAGAGGACCATGCCGGCGTCGTGGAGGGCGGTCGACAGGCCTGCCTCCCCCACCATGAAGCAGGTCCCGCCGGGCTTCTGCTCGGCGAGGAACTTGGCGGTGGCCATGGCCGAGGTCCAGATCCTCTCCTCCGGCACGTTGAGGCCCGAATCCCTGAGGCGCGCGGAGAGGTCCCGCGGCGTGTAGGTGGCGTTGTTGGTGAGTACCAGGAACGGGGTCCCCGATGACACCCAGTGGTCGATGAGTTCCTGCGCGCCCGGCAGCGCCCGGTTGTCGTGCACCAGCACGCCATCCATGTCCGTGAGCCAGGCCTTGATGTCCGCACGCGTCCGCATGGCTGACAGGCTACCGGTCCGTGGCCGCGGCACGGCGTGGCCCGTCCCTCCCGCTCCCTGAGGAGGGCCGCCCGCGAAGCGGCGTGGACCATCCCCACCGCTCCCTGAGGAGGGCCGCCCGCGAAGCGGCGTGGACCGTCCCCACCGCTCCCTGAGGAGGGCCGCCCGCGAAGCGGCGTGGCCCGTCCCCACCGCTCCCTGAGGAGGGCCGCCCGCGAAGCGGCGTGGCCCGTCCCCACCGCTCCCTGAGGAGGGCCGCCCGCGAAGCGGCGTGGCCCGTCTCGAAGGGTCGTGACTACCACCTTCACGCCAATCTCGTTGTCGGGTGCGGGGAGCCGTGAGTCGATGCCCGGGCGGCCGTTGTCAAACGTCTTGCTGCCGGGTGCTGGTCCGGTCGGTGGTCGCGTTGTGGAGGCCGCCCGGGCATCGTCTCCCGTCTCCCCGCACTCGTTCCCCCTGTGGCGTTGACTTGTCCCGGTGCGGGCCGGCAGGGCGGCGTCGGGGTCGGGTCCGCTTGGGCGGGATGCCGGTTGGGTGATCGTCGGGTTGGGCACCGCTACGCAGTGCCGCCCTGCCGTCCCCCACCCCTGTGCTGAGGTGCGGGCTCTCGACCCTTCGAGACGTCCCACGGTCGCTTCGCGACGCGGGACCCTCAGGGACCGAACTTTCGCCCTCTGAGGAGCGCCGTCCGCGGAGCGGCGTGGACCGTCCCCCACCGCTCCCTGAGGAGGGCCGCCCGCGTAGCGGCGTGGACCGTCTCGAAGGGTTGTAACGTCAGCTGACAAGCACTCCTGGCCCATCGAGACGGCTGCCCTGCGCTGGTGAGCAGGTCGCCGGGATGGCCCCGAAGGCCCAGCCCGCCCAACGTCCCTCGCCCCGTGCTGCACCAACGGAGAGGACCGCTAGTCGAACAGGGCGGGGTTGGCCGAGGGCACCGACATGCCGAGGTGGGCGTAGGCAGCCCGGGTGGCGACGCGGCCGCGGGGGGTGCGCACCATGAGTCCTTCCCGGATGAGGAACGGCTCGGCCACCTCCGCGATGGTCTCGATCTCCTCCCCCACGCTGAGCGCCAGCGTGGAGAGCCCGACGGGGCCGCCGTCGAACAGGCGGCACAACGCCACGAGGACCGAGCGGTCCAGCCGGTCCAGGCCGCGCTCGTCCACCTCATAGAGTTCCAGCGCAGCCCGCGCGACGGAGCGGTCCACGTCCGGGTGACCCTTGACCTGCGCGAAGTCCCGCACCCGCCTCAGCAGACGGTTGGAGATCCGCGGCGTGCCGCGGGAGCGGGTCGCGATCTCCCGGCGCGCGGCGTCGTCGATCCGCACCCCGAGCTTCCCTGCCGAGCCCGCGACGATTCCCTCCAGGTCTTCTGAGGCGTAGAAGTCCAGCTGCGCGGTGAACCCGAACCGATCCCGGAGAGGCCCGGGAAGAAGCCCAGCCCGGGTGGTGGCGCCCACGAGGGTGAACGGCGGCAGCTCGATGGGGATGGCCGTGGCGCCGGGCCCTTTGCCGACGATCACGTCCACGCGGAAGTCCTCCATGGCCAGGTACAGCAGTTCCTCGGCGGGGCGGGACAGCCGGTGGATCTCGTCGAGGAAGAGCACCTCACCCTCGTCCAGACCGGACAGGATCGCGGCGAGGTCGCCCGCGTGCTGGATGGCTGGGCCTGAGGAGATCCGCAGCCCGGTACCGAGCTCGGCCGCGATGATCATGGCCAGGGTGGTCTTCCCCAGGCCGGGGGGGCCGGACAGCAGGACGTGGTCCGGGGCGCTGCCGCGGTGGCGCGCGGCGTCCAGGACCAGCGCCAGCTGCTCCCGCACCCGCGGTTGGCCTTCGAACTCCGCCAGCCGCTTGGGGCGCAGGGCCGCCTCGTAGTCGCGGTCCTCGAAGTCTGCCGTCGGGTCCACCTCCGTGTGGTCCATCACCGCCTCGCCAGCGAGTTGAGGGCGGCGCGCAACAGCTTCGCCACCCCGATCCCGGGATCTGACTCGACGAGGTGGGCGACGTTGTCACAAGCCGCCTCGGCGTCCCGCGACGACCATCCGAGGCCCTGGAGGCCCTCGCTGACCTGCGCGCGCCACGCGTCTGTGTCCGCCGGGCCGGAGGCGTCGCCGGCGGGCGTGTCCGCCAGGACCATCACCCTGTCCTTCAGCTCGATGACCAGTTTCTGCGCGCCCTTGAGCCCGATGCCGGGCACCGCGCACAGGCGCTTGACGTCCTCCGTCAGCACGGCGCGCCGCAGCTCGCCCGGCGTGAGCACCGACACGATTGCCAGGGCCAGCTTCGGGCCGACGCCGGTGGCCGTCTGGGCCAGCTCGAAGGCTTCGCGCTCCCCCTCCTCTCCGAAGGCGAAGAGCGTCATGGAGTCTTCCCGCACCACGAGCGTGGTGTGCAGGGTGGCGCGCTCCCCCACGCGGAGCCCGGCGGCGGTCTGAGGGGTGGTGAGCACCCGGTAGCCGACGCCGCCGACGTCGAGGACGCCGAAGGTGGCGCCGGCCGACAGGACGGTGCCGGTGAGGAGGGCGATCATCGGGTCCCCTTGGCTGCCGCGACTGCCGCGGCGTAACGGTTGGTGGCGCCCCCGCGCCAGGCGTGGCACACCGCCACCGCCAGGGCATCCGCTGCGTCGGCCGGCCTGGGCGGCTCGGTGAGCCTCAGGATGCGGGTGATCATGAGGGCCACCTGCGCCTTGTCGGCGGAGCCGGAGCCGGTGACGGCGGCCTTCACCTCCGAGGGCGTGTGGAAGGTTACGGGGAGGCCGCGCCGGGCGCCGTTGAGCGCCGCGACACCGGCGGCCTGCGCCGTATCCATGGCGGAGTTGACGTTGTGCTGGGAGAAGACGCGCTCGATGGCCACCGCCTCCGGCGCGTAGTCGTCGAACCAGCCCGCCAGGCCTGCCTCGAGCGCCAGCAGGCGCTGCGCGATGTCCAGCCCGACAGGAGTGCGCACCACCCCCACGGCCACCAGCCGCGGCGGTTTCCCGACTGTGCCGTCGACGATCCCTATGCCGCAGCGGGTGAGGCCGGGGTCGATGCCGATGATGCGCATGCCCGGCGGATCAGTCCTCGGCCTCGAGGGCCTCGGCGACCTCGGGGGTCACGTCGAGGTTGGTGAAGACGTTCTGCACGTCGTCGGAGTCGTCGAGGGCGTCCATGATGCGGAACACCTTCTGCGCCACGTCGAGGGAGTCGACCTCCTGGTCGAAGGACGGCACGAACTGCACCTCGGAGGAGTCGTAGTCCAGCCCCGCCGCCTCGATGGCCTTGCGGACCTCGACGGTGTCGTTGGGGTCGCAGACCGCCTCCCACACGTCGCCGTCGTCGTCGACCTCCTCGACTCCGGCCTCCAGTGCCGCCTCGAGCAGGTCGTCCTCCGAGATGTCCCTTCCGCCCTGCTGCTTGGGAACGGTCACCACGCCCTTCCGGGCGAACAGGCGCTGGACCGAGCCGACGTCTGCCATGGTGCCGCCGTTGCGGGTGACCGCCACGCGGACGTCCGAGGCCGAGCGGTTGCGGTTGTCGGTGAGGCATTCGATGAGGATCGCCACGCCTGCCGGGCCGTAGGCCTCGTACATGATGGTCTCGTAGTCCGCACCGCCGGACTCGGCGCCGGAGCCGCGCTTGACGGCGCGGTCGATGTTGTCGTTGGGCACCGACGACTTCTTGGCCTTCTGGACCGCGTCGTAGAGGGTGGGGTTACCGGCGAGGTCACCGCCGCCCAGCCGGGCCGCGACCTCGATGTTCTTGATCAGCTTGGCGAACAGCTTGCCCCGCTTGGCGTCAATGACCGCCTTCTTGTGCTTGGTCGTCGCCCACTTGGAATGGCCGCTCATCCTTGTCCCACCTTCTTGCGCTCCGTCGTCTGTACTGGCCGACAGCTTATCGCGGGCTCAGGGAACCACCTTCGTGAGGAGTGCCACCGCGTCGCGTGTCGTCCAGCTGAGCTCCGCGGAGAGCCGCTGCACGCCCACCCCGTCCGGGGTGTCGATGCCGATGCCGGCCTCGTGGCAGCCGGCTTCCCGCATCGCCTGCAGGCAGCGACCCATCAGGGCCAGGGAGATCTTGTGGCCGCGGTGCTCCGGGTGGACCCCGAAACGCTCGATCCAGCCCACAGGCGCCCCATCGTCGTCCGTGTCCGCCACGCCGCTCATGGCGTACCCCACCACCTGGCCGTCGACGCTGGCCAGGAACGACCAGTCCGGGCGGAAGTCCGGATCGTGGAGACGCGCCGCCCACACGTCCGTGGTGACCTCATGGCCCATGCCGTTGAAGCACAGGTTGTGCAACTGCCGTACCCCCTCGGAGTGCATGGGGGTGAACGCCTCCAGCTGCACGTCCTCGACTGCCGGTGACGCAACGGGCCGGGTGAGGTCGCGGTGGAGATCGTAGTAGTAGCGCTCGATCGTGAAGCCGAGGCTGTGGGCCACGCGCTCGAGGCCGGGGCGCCCGAGCTCCGCGTAGCAGCCCAGCCACAGCGGCTGACCGGGCCGGAACTCGTCCCGCCACGCGGCGGCGTGGGTGACCTGCCAGTGCAGCAGCGCGGTGCCGATGTGCAGGTGCCGGTGGGTGGGGTGAACTCCACCCATGAGGTACATGCGCAGCGGGTCCGTCTCGGCGATGTAGGCCACCGCGTAGGCCGAGAGGGACTGGTAGGCGTCGTAGCCGCCGACGGCGTGCGCCACCTGCAGGTTGCGCTGCGTGATCGATGCCGCCACGCCGGACAGCACCGAATCTTCCAAGGCGTCGAGCTGGCTGCGGAAGTGATCGAGATCGGCAGCGTCGTCCGGGCCGAGGAGTCGCCACGCGAGGTGCGGCTCCACATAGACGTCCATTCCCCGCGCTACCGCCAGATCCTGTGCTCGGGGGCGGGCTTGGGTGCGGCCTGGTCCCAGAGCCTGCGCCAACGCGGCGCGGACAGGGTGGTGCCCGAGCTGGCTCCGCCGCGGCGGCGCTGCACCGTCCACCACGACAGATCGCCCTCGTGGACGAGCTCCTCGACGCGGGCCTGCACCTCGGCCGTGGCCTCGGCGAGGGAGCGTCCCCGGGTGTAGAGGGGGGCGCCGAAGCGGATGGAGACCTTCGGCCGGCTGCGGAGCGCCAGCTTCAGGATGTCCTGAAGCTTGAACGTGCCGACGATGCCGACCGGCACGATGGGCACGTTGTGCTGGTTGGCCAGTGCCGCGGGGACGGTTGAGAACTCGCCGACAAGGCGGCGCTTGACGGGCTCGTCGGCGAACACCACCACGTTGCGCCCGCCCGCGATCGCCCGAGACGGGGCGATCATCGTCGGCCGCACCCTTGACGGGAGGGCGAAGCGGAGCAGGTGGTAGTCCATCGCACCCTGCTCGTTGGCGGCGAACACGACTGGCGGCTGAAGGCCGGCGACGCTGTCGGCTGAGACCAGCTCGATGTCGAGGCGAAGGTTCAGCAGCCTCAGCATCAGGTGTCGCCCAGACAGGGCGGCGCGGAGGCTGAGTCTGTCGCGGGCCACGGGGGGCCGCGGGGGCGCGCCCGCGGGTGTGCCGGTGTGCAGCATCCCGGACGCGATCTGCCTCAGGTCACGGGGCCAGGTCAGCTTGGGCCGCTGGCGTCCGCGCCCGCTCTGCGCCCAGGACGGGAGCAGGCGGCTCATCGCACATCGCCCAGCGCGAGCCCGGGACTGCGCAGCACCGTGATGGAAGGGGCGCGTCCCACGGTGTTCGACGCGATCTCGAGGGCGTCAGCGTAGGTGGTCGCGCTGCGGTGCCCGAGGATCGCGGCGCTGCGCCGGTCCCCGCCCACCCAGATCACGTCGGAGAACCGCTCAGCCGCCCGGGCGGTGGCGTACCAGCGGTGGAACACGTGCAGCGGGTGCTCGGCGAACTGCTTGCGGTACAGGTCCAGGTACCACTCGTCGTCGATGGCGCGCGCCTCGTAGGTGGCGGCGATCTCGGCCGGGTCCGTGGTCTGCGGCAGCACCGTCGCGAAGAAGTCGGCGGCCGCGGACTGACGGCGGTTCGAGAACCGCCTCCGCAGCGGATGGAACGCGATCAGCGCCCCTCCCTCGCGGGCGTAGGGGGTGCCCAGGTGGGTTCCCGCCCGGGTCACCAGGGCGTGGTGCGCCGCGCCGAGCGGGGAACCCACCGGGTCGCCCTCATCGAAGGAGGCGCCCCAGACCGATGTGACCAGGACATCCGCCTGCCCCTTCACCTCGACAGCGTTGGCCGCCTTCCACACCAGGCGTGAGTCCGCCATCACGCGCTGGTAGTCACCGCTGAGGACGTCGACGATGGCGTAATCGGCTCGCGGGTTGCCGTGTAGCAGTTGGGCGCCCTGTCGCGGCAGGGCCGCGACGATCTGGCGGGCGCTGGCCAGCGACAGCTTGTCGGCCAGGTTCCATTCCCATTCGCGGCGGGAGGCGAAGCGCAGTGACCGGCCCAGCAGGGGCTGCCCGAGCACCGCGACCACGGCGAAGGTGCGGATCTTCCCGTGCACCAGCGACTCGACGCCGGCGCAGTACCGATCCTCGCTCTGCGCCCCTGCGAGCCGGTTGACGGTCTCCACGTCCACCAGACCAGAGACGAACGGGCACCGCTCCCCCGAGTCCGCCCGGGCTGAGACCAGCACCACGAGGTCCGAGGAGGCGACCCGGCGATTGAACTTCACCGGGACCCCGTCCACGTCGCCGAGGTGCACCAGGTCCGGCGAGGTGACGTCGTGGCTGCTGACCAGCCCGTCCGGCAGGAAGGAGGTGGCCACGCGGTCGCCCAGCACCTCGGTGACGGCGGCCGCATTCCACTTCTGCTTGAGGCCGGTGGCGATCACCAGCTCCACGTCGTCGACCCCCACCCGGGCGGCCGTCTCGAGGACGCGCTCGACGAGGGTGCGGCGGACCTCGAACTCGGGGCGGGGCAGCGGGCTGTCGGAGTCCACCACGACGATGGTCAGGCGGGTGTCAGGCTTGAGCTGCGAGGCCAGCGGGTCGGCGCCGAGCGGAGCGGCCAGGGCCGAATCCACCAGCGCCACCGGGTCCGTGGAGGGCGCGGCGTCGGCGGGGTAGATCACCCTGGTGCCCAGCCCCAGGCGCTCCAGGCGCAGATCAGCGCCGGCCATGGTGAGCAGCGGCGGGGTCTGGTCGTCCACCTCGAGGACAAATCCTGGTCGAGACATCAGTCTTCCTTTCCGTTCACGACATCCTCCAGCGGGGCAGCGGAGACATGGCAGGCCACTCGACGATGGACCAGCCCTTGGCCTTTGCCGCTCGCATGAGGCCGATATCGGGGCTGACCGCCACCGGGTTGCCCACGGTGGTGAGCATGGGGAGGTCCACGTGGCTGTCTGCGTATCCGTAGCACTGCGTGAGATCGATGTCGTGCAGCGACGCGTAGTGCGTGAGCCAGGCCGAGCGGGACTCGCCCACCATGGGCGGTCCGCTGAGGAACCCGGTGCAGCGGCCGTTCTCGTCAGTGGCCAGTTCGGCCGCCACGATGGTGTCGAACAGGCCCTCGAACGGGCGGGTGAGGGGCCGGATCACGCCGGTCATCAGGATGGTGGTGTGGCCGGCGTCGCGGTGCTCGCGGATGCGCCGGATGGCGTCCGGGGACATCCGGTCGAGGATGAGGGGCGCCAGCTTCTCGTCGACGAACTGCTCCAGCGCCGCCAGGTCCGCCCCGGCGTAGCGGCGGTAGATGGAACGCAGGAAGACGCCCCGGTCACGTCGCTCAGCGCCCAGGTAGACGGGCAGCTGGGCGGTGACCCGGGCCACCTCCAGCGCCCGTCTCATCGGGGAGAGCTCGGGCAGGCGCGCCCACAGATAGGTCTCGACGACGTTGGTGGCCATGACGGTGCCGTCCAGGTCGAAGGCCGCCACCACGGTGCCCGGCTCCGCCGGCTTCAGCTCCCTGAAGGTGGCCGATCGGGCCTGCCGGCGCTTCCGGGCCGCCTCGAGTCGGCGCACAGGGTCCGTGATGGCCGGGATGTGCACCTCCTCCATGTAGTGCGTCCAGGTGTAGGAGGCCGAGTCGAACCCGAAGATGTCCAAGTCCTGAGGGTGCAGGGAGTTGTGCAGCGCAAGGGCGGCGTCGTCGACGAAGTGCAGCTCGGACTGCAGGTACTCGCCGTACAGGGTGAGGTACTTGCTGAGGAAGTCCAGCTGCTTGGCGGACTTGTCCAGCTGGGTGGCCCAGGCCCGGGTTGACTTTCCGCGCGGCGCGAAGCTGAGCAGCTTGTTGGCCGCCGTCACGCCCTTGCCCGCGACCCACATGAACTTCTCGATGGGTTCGGCGCCGGGGAAGGTCCAGGTGGCCAGCGGCGTCGAGCCCTGGCCGAACGTGTAGGGGTGAGCCTCGAAGTAGCTGCGGACGTGCTCGTAGACCCCGCGGAAGGTGAGCGGGTTCCTGGCCCCGGAGCTGCCGTGGTAGTACTCCGGCCGGCCCACCTCTGGGGTGGTGGCGCAAACCGCGACGATGCCGTTGACGATGAAATCGCAGGGGATGATGTCGATGACCGCATCCGGGGAGGCCGGGAACTCAGGCAGCTGACCCCGGCCGTAGGCCAGGATCAACGGCTCCGCCATCTTGAACCCCTCGATCCAGCCCGGATAGGGGTGCTTCAGGGAGGACTCAACGATGGCGGGACGGTAGATGGAGATCCGGAAATCCTGCCCCAGGTCCGCCACCACCCGCTCCCCCAGCGCCTTGGCGAAGGTGTAGACGTCGGTCCAGCCCAGGGAACGGGCTCGCTCGGTGCCGGCCTGGACCAGCTCGGTCTTGACCCACTCCTGGCGGCGCCGCTCGGTGTCGCGGGAGGTGGTCAGGTAGCCGGCCTTCGCGTGGAGCGCCTCGGCCTCCCTGCGGAGTTTCGTCAGCTGCCCCGCCTCGCGGGAGCGGGCCTCGATGTGCTCCTTCATCGCCATCGCCGCGACAGTCTCAGCCTCGTAGTCCACGTCGTGGACGTGCGCTGCCTCGGGGATGGCGCCGCGCCGACGACCCGCGGTGTAGGCGGTGGAGACGTGCACGTAGTGGGGCACCTTGACCAGCGTGCCGTCTTCGTCCGAGCAGGCCTCGCGCAGCTTCGTCAGGAGGGCCTTGGTGCCGATGACGTTGGTCATGAAGGCCTGGTCGATGGGCGGATCGAAGGACACGTCGCCCGCGCAGTGCAGGAGCACGTCGAGGTCGCGCGGGAGGTCCGGCACGTTGGGCAGGTCACCCTCGATGACGGAGACCCGCTCTGCCATCAGCTTCTCGACGCCGCCGGCAGCCTCGACGATGGGCTTGAAGATCTTCTTGCCCAGGAGGCCGACGACGCGCTGCTCGGCCGTGACCGAGCCTTTCCGGCGCACCAGGACGGCGGTGGTGGTGTCCGGGCATTCGGTGAGCACCTTCCACAGGAGCTGCTCGCCGATGAACCCGGTGACGCCGGTCATCACGATCTTCTTGCCGGCGAGCAGGTCCGCGATCCGGCCGTTCAGCAGCGGCGGGACGTGCACGCGGGCCGAGTTGACCTCGCCGAACGTACTCGCGGGTGGCTTGGGCATCAGAGGTCTCCTTCGGCCACGGCGAGTGCCTCCTCGATGGTGAACCGGCCGAGGTAGAGGGCCGTGCCGATGATGGCGCCCTCGATCCCGCGGTCCACGAGGCCGCGCAGAGCCCGGAGGTTCTCCAGCGTGGCGATCCCGCCGGAGGCGATCACCTTCTGGCCGCTGCGCTGCGCGACGGCGGTGAGCAGTTCGATGTTGGGGCCGGTGAGCATGCCGTCGGAGTTGACGTCGGTGACGACGAACCGCTCACATCCGGCGGCGACGAGCCGGTCCAGAGTCTCGGGCCAGGGGCCCCCCTCTGTGGTCCAGCCGCGGGCGGCGAGGTTCTCGCCGCGCACGTCGAGGCCGATGGCGACCCGGTCCCCGTACTGGCCGATGATCCGCTCGCACCATTGGGGGTTCTCCAGGGCAGCGGTGCCGATGTTGACCCGCCTGGCGCCGGTGGACAGCGCCCGCTCAAGGGACTCGTCGTCGCGGATCCCGCCGGACAGCTCGACGTTCATCTCGAGGCTGCCGACGATGGAGCGCAGCAGCTCAGCGTTGCTGCCGCGGCCGAAGGCGGCGTCCAGGTCCACGAGGTGCAGCCATTCGGCTCCCCCGTGCTGCCATCTGAGGGCAGCGGCGAGCGGGTCGCCGAACTCCTTCTGTGACCCCGCGATCCCCTGCACGAGCTGGACGGCCTGGCCGTCCTGCACGTCGACGGCTGGCAACAGCTGCAACTTCTCCACGACGCCCAACCCTAGCTGAAACGGGGCTACCAGGACCCGAGCCAGTTCGCGATGAGCCGCGCACCGGCGGCCCCGGACTTCTCAGGATGGAACTGGGTGGAGCTCACCGGCCCCTGCTCGACGGCGGCCACGAACGTGGCGTCCTCGTGGCGGGAGAGCGTCACCAGCGCGTCCGGGGGCGGTGCGATCGCCGCGTAGCTGTGCACGAAGTAGAAGCGCTCCGCCGCCAACCCGTCGAAGAGCACGCTGCCCTCCGGCGGGGTCACGGTGTTCCAGCCCATGTGCGGCAGCCGGTGGGCGTCCAGTTCCACGACCCGTCCGTGGAACAGCCCAAGCCCTGGCGTGTCGACCCCGTGCTCGGTGCCGCCGTCGAACAGGACCTGGTGACCCACGCAGATGCCGAACAGTGGCCGTCCGGCCTCCACCCACCCGGAGATGAGCTCGACGCCCCCGGCGGCCCGCAGCCCCGCCATGCAGGCCGCGAAGGCGCCCACACCGGGCACGACGAGCGCGTCCTGGCGGCGCAGCTCTGACAGGTCCGAGGTCACGACGAGGTCCGCGCCCGCGTTGGCGAACGCGCGGGCGGCCGAATGCAGGTTGCCCGAGCCGTAGTCGAGCAGACCCACCCGGCGGCTCAGAGCGCGCCCTTGGTGCTGGGAATGCCCTGGACCCGAGGGTCCAGCTCCACGGCGTCGCGCAGGGCGCGGGCCAGGGCCTTGAACTGGGCCTCGACGATGTGGTGGGGGTCACGGCCGGACAGCAGCCGCAGGTGGACGCAGAGGCCTGCGTTGAGGGCCAGCGCCTCCACCACGTGGTAGGTCATGGAGCCGGCGTAGGGCACTCCCGAGCCGCCGATCTGTGCGTACACCTGTCCGTCCGGCTCTCCGGAGCACACCACGTACGGGCGGCCGGCCACGTCGACGACGCAGTCCGCCACCGCCTCGTCGAGGGGCACCACGGCGTGCCCGAAGCGACGGATGCCGGACTTGTCCCCCAGCGCCTGCTTCAGCGCCTGGCCGAGGCAGATGGCGGTGTCCTCGATGGTGTGGTGCCCGTCGATGTGCAGGTCTCCCGTGGCCTCGACGGTGAGGTCGATGAGGGAGTGCTTGGACAGGGCGGTCAGCATGTGGTCGTAGAACCCCACGCCGGTGCTGATGCTGGAGGCTCCTGTGCCGTCCAGGTCCACGGTGACCGTGATCCTCGATTCGCTGGTGGAGCGTTCGACGGTGGCGGTGCGGGTCACAGCGTGGTCCCTTCGATGGGTGGATTCAGGTCCTCCAGCGCGTCGCGGAGGATGGCCATCTCGGTCGGCGTGCCCGCCGAGACGCGTAGGAAGCCGGCGGGTCCGGTCTCGCGGATCAGGATGCCACGGTCCAGCAGGTCCTGCCAGACCCGGTGCCGGTCCGCGAACCGCCCGACGAGGGTGAAGTTGGCCTCGGAGTCGATCACCGCGTAGCCGCGGCCCCTCGCCCAGGCCTCGAAGCCGCGGGCCTCCGCGGCCAGCTGACGCACCTGGGCCAGTAGCTCGTCTGCGTGGGCCAGCGCCACCCTGGCCACCGCCTGCGTCTGCGCGCTCAGGTGGTAGGGCAGCCGGACGATCCGGCACGCGTCGACGATGGCCGACGCCGCAGCCAGGTACCCCACGCGCCCGCCGGCCAGGGCGAAGGCCTTCGACATGGTCCGCGACACCACCATCCGGGGATGCCTGTCCAGCAGCTCCAGCGCCGACGGCTTGGCCGAGAACTCCTGGTAGGCCTCGTCGATCACCACGATGGCCTCGGTGCCCGAGCAGATCTCGTCGATCACCTCCACCGGCACCACGGTGCCGGTGGGGTTGTTGGGGGTGGCGATGATCACGACGGTGGGCTCCGTCTCGCGGACAGCGTCGAGGACGAGGTCCGCGGTGAGCGTGAAGTCCGGGTGCCGGGGCACGGTGACGTACTCGGTGCAGGTGTTGCGGGCGTACTCGGGGTACATCGAGTAGGTGGGGGTGAACGCCAGCACGCGGCGCCCCGGTCCGCCGAAGGCGGTGAGCAGGTGCGCCATGATCTCGTTGGACCCGTTGGCGGCCCAGATCCGCTCCGCCGTCAGCCCGTGCCCGAGGTAGGCCGCGAGATCCTCGCGCAGCGCGAGCGCCTCACGGTCCGGGTACCGGTTGAGGGTGCCGGCCGCGGTGACGATGGCCGCGGCCATCTCGTGGCGGATCAGCGGGGAGGGCGGGTACGGGTTCTCGTTGACGTTGAGCACCACGGGGACGTCCAGCTGCGGGGCACCGTAAGGCTCCTGGCCCACCAGGTCCGCCCGCAATGGCAGATCCTCCAGCGTGATCACTGCGGCCTCCGCACGGTGATGGCGTTGGCGTGCCCGGGCAGGTCCTCGGCCAGCGCGAAGCGCTCCACCCCGTCGGCGATCGCCAGCAGCGCCTCGGCCGTGTAGCCGATGACGTGGACCGTCTTGATGAACGACCGCACGGTCAGCCCCGACGAGTGGCAGGCGCAGCCCGCAGTCGGCAGCACGTGGGTGGAGCCGGCCGAGTAGTCGCCCAGCGACACCGGCGCGTAGTCGCCGACGAAGATCGCGCCCGCGTTGCGGATCCTGTTGGCCACGGCCTCCGCGTTCTCGGTCTGGATCTCGAGGTGCTCGGCGGCGTAGGCGTCCGCCACGGCGACGGCCTGATCGATGTCGCGGACCATCACGACCGCCGACTGCTGGCCGCCGAGAGCGGTGCGGACCCGCTCCACGTGCCTGGTGGCGGCCACCTGCACCGCCAGCTCCTCCTGCACCCGCTGCGCAAGCTCCGCCGAGTCCGTGATGAGGACCGACGCCGCGATGGGGTCGTGCTCGGCCTGCGAGATGAGGTCCGCGGCCACGAACGCCGGGGTGGCGGTGTGGTCGGCGATGATGGCGATCTCGGTGGGGCCGGCCTCGGAGTCGATGCCCACGAGCCCGCGCACCAGGCGCTTGGCGGCCACCACGTAGATGTTGCCGGGGCCGGTGATGAGGGAGACGGGCTCGCAGAGCCCGGGGACGCCGTGCGCGAACATGGCGATGGCCTGCGCCCCGCCCACGGCGTAGACCTCCTCCACGCCGAGGATGTGACACAGGGCGAGGATGTTGGGGTGCGGGAGGCCGCCGAAGTCCTTCTGCGGCGGGGAGGCAACCGCGATCGACGCGACGCCCGCCACCTGGGCCGGCACCACGTTCATGATGACGCTGGAGGACAGGGGCGCGAGACCTCCGGGCACGTAGAGCCCCACCCGATCGACGGGGATGTTGCGCAACCCCACCCGGGCGCCCGCGGCCAGCAGCGCAGGGGCCGGGTTGCCGTCGAGTTCCAGCGCCTCGGCCACGTGGCGGCGGCGCCGGATGGCCTCGGCGAACGCGGCGGCCAGCTCCGGGTCCAGCTCCTCGGCCGCCCTGGCCAGCGCCTCCGCCGGCACCCTGAGGTGGGTGGGGTCCACCCCGTCGAAGCGCTGGGAGAACTCGCGCAGCGCGTCCTCACCGCGATGGGCCACGGCCTCGACGATGGGAGCCACGACGGAGACCGCGGCCTCCACGTCGAATTGGCCACGCGGAAGGTGGTCACGGTAGGCGTCGTTGACGCCGGTCAGGTCAAGAACTCGCAGCACGCTGCCCAAGTCTAGACCGTGCCGACGGGCTCCTCCGTGGGCCGGTCCACGCGGGGCTCCGGCCAGAAGGCGGCCATCAGCATGATGGGCGTGATAGCCGCGAAGGGCGCCACCAGCAGCGCCGACATCGACCGCAACGCCAGGTCCACGCGTACCACGTCGCCGGCCTGGGCGGCGGCGAGCCGGTCAACGAAACCGGATTCGCCCACGAGCAGCCCTGTCTGCCACGCCGTGAGGGCTGCCGCCAGCGCCGCGATCAGCGGGACAGCGATCACCACCCAGCCCTTGGGGTGCAGAATCACCCAGCCGACGGCCCCCAGGACAAGCCCGACAACGCCGGTGAGCACCGTGAACGTGACGTCCGCAGCCACCATCGCCGTCTGGCTGCGCTCGTTGATCGAGGCCGTCATGTCGTTGTTGATGGTGAAGGCGGGCAGCGGGGACAGCGAGGACCACAGCAGGCCTGCGATCACGCCCAGCGCCACCGCCGCGGCGAGGTAGGCCGCGACGCGCCAGGCGGTGCTGTCCCACAGCTCCGACAACCTGCCCCGGCGGGAGATGACCAGCACATCCTCGGCCATCAGTCCTGCCTTCCGACGCCGACGCAGCTGGGCCCGAGGACCGCCTTCAGGTCCGCGAACAGCGCCGAGGTGAGCTCCACCCGGAAACCGTCGCCCAACCTGAAGGTTTTGACCTGGTCTCCGGTGCGCAGCTGCAGGTGCACCTCCGCGGCCCCCGGGTACTGGGCGAGGATCTCCTTGATCCGGGCCACCACGCCGGGGGTGCAGCGCACGGCCGGGAGCGTCAGGGCCAGCGGCCCGACGTTGCCCTCCGCGCTGACGTGGGGCGAGACGAGGTGCTGGGCGCGCATCCGGCCGCGGTCCTCGCCGGATTCCACCGTGCCCTCCACCGCGACAATCGTGTCCGGCGCGAGGTGGGCGGCCACCTGGTCGTAGACGCGGGGGAAGACCGTCACCTCGATGGAGCTGGTCAGATCCTCCAGCACCACCTGCGCCCAGATGTTGCCGGCCTTGTTCACCCGACGGTTCACCGAGGTGATGAGGCCGCACAGCTTGGTCTGCCCGCGGAAGCCCTCGCCTGCGGCCGCTGACGCGATGGGGCGGTCACTGTTGGCCTGCAGCACGTGTTCGAGGCCGTTGAGGGGGTGGTCCGAGACGTAGAGGCCCAGCATCTCCCGCTCGAAGGCGAGCCTGGTGCGACGGTCCCATTCATCGACCTGCGGCACCTGGGCGTGCAGGGCGGGGCCGGACGAATCGTCGGGGAGGCTCAGTCCGAAGTCGAAGCCGTCCTGGCCGTTCTCGGCGTTGCGCTTGACGTCGATGATGGAGTCGACGGCGGTCTCGAAGATGCCCATCAGCGCGCGCCGAGCGTGGCCGAGCTCGTCAAAGGCCCCCGCCTTGATCAGCGACTCGATGGTGCGCTTGTTGCACATCAGCAGCGGGGACTTGTCCAGGAAGTCGTGGAAGTCCGTGGCCGGGCCCTTCCGCTGGCGCTCGACGATCCAGGCGCTGACAACCTTGTCGCCCACGTTGCGGACCGCGCCGAGGCCGAAGCGGATGTGGTCACCCACGGGGGTGAACGCGGACTCGGAGGAGTTGACGTCCGGCGGCAGGACCTGGATGCCCATCCGGCGGCACTCGGCGAGGTAGAGGCCGGACTTGTCCTTGTCGTCGCGGACGGACTGCAGCAGGGCGGCCATGTACTCGACGGGGTGGTTGGCCTTCAGCCACGCCGTCCAGTAGGAGACCAGGCCGTAGGCGGCGGAGTGTGCCTTGTTGAACGCGTAGTCCGAGAACGGCAGCAGAATGTCCCACACGGTGCGCACTGCGTCCTGCGAGTAGCCCCGCTCCTGCATCCCGCCGGAGAAGATCTCGTACTGGGCGTCCAGTTCGGACTTCTTCTTCTTGCCCATGGCGCGGCGCAGCATGTCCGCGCTGCCGAGCGAGTATCCGGCCAGCTGCTGGGCGATGGCCATCACCTGCTCCTGATACACGATCAGGCCGTAGGTCTCCCCCAGGATGGGCTCCAGCGCCTCGGCGAGCTCCGGATGGATGGGCTCCACCGGCTCGCGGCCGGTCTTGCGGCGCGCGTACTTGTTGTGCGAGTCGGCGCCCATGGGGCCGGGTCGGTACAGGGCGCCCACGGCGGAGATGTCCTCGAAGCAGTCCGGCTGCATCTGGCGCAGCAGGGCCCGCATGGGTCCGCCGTCGAGCTGGAACACCCCCAGCGTGTCTCCGGCCTGGAGCAGCGCGTAGGTGGCCGGGTCGTCGAGGGTGAGGGTGTCGAGGTCCACGTCGATGCCCTTGTTGAGCTTGACGTTGCGCACCGCGTCGTCGAGCACCGTGAGGTTGCGCAGGCCCAGGAAGTCCATCTTGATCAGCCCGAGGGACTCGCAGCCGGGGTAGTCGAACTGGGTGATGATGGCCCCGTCGGCCTCCCGCTTCATGAGCGGGATGATGTCGATCAGCGGGGAGGCGGACATGATGACACCGGCGGCGTGCACGCCCCACTGGCGTTTCAGCCCCTCCAGCCCCATGGCTGTGTCCACGACGGTGCGCACGTCCGGGGAGCCCTGGTACAGCTCGCGGAACTCGCTGCCCTCGTTGTAGCGCTTGTGGTTCTCGTTGAACAGGTCCGCCAGCGGGACCCCCTTGCCCATCACGTCGGCTGGCATGGCCTTGGTGATCTGCTCGCCGATGGCGAAGGGCATGTCCAGCACGCGCGCGGCGTCCTTGACGGCGGCCTTGGCCTTGATGGAGCCGTAGGTGACGATCTGCGCCACCTTGTCCGAGCCGTACTTCTCGGTGACGTAGGCGATCACCTCGCCGCGGCGGCGGTCGTCGAAGTCGATGTCAAAGTCCGGCATGGAGACGCGCTCGGGGTTGAGGAAGCGCTCGAACAGAAGACCGTGCTCGATGGGGTCCAGGTCTGTGATGCGCATCGCGTAGGCCACCATGGAGCCTGCGCCCGAGCCTCGGCCGGGGCCGACACGGACCCCGTTCTTCTTCGCCCAGTTGATGAAGTCCGCCACCACCAGGAAGTAGCCGGTGAAGCCCATCTGCGTGATGATGCCCATCTCGAAGTGCGCCCGGTCCGCGACCTCGGCGGACACTCCCCCGGGATAGCGCGCGGCGAGCCCGCGCTGGACCTCCTTGAGGAACCAGGTGTCCTCGGTCTCCCCCTCGGGGCAGGGGAACTTCGGCATGTAGGTGCCGGAGCCCTCGTCGAAGGTGGTCTCGATGCGTTCGGCGATGGCCAGCGTGTTGTCGCAAGCCTCGGGCAGTTCGTGGAAGAGGGCGCGCATCTCCGCGGGCGACTTCATGTAGTAGCCGTTGCCGTCGAACTTGAACCTGTCCGTCTGCGCCTTGCGGGAGCCCGCGGAGACGCACAGCAGCGTGTCGTGGGCGTCGGCGTCGTCGGCGTGGACGTAGTGCGAGTCGTTGGTGGCCACCAGCGGCAGCCGCAGGTCCTTGGCGAGCCTGAGCAGGTCGTGCCGGACCCGGGTCTCGATCTCCAGCCCGTGATCCATCAGCTCGACGAAGAAGTTGCCCTCGCCGAAGATGTCGCGGAACTCGGCGGCGGTGGCGAGCGCGTTGTCGTACTGGCCGAGCCGCAGGAACGTCTGCACCTCCCCTGAGGGGCAGCCGGTGGTGCCGATGAGGCCCCTCCCGTACAGGTTGAGCAGTTCCCGGTCCGCGCGCGGCTTGTAGAAGAACCCCTCCAGCGAGCTGCGTGTGCTGAGCCGGAAGAGGTTGTGCATGCCCTCCTGGTTGGAGGCCCACATCGTCATATGGGTGTAGGCGCCCTTGGAGGCCACGTCGTCGCCGGTGCCGTCCCCGAACTGGACCCGCTTGCGCTCGGAGCGGTGGGTGCGGGGAGTGAGGTAGGCCTCGAGCCCGATGATGGGCTTGACGGCGAATTCCTTCGAAGCCTTGTAGAACTCGTAGGCGCCGAACAGATTGCCGTGGTCCGTGATGGCCAGCGCCGTCATGCCGAGCTTCTCGGCCTGCTTGAACATGTCCTTGACGCGGGCAGCGCCGTCGAGCATGGAGAACTCGGAGTGGTTGTGGAGGTGAACGAAGGTATCGGCCATCTGTCATCTCCTCCATCCGTCAGCGGGCGACGGGACCCCACCATACTCGCCCCTGGCCGCGCCGGCCCTGTGGCGCGGCCGGTGGGTCACGCCACCGCCCCCAGCACCTGCACGGCGACGATCTTGGCGATGATCCCCAACGCGAACAGGGCGGCGTAGCCCGCGTCGACACGCCCGTCGCTGACCCGTGAGGTGGCGAACGACAGGATGGCCGGCTGGCCGATGTAACCCGCGAAGCCCCCGGCGGCGCGGGGGGCGCTGAGCCCCAGGAACCTGGCGCCCGCGAGGAAGACGACGGCGGAGAACGCGACGATGATGGCCGCCAGGAGCCCGGCCCGGAGCCCGGTGGCGGTGAGCGCCTGGTCGGCGAACAGCGGCCCCGAGGCCAGGCCGACGCTGGCGAGGAACAGCAGCAGGCCCAGTTGCCGGATGGTGAGGTTGACGGTGAGCGGCATGGCCCAGATCAGCGGGCCGGTGCGGTGGGTGGCGCCCAGCACCATGCCCACCAGGAGAGGTCCGGCTGCGGAGCCGAGGGAGAACACGGCCTCTCCGGGCATGGGGACCGCGATCGTGCCGATCAGCAGGCCGGCCACCAGCCCCAGGCCGAGCGCGAGGGCATCCACCTCTGCGACTCGTCGCTCGGAGTCCCCCAGGAACGTCGACAGGTCGTCCAACTCCTCCTGGGGTGCCACCGCCAGGACCCGGTCGCCGAGCTGCAGGACGAGGTCGTCACGGGCGAGGAGATCCGAGTCGCCGCGGCGCACCCGGGTGATCACCGCCCCGAAGCGCCCCGGGAGGTTGAGCTGCGCCACGGTACGCCCCGCCACCGACGGCGAGGACACCACGAACCGCGTGAAGTCCACGAAGGCGCGGTCGTCGGTCAGCTCCCGGGACAGCCGGTGCCCGAGGTAGGCTATCGCCTCCTCAACGGCGGCCGGTGCGCCCACCACGAGCACCTCGTCCCCGGCCTGCAGGTCCTCACCGGGGGCCAGGACCCGGGTGCGGGCGTCGCGGACGAGGTAGCTCATCTTGATGCTCTCGTCCGCCCAGCCGGGCACGCCCCGCTGGGAGGTGGGCCTCTTGACGTGCACGGACTCGGCCACGATGGCGTCGGCCGAGGCGGGCGCCGGGTCGTTCCGGCCGGGCCACTTCCGTCCCACCACGAGCGCCACCACGACGATGGCCAGGATCACGCCCACCGGGTAGCCGAGGGCGTAGCCGACGGCGGCGTCGGGGCTGCCGGTGGCGGCGGTGGCGGCGGCGAGTGCCGGAGTCGAGGTGAGCGCGCCCGCGATGAGCCCGGCCACCATGCCGGTGCCGAGGCCCAGCCAGGAGCCGATCAGAGAGGCCAGGGCCGTCACGGCGGCAATGGCCGCCACCGCGAGGATCATCAGCGGGAGTTGGCGCCGGAGGTCTGAGAAGAAGGTCTCCCCCGCCGCGATGCCCACGGTGTAGACAAACAGGGCGAGCCCGAGTGTGGAGATCAGGGCCAGTCCGTCGCCGAGCGCGGGGTCCAGCGCGCCCACGGCGAGGCCGACGAACAAGGCCCCCGCGGCGCCGAGCTTGAGGGGCCCGAAGGGAATCATGCCGAACGCGGCGCCCAACGCCACGACCAGCATGATGGTCAGCAGGGGCGACGACGCGAGCAGGCCCAGCACGGTGACTCCTCCCCCGCCCGTTCACTCGTCCGGGCAGTCAGCAGGCTAGCGCTTCACGAAACGCGGGCGGCTCAGGGCTCGTTCAACCAGGTGAGGTGCGAGCCGTCCTCCACGATGTGGTGGACCAGCTCCGCGTTGAACTCAGCGCCGTACTCGGCCGTGATGTGCGCCAGGAAGGCGTCGTCGTCGCGGTACTGCTCGAAGACGAACCATCGTCGCGGGTGGTCCTCCCGGGTGAACGGGAGGAACACCACGTTGCCGGGCTCCTGGCGGACCTTCGCGGTGAGGCCGGCCATCAACTCGGCGACCCGATCCTCGTGTCCGGGCAGCGCGGTGAACTCGGCGAACAGTGTCTTCATCTGCCGAGCCTATCCCTGTGGGACCCTCCCGGTGCGAGACAGCCCCATCGGCCTGACGCAGGACACCAATGGTCGTCTCCGCTGGCTTGTCGGGGGTTCAGGTCCAAAGGGTCCCGCTCCCGAGCGCAAGGGTGGGGGACGGCAGGGCGGCACTGCGCAGCGGTGCCCAACCCAACGATCACCCAACCGGCATCCCGCCCAAGCAGACCCAACCCCAACGCCGCCCTGCCGGCCCACACCCGGAGCAGACAACGCCACAGGAGGACCAAGTGCGGGGAGCGCGTGAAGGTGGTAGTCACGACCCTTCGAGACGGCACCCGCGCCTTCGGCGGCGCGCCTCCTCAGGGAGCGATGGGGACAGGCCACGCCGCTCCGCGGGCGGCCCTCCTCAGGGAGCGACGGATGAGCGAAGTTGACCCCTAGACCAGCAGCTGGCGCTCCTGAGGCCCGATCGGCCGTGGGAGCTTCGACGAGCCGCTGAGGTGCTCGTCGACGCCCTGCGCGCAGGACCGACCCTCCGCGATCGCCCAGACGATCAGCGACTGCCCGCGGCCCGCGTCGCCGCACACGAACACGTGCTCCACGCTGGTGCGGTACTTGTCATCGCGCACGATGTTGCCGCGGGGATCGAGCTCCACCCCGAGCTCCTCGACCAGGCCGGTCTGCTGGGGTCCGGTGAATCCCATCGCCAGCAGCACCAACTGGGCCGGGATGTGCCGCTCGGTGCCCTCGACCGGCACGAAGCGGCCGGCGTCGAAGCGGACCTCGACGATGTCCAGGCCGGCGACCCGGCCCTGGTCGTCGCCGACGAACCGGTTGGTGGACACGGAGTACACCCGGTCCCCGGCCTCCTCGTGCGCCGAGGTGATCTTGAACGTCATCGGGTAGGTGGGCCACGGCTGGCCCGCGGGGCGGTCCCCCGGGGGCATGGGCAGGATCTCAAGCTGGGTGATGGATCGTGCGCCCTGCCGGGTGGAGGTGCCGAGGCAGTCGGCGCCGGTGTCGCCGCCGCCGATGATCACCACGTCCTTGCCCTCGGCGGTGATCTGGTCCGCCACCTCTTCGCCGAGCGCGGCGCGGTTGGCCTGGGGCAGGAACTCCATGGCCTGATGGATGCCTGCGAGCTCGCGCCCGGGGACGGGCAGGTCGCGGGGAACGGTGGAGCCGATGGCGAGCACCACGGCCTCGTAGCGGTCCAGGAGTTCCTTGCCCGTGATGTCGACGCCCACGTTGACGCCGGTCTTGAACTGGGTCCCTTCCAGCACCATCTGCTTGAGGCGGCGGTTGAGGACGGCCTTCTCCATCTTGAACTCGGGGATGCCGTACCGCAGCAGGCCGCCGATGGCGTCGGCACGCTCGTAGACAACGACGGTGTGCCCGGCGCGGGTCAGCTGCTGCGCCGCGGCGAGGCCGGCCGGCCCGGAGCCGACGACGGCCACCGTCTTGGCGGTGTGCCACTCAGGCTGTTGCGGGAAGACGCGGGAGTCCTCCCACGCCTTGTCGATGATGGCCACCTCGACGTTCTTGATGGTCACCGCGTCCATGTTGATCGCCACCACGCAGGCCGTCTCGCAGGGCGCCGGGCAGAGGCGGCCGGTGAACTCCGGGAAGTTGTTGGTGGCGTGCAGCCGGTCCAGCGCGGCCTGCCACTCGTCGCGCCAGACCAGGTCGTTCCACTCAGGAATGAGGTTGCCCAGCGGGCAGCCGTTGTGGCAGAACGGGATGCCACAGTCCATGCAGCGGCCGGCCTGCTGGGAGATGATCGGCAGGAGGGCCTTGCCCGGGGTGCCCGGGTAGACCTCCTTCCAGTCGTGTACGCGCTCCTCCACGGGGCGACGCTCGGCCACCTGCCGTGGCGTGGTCATGAAACCCTTGGGATCAGCCATGAGCGGCCTCCATCATCAGTGTGGTGGTGTCCTCGTCGGACAGCCCGTCGGAGACGGACTGGGCCTTGACGGCCATGATGCGGGCGAAGTCGCGCGGTTGCACCTTCGTGAAGCGGAGGCGCAGGTCCTCGTCGCTGAGCTGGAGCAGCTCGTCGGCGACCAGGGAGCCTGTCTCGGCGCGGTGCTCGTCCATCAGCTCCCGGATCCGTGCCACGTCCTCAGGCTCCGGGTCGACGGGGTCCGCCAACTCGGTGTTGAGGCGCAGCGGGTTCAGATCCAGCACCCAGGCCACGCCACCGGACATGCCGGCGGCGAAGTTGCGGCCGGTGGGCCCGATGACGAGGACCTCGCCGCCGGTCATGTACTCGCAGCCGTGGTCCCCCACGCCCTCGACGACGGCGGTGGCCCCGGAGTTGCGCACGCAGAAGCGCTCGCCCACCAGGCCGCGCAGGAACATAGCCCCTGAGGTGGCGCCGTAGCCGATGACGTTGCCTGCGACGATCTGCTCGGCGGGGTCGAAGCGCACCCCCTGCGGCGGGGTGACGACGAGGCGTCCGCCCGAGAGTCCCTTGCCGAAGTAGTCGTTGGAGTCACCGATGAGCCGCAGCGTGATGCCGCGGGGCAGGAAGGCGCCGAAGCTCTGGCCGCCGGTGCCGGTGAGCGTGAACTCGATGGTGCCTGGCTCCAGGCCCTTGCCCTCGGTGGCCTTGGTCACCTCGTGGCCCAGCATGGTGCCGACGGTGCGGTCCACGTTGCGCACCGGCAACGATTGGCGCACCTGCTCGCCGCGGGCGAGCGCGGGCTCCGACAGCCGGATCAGCTCGACATCCAGCTTCGAGTCCAGGCCGTGGTCCTGGACCGTGGTGCAGTGGCGCTGCGTGCCCTCGGGGACGTCGATCTGCGTGAGGATGGGCGAGAGGTTGAGGCCGTGGGTCTTCCAGTGGCCAACCGCCTTGCCGACGTCCAGCAGGTCCGCCCGTCCGACGGCCTCTTCGAGGGAGCGCAGCCCGAGGGAGGCGAGCAGCTCGCGCACCTCGCGCGCCATGAACATGAAGAAGTTGACCACGTGGTCCGGGTCCCCGTGGAACTTGCCCCGGAGGAACGGGTTCTGCGTGGCCACACCCACCGGGCAGGTGTCTTTGTGGCAGACGCGCATCATGATGCAGCCGGCCACCACGAGGGGCGCCGTCGCGAACCCGAACTCCTCGGCGCCGAGCAGCGCTGCGATGAGCACGTCCCGGCCGGTCTTGAGCTGGCCGTCGCACTGGACGACGATGCGGTCACGCAGCCCGTTGAGCAGCAGCGTCTGCTGCGTCTCGGCCAGGCCGAGCTCCCACGGGGCGCCGGCGTGCTTGAGCGAGGTCAGGGGCGCCGCGCCGGTGCCGCCGTCGTGGCCGGAGATCAGCACCACGTCCGCCTTGGCCTTGCTGACGCCCGCCGCGACCGTGCCGACGCCGATCTCGGAGACGAGCTTGACGTGCACCCGCGCCGAGGGGTTGGCGCACTTGAGGTCGTGGATCAGCTGCTTGAGGTCCTCGATGGAGTAGATGTCGTGGTGCGGCGGCGGGGAGATGAGGCCCACGCCGGGCGTCGAGTGACGCGTCTTGGCCACCCACGGGTAGACCTTCGGGCCGGGCAGCTGGCCGCCCTCGCCGGGCTTGGCGCCTTGGGCCATCTTGATCTGGATGTCGTCGGCGTAGGTGAGGTACTCCGAGGTCACGCCGAAGCGGCCGGAGGCCACCTGCTTGATGGCGGAGCGGCGGGCCGGGTCGTGGAGCCGCTCCGGGTCCTCGCCGCCTTCGCCGGTATTGGACTTGCCGCCGATGCGGTTCATCGCGACGGCGAGGGTCTGGTGGGCCTCCATGGAGATGGAGCCGTAGCTCATGGCGCCGGTGGAGAACCGCTTGACGATGCTCTCGACGGGCTCCACCTCGTCGATGCTGATCGGCTCTGTGGGCTTGAAGTCCATCAGAGAGCGCAGCGTCATGATCCGCGAGGAGTTGTCGTTGACCAGCGAGGTGTAGCGCTGGAACATCGTGTAGTCGCCGGTGGAGGTGGCGTGCTGGAGGCGGAAGACCGTCTCCGGGTCGAACAGGTGCGGCTCACCCTCGCGGCGCCACTGGTACTCGCCGCCCACCAGGAGGTTGCGGTGCGCGAGCGGGATGCCATCCGTGGGGTAGGCGGTCGTGTGCCGGGCCTGGATCTCGTCTGCCAGCTGGCCCAGGCCGAGGCCTCCGAGCCGGCTCGTGGTGCCGGTGAAATAGCGGTCCACCACGTCCTGGCTGAGGCCGACGCACTCGAAGATCTGCGCGCCGGTGTACGAGGCGATGGTGGAGACGCCCATCTTGCTCATCACCTTCAGCACGCCCTTGGACAGCGCCTTGGCGACGTTGGCGATGGCCTTCTCGGCGCTCACCTCGACGTACATCTCCCGGCGGGCCAGGTCCTCCGCGGACTCGAACACCAGGTACGGGTTGATGGCGGCGGCTCCGAAGCCGATCAGGAGCGCCATGTGGTGAACCTCGCGCACGTCGCCGGCCTCCACCACGAGGCCCACCTGGGTGCGGGTCTTCTCCCGCACCAGGTGATGGTGCACGGCCGCGGTGAGCAGCAGCGACGGGATGGGCGCCAGCTGGGCGGTGGCGTGCCGGTCCGACAGGACGATCGCGCGGGCTCCGCCGCGGATGGCCGCGGACACCTCGTGGCAGATCTCCTCGATCTTCTTCTCCAGCGCCCTGCCGCCGCCGGCCACCTTGTACAGGCCGTGCACCACGTGGGTGCCGTACCCGGGCAGTTCGCCGTCCTTGTTGAGGCGCACGATCTTGGCGAGCTGCTCGGAATCCAGGACCGGCCGGTTCATGGTGAGCTGCCGGGCCGCCTCCGGGGTGGGCTCCAGCAGGTTGCGCTCGGGTCCGATCTTGGTGGTCAGCGAGGTGACGAGCTCCTCGCGGATCGCGTCGAGCGGCGGGTTGGTCACCTGCGCGAACAGCTGCTTGAAGTAGTCGAAGATCAGTCGCGGCCGGCTGCTCAGCACCGCGATCGGCGAGTCCGTGCCCATGGAGCCGATCGGCTCGGTGCCGGTGTTGGCCATGGGGGCGATGATGAGGCGGAGTTCCTCTTCGGTGTAGCCGAACACCTGCTGGCGGCGGATCACGGAGGCGTGGGAGTGCACGATGTGCGCACGGCCCGGAAGGGCGTCGAGCTCGATCTTGTTCTCCGCCACCCACTTCTCGTAGGGGTGCTCAGCTGCGAGCGAACCCTTCACCTCGTCGTCGGAGAGAATGGAATGCTTCTCCAGGTCCACCAGGAGCATGCGGCCCGGCTGGAGGCGCCCCTTGCGGACCACGTCTCCGGCCTCGATGGGCAGCACGCCGGCCTCCGAGGCGAACACCACGAGTCCGTCGGCGGTCTCCCAGAAGCGTCCCGGGCGCAGGCCGTTGCGGTCCAGGCAGCCACCGATGATGGTGCCGTCGGTGAACGTCATGCAGGCGGGCCCGTCCCAGGGCTCCATGATCATCGAGTGGTACTCGTAGAACGCGCGGCGCTGCGGGTCCATCTCGGCGTGGCCCTCCCACGCCTCGGGGATCATCATGAGGACGGCGTGCGGCAGGGAGCGCCCGCCGAGGTGCAGCAGCTCGAGCACCTCGTCGAACGAGGCCGAATCCGAGCCGTCGGGGGTGCAGATCGGGAACAGCTTCTCCAGGGTTCCGGGGAACTTGTCCGACGTGAGCAGCGCCTCCCTGGCGCGCATCCAGTTGCGGTTGCCGCGCACGGTATTGATCTCGCCGTTGTGGGCGATCATGCGGTAAGGGTGCGCCAGCTCCCAGGCCGGGAACGTGTTGGTGGAGAAGCGTGAGTGGACCAGGGCAAGCGCTGACTCGATCCGCTCGTCGTGAAGCTCCGGGAACACCTCCTCCAGCTGCGCGGTGGTGAGCATGCCCTTGTAGACCAGTGTCCGCGCCGACAGCGAGGCGAAGTAGAGGCCTGTCTCGTGCTGGGCGCGGCGGCGAAGGACGTAGGCCACCCGGTCCAGGTCGATCCCCGTCTGCCCCTCGCGGCCTGCCACGATCAGGTGCTCGAAGCGTGGCATCGCGCCGATCGAGATGGGCGAGAGCGTCGAGGTCTCCACGGGCACCTCACGCCAGGCGAGCACGTCGAGCTCCAGCTCCCCGGCGATCGCCTCGACGGCGGCCTTGACCTCGGCGCGTCGCGCGTCGTCGGTGGGCAGGAAGGCCAGGCCGACGGCGTACTCGCCGGCCTCCGGCAGGTGGACCCCCGCCACGGCACGCAGGAACCGGTCCGGGACCTGGATCAGGATGCCGGCGCCGTCACCGGCTGCCTCGTCGGCGCCGGTGGCGCCGCGGTGGTCCAGATTGCGCAGAGCCTCGAGTCCCTGGGCCACGATCCGGTGCCGGGGCACGCCGTCGAGTTGGGCCACGAAGGCGACACCGCAGGCGTCGTGCTCGTAGGACGGGTCGTAGAGACCCACCTTTTCGCGGTGCGGGAACACGCTCTGAGCCATCTACTGGTCCTCCTCGAAGTCATTCAGGACATGCTGCGGCCGGGCCACAGCGAGGAAACAGTATGCGGGCGGCCTGCGCCGAGCAACTGAATCCATGCCCGGTGGCAGAGCGTAAGGCAATTGTTACCTGGCCGAAACATCAGTCCAGAATGAGCGAGTCGTGGCCTGAGCGCACGGCGACGATCCCCGCCCCGAGGTCCACGCGGAACTCGGCCGCGCCCTCGGCGGAGGAGCAGCGGTAGACCAGCTCGGTGTTGCTTCGGTGGAGAACCTCCAGTGAGGCCGTGGCCAGCCAGGGGTGACGACGGCGGAACGCGATCGCGGCCTGATAGCGGCGGTGGAGGGGCTCACCCAGCGCGGACAGCTCGTCTGGCGTAGCGGGCAGCGGCGGGCGGACCTCGTCGTCGCCGTGCCAGGCCTCGGTCTTCGTGCCGGTGAATCCCTGCTCGTCGCCGTAGTAGACGCTGGGCATGCCGGGCAGCGTCATCAGGATGGTCGCCGCGAGGCCGGCCCGTTGGGCGCCCACGGTGGTGGCGATGCGGGTGACGTCGTGGTTGCCGACGAAGGTCTGGGGCAGGAACTCGGCGCAGAACGCGGCGTGACGCTCAAACGCGTGAGCCAGCTCCCAGAGGTTCTCGTCCTTGAGCGAGCTCCAGATTGCCTTCCACAGCTCGTACTGGGTCAGTGAGTCCAGCGTCGATTCGCGGACGAAGGCGGAGTAGTCGCCGTGGATGACCTCGCCGAGGAGGACGGCGTCAGGGAACTCGGCCCGGACGCGCTCGGCGACGTCGCGCCAGAATCGGGTGGGGACGGCGTAGGCCACGTCCAGGCGCCATCCGGCGATGCCGCGTCGGAGCCAGTGGAGCATGGCGTCGGCGACCAGGTCCAGGACCGCCGGATTGTCGTGATTGAGCTCCACGAGGGAGTCGTGCCCCTCCCAGCCCTTGGGGTGGCCGTTCTCCTGACGGATCAGCTCCGGGCGCTCGGCCACCAGCGGGTGTTCACGGGCAACATGGTTGAACACCCCGTCGAGCATGACGTTGATCCCGCGGGCGCGGGTTCCGGCGATCAAGCGGTCGAAGTCTGCGTCGTCGCCCAGCCGGGAATCGATGCGGAAGTGGTCCAGCGTGTCGTAACCGTGGGAGACCGACGCGAACACAGGACCGAGCAGGAGCCCGTTGCAGCCGAGCTCGACGAGGTAGTCCAGCCATCCCTCCAGCCGGGTCAGCCGGTGCGCGGGATCGCCATGCTCGTTTCGGATCGGCGCCCCCGTCGCTCCCAGGGGATAGACCTGCCACCAGATCGCGTGCTCCATCAGGCCCATGCGGGGTCCTCCTCGTCGGCTCTGCCCCAGGCTACTCCCGGCGCCCGTCAGGCGGCGATCAGGCGCTCGAAGTCGTCCTTCATCTCGCCGGCCGACAGCCCGTTCCACACCACTCGCATCAGGCGGTCCTCGCCGAAGCCCAGCACGTAGGTGCCGTGGTCCACCTCGTAGCCGCCGGAGGGCAGCTGCTTGCCCTCGGCGATGTCGATGCCGAGGCTCATCGCGGCGGGCATGATGTCCTCCAGCGGGCCGCTGAGGCCAACAAACGAGTCATCCACGCGCGCCAGGTACTCCCGGAGCACCTCGGGGGTGTCGCGGGCGGGGTCCGTGGTGACCACGATGAGGGTGATGTCGTCGATGAGGTCCTCGGGGAGGCGACGCTTGGCGGTGGCCATGTCCGCCATGATCCCCGGGCACACGTCGGGGCAGTTGGTGTAGCCGAAGAACAGCGCCACCGCGCTGGTGGTGGGCCCCGTGGCCAGGTTGTAAGGCTGCCCGAACTGGTCGGTCAGCGTCACGTCAGGAAGCGGGTTGCCGCCGTCGGCCAGCATGGTTCCGTGCCACTCACTCTGGCCCATGTTGACGCTGGCCACGGGCCCCTCGTCGGGGGTGCAGCCGGCCAGGAGCCCCACCGCGCCGACGCAGAGGAGTCCGCGCCGAGAGATCACCGGCGGGCCCTCTCGACGCCACCGGCGAGCTCGTCTGCGAGCCTGCGGAGGCGGCCGAGGTCTGTCTGCAGGTCCAGCCCGTCGGAGTCCAGGCACTTGAGGAGGGCCGATCCCACGATGACCAGGTCCGCGTAGCGGCCCACCTCGGCAGCCTGGTCGCCGTTCGAGACGCCCAGGCCGATGCCGATGGGGAGCCCCTGGTCCACGGCCCGGGCCCGGGCCGTGATGATGGGGGCCGCGTCCGAGGTGGCGGTGCGGGTGCCGGTGACGCCCATCACGCTGGAGGCGTAGACCCAGCCGCGACACGACGCCATGGTGAGCGCGATCCGCTCCTCCGTCGACGACGGCGCGATCAGGAACACCCGGTCCAGGCCGTAGTTGTCCGTGGCCTCATGCCATTCCGGGCAGTCGTCGGGCGGCAGGTCCGGGGTGATCACACCTGCCCCGCCGGCGGCGGCGAGGTCGCGGGCGAACGCGTCAGGGCCGTAGGCCTCGATGAGGTTCCAGTACGTCATCACCATGGGCGTGGCGGTGGTCTGCGCCACGGCTTCGACGGCGAGGAACGCGTCGCGGGTGCGCACGCCCCTGGCGCGGGCCTTGGCGGTGGCGTGCTGGATGACCAGACCGTCCATCAGCGGGTCTGAGTAGGGCATGCCGATCTCGACGATGTCCACCCCGCGACCCTCGACGCCCTCGGTGATGGCCTTCACCGCGGTGATCGAATCCGCGACACTCGGGTACCCCACCGGCAGGTACCCCACCAGCGCCGGGCGTCCCGCGTCCAGTGCGCGGGCGACGACCTGGCCGGAGATCCCAAGCCGGTCAGCGTCGGTGAACTGGCTCATTCCATGCCCCCGACGGTCTGGTCCGGCTGGCCCGACAACCCGAAGTACTCGAACGCCGTGGCCACGTCCTTGTCCCCGCGACCCGACAGGTTCACCAGGATGGTGGGGCGGGCCGACGGGTCCTCCTCCGCGATCCTCAGGCCCAGCCGTCGGGCTCCCGCCAGGGCGTGGGCGGACTCGATGGCCGGGATGATGCCCTCGGTGCGGCTCAGCAGCCGGAAGGCGTCCATGGCCTCGTCGTCGGTGATGCCCTCGTAGACCGCGCGCCCGGTGTCGGCTAGCCAGGCGTGCTCCGGCCCGACTCCTGGGTAGTCCAGCCCGGCGGAGATGGAGTGCGACTCGATGGTCTGCCCGTCCTCGTCCTGCAGGACGTAGGTGCGGGCGCCGTGCAGCACGCCCGGGGTGCCCGCGACGATGGTGGCCGCGTGCCTGCCCGTCGCGATCCCCTCCCCCTCGGCCTCGAAGCCGTAGAGCTTGACGCTCTCGTCGGGGATGAAGTCGAAGAACATGCCGATGGCGTTGGAGCCCCCGCCCACACACGCCGCGACATAGTCGGGCAGGGCGCCGTGGTCGTCCAACATCTGCTGGCGCGCCTCGGTGGAGATGATCCGCTGCAGCTCGCGCACCATGTACGGGAACGGGTGCGGTCCGCCGACGGTGCCGATCAGGTAGTGCGTGGACTCGACGGTGGTGACCCAGTCCCGCATCGCCTCGTTCATGGCGTCCTTCAGCGTCCGCGAGCCTGACGCCACGGCGTACACCTCGGCGCCGAGCAGCTGCATGCGCGCCACGTTGAGGGCCTGGCGCTTGGTGTCCACCTCGCCCATGTAGACGCGACACTCCAGCCCCAGCAGCGCGGCCGCGGTGGCGGTGGCCACGCCGTGCTGGCCGGCGCCGGTCTCGGCGATCACGCGGGTCTTGCCCATCCGCTTGGTGAGCAGCGCCTGACCGAGCACGTTGTTGATCTTGTGCGCGCCGGTGTGGTTGAGGTCCTCGCGCTTGAGCAGGATGCGGGCGTTGCCGCACAGCTTCGAGAAGTTCTCCGCCTCCGAGATGGGGGTGGGGCGCCCCGAGTAGTCGCGCTGGAGCCGGGCGAGTTCGGCGTGGTAGGCGGGATCCGCCTGCGCCGCGTCGAACGCGACGGTGAGCTCGGTCAGCGCCGCCTGCAGCGCCTCGGGCACGAATCGGCCGCCGAAGCGTCCGAAGTGGCCCCTGTCATCTGGCACGCTCATGCGTCCTGCCTTTCTGCTGCGGACCTGAAGTCCGCGATGGCCCGGGAGGGGTCGCCGTGCTTGACGAGCGCCTCCCCCACGAGGATCACGTCTGCGCCGGCCGCCGCGACGGCGGCCACGTCGTCGGTGGTGAGGATGCCGGATTCCGCGACCCTGACAGCCGTGCCGCCGATCCGCTCCGCCAACGCGCCGAAGGTGGACAGGTCCACCTCCAGGGTCTTGAGGTTGCGGTTGTTGACGCCGATCAGCTGAAAGCCGAGCGTGAGCGCCCGGTCCACCTCGTCGACGGTGTGGGTCTCGACGAGCGCCGTCATGCCGAGCTCGTGGGTGAGGGCGCCGAATCTGGCGAGCTCCTCATCGGTGAGCGCCGCGACGATCAGCAGCACCAGGTCCGCCCCGTGGGCGCGGGCCTCGTGGAACTGGTACTCCTCCACCATGAAGTCCTTGCGGAGCACGGGGATGCCGACGGCGGCTCGGACCGCGTCGAGGTCTGCCAGGCTGCCGCCGAACCGCCGCTGCTCGGTGAGGACCGAGATGGCCGCGGCGCCGCCCGCCTCGTACGAGGCGGCCAGCGCTGCCGGGTCCGCGATATCCGCGAGGTCACCCTTCGACGGAGACTTTCGCTTGACCTCAGCGATCACGGCCAGCCCGGGCGCACGGAACCGGGGCATGGGGTCCAGAGCGGGCGCGGCCTGCTCGGCCGCGCGCATAACGTCAACCAGGGGGGTTCGCGCCCTGCGCTGCTCGAGGTCTAGCCGGACTCCGGCGATGATGTCGTCCAGGACGGTCACGGCTGCCCGTAGCCCATGGCCTTCATGACCAGGGCGAGCACGGCGGCGATGGCCACGATGACCCCGCCCGTAATCACGAGCGCCCAGTGCGGGCCCATGAGGGATCCCGCGGCCGCGATGATGAAGCCGAGGGCGGCGATGCCCGAGGCGGCCCAGGCCATGGGGCTCTTGCCGTGGTGGTAGTACTGCGGAGTGCGCGCCATTGCCGTGAGCCTTTCGTCGCTTCAGGTATGCGCCGAGACTACCGTGCGTCCCCAGCGCGGTGCACGTCCTACTCGTCGGTGGGATCGGCCCCGGAATCCATCGCGGCCCACAGGTCGACGGGGTGCGCGCCGTCGGCGCGGCGGCGGGTCACCCAGCCCGGCCCCCACCACACCATGCCGAGCAGGGCGATGGCGGAGGCCGCGAATCCGGCCAGCGACACCCACTGCCCGGCCTGACCCGCCCACCCGGCGGCCGCGACCGCCAGGGCGGTGAGGGCCACGCCCAGGAACCGCAGCTGGAGCCCGCGCAGCATCAGCGAGAGTCCGAGGCCCGCCGCCAGCGCCCATCCGAGGGAGGCAACCCCGCTGCCAGCGGCCTGCGCCGAGAACCCCGCGGTCAGCGCGCCGGCCAGCGCCAGCAGCGTGACGGCCCACCGTCCGGTCACGCCGTGCCCATCGCCTCTGCCCGCGCGAGCGCCGTGATGACGGCCTGCGCCTTGTGGCGGCACTCGGCGTCCTCGGTCTCCGGGACCGAATCGGCGACGATGCCCGCCCCCGCCTGCACGTGGGCCACGCCGTCGGACAGGACAGCGGTGCGGATGGCGATGGCCACGTCCGAGTTGCCGGCGAAGTCGAAGTAGCCCACCACGCCGCCGTAGAGCCCCCGCCGCGACACCTCCAGCCTGTCGATGATCTCCATGGCGCGCACCTTCGGCGCCCCGGACAGGGTGCCGGCGGGGAAGCAGGCCAGGACCGCGTCGAGGGCGCTGCGCCCGTAGGCCAGGCGCCCGGAGACCGCGGCCTCCAGATGCATGATGTGGCTGTAGCGATGGATGTTCATGAACTCGTGCACGGTGACGCTGCCGGGCTTGCAGATGCGGCCGAGGTCGTTGCGGCCCAGGTCCACCAGCATGAGGTGCTCGGCCCTCTCCTTGGGGTCCGCGAGGAGCTCCTCGCCCAGCCTGCGATCCTCCTCCGGGGTGGCGCCGCGCGGCCTGGAGCCGGCGATGGGACGGGTGGTGACCACGGAGTCCTGGACGGTGACCAGCGCCTCGGGGCTGGAGCCCACGACGTCGAAGCCGGGCAGGCGCAGCAGGTAGAGGTAGGGGCTGGGGTTGGTGAGCCGCAGCGCCCGGTAGACCTCCAACGCGTCGGCGCTGATGGGGATGTCGAAGCGCTGGGACACCACGATCTGGAACGCCTCGCCGGCGCGGATCTCCTCCTTGGCCTCCTCTACCATGGCCATGTACTCCTCGGAGGTGCGCTGGCGCGTGATCGCCAGCGTGGCCGGCTCCCCCTCCTGCGCCGCGAACGACGGGCGGGGCGCGCGCACCGCTTCGGCCATGGCCTCCACCGCTGCGACGGCCCCGTAGTAGGCCCGCTCCACCCCTTCGTCTGTGCCGTCGAAGTTGATGGCGTTGGCGATCAGCCACAGCTCACCGCGGTGGTGGTCGAACACGGCCAGCTCGCTGGTGAGCATCATCACCAGCTCGGGCAGCTCGAGGTCGTCGACGGTGGTGTCGGGCAGGCGCTCCAGCCGGCGCACCACGTCGTAGCCGAGGTAGCCCACCATGCCGGCGTGGAATGGGGGCAGACCCTCGACGACGGGGGTGGCCAGCTGCTGCAGGGTGGTGCGCAGCGCGGTCAGGGGGTCGCCGTCGCCGATGCCGGCCAGCGGGTGCCCCACCCAGTGCGCCTTGCCGTCCAGCTCGGTGAGGGTGGCGGCCGTCCTGACACCGACGAACGAGTAGCGCGACCAGACGCCGGCCTCCGCGGACTCGAACAGGAAGGTGCCCTCGCGCGCCCCGCACAGGGCCTGGTAGACGGCCACGGGGGTCAGGTCGTCGGCCAGGAGCTTGGCGTGGACGCTGATCACCCGCCGGTCCTCGGCGAGCCTGGTGAACTCCGAGATGGTGGGCGCGATCCGCATCACAGGTCCTCCGCCGTCAGGGGGGTGAAGAAGCAGGTCCGGTTGCCGGTGTGACAGGCGGCGCCACTCTGGTGGACGCGCAGCAGGAGTGCGTCGCCGTCGCAGTCCAGCGCGACGGACACCACCTGCTGGGTGTGCCCTGAGGTGAGGCCCTTCTCCCACAGTTCCTGCCGCGAGCGGGACCAGTACGTGGCACGGCCCGTGGCCAGCGTGAGGCGCAGCGACTCCTCGTTCATCCAGGCCAGCATGAGGACCTCGCCGGTGTCGGCGTCCTGGGCGACGGCGGGGATCAGTCCGTCCTGGTTGTACACGATGGTGCCAGTCATGCAGCACATTGTGCCCTGCCTAAGCTTGAGCCTATGACCTTCGCCCAGCGGCAGCGCTCCGCCCTCGTCTCCCTCCTCCGCGGCCTCGGCCCGTTCGCCCCCACCAAGTGCGGCGGCTGGCAGACGCAGGACCTCGCCGCCCACCTCTACGTCCGTGAACACCGGCCGGCCGCACTGCCGGGCATCGGCATTCCGCGCTTCGCGCCGCTGACCGAACGCATCCAGCGGGAATCGCTGCACAGCCTCGGCTATCCGGCCCTGCTGGATGCACTGGAACAGCCGGCCTGGTTCATGCGGCCGATCGACAAGCTCGTCAACACCTCCGAGCTGTTCATCCACCACGAGGACGTGCTGCGCGCCAACGGCGGCTCGCAGGTGCTCACCCCGGCGGAGCAGCAGGAGCTGTGGCCGGTGGCGCGGATGCTGGCCCACAAGGCGCAGGCGGGCTACCGGGGGCGCGTTCTTCTCACCCGGACCGACACCGCGCAACAAATCGCCATGGGCACGGGCAATCGCCCGATCCATGTCTCCGGGCTTCCGTCGGAGCTGGTTCTGCTGCTCAGCGGGCGTGAGGCGGACGTCACTGTCGGCGGCGAACCCGCCGCGCTGGAGGCCTGGCGGGAGGCGCTCTCCGGCCTCTGAGGAAGCCCGTCCTTCCACTGTGGGCCCTCAGCGGAGACACTGAGGTATCAGGAGGGCGGCCGTCGGCTCTTGTCCGGTGACGTCCGTTTCAACCGTCCCCGGAGGAGTACCAGTGTCACCGTCACAGCCCTGCATCCTCGACGCCCCGCCATCCCCCCGCCAGCGCGCGTCCTACGCGCCCCAGCCGTACTACGTGCCGCTGCCCTACTACGTCCCGATGCCCTACTACGTGCCGATGCCGTTCCACGGCTCGGCGCGGACGGGGGCCCCTCGGCTGATGGTGACGACGGCCCCTTCGGCCGGTCGGGCGCCATGACCTCGGCGGAGTCGCTGTCCAGCCGGGCTGCCGAGGCCTTCCGCGGCTACCGCGAGGGCGACTCCTCGCGCCTTGCGGACCTGGTGGAGCTGCTCACCCCACCGCTGTGGGCCGTGGCGCGCTCGTCAGGGCTCAGCCACTCCCAGGCAGAGGACGTGGTCCAGTCCTCCTGGCTCGCGCTGGTGCGAAGCGCCGGATCCATCGCCGAGCCGCAGGCGGTGTTCGCGTGGCTGCTCACCACCACCCGCAGGGAGGCGTGGCGCCTGGCCCGCATCCCGCCGGAGGTGGAGCTGCCCGAGTCCACCGTCGCCCCCGAACCCACACCCGAGGTCATCGCCGAGTCCGACGACCTCAACCGGCGGCTGTGGACCCACATCCACGCGCTGAGCCCGCGCTGCCAGGCCCTGCTGCGCGTCATCGCCTACTCCACCAGACCCGACTACGCCACCATTTCCGCCGCGCTCGGCATGCCCGTCGGCTCCATCGGCCCCACCCGGGGGCGATGCCTGGCCACGCTGCGCCGCTCGCTGGCCTCCGATCCCGCCTGGAGCCCTGCATGACCCCTCACGACGACGCCCTCCGGCCGCTCGACGCCGACGACGATCACCTGCTCGCCGCCGTCGCCGCCGCCCAGGCCCGGTTCGATCCGCCGCCGATCGGCCTGGTGGAGCGGATCTCGTTCGCGGTGTCGCTGGAGCTGATGGACGCCGAGCTCGCCTCACTGAGCCAGCAGGAGCGGGCGGGCACCAGGGGGCTGGACCCCACGGTGACGGACACGCTCACGTTCACCGCCTCCAGCCTGAGCCTGATGGTGGTGATGAGCGAGACCGACGGCGGCGTCCGGGTGGACGGCTGGGTCACCGGCGGCGGGGTGAGCGTGGAGGCCAGGACGGCCGACTCGATCGACCTGCAGGTCTCGGACGCCACGGGGCGGCTCACCTGGGCGCGGGTGCCGCACGGCCCGCTGCGCTTCCTCATCCGTCCCGGCCGACCCGACCAGCGGCCCGTCGTCACCCCCACCATCGAGGTGTAGGTGACCCGGTCCGCGCAGCAGCTCTACGACTCGGCCCGTGCGACGCTTGCAGAGCACCGCACGGCCGAGGGGGCTGCGCTGCTGGCGCGGGCGGCGGCCGCCTGCGATGTCTCGGAGGTCGAGTTGGCGCTGCGGATCCGGATCTCGTCAGCCTGGGTGACGTTCGAGGAGCGGGGCACCTCGCCGGCGCTGGAGGAGCTGCGCACCGCGGCCGACGAGGCCCGCGCCGGTGGACTCCCCCAGATCGCCTGCGCCGCGGACGTCCAGGCCGGAACCCTCCTGGCCCGGGCCGGAGATCGCCCGGCGGCCTGGCGCACCCTCGCAGCCCTGGACGAGGACTGCCTCCCGCCGCCGGATCGGATGCGGCTGCTCCTCAACCGCGGCACCATCGCCTCAGAGCTGCGGCGCTTCGAGGATGCCGCCGCAGACCTGACGGCCGCGGCGGCGCTGGCGGACGAGCTTGACGTGGCGCCGGTGTCGTTCATGGCCCGGCACAACCTGGGCTGGATCCAGTTCCTGCGCGGGGACCTGCCCGCCGCGCTCCGCCACATGCACGACGCGGACGCCCTGAGCGTCACCCTCGACCGCTCCGTCGCCCGCCAGGACCGCGCACGCGCGCTGATGGAGGCGGGACTGGTGTCCGAGGCCTACGACCTCCTACTGGTGGCCCGCGCAGGCCAGCCCGGGGCGCAGCAGGCGGCCGAGGTGGACCTGGACCTGGCCCGGTGCGCCCTGCTGCTCGGCCACCCAGACGAGGCGCTGACCCGCAGCCGTTCAGCGGCCCAGGTGTTCCGACGGCGGGGCGAGCCGGGCTGGCACCGCCGCGCCGTGCTGTGCCAGCTGATGTCGCGGCCGCGCCTGTCCGCGGCCCGGGCGCTGTGGGAGACCGCGAGCGCCGACGGCGACCGCTTCGTGGCAGCCCAGGCCGCGGCAGCCGGCCTCCGCGCTGCCTCCGGGCGGCCTGCGGAGGTCGCGGACCTGATGCCGGACGCGGTGTGGCTGTCGCGGTCGCCGGTGGTCTCGCTGCGGCTGGCCGGGTTGGTGGCGCTGGCCACCGCCGCCTCCCGGCGGGGCGACGACGAAGAGGCGAGGCGGGTGCTGAGACGGGCCAACTCCACCCTGGTACACGCCCAGCTCGGCCTGGCCAGCCTGGACCTGCGCACCGCGACCGCCCTGCACGGCGAGGCGGCCGCGGCGCTGGACCTTGACCTGGCCGCCTCGAAGGGCCCCTCGGCCGTGGTCGAGGCGGCCGAGCGGTGGCGCGCGGCCGCCCGGCCCACGCCGCGGCTGAGGGCGGGCCCGGACCCGCGGGTGCAGGAGGCCGCCTCCGAGCTGCGCCGCCTGCGGGCCGCATTCGACCCCGGAGCCGTCGACGCCGAGGACGTTGGGCGCGCCATCGTCGTCGCTGAGCGGGAGCTCCGGGCGCTCACCTGGGGGGCCGCGACGCAGCTGCCGCCCACCGCCGTCGTCCTCCGTGCGGCCACGCTGCGCAGCGCCGCCGAGCAGCAGGGATGCAGCGTGGTGGTGACGCTGCGCCGGGGCGACGAGTTGAGGGCCATCGTGTTGGGCGAAGGACCGGACCGCACGATCAGCCTGGGGTCGGCGGAGCTGGCCGCCGAGCTGGTGGAGGCCGCCAGGGCGGACCTCACGGCGCGCGCCAACATGCATCCCGCGCACCCGCTGGCCGGGGCTGTCGCGGCGTCGCTGGCGGCGCGCCTGGCCGCGCTGGGGGACCTGGTGGCGGCGCCGCTGGCTGGCCTTCCCGGGCAGCTCGTGGTGGTGCCCACCCGCGTCCTGTCAGGGGTGCCGTGGCTGGCCCTGCCCCAGTTGCGCGGCCGCGCCGTCACGGTGGCACCCACCGCGTCGAGTTGGGCGAGCTCGGGCCGGGTGGCGCACCGGCCGCGGGTCAGCGTGCTGACCGGCCCCGGATTGCCGTTCGCGGCGGAGGAGCGGCAGTCCGTCGCGGGGTGCTGGCCGTTGGTGCAGACGACCAACCTCAGCGACGCGCTGGCGGGCGACGACCTGGTCCACGTGGCCGCGCACGGCGAGCATCGCGGCGACAACCCTCAGTTCTCCAGCCTCCTGCTGGCCGGTGGTCCTGTGTTCGCGCACGAGCTGGAGGGCCTGGAGGTGCGGGCCAGCCATGTGGTGCTGTCCGCCTGCGAGGTGGGGCGCGCCACCCATCGGCCCGGCGATCAGCCGCTCGGTCTCACCGCGACACTGCTGTCGGCCGGAGCCTCCTGCGTGGTGGCCCCCGTCGCGCCGATCGGGGACCAGCTGGCCGCCGCCGTGATGGCTTCCTACCACGCCGAGCTCTGCGGCGGCGTCGACGCCGCCACTGCGCTGGCCCGCGCCACCGTCGGCGACGCGAGCGCCGGCGCCTTCGTGTGCTTCGGCGCTCCGTGGCGCGCCACCGTCTGACGTATCACCGGGCCGCCCGCGGGCTCCTGTGTCTGTGACGGTGCAGTGCGCATCGGAGACTCGACGAGGAAGGCGCAACCATGGTCCAGGCAATGGGTCCCACCTACGCCGGCGGCACCCAACCCATCACCAAGGACGGGTACGACGTGCTCTACCTGCCCGACGTCAACAACCACGAGCTGATCGCCCAGGGCGAGGCCCCGGTCTTCTACTACGTGCCCAACCGGATCCGGATGGCCCGCAAGGACGGCCCGGACAAGGGCGACTACCTGTTCAACCTGGTGCGCTTCTCCGGCACCGGCGGCGAGGGCGTGATCGGCGGCGGCGGGGACGTGGCCGGCGGCATCATGACGTTCTCGGTGACGGGCGCGCTCCCCGAGCAGACCAGGCGGCAGGCCGAGGCGGACATCACGGCCAAGATGAGCACCAGCACTGACGCGTTCTGGGGCATCAAGAACGCCCGCAAGCCTCCGATGTTCCGGCCCGCGGTGATCGCGCAGACCATCACGTCGGTGTCCAACATGTCGCCCACCCCCACCGGGTTCCCGACGGCGGACCAGCCCACCCGCGGCGGCCGCACCCGGGGGTTCCGCACCGTCGGCATGCCCGGCAACCGGGCGCTGACCCGGGACCCGGAGCCCGGCGCCACCCCGTCCAGGGACAACAACCTTGACCCGTGGTACTGCATGATGCAGGGCCAGGGCAGCGGCTCCATCGACCCCACCGGCACGCACGCCTTCTCGGGCCTGCTGGGGGTCTACCCGGCCAACATCGCGTGGGCGGCGTTCCACGGCACGGCCAGCCCGCTGATCGTGATCCAGAACTACAAGCTGAAGGTCTGGTCTCCGGTGTGCACCATCAAGATCGACGGCAACTGGGACTCGGTGTTCACTCACTTCTCGGCCGCGGCGTCGGGCCGCTATCTGTGGGCCAAGGTGGACGCGCAGGCCGAGTTCAACAACATGCGCAAGTCCGGGGCCATCAAGGTCGACGTGAAGGTGGACACGACGCTGCCGGGCGCCGACGAGATCGCGCGGAAGATGGACGAGCGCTCGGATCTGGTGTTCAACAAGTTCATGGAGATGGCGCAGAAGACCATCTTCGAGCAGCCGCAGCCCAAGGTTGACGCCGCGCAGGCGTCCTCGGGCGGCTCGTTCTGGTCGCCGTGGGGGGTTGGGCTGTCGCTGAAGTACCGCCGCGACGAGAGCCACCTGGACCTCCACTACGAGGAGACCCGGCAGTTCGCCTACCTGCAGGACCACACGATCTCCAGCTCGCTGGCAGGCATGGGCGACGAGATCAAGGGCGATCCCGAGGCCGAGCGCAAGTACTTCCTCACCGTCTACCTGGACGACTGGCCGCAGCGGCTGGCGCGCGTGGTTCGCCCCGTGGCGAGCTGGGAGGACAAGACGGTGCAGTTCATGTCGGTGCAGATCGGCTATCCCAACACCGGGGGCGAGCTCAACTGGCAGGGACACAGCTTCTCCGGCGCGGACGGCAACGACCCCACCTGGAAGTTCCAGACCGCCAAGAAGGTGGCCGGCGACGTCAACAACCCGCCCTCGGGCTGGACGCCGGACCTCACCTACGTCAAGCGCAAGGTCCACCTGGCCGAGCCGCCCAGCGAGGCACTGGATCCGTACCACCGGGTGCAGATCGAGCGCAACGTGATCGACCTGGACCCGGAGCCCAACGGCACCCTGCTCAACGACACCACGCTCGAGGTCCGCGCCGACAACGCGGGCCGGGTGGCGGTGGGCCCCATCGGCCTGGGCGTGATGCTGGAGGACCGCTCGCAGACCGTCGAGGTGGTGATGGAGGCCACGGACGCGGACTACAAGCCGATCGGGCTGGCGCCCGTGCGCTTCCGGTGGGGCTTCGAGGACGTGGACGAGGACCGCAGCTGGACGATCTTCTCCGGCGACCCGCAGTTGCTTCCCTACTACCGCTACCAGGTCACGGCCACCGTCAAGGGCACCCTGTTCCGCAAGGGGCAGACGTGGACCGGGCCATGGGTCACGGCCAACGGCAACGGCCCGCTGATCGTCGAGGTGCCTGCCCCGGACGCCGACGGCGTGGTGACGCGTTCCCTGTCCGACGACCGGGTCCGCCGCCTGCGCGAGCTTGCCGCCCCGTCGACCCGCGAGGTGGTCGCTGCCGCAGCTACCACCGCCGTCGGGTACGACGCCGAGGAGTACGCCGCGGAGGGCTACTCCCCGGAGGCCCACGAGACGGAGGCCGAGCCGGTGAGGCGGTCGGCCGGAGGCACGCCCACCTCGTTCCTGTCCTACCCGTTGTGAGGTCTGGCCATGGCCAGCATCGCCGAGATCCGGCGCGACCCCTCCGGCGCGCCGGCGTGCTCGGTCACGTTCCTCCTCAGCCGGAGACCGGCGCCCCACGAGCCCATAGCGGGCCTGGTGATGACGGCGACGCTTGCCCTGGACCTCCGCTGCACGCTGGATGACCTCGCCTGGGTGGAGTTCACGCTGCAGGTGGCCGAGCCGGTGCGCACCGAGTCGCGGGGTCCGTTCGGGGCGGCGGCGCTGGCCGCCACCTTCGCCGGCGACGATGCCCGCGGGCTCCTCGCGGCGCTGGCAGGCGGCGGCGGGGGCCCGGACCTGGTGATCCGGGTCCGGCGCACCGACGGCATGTCCGGGCAGTGGCGGCGGCCGGTGGCCGACCTCATCGTTCCCCTGCTCGGGGCCGCCCCCGAGCAGGTCGTGCACCTGGTCACCGCCGAGGGCGGCGTCGTGGGGGACGTCTTTCCCGCACGCAGCACCAGGACCAGAGGCCCCGGCCGTGAGCTGCTGATGCTGCGCCGGAACGAGGCGGTCCCCCTGATGCAGGTCATCCGCCCGCAACCCGCCGTGATCCGGCCGCTCCTAGCCGAGAATCTGGTGTTGTCCACGCCCCTGGCGCCCCAGGAGACCGGGCCGGTGCTGGACGGCAGGCCTTTGTTGGCGGACCGGCGGGGTGAGGACCGCTGGTACCTGCCCGAGATCGTGCTCGACGTCCCCGCCCCGGGACAGGACCCGGACTCCTCTCCCTTCCGGTTCGATCTGGCGCAGGTCGGGCATCAGGCCGACGGCTCCCCCGCGCTGGAGGCCACCGTGGTGGTGACCCTGCTCGCCCGCCCCTCCGCCGCGACACTCGCACCCTGGGAGAGCGCGGGACGGCCTCCGCTGAAGCCTGTGCCGTGCGTGCCGCAGGTGGGGCTGCACCTGCCCTTCCGGGACGACGACGGCGCCGCCCGCACCGAGCTGGTCACCGCGAACTCGGCGGTGGTGAGCGGGGTGCTCGGCGAGGTCGGCTCGAGAATCACCGCCACCTTCGTGCTGCAGAACAACTGGGCCCGCCTCGCCTACGGTGCGCTGTCGACGCCGGGGTTCCAGGCGGAGCCCGCCGTCGTCGAGGTGGGCCTGGCGCACAGCGGCTGGCGGGCGGAGCGGACGCCGTCGAGGCTCACCGTGGACCGTCTCACCGCGCCGAAGCTGATGGCGCTGCGGCGCCGCGACGACGCCACCCGCCCGATCGCGGCCTCGCAGCTGCTTGCCATGGCCAAGGCGGAGATCCGCCTGACGCCGGCGATCGCCCTCGAGAAGTTCGACCTGGCACAGCTGGGCGTAGTCAGGCACGTGAAGGTGAGCGCCACCGCCACCACCAGGCTCCCTGCCCTTCTGCCGTGCGCCGACCACCCGCAGCTGTACCGGCAGCGCGCCGGCGACGGATGGGAGGCCGTCGGCTGCCGGCCTGCTCTCCGCCTGGGCGAGACGCAGTACCGGCCGTGGCAGTCGGAATCCGTCACGGTCGCCGGTGTCAGGGTCTTCCGTTCGTTGACCCAGCCGGGCAGGTTCCTGGTCATCCCCGAGAACTACGCCGTGGGTCGCTACCCGGCCGAGGACCCTGACCGGGCCTATGAGCCCACGCTGCTGCTCACCTCCACCATCGACGTGGACAACCCGGCCAACATCCGCTGCGTGCTGGCGGCAGCGCTGGAGCCCGAGCCGGACGCGGCAGACTTCGCTCTCCTCGCCGGTGAGCTCCGCCAGCGGCTCGGCCGACCGGTCGAGCTCGTCGGCCCGTGGCAGGCGGGGGTGGCACCCGAGGTGAGTTGGGCGGTGCCGGGCTCGGACCGCGCGGACTGCGTGCCCATCGACACCGGCTTCACCTTCATGCTGACCACCGACATTCCCGGCCTGCTCACGCTGAAGACCCTGCTGCAGCGCGGCGGGCTCGTGGGCTCCGCCCGCTACGCCATTCCCGGCGGCGACAGCGCGGTGAGCACCCTGCGGCTGGACCTGAGCCGCGTCGTCGGACCGGCCGGGGGGCCGGTCACCGCGGAGCGGACCGGGGACGCGGTGCGGCTGACCAACCGGCTGGACCGGCGCGTGGCGGTCAACCGGGTGGTGGCCGACGGCGCCGTCGTGGCCACGCCGTCGCTGCTCCTCACCGCCGGGCAGCAGACCACAGTGCCCCTGCCGCCGGGAACGGTGGGTCTGCTTGCGCTGGACCACACCGTCGAGCCCGGCACCGAGAGCCTCGACGAGACCCGCAGCTACATCGAGGACCTCCACCTGGGCGTCACGTTCGTGGCCACCGGGGACCTAACGGGTGTCGCGGGGTTGGAGGTGGCGGCCACGTTGCTGGGCGCCGCCGCGGACCCGGTGACCCTCACCCACACCCAGCGCCAGGCAGAGCGTCAGTTCGTCCTCCCGCTGACCACCTATGCCACCGATCCCGCCGTGAGGTTCACCGTCACCGCGGTGGGCACCGACGGCACCCGCACCGCGGCGCCGCCTGTCGACTGGCCGGTGCGCACCCGTGGCGTGCTCATCCCCCTCTCCACCCCCGTTCCGCAGTGAACCACGCACCATCCGAAAGGACACTTCCATGACCGGTTACTCGCTCCACGTCGGACTCAACGTGGTAGACACCTCCAGCTACATCCCGGCGCCCACCGTGCTCGCGGGGTGCGTCAACGACGCCAACGACATGGAGGCCCTTGCCTCCGGGGAGGGGTTCCGCACCCGGAAGCTGCTCGATGCGCAGGCCACCTCCACAGCGCTGCTCAGCGCCCTGGACAGCTTGGCCAACACCGCCGTCGACGGGGACATCGCGTTCGTCAGCTTCTCGGGCCACGGCGGCCAGATCCGCGACAACACCGGCGACGAGGACGACGGGCTCGACGAAACCTGGTGCCTGTACGACAGGCAGGTCCTCGACGACGAGCTGTACCTCAAGTGGTCCCAGTTCCGCTCCGGGGTGCGGATCGTGGTGCTGTCCGACTCCTGCCACTCGGGCACCGTGGCGCGCAGCATCCTGGCCATCGCCACCCGCGAAGCGCTGCTGCGCAACCCGCTGGGCGAGGAGTACTGGCCCACGGATGTGCACGTGCCGAAGCTGCAGCCGCGCATGATGGCACCGAGTGTCGCGGCGGCCGACTCGGCACGCCGCCGGGGGCTGTACGCCGTGGCCAAGACTGTCGCGGGGAGCACGCGGAGCACGGACATCGCCGCGGAGCTGATCCTCATCTCCGGCTGCCAGGACAACCAGCTGTCCAGCGACGGGGACGTCAACGGCCTCTTCACCGAGACAGTGCTGCGGGTGTGGGCCAATGCGTCGTTCTCGGGCGATTACCGCTCGTTCCACTCGGCGATCGTGCGCAGGATGCCGATGGATCAGACGCCCAACTTCTACACCGTGGGCACGGTGTCGGCGGCGTTCCAGGCGCAGCGGCCGTTCACCCTCACCGCCCCGGCGGCCTCGGTGCCGGTGGATCCGGGCGGCTGGGGCGAGCCCGAGACGGGGACGTCGCGGCGGACGCTGCGCCAGGGCGACAGCGGGGAGGACGTGCGCTACCTGCAGCAGAAGCTGGTCGACGGGGGCGCCTGGCTGAGCGTGGACGGCCAGTTCGGCCCGGCCACGGCCAATGCGGTGCGCGGCTTCCAGAGCTCGCACGGCTTGACGGTCGACGGGGTGGTCGGCCCGGCCACGTGGGCGGCCCTTGAGGGCGGCTCGGGCGGCGGATCAGGAGGCTCGGGCGGTTGGGAGGAGCCCAGTGGCGGCAACTCCGGCGGCGGCAGCGGCAACTCGGGCAGCGGCAACTCGGGCGGCTGGAACGGTGGGTGGAGCGATCCGTCCGGCGGCTCAGGCAACCAGGGCGGCGGTACTCAGACCCAGACCCGGCCGACGCTGCGTCGCGGGTCCACTGGTGAGCACGTGAAGTACCTGCAGCAGCGGCTGTCCGACCACGGCTATTGGCTCACCGCGGACGGCCAGTTCGGCCCGGGAACCGAGTCCCAGGTGCGAAGTTTCCAGCGCAGCAACGGGCTGTCGGCCGACGGCGTCGTGGGCCCGCAGACGTGGGCCGCCCTGGGCTGATCTTCGATCCCTGAGGAGCCCCACCGCCGAAGGCGCGTGGGCGTCTCGAAGGGTCGAATCGTAACCTGACAAGCAGTCTCGCTCCGAGGTTGCGTCACAACCCTTCGAGACGGCCGACGGTCGCTCCGCGACGTCGACCTCCTCAGGGGCCGGTAACGTCAGCCGGTGATCAGCGGGACGTAGACCGTCTTCGACCTCGGCTCCACCTGCAACCGATTCGCCACCTCGGCCCACGCCTTGTAGTGGTCGGTCGTCTTGTGCGCCGCCAGGTCGTCCTCCGACCGATACGCCTCCACCAGCACGAAGCGGGTGGGGTCGTCGGCCTGCTGGAGCACGTCGAAGGTGAGGCAACCCGGTTCCTGCAGCGACGCGCGGCTGTTGACGACGCACGCCTCGGCGAACTCGTCCTCAGACCCCGCCGCGACAGTCACGTAAGCATGAAACAGGTACATCAGTCCTCCTCAGGACAGCTTCGACAGGATCAGTTCGCGGACCATCCCGGCGTCGGCCTGGCCGCGCATCGCCTTCATCACCTGGCCGATGAGGGCGCCCGCAGCAGCCACCTTCCCGTCGCGGATCTTCGCCGCGACATCCGGGTTCGCCGCGATCACCTCGTCGACGGCGGCGCTCAGGGCGCCCTCGTCGGAGACCACCGCGAGCCCGCGGGCAGCGACGACCTCGTCGGGTTCGCCCTCACCGGCGAGCACGCCCTCGATGACCTGGCGGGCCAGCTTGTCGTTGACCTTGCCCGCGTCGACGAGCCCCTGCACCGCCGCCACCTGGGCGGGCGTGATGGCCAGCTCCTCCAGCTCGACGCCGGCCTCATTGGCCCGACGCGCCAGCTCGGTGACCCACCACTTCCTGGCCGCGCCCGGGGAGGCGCCCGCCTCCACCGTCGCCTCCACGAGGGCGAGCGCTCCGGCGGCCTCGATGTTGCCGAAGTCCACGTCGCTGAACCCCCACTGTTGCTGCAGGCGCGCCCGGTGTTCGGCGGGCGGCTCGGGCAGCGTGGCGCGCAGCTCCTCGACCCACTCGCGGGAGGGGGCGATGGGCATCAGGTCCGGTTCGGCGAAGTAGCGGTAGTCCTCCGCCTCCTCCTTCGAGCGCCCCGGCGAGGTGGTGCCGGTGGCCTCGTGGAAGTGGCGGGTCTCCTGCTTGACGCGGCCCCCGCCGTCGAGGATGGCGGCCTGGCGCGTCATCTCGTAGCGGATGGCGCGCTCGACCGAGCGCAGAGAGTTGACGTTCTTGGTCTCGGTTCGGGTGCCGAGCACCTCGGCGCCGATGGGCATGAGCGAGATGTTGGCGTCGCAGCGCAGCGACCCCTGCTCCATCCGCACGTCGGAGACGCCCAGGGAGCGCAGCAGTTCGCGCAGGTGGGCCACGTAGGCCTTCGCCACCTCCGGCGCCTTCTCCCCCGCCCCGCGGACGGGACGGGTGACGATCTCGATCAGCGGCACGCCGGCGCGGTTGTAGTCGATGAGCGAGTGGCTGGCGCCGTGGATGCGGCCGGTGGCCCCGCCCATGTGGAGGGCCTTGCCGGCGTCCTCCTCCATGTGGGCGCGCTCGATCTCCACCCGGTAGGTTGTGCCGTCCAGCTCCAGGTCCACGTAGCCGTCGAACGCGATGGGCTCGTCGTACTGGGAGGTCTGGAAGTTCTTGGTCATGTCGGGGTAGAAGTAGTTCTTCCGGGCCATCCGGCACCACTGGGCGATCTCGCAGTTGAGCGCCAGCCCGATCCGGATGGCGGATTCCACCGCCTTGCCGTTGATCACGGGCAGGGAGCCGGGCAGGCCGAGGCACACCGGGCACACCTGGGTGTTGGGCTCGCCTCCGAACTCCACGGTGCAGCCGCAGAACATCTTGGAGTTGGTGTTGAGCTCCACGTGCACCTCGAGCCCGAGGACGGGCTCATAGCGGGTGAGGAGGTCGTCGTAGTCCACCGTCTCGCTCATGCGGACACCGCCTTCTCGCCGTCGGACATTGTGCTGAGCAGGGGCGCGCCCCATTGGGCCTCGAGTGCCCGTTCGACGACGCCGCCCACCCGGTACAGCCGGGGGTCCTCCATGGGCGGGGCCATCACCTGCAGGCCCACCGGGAGCCCGTCGTCGCTGAGCCCGATCGGGAATGACGCCGACGCGTTGCCGGCCATGTTTGACGGGATGGTGCACAGGTCCGCCATGTACATGCTCATGGGGTCCGCCATGCGCTCGCCGATCTTGAACGCGACGGTGGGCGTGGTGGGCGAGACGAGGACGTCGCAGGCCTCGAAGGCCTTGTCGAAGTCCTGTTGGATGAGGGTGCGGACGCGCTGCGCGGAGCCGTAGTAGGCGTCGTAGTAGCCGGCCGAGAGGGCGTAGGTGCCGATGATGATGCGGCGCTTGGCCTCCTTGCCGAAGCCAGCGTCGCGGGAGATGTTCATGACCTCCTCGGCGCCGCGGGTGCCGTCGTCGCCGACGCGGAGGCCGTAGCGCATGCCGTCGAACCGGGCGAGGTTGCTGGAGAGCTCGGCGGGCTGGATGAGGTAGTAGGCGGGCAGCGCGTAGCTGAACGCGGGGCAGGACACCTCGACCACCTCGGCGCCGGCCTCGCGCAGGAGGTCGACGGCCTCGGTGAACCGGTCCAGGACGCCCTGCTCGTAGCCCTCGCCGCCGAGTTCCTTCACCACGCCGACGCGGACGCCCGTGAGGTCAGGGGCGACGGCGGCGCCGGCGAGGTCGCCGACGGGCTGATCGATGGAGGCCGAGTCGTGCGGGTCGTAGCCGCCGATGACTTGCTGCAGCATCGCCGCGTCGAGGGCGGTGCGGGCGCAGGGGCCGGGCTGGTCCAGGCTGGAGGCCATCGCCACCAGGCCGTAGCGCGACACTCCCCCGTAGGTGGGCTTCACGCCGACGGTGCCGGTGACGGAGCCGGGCTGGCGGATGGAGCCGCCGGTGTCCGAGCCCACCGCGAGCGGCACCATGAACGACGCCACGGCCGCGGCCGAGCCGCCGCCGGAGCCGCCGGGGATGCGCTCGGTGTCCCACGGGTTGCGGGTGGGGCCGAAGTAGGAGGTCTCCGTCGAGGAGCCCATGGCGAACTCGTCCATGTTGGTCTTGCCGACGATGACCAGCCCGGCCTCGCGGAGGCGCGTGACGACGGTGGCGTCGTAGGGCGGGACCCAGCCCTCCAGCATGTGGGAGCCGCAGGTGGTGGGGTGGTCGGTGGTGCAGAAGTTGTCCTTGACGCCGATGGGGATGCCAGCGAGCGGGCCGAGCTTCTCGCCGGCGGCGCGGCGGGCGTCGATGGCTTTGGCCTGCTCCAGGGCGGAGTCAGCGTCGACGGAGAGGAAGACGTTGAGGGTGCCGTTGAGCTCGTCGATGCGCTCCAGGCAGGCCTGGGTGAGGGCCTCGGAGGTGAGGGCGCCGTCGGCGAGGAGCGCGGCGAGCTCGTGGGCGGGCTTGGCGAGGATCGGGTTCATGCTCACTCCTCCCCCAGGATCTGTGGGACGCGGAAGCGGCCGTCCTCGCTGTCGGGGGCGCCGGAGAGCGCCTGGGCCTGGGTGAGCGACGGGGTGGTCACGTCGTCGCGGAACACGTTGGTGAGCGGCATGGCGTGGGTGGCCATGGGCACGTCCGGGCCGGCGACTTCGGAGACGCTGCGGACGGACTCGAGGATGACGTTGAGCTCGGGCGCCAGGTCCTGGCACTCCTGGGGGGTGAGCTGGATGCGGGCCAGCGCGCCCAGCCGGGCCACGTCGTCGGCGGTGATACCCACGGTGCTCCTTCAGGTCGACGGGTGCCGCGGCGGCGGCTCGCCCCATCTTAGGACCCAGCAGCGTCGCGGTGTCGGCCGGCTCCACCCCCTTGCCCGCTGGTTGAGCCCCTTCCCCGCTGGTTGAGCCGCCTCCCACCGCTGGTTGAGCCAGCCGCGGCGCGAAGCGCCCGCAGCTGCGTCGAAACTCCCTGGACCCTGTGCAGGGACTCGGACACGGCCCCGTCAGCCTTGTGGCGCCTCGGGACCGGTGGCGTTGATCATCTCCAGCATCCGCGAGCGCTCCGTGGTGTACCGCAGGGTTGTGCCGTCAGGGAGCTTGAGGTGTTCACCGTCCGCGAGTATCGCAGTGAAGGCTTCCTTGCCCTGACGACCCTTGATGCGGATGGAGGTGTCCTTGCCGGGCTTGGCCTTGACGGTGAGCCCGCCGCGCTGGGTGCTGGAAGAGGGGCCGGTGACGAGGAACTCGTCCACCACCTCGCCCTCCTTGGTGACGAGCGATTCCCCCGAACGCAGATCCAGGTTGGAGCGCGCCTTGGCAAGGGCCGGATTCCCGGGAGGCTGGACAGTGGATCAACTACTGTCCATCAAGGTTCTCGGGACTGTTCTCGTGGGAACGCTCTGGCTGCTGTTGTGGCTGAGTAACAGGTCACCGCTGATACTCCTGCTGGGTGTCGCAGTCACTGTCGGAGTCTTCTTCCTGCCGGATCTTCTCCTCACGAACTCCTATCAAAAGCGCCGTGAGCAGGTCGACCTTGAGTTGGCCGACACTCTGGATCAAATGAGCATCGCTGTGCAGGCAGGCCTTGGCTTCGACGCTGCGATGCTCCGGGTGGCACGGAACGGGCGAGGCGTCCTGGCCCGTGAGTTGCTGCGCACGATGCAGGACATTGGGGTCCGAGGAAGATCGGTACGGAAATTCACGCTAGGGAGTCAGCTGCCTGTTGGATGGATGGCATGGCGGTCGATTTTCTAACCTCGTGCTTTCATGACGGTGGGTGGACTGTAGCGGCCTGAGATGGTGAAAGTGCCCCTGACTTGGGATGATGTGTTTTGCGAAGCACAATCATTCAACAAGCGAGGAGCACCTTCGAGGTGAAGAGTACCGGCTCTTATCCCAGGGTTCATGTCGATACCGCCAAGGTCACCGCGGTCGGCCAGGCCGGCGGGATCCTGCTGACCGAGACCATCCGGGCGGCCGGCCTCGACCGGGCCCTGTCGGAGGCGCTCTCCCGGTGGCGGAAACCGTTGGCGATCCACGACCCGGGCAAGATCATCTGTGATCTGGCCCTGTCGCTGGTCCTCGGCGGTGAAGCGTTGAGCGACCTCGCCACCCTCCGCGCCGAACCAGGGGTCTACGGCCCGGTGGCATCGGACCCGACCGTGTCCCGCCTGATCGCCGCCCTGGCCGAGGACGCGGACAAGGCCATCAAGGCGATCGCCGGAGCCAGGCAGCAGGCCCGCGCCAGGGCCTGGTCGCTGGCCGGTGAGCATGCCCCCGACCACGCAGCCACTGCCGGGGATCCTGTGGTGATCGATCTCGACGCGTCGCTGATCACCGCACATTCGGAGAAGCAGCAGGCGGCGCCGACGTTCAAGCGAGGGTTCGGGTTCCACCCGTTGATGGCGTTCGCCGACCACGGCCCCGAGGGCACCGGTGAAGCGTTGGTGGTCCACCTACGGCCCGGGAACGCCGGCTCGAACACCGCCGCCGATCACATCACCGTCACCAAGCAGGCGTTGGCGCAGCTTCCCGGCCGCGACCCTCGCCCGGGGCGCAGGGTCCTGGTCCGCGCGGACGGCGCCGGCGGCACGAAGGACTTCACCGCCTGGCTCGCCCAGCACCGCGTCGCCTATTCGGTGGGATTCACGCTCCCACTCGACACCCCCGCCCTCTACCAGCAGGTCCCCGACTGGGTCTGGGTCCCCGCCCTCAACGCCGACAACCAGCCGCGGGAAGGGGCCGACCTGGCCGACTTCACCGGACTGCTCAACCTCGACGGCTGGCCTACCGGGATGCGGGTCATCGTCCGCCGCGAACGGCCCCACCCCGGCGCTCAGCTGCGCTTCGATGACGTCGACGGCTACCGCCTCACCGCCTTCGCCACCAACACCACCCTCGGCACCCTCCAACAGCTGGAACTGCGGCATCGTCGCCGCGCCCGCTGCGAAGACCGCATCCGGATCGCGAAAGACACCGGCCTGGCCAACCTCCCGTTGCAGGGGTTCGACCAGAATCGGATCTGGTGCCAGATCGTCGCACTCGCCTCCGAGTTGCAGGCCTGGAGCGGGATGCTCGCGCTGGCCGGTCATGAAGCCCGCCGTTGGGAACCGAAACGGCTCCGCTACCGGCTCTACACCATCCCCGCGACGCTGGCCCGAAGAGCCCGCCGCGTCGTCGTCCACCTCACCGAACAGTCCCCCTGGAGTGGGCTGATCATCAACGGTCTCCAACGACTACGAGGCCTCCCGGCACCCGCGACCTGACCCCCAGGCCTCCACACGTCCCACCGAATATCAGAAGCTCTCGGCCTGGAAACCCGCACCGCAGACGTCACGCGGGGCCTTGTCACACCCACCTGCAAGAATCACCACAACCTCGACGCCACCGGCGCCGACCAGCCCCACACAGGCCCGTCATGAAAGATCGAGGCTAAGTGATGAACAGGCCGCAGGGTTCGGCAGATTCCCCGAAGAGGTATCGGCGGAGGACTTGGAACGCTTCTGCTGGTTGGACGACGCCGACCTGTCGGTGGTTGATCGCCGCCGAGGAAAACACA
>NZ_JACJGA010000003.1:0-140177 GCF_014164725.1 Tessaracoccus sp. MC1627 | reverse complement strand
CCGAGACGATGAAGACGTCGTAACCTTCCGCCTCGGCCTTCGTCGAGAGCGACGCGATGATGTCGTCGGCCTCATAGCCCGGCATCTCCAGGTAGGGCACGTTGAGCGCGTCGAGGACGTCCTTGACCAGCGCCACCTGCCCCTTGAACTCCTCGGGTGACTTGGCGCGGTTGGCCTTGTACTCCGGGTACTGCTCAGTCCGGAACGACTCCCGCGCCACGTCGAACGCCACCACCAGATGCGTGGGCTGCTCGTCGCGCAGCACATTGATCAGCATCGAGGTGAAGCCGAACACCGCGTTGGTGTGTTGCCCCGTCGTGGTGGCGAAATTCTCCACGGGCAGCGCAAAGAAAGCGCGGTAGGCCACCGAATGGCCATCGATCAACAGCAGCTTGCCCGAGTCAGTCACACCGGCGAGCCTACCGAAGGTGTGGAAGAGTGCGGCCCATGAACAGCGTGCCCCCCTGGCTGCCCGACATCACCTCGCCCCTCGACGACAAGCTGGGCGTCGAGATCACCGAGCTGACGCCCGAGCGCGTCGTCGGCTCGATGCCCGTGGAGGGCAACCTGCAGCCGTTCGGGCTCCTGCACGGGGGAGCTTCGGGCGTCCTGGTGGAGACGCTGGCGTCGATGGGGGCGATGGCGCACGGCTATCCGGACCGCGTCGGTGTAGGGGTGGACCTGAACGTGACGCACGTTCGGGCGGCCAGGACGGGGCGCGTGACGGGGACGGCGACCGCGATCCACCTGGGCCGGTCCATCGCCACGTACCGCGTCGACATCGTCGACGACGAGGGTCGGCTCACTGCGACGGGTCGGTTGACGTGCCACATGATCTCGCCGCCCCGGTAGTTCGGTCGCTCTCGCCCCACCGTCGAGCCCGCTCCGAGCCACCCAACTGAGCACGACACGCCGCCCGAGTCCGCTCACACCCACACCCCTGGCCAAGCAACGCGCTTCCGACGGCGTTTCGTGCCCACCCCACCGATGCGCCCGCCCCACCGTCGCGCCCCATGCCGAGGCACCCACCGGAGCACGACACGCCGCCCGAGTCTGCTCCCACCCACACCCCTGGCCAAACAGAGAGCTTCCGACGGCGTTTCGTGCGCGACCTGCGGCCTGTCCACAGCCACGCGACGGGGTGGGTCGTGCCTCAGGGAAGGAACAAGGACTCGTACGGCGCAATGCGGACCAGCCCGTCGGCGCGCCCGGCCAGCCGCGGCTCCCCACACACCAGGGCATCCGCCGCAAGCCGCGTCACCGCGACATACTCCGCATCCCGCAGCGACTCCCAGCCGTGCTCGAGCGCCATCTCCCAGGCCAACCGCCGCGACACCCGGTCGTTGAGTACCCGAAGCTTCGCCTCAGCCACCCGATCCAACAGTCCCAGCGCATCCCGCCTGTCCAACCCGTCGCGGACGCGAGCGAGCACCAGCTCGAGGGCCTGGGCCCGGACAGGGTTGGGCGCGACGAGGCTGTGGTCTGGGTGGACCGGAACCCCGCCGTCGATGATCGACAGCAGGACGGGGGCGTCGACGACGAATCGAGTCACCGCGACCCCGCGCGTTACTTCTTCTTGTGCGAGATGACGCCGTCGGCGACGTCGCGCATGGACTTGCGCAGATCCATGGCGGTCTTCTGGATCCAGCGGAACGCCTCGGGCTCTGTGAGTCCGAGGTCCTGCTGCAGGATGCCCTTGGCCTGGTCGATGACCTTGCGCGACTCGAGGCGCTCCTCGAGCGAGACCAGCTCGTCCTCGATGGCCTTGATCTCCTGGAAACGGCCCAGCGCGATCTCGATGGCGGGCACCACATCGGAGGCGCCGAACGGCTTGACGACGTAGGCCATGGCGCCGGCCTCGCGCGCGCGCTCGACGAGGTCACGCTGGCTGAAGGCGGTCAGCATCACGACGGGGGCGATGCGCTCCTCGGCGATGATCTCCGCGGCGGTGATGCCGTCCATCTTGGGCATCTTGACGTCCATGATCACCAGATCCGGCTCCAACTCACGGGCCAGCTTGACGGCCTCTTCGCCGTCGCCGGCTTCGCCGACCACCTCATAGCCCTCCTCGGTCAGGAGTTCCACCAGGTCCAGGCGGATCAGCGCCTCATCCTCGGCGACGATCACTGTGGGCTTCTTATTCATCCGTTGGTCACTTCTTTCTGGCGGCCGGCCGCAAGAGGGCCTGAAATACCTGCGCTGATCCTACTCGGCATTGCCGCGGGATTCCCACTCAGCGCCGAGGGTGGGCGGTGTGGCACAATGTTTCACGCGCTGCGCCCGGGTGGCGGAATGGCATACGCGGACGGCTCAAACCCGTCTGGCCGAAAGGCCTTAGGGGTTCGACTCCCCTCCCGGGCACGAGCAGGAACGCAGAAAGGGAGCCCCGAGGGGCTCCCTTTCGCTGTTGTGACGGGCTCAGCTGAGTTCGCCGAGCTCCTTGACCTTGTGCACGCGCAGGGTATTCGTCTTGCCGGGGATGCCCATGGGCGAGCCCGACACGATGACGATGCGCTCGCCAACTTCGATCATGCCGCGGTCACGCAGGTGGCGGTCGACGGCCTCGACCATCTCCTCCTGCTCCGCGAACTCGGGCGTGATCTGGGTGTCCACGCCCCACGACAGGGTCATGGTCTGCTGGGTGGAGCGCTCCGGCGAGAACACCAGCATGGGGATGGGGGAACGAAGCCGCGACAGCCGGCGCCCCGTATCGCCCGACTTCGTGAAGGCCACCAGGTAGCGGGCGCCGATGCGCTCGGCCACCTCGGCGGCGGCCTTGGCCAGGATGCCTCCGGTGGTGTGCGGGTCCCAGTCGATGATGTGGATCTCGGCGTGGCCCTCGCGCTCGGTCTTCTCGACGATGCGCGCCATGGTGGAGACGGTCTCTACCGGGAAGTCACCGACGGAGGTCTCGCCCGAGAGCATGACCGCGTCAGCCCCGTCGAGGATGGCGTTGGCGACGTCAGAGGCCTCCGCGCGGGTGGGCCGCGGGTTGGTGATCATCGACTCCAGCATCTGGGTGGCGACGATGACCGGCTTGGCCCACTTGCGGGCGGCGCGGATGATGCGCTTCTGCACCAGCGGGACGTCTTCGAGGGGCAGTTCGACGCCCAGGTCACCGCGGGCGACCATGAACATGTCGAACGCGTCGATGATGTCCTGCAGGTTGGCGATCGCCTGCGGCTTCTCGAGCTTGGCGATGACGGGGACGTGGCGCCCCTCCTCGTCCATGATCTCGTGCACGCGCTTGATGTCGTCGCCGGAGCGGACGAAGGACAGCGCAACCATGTCGATGTCCTGGTGGAGGGCCCAGCGGAGGTCCCGCTCGTCCTTGTCGCTCAGGGCGGGGACGGACACCGCGACACCTGGCAGGTTGATGCCCTTGTTGTTGGACACGGGGCCGGGGACGGTGACGACGCACACCACGTCGGTGTCGGTCACTTCGAGGGCCTGGAGGCCCACCTTGCCGTCGTCGATGAGGATGTGGTCACCCACATGGACATCGCCCGGAAGGCCCTTGTAGGTGGTCGAGCAGCGCTCGACGGTACCCAGGATGTCGTCGGTGGTGATGGTGAACTGGGCGCCGGTGGCGAGGAAGACCTTCTGGTCATCCACGAAACGGCCCAGGCGGATTTTGGGGCCCTGGAGGTCCGCGAACACACCCACAGTCTTGCCGACGGCCTCTGAGGCGGCCCGCACATTCCTGAGGCGGTTTCCGTGCTCCTCGTAGTCTCCGTGGCTCATGTTGAGACGGGCGACGTTCATGCCCGCGTTCATCAGCTCGATCAGGCGGTCAACGGTCTCGGCGGAGGGGCCGAGGGTACAGACGATTTTTGCTCTACGCACGGGGCAACCCTACCGGAATGGGTGCCGTAGCGCAGCGGGGGTGGCGCCAACGACACCACAGGCGGGCTCAGCCCTCGCGGACGATGTCCAGCGCGCGACTGAGGTCCGGCGGATACGGCGACCGGAAAGTGACCTGCTCCCCTGAGGTCGGGTGGGTGAACCCGAGCTCGACGGCGTGCAGCCATTGGCGCACCAGCCCCAGCCGGGCCGCGAGCACCGGATCTCCACCGTAGAGGGGATCGCCCGCGCAGGGATGTCCGATGGCGGTCATGTGGACCCGGATCTGGTGGGTGCGCCCGGTCTCCAGGTGGATCCGCAGCAGGGTGGCGGAGCGGTGTGCCTCAATGGTCTCGTAGTGCGTCACGGAGTGGCGGCCCCCCTCGACGATCGCCATCTTCCAGTCCGACCCGGGATGGCGTGCAATGGGGGCCTCGATGGTGCCCTCGAAGGGATCCGGATGCCCCTGGACAAGGGCGTGATAGGTCTTGGCGACGGTGCGGTCGCGGAACGCCTGCTTGAGCACGCTGTAGGCGATCTCGGACTTGGCCACCACCATCAGCCCGCTGGTGCCCACGTCGAGGCGTTGGACAATCCCCTGCCGCTCCGCGACACCCGAGGTGGAGATCCGCACCCCGGCCGCCGCCAGGTGCTCCACCACAGACGGCCCGTCCCAGCCGACGGTGGGGTGCGCCGCCACGCCCACCGGCTTGTCGACGACCACCAGGTCCGAGTCCTCGAACACGATCCGGACCCCGTCTGCCAGGTGGGGGGAGACCCGCACCCCGGCGGGGGCCGCATCGTCGGCCAGTTCCAGGAGCTCTCCGCCGGATACGCGTTGGGACCCTTTGGCCACCAGCACCCCGTCGAGCTGCACTCCCCCGGCCTCGATGATCGACTCGATGCGGGACCGGCTGTACCCGGAGACTCGGGCGGCCGCGGCGTCGATCCGCTCGCCGGCGAGTGCGTCCGGGACGATGAAGACGCTCACGCGTCCGCCTCGGCGGCTTGCTTGGCCTCCGCACGCTCGTCGCGGAATCCACCGATGACGATGAGCGCGGCCGCGGCGGTGATGCAGACGTCGGCGACGTTGAAGATCGCGCCGAAATACTGCAGCTGGAACATGTCGATGACGTGTCCGCGGAGGAACGAGGGCGGTTGTGTGATGCGGTCCACCAGGTTTCCGGTGATGCCGGCCAGCAGCAGGCCCAGCGCCACACCGTGCCACAGCCTGGTGATCCGGGGCAGAGCAACGACGAGGCAGGCCGTGAGGGCCACGATCGCGAAGATGGAGAACACGATGGTGGCCTGCGCCCCCATGCCAAAGGCGGCGCCAGGGTTGCGGATGAGGTTCAGCTTCAGCAACTGGCCGACGAATTCGACCGGTTGGCCGGGCTCGAGGAAGGCCACGCTGGCGATCTTGACGAGCTGATCCACACCGAGGCCGAGGAGCCCGATGCCGACGGCGATCCGCCGGATGCCGCGGCGTCGGGGGGTCAGCGCCGTTCCTCGCGCTGCTTGCAGGTGACACACATGGTGGCGCGGGGGAACACCTGGAGGCGACCCTTGCCGATGGGGTTGCCGCACACTTCGCAGTTGCCGTACTCGCCGCTGTCGAACAGGTGGATGGCCAGCCTCAACTGCTCGGCCATCTCACGCACGTTCTGTGCCAGCGACAACTCCTGATCCCGCTCGAAGTTGCTGGAGCCGACGTCTGCCGGATCTCGTCCGGCGCCGTCTGTGCCGCCCTTCAGGAGCGCCTCCAACTCGGCTTCGGTGACCTCGATCCGGCGTTCGAGCCGCTCCAGTTCGTCCTGAAGTTCGGCGCGCTGCTCTGCGACCTCTTCGGGCGTCCAGGGCTCCTCTCCCTCGAGGACCGGCAGCACCGCGTTGGGGTCTGCGGCTTTCTTCGACGTGGGCATTCTGTGCTCTCCTGTCAGGGCTGTTCGGGAAGGGTACACCACCGGCCGGTCAAGTCAACAGGCCGACGCCCGTGGGCGCCGGCCTGTGTGGTGATGCTGGGGTGACTAGCCCTGATCGCCGCCTGCCAGCGCGTCGAGGCGCGGGGTGCCGGACTGCCCCTGGGCGAGCTCGGGCACGTCCTCCGGCTCCGACTTCGCCCCGTCCAGGGTGCTCATGAAGCGGTGCAGGACACTGGACATGTTCTCGCGGAAGCTGGCTTCGAAGCCGCGCAGGTGGTCCACCTTGGTGGTGAGCTCGCCCTGCTCGCGCTCCAGGTCCGCGAAGAGTTCGCGACGACGCTCGGCCGCCTGGTGGTCCACCGCAGCGGCGCGCGTGGAGGCTTCGTGGGTCATCTGCTCCGCGTTGACGCGGGCCTCGGACTCGATGCGCTCGGCCTTGGTGCGGGCGTCGGTCTTGATCTCACCGGCGCGCTGTTCAGCCTCATCCAGCTTGCGCTGAGCCTCCACCTGGGCCTCGTTGACGAGTGTGGTGGCCTGCTCTGTGGCCATCTGCAGCAGGCGGGTGACCGCGGGCGCGGCCTCGGCGCTGGAGGTGACGGTGAGGTGCTCGGCGCCGCCCACGGAGGTGACACGCTCGGAGCGCAGCCTGTCGTACTCGGAGCGCACCTGCTCCAGCTGGTTGCGCAGCTGCTCGTTCTCTGCCGTGAGCTCGCGGATCCGCTGCTCGGAGGCCGAGAGCGCTGCGTTGGCGTCTCCACCCTCGCTGAGGGCGCCGTTGAGCCGGTCCACCTCTGAGCGCAGGGACTCGATCTCGCGGTCCTTCTCCTGGAGCGCTGGCCCCGCCGAGGCTTCGTCGCCGCCCGAGACGCTGGCCTGCTGAACCGACTCGAGCTCGCGGCGCATGCGCTCGCGCTCCTTGTCGAATTCGTCGAAGGTCAGCTCCACCTTGTCGATGAACGTGTCAACGTCACCCACCTGATAGCCGGTCTCGCCACGGCGCGACATGCGGAAGCGGATCTGGCGAACCTCATCCAAGGTCAGGCTCATTGTTGCTCCAATAGATCGAAAGGAATCGGGCCGGACAAGCCCGGCTCAGTTTCAGGCTAGCGTAGCGCTTCGCGCCTGTGCCAACAGCTAACGGACGGGTTCAACCTTCTGTTAGAAGGGAATGAATCCCACGAATGACTGCAGGATCTGCAATCCGATGAACAACACCAGCACGCTGAGATCCAACGACACGTTGCCGATGCGCACGGGCTTGATCACCTTGCCGAGCGCCTTCACGGGCGGGTCGGTCAGCGTGTAGACGAACTCCACGATGACGAGGATCAGCCCCTTCGGGGTCCACTGGGGCGCGAACATGGGGATCCATGAGAGGAGCACCCGGGCCAGCAGCACCCAGATGTAGAGGCCGATCAGCCACCAGAGGATGTAGGCGACCACGGGTCAGCTCTGATTGAAGAAGCCACCGGTTGCGATGCGCTCCTTGTCTTCAGGCCCTACCACAAGGTTGTGCGGGCACAACAGGAACACCTTGCTTGAGACGCGTTCAATGTTTCCGCGCAGACCGAAGATCAGCCCCGCGGCGAAGTCCACCAGCCGCTTGTCGTCGCCGTCCTCCATGTCCGAGAGGTTCATGATCACTGGGATCCCGTCGCGGAAGTTCTCCCCGATCACCCGGGCCTCGTTGTAGGAGCGGGGCCGGACGCTGACGATGCGGCTGAGATCGGCCACTTCCTTCTGCGCGGCCGGCGGCACCACGGTGGGGCGGCGCGTGGGAAGTGAAGCGACCTTGCTCATCTCTTCGCTCTCCTCATCCACGTAGACGTCGTCGGTGAGCTCCGCGTCGTCGTCACGATGGTCCTCGTCACGATAGCGGCCGTCCTCGACGAGACCCATCCACGCGGCAAGCTGTCGAACGCCCACGGTGCCTCCTTCATAGATATGGGAATGAGGCTAGCGCCCGTTTGCAACTGTGGGGCGGGCGACGCACCGAAGCGCGCCGATCACTTCATGAAGTCGGGCACGTCCAGGTCGTCGTCGTCCATCGGGCGGGGCGAAGGCTGCGCCGTCGGTGCGGGGCGCTGGCCAGGCATGGGGCTGACCTGCGGCGCGTTGCTGACCGGAGGCTGCGACGAGGGGCGCGACGGCTGGCCCGCGCGTTGCTCGACCGGGCGGGCCTGGCGCTTCTGGGGCTGGCCACCGTCGAAGCCGGCGGCGATGACGGTGACCCGTACCTCGTCGCCGAGGGCGTCGTCGATCACGGTGCCGAAGATGATGTTGGCCTCGTCGTGCGCGGCCTCCTCGATCAGCTGGGCCGCGGCAGAGACCTCGAACAGGCCCAGGTCCGAGCCGCCCGCGATCGACAGCAGGACGCCGTGTGCGCCATCAATGCTGGCTTCCAGGAGGGGGGACGAGATGGCCATCTCGGCGGCGGCGCGGGCGCGGTCCTCGCCGCGGGCCGAGCCGATGCCCATGAGGGCGGAGCCGGCCTGGCTCATGATCGATTTGACGTCCGCGAAGTCCAGGTTGATCAGGCCAGGGGTGGTGATGAGGTCCGTGATGCCGGAGACGCCCTGCATCAGCACCTGGTCGGCCTGCTTGAACGCGTCCAGAATGGCCACCTGGCGGTCCGTCATCTGGAGCAGCTTGTCGTTGGGGATGACGATGAGGGTGTCCACCTCTTCGCGCAGCCCCTCGATCCCGGTCTCGGCCTGGGAGGAGCGGCGACGGCCCTCGAAGGAGAAGGGGCGCGTCACCACGCCGATGGTCAGCGCACCCAGCGAGCGGGCGATCTTGGCCACGATGGGCGCGCCGCCGGTGCCGGTGCCGCCGCCCTCTCCGGCGGTGACGAAGACCATGTCGGCGCCCTTGAGCGCCTCCTCGATCTCATCGGAATGATCTTCGGCGGCCTGGCGGCCCTTCGACGGGTCTGCCCCGGCGCCGAGCCCGCGGGTGAGTTCGCGGCCGATGTCCAGCTTCACGTCGGCGTCGCTCATCAGCAGCGCCTGCGCATCCGTGTTGATTGCGATGAACTCCACACCGCGGAGCCCGGCCTCGATCATGCGGTTGACGGCGTTGACGCCGCCGCCCCCGACGCCGACGACCTTGATCACCGCGAGGTAGTTCTGAGATGCGCTTGCCATGCCCCGAAGGCTATGGGAGCGCCACGTCCAGCGTCCAACGCCACGTCGTATTCGATCAGGATTGACCTCAAGTGCTACTTCAGGGTTGAGACATCGGCGCGCCGACGCTTCAACCCACCCGCGCGCGAAGGTAGTTGTCCAAGGGCCGACGGCGGTGCCAGCCGAGCGACAGAGCCGCCGCCAAGCTCGCCCCCAGGGGCGCCGACAGCGCGATCGGCAGCAGCTCGGCGAGCGGCACAGCGGCCGCCGCGGACCACCGGAAGGCGGCGGCGATCACCAGGATCGACCCTCCCAGCGCGGCACCGGCGGTCCCCCATGCCAGGGACTCGATCAGCGACTGGGCCGCATGGGCCGCCGCCGGGACCCCCGCTGCCCGAGCGGAGATGGCTTCGACCGCCCTAGCCCGCCAGGAGAGCCACCCGACGACGGCGCCACAGATCAGCGCGAGCAACCAGGCATAGGCGCGGACACCGCCCGTCGGCGCGCTCAGCACCCCGCCGGCGGCCGGATTCAGCGGCGTCACGGCCAGGTTCGCGTCCTCGGTGGACGCCAGCGCCACCACCGTCAGCCACGAGGGGGCCTCGCGCCTCGGGTCCGCGAGCCGGACCCAGCACTGGTCGGCGACGTCGGTCAGGCCGCCCTGCACGATGCCGGCCCCGACAGGGGATCTGCGTCCGTCCTCGGGCCAGGCGAACGTCGCGTCGACGGGGGTCAGGTTGCCCTCCATCATCAGGCGGGCGCCCAACGCATCGCTGAGTGCCGACGCCGCCACCACCGACGCGGCACCTCCGGTGTGCCACTGAATCCAGGAGCGCGAGGCCGAGAAGAGCTCCAGGTCGTGGGCGGGCAGAACGGTGAGGGCCACGGCCCCCTCGCGGCGCACGGCGCCTGACGCCTCCACCGCGGACGACCCACGCAGAGCGTCGCAGCGACGCACGTCGATCGCGCCGGGTGCCTCGACGATGACGACGTCGCCGCCCATGGCGACATAGCGCTGCTCCTCCGCCTGGACGACCCAGGACTCCTCCATGGCCACGAGCCCGAGGACCGCCACGATGACGGCCACCGCGAGGCTGAGGGGGACGGCGTGCGCGGCCCCGGTGATCAGGTTGACGCGCGCCTCGCGCGCCACGAGCCGGGCCCTCACCCGTCCCCCGACGGTCCCGACAGGCGGAAGGCCTGGCCACAGGCGTCCGCCACTCGTGGGTCGTGGGTGGCCACGATGAGGGTGGCGCCCAGGTCCGTGACGCGACGCAGCGAGGCGACCACCGACATGGCGTTGCCGGCGTCGAGGGACGCCGTCGGCTCGTCGGCGAGGATGAGGTCGGGTTGCTCGGCCATGGCGACCGCCAGCCTGATCCGCTGCGCCTCGCCGCCGGACATCTCAGAAAAGGGTCGGTGCAGCGCACCGTCGAGTCCCAGTGTCGCGGCGATCCGTTCGGCCTCATGCCATCCCGTCGTCAGGTCGGCGCCGCGTGCCCACCAGGGCAGCGCGATGTGGTCGATGACCGTGCGCGCACCCACGCCGTGGGGGGTCTGATGGACCAGGCTGATCCTCGTCGTAGGCGGGATCTCCACACTCCCCTCGGTCGGAGCCAGCGTTCCGGCAAGGATGCGCAGCAGGGTGGACTTCCCGCTCCCGGACGGACCGACCACGGCCACGCTCCCCTGCTGCGGTACCGAGAACGAGACGTCCCGGAACAGCCACGCATCGCCGAATCGGTGCCCGAGCGCACGCACGCTCACGGGCATCGCGACGCCACATCGGGGTCGAGTCGAACGGCCGATGGTGCCGATCCGCCCGGGAACTCCACGAGTGTCCTGCCCAACCTGGAGCTCACCACCGTGACGGACAAGGCGGTTCCCGAGTCCGAGATCACACAGGGGGCAGCCGTGCCGGGCAGGACGGCGGATGCGGGGACGACCCCGACCTCCAGCGTCTCCGCCAACCGATACGTGCCCACGATGGGCACCTGCCCACCGGTGAGCCTCCACTGGGAGTAGGCCGCCGTGCCCATCAGCGCGGTGATGTCGGGCTGGCTGGTCACCCGGTCGTCCTCGACGATGACCTCGATGTCTTCCACGACGAGGTGTCGGGGCCCCTCGATCGATCCGACGGCGGTGGGGTCGACGGCGAAGGCCGTGACCGAGGTCAGCCCTCCGATCCGCTGATCCGTAGCCACGCGCGACCCTCGTGGGCTCGCGCAGCTCTGCCAACTCATCGGCGACTCCGGAAGCCACAGCAGCGCCGAAGCCGGGATCTGATCAGCCTTCTCCGGGACCTCGACCAGCGCCGTCAAGGCCCGCCAGCTGGCGTCGGTGAAGGCCTCGCCAGGGTTGTCGGCGAGCGCGCCCGCCGCGACCAACGCCGCCTGCAGATCGGCCACGGCCGCGCCGCGGTCCAGCCTGCCCACAGGTGTCGTCCACGGCAGCTGCGTGGAGAGCGCGACGGTGGTGGTCGTGCCCTCGGCGGACCGCACCCGGAACACGGGAGCCGCGGACGCCAACTGCAGGCCGGGTTCGCAGTCGGTCCAGATGAGGATCCCCTCCGCCCGGGCGTCTACGGCCAACTCCGGACCCTGGGTGACGGTGAGCGTCACCTGGCGCGCGTCGTCGAAGCCCTCCGGGCTGACGGCCACCGAGTCCGGCCTCGACGACACCGCCTTCGCCTGCCGCCCAACGACCATCGCCCCCACCGCCACGGCGGCGCCGGCGAGGAGCGCCGACAGCAGGATCAACAGCACCACCACCGAGCGGGCCGGCGGCTGGGCCCCGGCGGGGCGCGTCACCGGCTACTCCCCCTTGGGCAGAGCATCGCCCAGGGTGAGGCAGTCGAGGTAGAGCTGGAGTCCGGGCCCGTACGCCGTGTCGGCGGACGTCTGGTCGCGCTCCAGATCCGCCACGCTGTAACCCTCGCCGACGACGCCCATCCGCTTGAGGCACCGGACCGTGACCTCCGGCTGGGAGTCTCGCGCCGGATTACCACGAATCTGCACGAACCAGGGCTCGATGATGTCGATCGTCCCTGGGCGACAGGTCTCCGCCGCCTGGTCCGCGTCACCGCTTCCCGTGCTGAACCCCGCGAACTGGCCGTGGCTCTCCGTCATCTCGATGGCGACGCCGAGTCCATCCATGCACTCCTGGAACGCGGCGAACGCCTCGCGGAACTCCGCTTCGGTGATGGCACCGTCGCTCAGGATCTCGCGCTCCAGCGGCGAAGTGGCCCCCTGAGCTGCCCGGATCACATCCTCCCGCCACTCAGACGGCGCCGGCTCGACGGTGGGCGAACACCCTCCGGCGAGGAGCAGAGCCGCGAGCGGGAGGAGCGCCAAGCGCCAGGTCAGCGACGCACTCCTCGTCATTGCATTCATTCGACCCCCGCGGTGAATTTTCGACGCGACATTGCATCGTGACGCACCATAACAGGCGGGGTGGGTCACTTCACTTGGTGGTGGGGTGGCGGGGGGCCGAAACGTCGTAGACCTCCGCCTCCACCGACGCCAGCAGCGCCGCAGCCACCTCCGCCTTGAGCTCGGACTCCTCCGCGCTCCCCCACACCAGCGTCCGTCCCCCGTCGAGGGTGAGCGTGATCCGGTCCACCGCCTCCGCCGTCATCCTGCGCACCTCGGGCAGCAGGTCGTCGGGCACGTGCGCCGCGACGACCGCGACATCGCGCAGGAGCCGTTCGTCGGTGCTGCTGCTGGTGACCTGGATGGTGCCCGGGCGCGGATCCGCGGTGCGGTGGAACACCACGCCGTCGGCATCCACCCAGTCCCACTCGCCCTCCCGCCTCCGCTGGAACGCGACCTCCCGCTCGGTCACCTCCACTGCGACAGTGTTGGGCACCCGCCGCGACACCCGCACCTCGCGCACCGGCGTCAACGCCCGGACCCGCTCGGTGATGGCGGCCACGTCCTGGCGCATCAGCGGCACCCCCAGCTCGACGCCGGCGGCCGCAGTCACCTCGTCGACGGTGAGCAGCGAGGTGCCCTCGACGACGACGGCGCGGGCCTCGAACACCGGTGAGAAGAACGCCAGCCATCCGCCCGCGATCAGCAGGACCACCGCCGCAGCCAGCGAGCCGCGGATGATCCAGCGACGGCGCCGCTCGGAGGTCCGCTTCTCCTGCAGCGCCTTGGCGAACTCCCCTGGCGGCAGGGCCTCCGTCACGACGTCCGGGCGTCCGGCCGCTGCTTCAACAGGTCCGCGAGCAGGGGGCCGACGATGGTCACGTCGCCGCAGCCGAGCGTGATGATGAGGTCTCCGGGGCGGGCGATCTCGTCGAGGGCGGCGGGGAGGTCGTACTTCTCCTTCACGTAGACCACGTCCTTGGCGCCGTGCCGGATGGCGGCGTCCACCACGAGTTCGCCGGTGACGCCGGGGACGGGATCCTCGCGGGCGCCGTCGACGTCGTTGATCACGGCGACATCCGCCAGCGTCATCACCTGCCCGAATTCGTCGGAGAAGTCCACGGTGCGGCTGTAGAGGTGCGGCTGGAAGCAGGCGATGAGGCGGCCCTGAAGCCCGGTTGCCTCGTTGCCGGCGGCGGTGGCGCGGCGGGCGGCCGTCAGCGCGGCGCGGATCTCGGTGGGGTGGTGCGCGTAGTCGTCGTAGACGCGGATCCCGGCCGTGTCCGTGATGAGCTGGAAACGGCGCAGCGTCCCCTCGAAGCGGCCGAGCGAATCGATGGCCTCCTGGTGGCTGAGCCCCAGGATGCGGCCCACCGCGTACGCGGCCGACGCGTTGGCCAGGTTGTGGTTGCCCGGCACCTGCAGCACGATCCGGCCGGCCTCCTCGCCGTAGGTGAGGGTGGCCGCGACACCGTTGCCGTGGGCCACCACGTCGGTGATCCGCACGTCCGCGTCCGCGGACTCGCCGTAGGCGATGATGTGCTTGGCCTCGCCGATCAGGTCGTGGGCCAGCGCCCGGGAGCCCGGATCGTCGACGTTGATCACCACGTGCTGGACGTGCGGGCGGGTGGCGTAGGCGCGGAAGCCGTCCGCGTAGGCCTCGGGGGTGCCCCAGTTGATGAGGTGGTCCGCCTCCACGTTGGTGATGACGGCGATCTCGGTGGGGTACTGCAGGAAGGACGCGTCCGACTCGTCGGCCTCGACGACGAACGCCGGCCCCGATCCGATGGCGGAGCTGGCGCCGGTGGTGGACAGCGGCGCGCCGATCACGTAACTGGGGTCCCGCCCGGCCTCGCTCAGCATGACGGCCGTCATGGCCGTGGTGGTGGATTTGCCGTGGGTGCCGGAGACGGAGACGCCGCGCCTGCCCTGCATGAGGGCGGCGAGCGCCGCGGAGCGGTGCCAGATCCGCAGTCCCCGCCGTCGGGCCTCCACCAGCTCGACGTTGTCCGGCCGGATGGCCGAGGAGATGACGACGGTGCGGGCGTCTCCGAGCTGCGACGCGTCGTGGCCCACGTAGGTGGTGACGCCGGCGCGGGCCAGGCTCCGCAGCGCCGTCGAATCCGAACGGTCAGACCCGGAGGTCTTGATCCCCAGCTCGGCGTAGAGGCGGGCGACGCCGCTCATGCCTGATCCGCCGGCGGCGATGAAGTGGACGGGGCCGACCTGATCGACCGGGACGACCTCAACGGGATTGAGGAGCATCACTCACACCTTTCCGTCTGAGGCCACCGCGAGGACGGCCTCTGCAAGCACATCGGCGGCGTCCGACGGGTACATCCCGCGGCACGCCTCTGACATGGCGACCAGCCGCCCGGGATCCCCGAACGTGTCCAGCACCAGCGCGGTCAGTCTACTCGGCGTCAACTCGTCGTCCGACACGAGGAAACCGGCCCCCGCCGCGACGAGCTCGGCGGCGTTGCGCGCCTGCTCACCGTTGCCGTAGGGCAGCGGGACGAAGATCACCGGCACCCCGGAGACCGCGGTCTCCATCACGGTGCCCGCCCCGGCCCGGCCCAGCATGAGGTCCGCGGCGGCGTAGGCCAGGGCCATGTCATCGACGAACTCGACCGGGAGGTAGACCGCGCCGGAGGCGCCGTGGACTGGCACCAGGTCCGGGGTGAAGTTCTTCGGCCCCAGCACGTGCAGGATCTGGATGCCGGCGGCGAGGATGGCGTCCCTGGCCTCGGTCACCGCGACATTGATGCTCCGCGCACCCTGCGACCCCCCGCTGACGAGCAGGGTGGGGCGGTCCGGGTCCAGCCCGAACGACACCCTCGCCTCCGCCGGGGCGACGGTGGGCTGGGTGATGGAGCGGCGCATCGGCATCCCGATCAGGCGCGCGCCCTTCATGGTCGTCTCCCGGAAGGTGGTGCCCACGAAGCGGGCGAACCGGGCGCCGATCCGGTTCGAGATGCCCGGCAGCTTGTTCGCCTCGTGCACCACCACCGGCACGCCCGACAGGCGGGCGGCGAGGTAGGCCGGGATGGAGACGTAGCCGCCGAAGCCCACCAGCACGTCGGCGCGCGCGTCGGTGAGGATGCGGCGGGCCTGCCGCACGGACCGGGTGAGGGTGACGGGCAGCTTGAGCAGGTCCAGGTTGACGGTGCGCGGCAGCGGGACCGGGTCGATCAGGCGCAGCTCGAGCCCGGCCTCCGGGATGACCCGGGTCTCGAGCCCCTTCGCGGTGCCGACGCAGACGATCGACACCTCCGCCCGCTCCTTGATGGCGTTGGCCGTGGCGATCAGCGGCGAGGTGTGCCCCGCCGTCCCGCCGCCGGCCATGACGATGCTGGGCATCTCAATCCTCCTTGGTGGCAGCCATGACGCTGGTCATCCGGGGCCGCGCCTTCCTGGAACGGGAGGCGATGAACGCCCGCGCGTCCGGTGTGTCGCGGGCGAGCGCCAGCAACACCCCGACCGCCATCAGGCTGGAGAGCAGCGCGGATCCGCCGTAGGAGACGAACGGCAGCGGCACGCCGAGGACGGGAAGCAGGTGCAGCACGACGAAGATGTTGATCACGGCCTGCACGAGGAACCAGCCGGTGATACCCGCGGCCACCACCTTGTTGAACATGGCATCCGAGCGGATGGCCACCTCCAGGCCGGCCCAGCCGAGCAGCGCGAACAGGGCGATGATGAGCAGCACCCCGAACAGGCCAAGCTCCTCACCGATCACCGCGAAGATGTAGTCGGTGTGGGCGCCGGTCTTCAGGCCACCCCACTTCTGCTTGCTGGCCCCCAGCCCCAGCCCCCACCATCCGCCGGAGGCCAGCCCGTACAGAGCCGCCATGGGCTGGGAGGAGAGGTCCGTATTGGACTCGGGGTTGAGGAAGATGCTGATCCGGTCCATGCGGTTGCCGGAGCCGTAGACCAGCAGGCCGACGAGGCCGAGCGCCAGGGCGCCGAGCGGCACGAGCACTCGCATCGAGGTGCCGACGAAGAAGAGCACCATCACGAGGATGGCGCCGATGATCAGGCCGGTGCCGAGGTCCCGGCCCGCCAGCACGAGCGCGAGGATCAGGCCGCCGAGGGGCACCAGGGGGATGGCCAGCTGGGCGGGCTCGTGCAGCCGGCCACGCTTGATGTGAAACACCGCCCCGCACCACACCACCAGGGCGAGTTTGGCGAACTCGGAGGGCTGGAACTGGAATCGCCCGAAGGCCAGCCAGTTTCGGTTGCCGTTGATCTCGGCGCCCATCACCACCACCAGGATCAGCAGCACCACGGCGAGCGTCCAGGCCGGCCAGGCCAGCCGTCGGAGGTAGTCGGGCTTGAGCCTGCTGAGCACCACCGCGGCGGCCACGCCGACGACGAGGAACTGCAGCTGCCGGATGATGAAGTAGTAGGGGCCGTCCTCGGTGGCCTGGGCCAGCACGGAGGAGGCCGAGAGCACCATGAGGGAGCCGACGAGCACGAGGACGGTGACGCTGGCCACGATGAAGTAGAAGGGTGCCATCGGGGAGGCCGCCAGGGCCTTGGCCTCGGACCAGAGGCTGACCGGCCGGGCGGGAGACGCTGCGTCGGACGCCATCAGGTGCTCTCCTCCCCTACCCGGCCAGGTACCGCTGGACCGCCTCGGCGAACTTCTCGCCTCGTGCTGAATAACTGTCGAACATGTCGAGGCTGGCGCAGCCCGGGGACAGGAGGACGGTGTCCCCCGGCCGGGCCATGGCGCCCGCCAGGGCCACCACCTCGTCCATCACCCCAGTCTCAGTGCTGTCCAGCACCCGCACGGGGACCTCCGGCGCGTGTCGGGCAAGCGCGTCGGCGATGAGGTGCCGGTCCACGCCGATGACCACGGCGCCGCGCATCTTGTCGTGGTGGCGGGCGATCAGGTCGTCGAACGTGGTGCCCTTGGCCTGGCCGCCCGCGATCCACACGAACGAGGGGAAGGCCTGCATGGCGGAGTTGGCGGCGTGGGGGTTGGTTGCCTTCGAGTCGTCCACCCAGCGGACCCCGCCGTCGTCGGCGATCTGCTGGATCCGGTGCCCGCCTAGCTGAAGTCGCTTCAGGCCGGCGGCCACGGAGGTGGCCTTGACCCCGTAGCTGCGCGCCAGCGCGGCCGCGGCGAGCGCGTTGGCCACGTTGTGGGGGGCGTAAGGCTGGACATCCGAGACCTTGGCCAGCTCCAGGGCCGAGTCGCGGCGCTGAGCCACGAACGCGCGGTCCACGATGAGGTCGTCGACGATCCCGAGCATCGAGACCGCGGGGGTGCCGAGCGTGAAGCCGATCGCGCGGGCGCCCTCCACCACGTCGGCGTTCTCCACCATGGTCTCGGTGGCTTCCTCGGCCACGTTGTAGACGCAGGAGTGGGTGACACCGGAGTAGATCTTGGCCTTGTCCGCGGCGTAGAGCGCCATGGCCTCCGGGTCGCCCTCGTACCACTCGAGGTGGTCCGGGTGGAGGTTGAGCACCGCGGCCGAGTGCAGGTTCACGTTGTTCATCCAGTGCAGCTGGAAGCTGGACAGCTCGACGGCGAACACGTCGTAGTCGGTGTCGTCCAGGATGGCCTCGATGATGGGCCGGCCGATGTTGCCCACCGCGGCGGCCTTCCTCCCGTCGGCGATCAGCATGGATTCCAGCATCTGGGTGGTGGTGGTCTTGCCGTTGGTGCCGGTGATGCCGAGCCACGGGATGGCCCGGTCCGGCTGCATTATCCGCCAGGCCAGCTCGGTCTCGCCCCAGATCGGGATCCCCTCGGCGGCCGCCTGCCGCAGCAGCGGCGCGCTGGGCCGCCAGCCCGGGGAGGTGACCACCAGGTCCGTGCCCGGCGGCAGCTGCGCGGTGGCGCCGGGGCCCAGCACCACCGTCGCGTCGAGGTGCTCCAGCAGCGTGGCCTTGTCCGCGTGCGCCGTCGACTCGTCCAGCACGATCACCTTCGCGCCCAGCGAGATCAGGCCGTCCGCGGCGGCGAAGCCGGAGACGCCCAGCCCGGCCACGACCACCTGCGCGGAGGGCCAGTCCGAGAGCCGGGTGGCCTCGGTCATCCAGTGCTTCGTCACTGACCCACCACCCATTCGGCGTAGAAGATGCCCACGCCCAGCGCCACGCAGAGCCCGCCGATGATCCAGAACCTGATCACGACGGTGACCTCATCCCAGCCGAGCAGCTCGAAGTGGTGGTGGATGGGGGACATCTTGAAGATGCGCTTGCCCTTGGTGGCCTTGAAGTAGCTGACCTGCAGCGCCACCGATCCCACCTCGATCACGAACAGCAGGCCGAGGATGACCAGCAGCAGCTCGGTGCGGGTCATCATCGACAGGCCGGCCAGCGCGGCGCCGATGGCCATCGAGCCGGTGTCGCCCATGAAGATCTTGGCCGGCTTGGCGTTCCACCAGAGGAACCCGAAGCAGGCGCCGGCGAAGGCCACCGCCACGACGGCCAGGTCGTGCGGGTCGCGGACCTCGTAGCAGCGGGGCCCGGCGGTGGAGGTGCGGGCGCACCACTGGTTGAACTGCCAGATGTTGACGATGGTGTAGGCCGCGAACACCAGCGTGGCGCTGCCGGCGGCCAGCCCGTCGAGGCCGTCGGTGATGTTGACGGCGTTGGACCAGGCCATGATGAGGAAGATGATGAACGCCACCGCCACCACCAGCGGCAGTGTGAGCCATGGGACGTCGCGGAGGAACGAGATCGCGGGCGACGCGGGCGTCAGGCCCCGCTCGTCGGGGAAGTTCAGGGCGAGCAGCGCGAAGACGCCGCCGATGAGGAACTGGCCGAGCAGCTTCCCGCGCGGGGTGAGGCCGAGGCTGCGTTCCTTGGAGATCTTGGACCAGTCGTCGAGGAAGCCGAGGAAGCCCATGCCGACGGCGAGGCCGAGCACCAGGATCCCGGACAGGCTGGGCGCCTGCCAGCGCACCAGGTGGGACAGCGCGTAGGCCAGCACCGCGGAGCCGATGATGATCAGGCCGCCCATGGTGGGGGTGCCGCGCTTGACGTAGTGGGCCGTGGGCCCGTCCTCGCGGATGAACTGGCCGTACTGGCGGCGGGTGAGGAACTTGATCAGCATGGGGGTGCCCACCATGGCGAACAGCAGGGACAAAGCCCCCGCTGTGAGGATGTTGATCACTTGACGCCTCCGTTTCCGTCAGCCAGTTCGGCCGCGACGGTTTCCAGTCCGACGCCGCGGGACCCCTTGATGAGCACCACGTCGCCGGGGCCAAGGCTAAGGGAACCGGCCACGTTTTCCCGATCCGAGACCCGTGCCGGTAGCCCCTCGGCGGCGGCGCCGGCCACGACATACCCGGCCAGGTCCCCCACCGCGACCACCTCGGAGATGCCGAGATCGGCGGCGAGCCGGCCGAGTTCCTCGTGCAGCTGCGGCGCGAGGGGCCCCAGCTCCAGCATGTCGCCGAGGACGGCGATCACGCGCGCATCGGGATGCTCGGCGCGGGTGCCCTGGCGCAGCTCGACGGCGGTGCTGAGGGCCACTGCCATCGAGTCCGGGTTGGCGTTGTAGGCGTCGTTGAGGATCAGGACGCCGTCGGCGCGCGGGTGCAGCTCCATCCGCCAGTTGGAGCGGGGCGCCGCGCCGGACAGCGCGGCGGCGATCAGCTCGAGGTCCAGCCCGACGGCGAGGGCGGCCGCCGCGGCGGCCAGTGCGTTGCCCACCTGGTGGCGCCCGATCACCCGCAGGGTCACCGGCGCGGCGCGCTCGCCCGAGCCGTCGTCGGCCACCAGCTCGAAGCCGGCCTGGCTGAGGGCGTTGAGGGAGACGTCACGTGCCGTGACGCGCAACTGCCCGGCGGGGAGCTCCCCCTCGCCGAACCAGGCGATCCTGGCGCGGGTCCGGTCGCGCATCGCGGCCACGGCCGGGTCGTCGGCGTTGAGGACGGCCCAGCCGTCCTCGGCGAGGTCCGCGACGATCTCTGACTTCGCCTGCGCGGTGGCCTCCAGGCCGCCGAACTCCCCGACGTGGGCGCGGCCCACGTTGAGGCAGACGCCCACGTCCAGCCCCACCAGCGAGGTCAGCCACGCGATGTGCCCCACCCCGCGGGCGCCGAGCTCGGAGACCAGGTAGGCGGTGTCGTCGCCGACGCGGCAGGCGGTCAGCGGGACCCCCACCTCGTTGTTCTGCGAGCCGACGGGGGCGACGGTGGGGCCGGCGGCCTCGAACACCTGCGCCATGAGGTCCTTGGTGCTGGTCTTGCCGGAGCTGCCGGTGACGCCGATGCTGACCATGCCGCGGGCGCGGGCCTCGCGGACGATGCCGCGGGCCAGCCAGCTGAGCGCGGCCACGGAGTCCTCGGCCAGGATGTGCGGGACGGGCGCCTCGGTGACCGTCATGCCCAGCACGCCCCCTGCGCCTGACCGGGCGGCGGCCGCGGCGTAGGAATGGCCGTCGACGCGCTCCCCGGGGATGGCGACGAACAGGGCACCCTCGGTGGCCTCGCGGTTGTCGATCACCACGGCGGGCCCCACCACGGCGTCCTCCCCCACGAGTTCGACGGGGGCGGGCTGCATCAGGTCGACGAGTTCACTCATCAGGCGGGGCCTCATGGGTGGCTCCTTCCTGCCTCAGGCGGCGCCAGGCACGCGTCGCTTCCTCCACATCGTCGAAATCGACGACGCGGTCGGCCAGAATCTGGCCTCGTTCGTGTCCCTTGCCGAGGATGGCCACCACCGTACCGGCGTCGGCACCCCGGAGCGCTGCTTCGATGGCGGCGCGTCGGCCGGCCACCTCAAGCACGCGGGCGCCGTCGCGTCGGGCGGACTCGGCGCCTGCGAGGGTCTGGGCGCGGATGAGGGCGGGGTCCTCGGTGCGCGGGTTGTCGTCTGTGACGATGGTGAGGTCGCTGCCGCGCGCGGCCGCGGCGCCCATCTCCGGCCGCTTGTCCGCGTCGCGGTCCCCGCCGCAGCCGAGCACCGTGACCACCCGCCCCAGGCCGGCCAGGGACTCGACGGCGGCGCCCACGGCCTGCGGCGTGTGCGCGAAGTCCACCACCACCAGCGGAGCGTGCGGCCCCAGGTCCACGCGCTGCATCCGCCCCGGCACCTGGGCGCGGCGCAGCCCGGCCAGGGCGGCGTCGGCGGGGACCCCCACCGCCTCGAGCATCGCGAACGCCACCGCGGCATCGATCATGTTGTAGGCCCCGGGGAGGGTCAGTTCGAGTTCCAGCCGCTCCCCTTCCCTGGTGAGGCTCGCTCGGCCGCCCAATGGGGCGACGCCGCGGTAGTCCGAGAGCACGTAGTGGGCATCCGGGGTGCTGCCGACGGTGATGAGGCGGCTGCCGCCGTGGCTGGTCACCCTCTGGGCGATCTCGCGGCCCTTGGGATCGTCGATCCAGACCACGCTCGCCTTCGCCCGGCCGGGGGCGAACAGCGCGGCCTTGGCCTCGAAGTAGTCCTCCAGGCTGGGATGGAAGTCCAGGTGGTCGCGGCCGAGGTTGAGGAAGCCGGCCACGTCGAACTCGATCCCGTCCACGCGGCTGAGCGCCATGGCGTGGGAGCTGACCTCCAGGGCCACCGAGTCCGCTCCGCGCTGCTGCATGACCGCCAGCAGCGCCTGCAGGTCCGGCGATTCGGGGGTGGTGACCGTGGTGCGGGCGGTCCGCAGCTCCTCGTCGCCGAGCCGGAAGCCGATGGTGCCGATGGTGCCGGCCAGCCGTCCCGCTGCCGCCAGGCCCGCCTGGAGCAGCGCCACGGTGGTGGTCTTCCCGTTGGTGCCCGTGACGCCGAACATGGTCATGGCGCGGGCGGGCTCGCCGTAGAACCTGGCGGAGATCACGGCCGCTGCATGCCTGGGCTCCTCGGTGTAGAGCACGGGGACGCCCAGGGCGAGATCGCCCCCGCCCCCGTGGTCCGTGAGGATGGCGGCAGCACCGGCAGCGACCGCGGCGGCGGCGAACGCGGCCCCGTGCGTGCGGGTGCCGGGGAGTGCCACGTACAGCCAGCCGGGTTGCACGGCCCGGGAGTCAAGGGTGACCCCCGCCACCGCGACATCGCCCTGCGCGTCGCCCAGCAGGCCCAGCCCGGCGGCGAGCACCGCGAGCGGCGCCGGCGGCGTGGTCGCGGGGCGGAGCGTGTGGTTCATTACTCGAACGTTAGCGGGATCTCGGGCGCCGGCGTCGTCGACGGGGCGACGTTGTAGCGCGGGAGTGCGAGCTCGAGGATGTCGTTGACGGCCGGCAGGGCCAGGCGGCTGCCGAGGTTGCCGTTGGTGGGCTGATCCAGCACCACGTAGACCAGGATCTGGGGGTCCTCGGCGGGTGCGACGCCCACGAAGCTGGCGGTGAAGCCGTTGTAGCACTTGCAGGAGGGGTCGAAGCGCTGGGCGGTGCCGGACTTGCCTGCGGTGCGGTAGCCGGGGATGGCACGGTTTTCGTTGAGGGTGATGACCGATTCCATCATCTCCAGTGCGGTGTCCGCGGCCTCCTCGGAGACCACGCGGCGCGTGACGGGCTCGGGCAGCTCGACGGGGGTGCCGTCGGCCTGCGTGCCGGACTTGAGGATGGTGGGCTGGACGTAGACGCCGCCGTTGGCGACGGTGTTGACGGCCGCGGCCATCTGGATGGCGTTGACCGACAGGGCCTGGCCGAAGGAGATCTGGTCCCTGGTGTAGTCCGCCATGTCGGCGCCCGGCAGGCTGCCGGAGGTCTCGCCGGGGAGGCCGACGCCGGACTTGGTGCCGAGGCCGAATCCGGCGAGGTACTCGGCCAGCGTGGCCTTCTCCATCTGCCGGGCCAGCAGGATGGTGCCGATGTTGGAGGACTGCGCCACCACGCCGGCGCCGGTGAGCTTGATGCGGCCGTGATCGAAGGAGTCGCGCACGTAGCCGGCGCCCGAGGCGATCCGCTCCGGCACGACCACCTTGGTGGTGGGCGTGACCAGGCCCTGGTCAGCCAGGGCGGCCATCGTCAGGACCTTCTGCACCGATCCGGGCTCGTAGGCCTCCGTGACGGCGCGGTTGCCCAGGTCGGAGGTGTCCGCGCGCCCGGGATTGGCGGCGTCGTAGCCGGGTCCGTTGGCCAGCGAGAGGATCTCGCCGGTCTTGACGTTCATCACCAAGGCCTTGCCGGTGGTGGCGCCCGCCTGCTTCACGTACTCGGCCAGGATCTGCTCGGTCATCCAGTTGAGGTCCGAGTCCAGCGTCGTCTGGTAGGAGTTGCCGTCGACGGCCGGGGTCATGATGTTGGTGCCCAGCGGGATGCGTCCGTAGGTGGACCAGTCGTAGACCATGCTGCCGGCGGTGCCGTTGAGGTCCGCGTTGAGCGCGTACTCAAGCCCGGCGGCGCCCTCGCCCTCACCGTTGACGAAGCCCACCACGTTGGCGGCCACCGAGCGGTTCGGGTAGACGCGGATGGGGTCCGGGTCACCGAAGACGCCCTTCCAGGGGCGGCTGCCGTCGCCGCCGAAGCCTTCCTTCATGTCCTTCTGGATGGCGGTGTAGGTTGCGGCCGGCACCTTCCGCTTCACGATCTCGTAGAGCGAGTCCGGCGTGTTGATCAGCTTGAGGTAGGTGGACTTCTGCCCGCCGAGGTGCTCGACGAGGATGTCGGCCACTGCGCTGGGCGCGGCGGCGGCCTCCTCCTGTTTCTTGGCGCTCATCGCGTAGCGCTTGTCCGCGCCGTTGGTGCGGATCATGTCCGGGTCGATCGAGACGATCATGGCGGGCTCGGTGGCCGCCATCACCGCCCCGTTGCGGTCGGTGATGGTGCCGCGGGTGGCGGGCAGGTCCCTGGTGGACTTCATCTTGGCAGCCGCCTCCGCCGCGAACGCCTGGGCGTCGATCCCCTGCAGCTGGACGGCGCGCACGCCGGCGATCCCGAGCAGGACCGCGAGCGTCACCATGAACACGCGGATCCGGACGCTGGTGCGTCCCACCGGGAGCCGCAGGGTCTTGCGGTAGCGCCGAGCCTCGGCCCGACGGCTGGGCGCGCCCGGGCGCGACGACGAGGCTCGCTTGGCAGACGACCTGCCGGCGGGCTTGGCTGCCGGTCGCGCGGCGGAGCGCTGGGTCGGGTCGCCGGAGGGCTTCCTGCCGCCAGCGGCGGCGCCCTTCTGGGGGCGCGCGGACGATGACGCACGAGTCCCGTTGGTGGCCCGCGGCCGCCCTTTGCGTTCCGCCATGGCCTTACTCCCCCGTCGTTCCGGCCGCGACGAGATCGTCGGGCAGCTCTACCACCGGTGCCTCCGGCCTCGGCGTGGTGACTGGGGCCGCCGTCGAGGGCGCCTCTGAGCGGCGGCCGCGCAGGTAGGGCAGCTCGTCTCCGGTGACGGCCGTCGGCACGCCGGTGACCGTGTGATCCGCCAGGTGGATGAACGCCGGGTACGGGTTGGGAACCATGCCGAGCTGGGAGGCCCGCAGCGCCAACGCGTTGGCGCTGGAGACGTTCTGGAGCTGGGAGGTGAGGGCGGCCTGGGTGTAGCCGAGCTCGGTGGCCTCCCTGCGGAGGCCGGCCAGCTCGCGGGACTGGGCGCCCACGGAGGTGGTGACCACCATCACCAGGCCCAGGCCGGCGGCGATCAACAGGACCACGATGACGGCGAAGCCGAGGGGGGAGACGGTGCCGCCGGGCATCCTGACGACGCGCAGGCGTGGGGCGGGCGGGCTCCCGGCGGCGGTGATCGGCTGGGCGCTCATGCGGTGGCCTCCCTGATTCGTGTCGCTGCCCTGAGCCGCGCGGAGGCGGCCCGGGGGTTGCTGGCGGTCTCGTGCTCGCTGGGCCGCTCGGCGCCGCGGGTCAGCAGCATCAACTCGGCCTTGAGGTACTCGGGGACGACGGGGAGGTCGCGGGGTGCGCGGTCCGCGGACTTCGCGGCCAGGGTGCGCTTGACCAGGCGGTCCTCCAGCGAGTGGTAGCTGAGCACCGCGATCCGGCCGCCCACGGCCAGGGCGTCGACGGCCGCCGGCAGGACCCCCTCGAGGGCGGCCAGCTCCCGGTTGACCTCGATCCGCAGCGCCTGGAAGGTGCGCTTGGCGGGATGGCCGCCGGTGTGGCGGGCGGCGGCGGGGATGGCCGCCGAGATGGTCTCCACCAGGCGCCCCGAGCTGGTGAACGGGGCGCGCTGCCGCTCGTCGACGACGGCGCGGGCGATGCGGTCCGCGAACCGCTCCTCGCCGTACCACTTGAGGATCCGCGACAGTTCACGGGCCGGGTAGGTGTTGAGCACGTCGGCGGCGGTGGGGCCCTCCGTCGGGTTCATCCTCATGTCCAGGGGCGCGTCGACGCGGTAGGCGAAGCCGCGCTCCAGGCGGTCGATCTGGAGCGAGGAGAGGCCGAGGTCCAGCAGGATGGCGTCCACCTTCGCGACGCCGAGCTCCTCCAGCACCTCGGGGAGCTCGTCGTAGACGGCGTGCACGAGGGTGGCCCGCTCGGCCAGCGGGCCCAGGCGGTCGCGGGCGACGGCGTGGGCGTCGGGGTCCCGGTCGATGCCGATCAGGCGGGCCTCCGGGCAGGCCTCCAGCACGGCGATCGCGTGGCCGGCGAGGCCGAGGGTGCCGTCGACGTAGACCGATCCCGGGCGCTGCAGGGCCGGGCGCAGGAGTTCGACGATGCGGTCTTTCATGACCGGTTCGTGAACGTCCGCGTAGCCCTGCATGTGTTTCGACCCTTGTCTTCTGATGGAAATTCGTCCGTCTCGTGCGCCCCACCCGGAGGTTCCCTTCCGGAGTGGACCTGACATCGGGGAAGTGAGGTCAGGGCCGCCGGCCGGGAGCCACCGGGTGGGCCGTCAGAGCCTGTGGAAGGCGCTGAGTTCGTCGTCCATGCCGGCGAAACCCTCTTCGCTGGCCGCCGAGTAGGTCTGCCAGGTCTCGGCGTCCCAGATCTCGGCGCGGTTCATCGCTCCGATCACCACGACGTCGCGATCCAGGCCGGCGTAGTCGCGCAGGATCTGGGGGATGGTCACCCGCCCTTGCCGGTCCGGAACTTCGAAGCTGGCGCCCGCCGTCATCATGCGCTGATAGTCGCGGACCTGCTTCACGGTGCTCGGGGCGCTCATGGCCTCTGCCATCAGCGCCTCGAACGTGTCCTTGGGGTAGACGGCCAACGCCCGCTCCTGGGTGCGGGTGACCACCAGTCCGGCCTCCAAGGCGTCGCGGAACCTGGCGGGCAGGATGAGGCGCCCCTTCTCGTCCAACTTGGGTGTGTAGGTCCCCAGAAACATCGGTGTGCGCCCCCCTTCGCTCCACTAGCCATCCACTTCGCTCCATTTCGCCCCACCGTACCCCACTTCCCCCCACAAGGGCACCACTTTGTGGCGTGTTGGCTGGTCGTTGCCGCTGGCAACTACGCTGGAACCGCCGTCCCGGCCCGCCACCAGAAGGAGTCCCGGTGAACCAGCCCGTCACCCCCTCGCTCGCCGAGGTCTCCAAGCTCGCCCGCGACATCGCCGCAGAGATGGGCCGGGTGATCGAGGGCAAGCCGCATCAGATCCGGATGGCCGTGGCGGTGCTGCTCGCGGAGGGCCACCTGCTCATCGAGGACGTCCCCGGGGTGGGGAAGACTGTGCTGGCGAAATCGCTGGGCCGCGCCATCTCCGGCAACGTCAAGCGCATCCAGTTCACGCCTGACCTGCTGCCCAGCGACGTGACCGGCGTGTCGGTGTTCAACCAGGCCACGCGCGAGTTCGAGTTCAAGCCGGGCGGCATCTTCGCCCACATCGTGCTGGGCGACGAGATCAACCGCGCCTCCCCCAAGACGCAGTCCGCGCTGCTGGAGGCCATGGCCGAGGGCCAGGTGTCCGCGGACGGGCACACGTATCAACTGAGCGAGCCCTTCATGGTGATCGCCACCCAGAACCCCATCGAGATGGAGGGCACCTATCCCCTCCCCGAGGCGCAGCGCGACCGGTTCATGGCGCGCATCACCATGGGCTACCCGGCGCGGCAGGCCGAGGTGGCGATGCTCACCCACAACGCCGGCGGGGACCAGTTGGCCAGCATCTCGCCGGTCACCGACGCCGCCGCCATCGCCGCCGCCGTCCGCACCATCCGCAGCGTCTACGTGGCCCCGGTGATCAACGACTACATCGTCGCCATCTCCGAGGGCACCCGGCGCCACCCGGACCTCCGGCTGGGGGCCAGCCCCCGCGCGTCGCTGCACCTCATGCGGGCCTCCCGCGTGGAGGCCGCGCTGGCGGGCCGGGACTACGTGATCCCCGAGGACGTGCGCAGCCTCGCGGTGGCCGTGCTGGCGCACCGGGTGCTGCCGACGGTGGAGGCCCAGGTGTCCCGGCGGGACCCGGAGAGCATCATCGGGGCCATCGTCGACGCCACCCCCGCACCGAACCGGGGCTGAGGCGTTGCCCAAGCGGGGAACCCGGCTGACGGGCCGCGGCATCATGCTGCTGGTCCTGGGTGTCGCGGCCACCGCCGGGGCCGGCTACCTGGGCGAGCGCGACCTCATGTGGGTGGCGCTGACCCTGGCGGTGCTGCCCCTGCTCGCCGCGGGCTACCTCGTGCTGGCGCGCCCACGCGTCAGCCACCAGCGCTCGCTCACCCCGCCCACCATCCCCGTCGGCACCTCCACCCGGGTGGTGCTGCAGGTGGCCAACCAGTCGCCGGCGCAGGCCAGCGCCCTGCGCTTCCTGGACACCGCACCCGACCCGCTGGGGGGTGGGGCGGCCTTCGTGATCGCCCGCGGCTTCGGCCGGTGGCGTCAGGCCGTGGGCTACACGTTGGAGGCTGCGCTCCGGGGGCGGTTCGAGATCGGCCCGCTGCTGGGCTCCGCCGCGGACCCGTTCGGCCTCGCCCTGCGCACGTTCACGGCTGCCGGCGAGACGACCCTCCTGCGGGTCACGCCTCGGGTGTGGCCGCTCGGCGAGCTCACCGGCGGGGCGGGGCTGGGCGCGGCGGGCGACGCGACCCCGCAGCGGATCGGGCAGGCCGGTCAGGACGACGTGCTGGTGCGCGAGCACCGCCACGGCGACGACATGCGTCGGGTGCACTGGAAGATGAGCGCCAAGCAGGGCGACCTCATGGTCCGGCTCGAGGAGCATCCGTGGGACCCGTCGAGCACGCTCATCGTGGACAACAGGCTCGACGCGCACCTCGGCGAGGGCCCCACGGGCAGCCTCGAGTGGGCGGTCTCCGCCGTCACCTCGATCGCGGCGCTGCTGGTGGAGGGCCGCTACCGGCTGTCCGTGGTGGCGCCGTCGGGGACGGTGTTCGAGTCTGGCCACGCCGTCGGGCACGGGGCGCGGCACGCGATGGTGGAGGCCATGACGGACCTGGCGCCGTCGGAGGAGACGTGGCTGGGGCGCGCCGTCACGGACACCGAGGCGCTCACCTCGGCGTCCTCGATCGTCGCGGCGACGGGGCTGCTGCGGGCGGCGGACGCGGCGGCGCTGGTGGCCGCCGGGGGGCGGGCGCGGAGCCTGGTGGCGCTGGTGCCGGACGCGCGCGCCTGGGGGGCCGCCGACGACGAGCACGACGACGCCTGCAGGCTGCTGCGCAACCACGGCTGGACCATCGAGGCCTACGCGCCGGGTGAGCCGATGCCCCAGGTCTGGAAGCGGGTGTCGCGGTGAGGTTCAGCTACCACCCGTGGACGAGCCTCGTGGCCGCGGTCGCGCTGTGGCTCGGGCTGCTGCCGCTCTCGACGATGGTGCAGGGCGCGGGCTACCTCGTCGAGTCCGCCGTCGTGCTGGGGATCGTCGGTGTCACCGGGGCCGCGCTCGCCGCGCTCCGCCTGCCACGGATGCTGGTGCTGATGCTCCAGATCCTGGCGGGCGGCGCCTACGTGGTGTGGCGGGCGACGTCGCTGGCCGGCGCGGGCATCACGGATCCGCTGGGCTCGATGCAGGCGCTGGTCGCCGAGGGCGTGGTGACCATCCGCACCGGGGCGGCGCCCGTGGAGCCCTCCCCTGGTCTGATGTGGCTCATCGTGGCGCTCACCGGGCTACTGATCCTGGTGGTGGAGCTGCTGGTCAACGTCCTGGAGCAGCCGGCGTGGTCCATCGCGCCGGTGGCGCTGGTGTACGGCATCGCGTCCATCGCGGTCATCGACGAGCTGTCGTTCGTGTTCGTGCTGCCCGTGGTGGTGGGCTACCTGGCGCTGCTCGTTAGCGCCACGGGGCTGGCCGACGAGGTCACCGGCAAGGCGTCGCGCGTCGGCGCCTACCTTCTGTCGCGGGCGCAGGTGGCGGTGGCGTTCGGGGCGGTCGCGGTGGCCCTGGCGCTCGTGCTCGCCCCGCTGGTGCCGCTCGGGCAGAAGCAGCCCTGGAACAGCGACGGCCCGGACGGCCCCATCCAGCTCAGCGACCCCACCGTCCGCCTGGAGCAGGACCTCAAGCGGCCCGCGGACACCCGCATCCTCACGTATCGCACCTCCAACGACGAGAGCGTCTACATGCGCACCGTCGCGCTGCCGGAGCTCACCACCGCAGGGGCGCGCCTGCTCCCCATGCGCCTCTCGCGGATCGGGCTGGCGGGCGCCCACACGTTCCCCGGCGAACGCGTGGAGATCGACGTGGCCATGGCCGGCGTGCCGTCGGAGTACCTGCCCGCCCCGTTCGCGGCCGAGTCCATCGACGCCGACGGCAGCTGGAGCTTCGACCCGGACACGATGAGCATCGTGGCCTCCGGCCCGGACCGCCTGGAACAGACGATCGACCTCAACTACTCCGTGGTCTCCACCCTGCCGTCCCCGTCGCGGGAGGACATCGAGGCGGCCGAGGCAGGCGGCGGCGTCAACGCCGTCACTGTCGCGGTGCCTGAGGGGCTCGCCCCCGTGGTCACGGACCTGACCGCCGACGTGGTCTCGGAGGCCGCCACCGCCGGCCAGAAGGCGCTGGCGATCCAGGAGTTCCTCCGCTCGGACGCCTTCACCTACTCGCTCGAGGCCCCGCCGTCGACCGGCTCCGACGCCATCAGCGCCTTCCTCCTCGAGGAGCGTGCAGGCTACTGCATCCACTTCGCCGCGGCCATGATCACCATGTCCCGCCTCGAGGGGATCCCCGCGCGGATGGCCGTCGGGTTCGCCCCCGGCGAGCGCCTCGAGGACGGCACCTTCGAGGTCACCGCGCACGACGCCCACGCCTGGCCGGAGCTCTTCCTCGACGGGCTCGGCTGGGTGCCGTTCGAGCCCACCCCCGCGTTCGACGGCCCTCCCGAGTACACCGATCCGGCCACGCAGCCCTCAGTCGCACCGTCGGATTCGCCGTCACCCAGCCCGTCGACGCCCACGACCCTGCCGTCTGCGCTCCCCTCCGAGGAGCCGATGCCCACGTTCCAGCCCAGCGCCCCGGGCGGCGACGGCGACGTGGGATGGCTGGACTGGCTGCTCGCCGGGATCGCGCTGGTCGCGCTGAGCGTGCCCGCCGCGGTCCGGCGGGGGCAGCGGTGGTGGAGGCTGCGCGGCGGCCAGGAGGCGAGGGTCGCGGCCGGTTCGGCGTGGACGGAGGTGGAGGCCCTGTTCCGGGACTTCCGCCGGCCCTGGCCGGACGGCTCCCCCGGGCCGGTGTCGGAGTCCGTGGACCTTCCCCCCAACGGCGCGGCGGCGCTGCGGGAGCTCGCGCACACCGTCGAGGTGAGTAGGTTCTCGCGTGACGCGGCGGATCCTGGGCGGCTGCCCGCCCAGGTGCGCGCGGTGCGGGCCTCGCTCTGGGCGGACTCCTCGGCCATGGTGCGGGCCAGGGCGATCCTCCTGCCGGCCTCTCTCTGGCGCCTCCGCCGCTGATGAGGCTTCGCGGCACCTCTCCGCGGGCTGAGGAGCGAGGAGCGCAGCGACGAGCCTCGAAGCCTAAAATGAGTGACCTTGTCAGCTTACGTTTCTGAGGCTTCGTCGCCGCTTCGCGGCACCTCAGCCAGCGGAAAGGTCGCGCCGAGCGGAGCGCAACGACGAGTTCCGCCGCCCCGCGGGCAGAGGAGCGAGGAGCGCAGCGACGAGCCTCGAAGCCCAAAAAGAGTGACCTTGTCAGCTAACGTTTCTGAGGCTTCGAGGCCGCTTCGCGGCACCTCAGCCAGCGGAAAGGTCGCGCCGAGCGGAACGCAACGACGAGTTCCGCCGCCCCGCGGGCAGAGGAGCGAGGAGCGCAGCGACGAGCCTCGAAGCCCAAAAAGAGTGACCTTGTCAGCTAACGTTTCTGAGGCTTCGAGGCCGCTTCGCGGCACCTCAGCCAGCTGAAGGGGCGATCCTCCTGCCGGCCTCTCTCTGGCGTCGACTTCCCGCCGGTTGACCCGGCGCATAGACTGGAACGAAAGGTCGACGAGGGAGAACCAATGGCGCTTTCTGAGCAGGAACGAAAGCTGCTGGAGCAGCTTGAAGCGTCCCTCATGGCCGAGGACCCCAAGCTCGCTGACACGCTGAGCGGGTCGTCGACCATCCGCATTCACCGCCGCAGGGCGGCCATCGCCGGCGTGGGGTTCATCGCCGGCGTCGTGGTGTTGTTGGTGGGGGTCCAGGTGCACCCCGCGGTGAGCGTGCTCGGCTTCCTGCTCATGCTCGGCGCGGCGCTGATCGGCATCAACTCGTGGCGCAGGGTGGGTGACGAGGGCGCCCAGCCCAGCAGGCGCGGGCCCAGCGCGCCGCGGCCCTCGCCGTCGACCAACCCATCGCAGGACTTCATGGACAAGCTTGAGGAGCGGTGGCGCCGTCGCCAACAGGGCGACCTCTGATCCTCCTCAGGCGCTGGCGCGGGGTGCCTCGGTGCTGCGGATGTGCGCGGCCAGCCAGCCCAGCAGACCGGTGAGCTGATCCGGCTCCGCCCCCTCGTCCTCCGGGTGCCATTGCACCGCCAGGACGGGGCGGTCCGGGTCCTCGATCCCCTCGATCACGCCGTCGTGCGTGGCCCACGCCGTGGGCCTCAGGCCCTCGCCCAGTCGTTCGACGCCCTGATGGTGCGAGCTGCGCACCGTCAACCGCTCAGCTGGGAGCGCGTCCGCCAACCGCGACCCGGCCTCCACGTCGACGAGGTGGTCCAACATGCCGCGCTGGCCGCCGGGGAGCCGGTGGGTCTGGGCGGTGAACAGGTCCGGAGACAGGTTCCCCCCGTAGGCCACGTTGATCAACTGCATCCCGCGGCAGATCCCCAGCAGCGGACGGCGGTCCGCGCGGCAGGCCTGCACCACGGCGATCGAGCGGCGGTCCGCGGTGCCCAGGTGGTCCCCGGACCCGGGATACTCGTTCCTGCCCTTGTAGACGCGCGGGTCCACATCGTGCCCGCCGAGCAGCACCACCGCGTCCGCGGCAGCGAGCGCCGCGTGCCACACGTGATCCCCGCAGTCCTGCATGCCGATGAGGGTGGTGGTCCAGCCGGCCTCGCGGGCGAGGGCCACAGTCCGGTCCGCCAGCGCCACCAGGAGCTCACCGAAGTGGCCGGGCTGATAGCGGGAGGCGGGCGCGATGACAAGGAGTTTCATCTCCCCCATGCTGCTGGGGGACCGTTGCGAATGTGTATCAGGCATGGATCAGGTGTGGATCAGTTCGCTCATCCCTTCGGCGGGTGAGGGTGGCCCGCCGCACGGCGTGCGGGCCGAACCGCAGCACCGCCTTGTCGATGGCCTGCTCCGCCTCCGTCCATCCGCGGGCCGGCTCGTCCAGCGCGGGCTGCTCGTAGGTGCCGGCCTTCGGCACCAGCTTCTCCATCCGCACCCCCACCCTGCGGATCCGGGCGCGCTGCAGGTTGAGCTTGGTGAACAGCCGCATCGCCTCGGCGTAGATGTCGTTGGTGCGGTCCGTGGGGGCGGAGATCGTGCCGGTGCGCGTGATGGTGGTGAAGTCCGCGAACCGCACCGACAGCGTCACCGTGCGCCCCACCATGGACTGCGCCCGCATCCGCGACGCGGTGCGGTCCGCCATCCGCAGGATCTCCGTGGCCACCACGCCCGCGTCGTCGGTGTCCTGCGGGAACGTCTCCTGCGAGCCGACGCTGTGCTCGGCGGGCTCTCGGGCCAGGACGGAGCGGTCGTCGCGGCCCCAGGCAAGGTCCAGCAGGAGCGCGCCCTGCCCGTCGCCGAGCGCCCGCTGCAGGGTGGAACGGGGGGTGTTGGCGATGTCGCGGACGGTGCTGAGGCCCAGCCGGTGCAGCCGCGCCGCCGTCGCCTCCCCCACCCCCCAGATGGCCTCCACCGGCAGCGGGTGCAGGAATGCGATCACCTCCTCGGGGCGGACCCGCACCAGGCCGTCCGGCTTGGCGGCCTTCGACGCCAGCTTGGCGATGAACTTGCTGGGGCCGATGCCCATGGAGCAGGGCACCCCCTGCTCGTCCATCACCTGGGCGCGGAGCGTCTCCCCGATGGCAACCGGGTCCCCGCCGAGGCGGCGCAGCGCCGTGGTGAGGTCGATGAACGCCTCGTCGATGGAGGCCATCTCCACCCGGTCCGTCACCGTGTCGAAGATCTCGCGGATGCCGTCGGAGACCGCCGTGTAGTGGTCGAAGTCCGGGTGGATCACGGCCACCTGCGGGCACAGGCGCCTGGCCCGGCTCGACGGCATGCCCGCGCCGATCCCGAACCGGCGCGCCGGGTAGTTGGCCGAGAGCACCACCCCGCGGGTGGAGCCGCCGACGAACATCGGCACCTCCCGCAGCTCCGGGTGCCGGGCCATCTCCACCGACGCGTAGAAGGCGTCCATGTCCACATGCGCGATGACTGGCATCTCATCTCCCTGAGCTTCCCGGGCTGGAGTGCCACAGCTTGCGTGGCGCCTCGGCGGCGCCGGTGCCCGCCGGCTTGATGTCCGCGTAGGGCGACTGCGTGAACCCGCTGGCGTGCACCAGCACCCGGCGGCGCCCCATGCCGCCCGCGCGGGTGTGTTCCTGCGGGTCCGGGGGCGGCTCCTCGTCGACGCCCGGTGCGGGCTGCGCGGCCGGGGCGTGCCGCTCGGCCGGCGCGGGGTGCCACTGGCCCACCAGGGAGTAGCCCACGGGCACCTCGTCGATGATGGCCACCACCGCCGCGACAGCCTCGGCCTCCGTGGCCCCCTCGGCCAGCGCCGCCCGCCACGCCTCGTCGAGCCGGCCCAGGTCCCAGCAGCCGGTGGCGCGGATGGAGACCCCCCGCGGGCCGGTGCGGCGGACCTTGCCGCGCACCAGCACCATCCAGGAGGCGAACACCGTGGCCGCGTACGGGCCCTGCGCGTCCTCGAAGAAGGTGGCGTCCACCGGGCCGGTGGAGTCGTCCAGGGTGAGGAAGATCACGCGCCGCCCGGAGCGCACCGGGGGCGTCTGGGTGGCCACCTTCACGCCCGCGACGAGGATCTCGGCCTGGTTGCGCTGCTGCAGCAGGGTGCGCGAGCTGGTGGCGCCGAGCGCCCGCAGCAGCGGCAGGTAGCGCTCCATGATGTGGTGGCTGACGTCCAGGCCGAGGATCTCCAGCTCCGCCTTCAGCCGCTGCTCGTCGTCCATCTCCGGCAGGCCGGTGACGGGCACGTCCGCCGTCGGCTCCGTCTCGGCGACGCCGAAGTCCAGCGCACCCTGCACCGCCTGCGGCGGGTGGCCCGCCCGCTGCCGCTGCGCCCAGGCGAGTTCCCCGGGGTCCGTCCCCGCGACACTCCTGCGCCGCCCCTTCGCCCGCGACACCACCCGCTCGTCCGCCCGCCGCTGCCGGTGCAGGTCCGCCAGCGCCAGCAGCAGGTCCCGGCGGGTGATCTGGCCGCGCCGCTGCACCGGGGCGTGGCGGCCGATGCGGTAGAGGGCGTCGAAGGCCCCTGCCAGGATGAGCCGTTCGACGACGGGCTCGGCCACCCGGGCCCGCCCCCAGAAGTCCGTGAGCGAGGCGTAGGGCTGCCCGGCGACGATGCGCTCCATCTCCGCCTCGGCGATGCCCTTGACGTCTGCCAGCGAGAGCCGGATGCCCCAGCCGTCGACCTGCGGCAGCCCGTCCGTGGTGGGCGGGGCGCCGATGGCGAGGTGCTCCGGCAGCGCCATCGGCTCCTCCGCGGCCTCGCCGTCGGCCAGCGCCTCGGCGCGGTACTGGGCGGTGCTGCGGTTGACGTCCAGGCCCAGCACCGCGATGTTCATGCGGCGGGCCTCCTCCAGCAGCAGCCGCTTGGGGTACATGCCCGGATCATGCGTGAGGATGCCGGCGAGGAAGTGCGCCGGGTAGTAGCGCTTCAGCCACGCCGACTGGTAGGTGGGCAGCGCGAACGCGGCGGCGTGCGCCTTGCAGAACCCGAAGGAGGCGAACGAGACGAGGATCTCCCAGATCTGTTCGACGATGTGCTCGTCGTAGCCGCGGGCGCGGGCCTTGGGCCAGAACCACTCCTTGACCTGCGCCTGGCCCTCCTTGTCTCCGAGCGCCCGGCGCACCTCGTCGCCCTGGGCCAGGGTGCAGCCGGTGGCCACCGAGATGATCTGGATGATCTGCTCGTGGAACACCACCACGCCCTGGGTCTGCTCGAGGGCCGGGATGAGGCTGGGGTGCAGGTATTCGGGCTGCGCCCAGCCCTGCCGCGCCTCCAGGAACGGGGTGATCATGTCCGACTTCACCGGGCCGGGACGGAAGAGGGAGATGTCGACGATGAGGTCGTGGAAGGTCTCGGGGCCGAACTTGCCCACCAGCTCCCGCTGGCCGGGCGACTCGATCTGGAAGCAGCCGAGCGTGGCGCGGTGGGCGATCATGTCGTAGACGGCCGGGTCGTCGAAGGGGTCCAGGTCGTCGATGAGCGGCGGGGGCCCGGCGGGCGAGGTGCGCGCGATCTCCGTCAGCGCGTGCGACATGGCCGACTGCATCCGGATGCCGAGGACATCCAGCTTGAGCAGGCCCAGGTCCTCCACGTCGTCCTTGTCGAACTGGCTCATGGGGTAGCCGCCGAAGCTGGCCTCCAGCGGGGTGCGCTGCCCGAGCGACGAGTCGCTGAGGATCACGCCGCAGGGGTGCAGGGCGATGTGCCGGGGCAGGCCGTCGAGCGATTCGACCAGCGAGAACAGCACATCGAGGCGCTCCTCCCCCAGGCCTGCGGCGCGCAGCTCGGGCAGGTCCCGCAGGGCGGCGCGGGCGTCTCGGGCGCGGATGTGCGGGAAGGCCTTGGCCATGGCGTCCACCTCCACGGGCGGCAGGCTGAGCGCGGCGCCCACATCGCGGACGGCGTGGCGGACCCGGTAGGTCTCGATCATGGCCACGCAGGCCACCCGCTGGCCGCCGAACGTGGCCAGGATCGTGTCGTAGACCTCGGTGCGGCGGGCTGATTCCACGTCCAGGTCGATGTCCGGCAGCGCCACCCGCAGCGGGGAGAGGAACCGCTCCATGATCAGGCCGTGCCGGATGGGGTCCACCCCGGAGATCCCGAGCGCGTAGTTGACCAGGCTGCCGGCGCCCGAGCCGCGGGCCGCGCAGCGGATGCCGAGCTCCCGGATGAGGCCCACCACGTCTGCCACGGTGAGGAAGTAGGACTCGAACCCGAGCCTGCCGATCACGGACAGCTCGTCGTCGAGGCGGCCGGTCACCTCGGTGGTGAGGGTGGCGTAGCGCTGCGCCAGGCCCGCCTCGCAGCGCGCGCGCAGCACCCCGGGCGCCTCGACCAGCGTGGTGCCGAGGGTCTCGAACTCGGGCAGCCGGATCTCCCCCAGCCCGACGTCGCCGACGGGGTCCAGCCGGCAGCGCTCGGCCAGGTGCCGGGTGGCGCGCAGCAACGCCGTCCCGTCCGGCTCCCCCGCCAGGCGGGCCGCCTCCTCCGCCGCGGCCGCCATCGCCTCCCCAGGCTTCAGGTAGCCCTCGGCGTTGCGCCTGTCGATGGTGCGCACGTCCAGCGGGGCCAGCCGGCGGGCGGCGTCCAGCACGTCCGCGGTGGCGGCCTGCTCCCGCCGCGCCATCCGCGCCGCGTTGGTGAGGACGACGGGGACCGCGAGCCGGCGCGCCAACCGGATCATGCCGGCAGCCTGGTGCGCCGACGCGGCCCCGCGCCCGCCCGTCTGATGGTTGGTGGCGGCCAGGACCAGCCCGTGCCCCAGCTCGGAGCGCCACCGGGTGGCGGCGTCCTCCGCGAGGTCCGGGCGGCCGGCGGCCAGCGCCTCGCCCACCTCCGAGTCCGCGCCGAGCAGCACCACCGCGTCGCGCCCCGCGCAGTGCCGCGCGATCATCTCCAGGGTGACCGCCGGGTCCCCCCGCTCGCCGGTGAGCTGGGCGGCGGTGATGAGCTCGCACAGCGTGCCCCACCCGGCCCGGGAGGTGGCCAGCACCACGAGCCGCGGGAGCCGCTCGTCGCGCAGTTGCCCGCCGCGGGCGGCCGTGGGGCGCCTGGTGGGGCGCCAGCCGTCCGGCCGAACCGCCAGGTCAACCCCGACGATGGGCGCGATCCCCGCCTTGAGGCAGGCCTTCGCGAACCGCACGGCGCCGTAGAGGCCGCCGCGGTCCGTGAGTGCGAGCGCGTCCATGCCGTGGCGCACCGCCTCGGCCACCAGCTCGCCGGGGTGGGAGGCGCCGTACTGGAAGGAGTAGCCCGAGGCCACGCGCAGGTGCACGAAGCTGTCCATCACGACGCCTTCGCGGCCGCCTGCTGCCGTCCCGCCTGCTGATGGCCCGCCTGCTGACGACCCGCCTGCTCCCGGCCTGCCTGCTGATGGCCTGCCTGCTGCCGTCCCGCCTGCTCCCGGCGGCCCAGCCAGCGCGCCGTCTCGGCGAGGTACTGCTGCGAGTCGCGGACCAGGTCCGCGGCGTCACGCTCGGTGACCAGCGTCCTGGCGCCCGCCTGCACGGCACGCGCCTTGGGCGCCACCGCGGCGAAGAACCCGGCCCACTCCCCGAACTCCGGCGCAACCCGGTAGAGCAGCGACCACACGTCCTGGCGGGGCCGCGTGCCCACGGGGGCTGCCGAGATGGCGGCGATGGCCACCTGCTCCGCCGAACGGTAGGCGGCCAGGTAGCGCTCCGTCGGCAGGTCCGCGTGTTCGGCCTCGGCGGCGAGACGCCGGGCCTGGCTGAAATCGATCATCAGTCGAGCACCGCCTGCAGCACCCAGTTGTCGGCATCGACGGTGCGCGCCAGCTCGTAGACGCCCCGATGGCTCCCGTTTCCGGCCTCCACCCGCCACACCTCCCGCTCGCTGAGCAGGTCGCCGCGGGCTGGCGGGACTTCGGCTCTGGGGGGCTCCTCCCCGTCCCGGGTGGGGGCGGGGGCGGGGGCGACCTCCTCCCCGCGGGCGGCGCGCACCTGCCGGCCCGACCACCACGGGGTGGCCTGGCTCCAGCGGCCCTGGACCTCCTTGACCAGCAGCAGCCGGTCACGCCAGATGAACTGCCGCGGCTCGTCGCGGAACAGCACGTGGATGGGTTCCTGATATGTGCGCATGGGTGCCTCCCGGGGATCGTCTGATGGACTGTGCGATTCGACCCGGGAGCCCCGGCCCGACGCAGGGGTCGAGGCTGCGCCGGGCCGGAGCGGCCCATACCGCGGCGCCGTGCCCAACCAGAGCTTCCCCGAACTAATCGAACAGGCGTGCGGTAGTTCCTACTATATGCCCCCCCTCCGACAGAACGTCAAGCCCTATCCTGGGCCGCATGCTCACGATCCGAGGCGGCACGCTGGCCGGCATGGCCTGCGCCGCACGGCTGGCAAAACTGGGCCATCCGGTGCGCCTGGACCTGGCCGGCGGACCGCTCGGGGGGCGCTGGGCGGCGGAGCGCGGGCAGCTGCCCCCCGTCGTCACCCTGCCCGCCACCTGGCGCGACCTGTTCAAGAAATCCGGCCGCCCGCTCGAGGCCGAGCTGGCACGGGCCGGCCTGGCGATGGTGGAGGCGCCACCCGCCGTGCACCGCTTCGACGACGGCGCCGAACTGGCGCTGCCCACCGAGCGCGGGCGGCAGTTCGCGGTGCTGAGCGGGCGGTACGGGCAACCCGTCGCGGAGCGGTGGCGCGACCTCCTCGACTCCCTCGACGGGGCCTGGCTGGCCGCGCGGCGGTTCGGTGTGGAGCGGCCGGACGCGCCCCGGACCGCGGAGGACCGGCGGGCGCTGCTGCTGGACCGCCCGCTCGCCGATGTCGCGGACCGGGCGGGGCATCCGCACCTGGCGCGGATCGTGCTGGACCTGGCGCCGGTGGCCGGCACGCGGTCGCGGCGGGCGCCCGGGCTGCTGGCCACCCGGCTGGTGGTGGAGCGCACGTTCGGGCGGTGGCAGGTGGTCGACGACGCCGGTCGCGCGCAGCCGGGCGGGTGCCTGATCGAGCTGCTCGAGGGCCGCCTGGCCACGCGCCGGGTGGAGATCGTCGACGGGGTGGCCGGTGACGGGGTGGCCGGTGACGGGGTGGCCGTGGACCGCGTGGTCGGTGAGCCCGCCGTCGACTGCCTCCCCCGTCGGCCCCGGTGGGGGCGGGCAGCGCTGGCCCCCGCCGTCGGGCAGGCGGAGGTGGATGTCGCGGGCAAGGGGGCAGCCGAGACGGTGGACCACACCGGGCAGGCGCCGGTGCTGCGCTGGCGGATTCCCGGGCGCGAGCTGACGTGGGACTTCGGCCGGGCGTTGCCTGATGTCGAGTGGGGGGTGGAGCCGCGGTCGGCACGGGCGGTGCTGCGGCGGGCGCCGGTGGCATCGGGGAGGCCGGCCGCGTCGTCGTGCTCACCCGCCGGCCCGGAGCCCTGGGCGGAGCTGGCCAGCGCCGCACTGGCCGTCTACGAGGTGCATGAGCGCCTCACCGGCGAGGACGCGCGCCCGACGAACAGGGCGCGGCGGTAGCTCAGCCCGCGCGTCGACCGATCCGGCGGTCGTCGTTGACGTAGGCGTAGTAGATGCCGATCAGCACGCCGCCGCCGATGAAGTTGCCCAGCAGGGCTATCGCCACGTTGCCCATGGCGGGCAGCACGTCGATCCCCTGGGTGAAGCCCACGATGGTGAACAGGACGGTGTTGGCCACCGAGTGCTCGAGCCCCAGGAACGCGAAGATGAACACCGACATCACCATGGTCAGCGCCATGGTGATGGAATCCTTGAGGAAACCGTTGTAGACCAGCAGCATCGCCACGTTGATCATGAGGTTGCAGAGGATGGCGCGGACGAACAGGTCGCCCATCCCCGACGCGGTGGTCATGTAGCCCAGCTTGACCTCCACCGCTCCCAGCATCTTCTCCCCGACGTGCCCGGCGGTCAGCGTGGAGAACCGAGCCATGGTGGCCAGCAGCAACCCGCCGATCGCGTTGCCCAGGAAGCACAGCACCAGCAGCATGAGCCCGCGCAGCTGCCCCAGGCGTCGGTGGTAGACGGCGATGGAGGTGACCATCATGTTGGAGGTGAGGAGTTCGGACTTGGTGTAGTAGATGAACACCAGCGCCCAGCCGAACACGAAGGCGCCGACGGCCTTGCCGAGCCCGTAGCCGCCCTCGCCGAGGGACTCGATGGAGTCGAAGACGGACAGCACCGTGAAGTAGGCCAGGTAGAACAGGCCGATGAGGATGCCCGCCATGGCGGCCCGCTGGAGGTACTGCAGCGTGATCCGGCTGGACATTTCCGCCTTGGTGTCGGCGGCCTCCAACACGGCGTCGATGAAGAAGAGGCCGGGGAACAGGCGTTGGCGAGAAGGGTCCACGCGACAAGTTTGACATGACTAACTTCTGGGGAATAGAGCAGCCCCGACATTGGTTTCGGGCGCATTTGCGTGCACAATTCCGGGACCTACTGGGCTGGGCGGGCGGGGAGGCGCCGGCGTTACTTCTTGCCGCCTGCGCTACTTCTTGCCGCCTGCCCTCCTGCGCTCGGGACCGGACGGCGCCTGCGCTCCTTCTCGCCGCCTGCCCTCTAGCGCTGGCGGCGAGACGCAAGGCAGGCGTGTAGGAGGCGCCAGCGCTAGATCGCAGGCGTCTGGACCTACCGCAGGCGTCTGGACCTATCGCTGGCGTCGAGCGGGATCGCTGGCGTCTGGACCTACCGCAGGCGTCTGGACCTACCGCTGGCGTCGAGCGGGATCGCCTGTCGTCGGCATGCACGGTGGGCACCCGGGGAGCGCCCAGCGTCGGCACACCTCCCACACCACGAACGCCGGTGAACCCCGGCCCATGAACCGAGTAGGCTTGACTGTCTGTCTCAACCGGAGGATGCAAAGAAGTTGACTACATCGCGCGCGGGACTCGAACAAGAGATCGCCCTGGAACAGGGTCATGTCGACAAGGTCTACGCCAACCTGTCCACCGCCACTGCCAGCGCCAAGTCGATGGCCCAGGCGGGACGGGAGATCTTCCTCACCGACCGCACCAACTTCCTCCGCGAGGAGGACGGCACCGCCCTGTTCGAGCGCGACGCGTTCGCCTACCAGGCCGCCCGCCGACTCGCCATCCTGGACGCCGAGCACGACGGCCTGGTCTTCGGCCGCATCGACCTCACCACGGAGGAGACCCGCTACATCGGCCGCATCGGGGTGCGCGACGAGGAGTACGAGCCGCTGGTGATCGACTGGCGCGCCCCCGCCGCCGAACCGTTCTACCGCGCCACGCAGGCCGAACCGATGGACGTGATCCGCCGTCGCGTCCTCCGCTGCCGCGACGACCGGGTGATCGGGCTCGAGGACGACCTCCTCGACGGCTCCGCCGAGTCCGAGCTGCCCATCTTCGGCGAGGGCGCCCTCATGGCCGCGCTCAGCCGGGCCCGCGGGCGCACCATGCGAGACATCGTCGCCACCATCCAGGCCGAGCAGGACGAGGCCATCCGCGCCCCCTACCAGGGCGTCACCGTGATCGCGGGCGGACCCGGCACCGGCAAGACGGTGGTGGCGCTGCACCGCGCCGCCTATCTGCTCTACACCAACCGTGCCCGCCTGGAGAAGGGCGGCGTGCTGGTGGTGGGCCCGTCGAACGTGTTCATGAACTACATCGAGCGGGTGCTGCCCAGCCTCGGCGAGGACACCGTGACGCTGAAGGCCATCGGCGGGATCGCGGGCGACGTGCTGGGCCTGACCAGCGAGCGGGTCGACGGGTCGGCCGCGGCCACCCTCAAGGGCAGCCTCGGCATGCTGAAGGTCCTGAGGCGCCTGGTCCGCACCCCGATGATCGCCCACCCGGAGGCGCTGCGGGTGCGGGTCACCGTCAAGGGTGAGGTGCTCGGGCTCGGCGAGTCCGAGCTGAGCCGCATCCGGGATCAGGTGCTGTCCAACACCAAGCTCAATCGCGGCCGCAAGCAGGCCACGGATCAGGTGGTGCACGCCCTCATCCGGAAGTTCCCCGACGACGTGCCCATCGAGCCCGCCGAGCTGGAGGACAGGGTCCGCGAGCATCCCAGCCTGGCGATGTTCATGCACGCCTGGTGGCCCACCCTCACCGCCACCCGGGTGCTCGCCAGATTGGCGGACCCCGCCGTCGTGGCCGCGGTGGCCCCGGAGCTGTCGGCCGACGAGCAGTCAGCCCTGGTGCGTTCCTACGCGTGGGTCGCGGGCGGGGACGAGGGGCCGGAGATCGTGCGCGGCTGGTCCGTGGCAGACATCGCGCTGCTGGACGAGCTGATCGACGTGCTGGGCGCGGCCCCGGAGGATCCGGAGCCCGAGATGGACGTGTTCATCGAGGGCGGGGACGTGCCGGAGGTGCTCAGCACCACGGATGTGCTGCGCTTCGAGCGGGTGGTGGACCCGGACGAGGATCCGCAGACCACCTACGCGCACATCCTTGTCGATGAGGGCCAGGACGTGACACCCATGCAGTGGAGGATGCTTCGCCGACGGGGCCCCCAGTCGTCGTGGACCATCGTCGGGGACCCTGCGCAGAGTTCCTACCCGGACCAGGAGGAGACGTCGCGGGCGTTGGCGGACCTCGTGGGTCGCGGGCCCAGCCGGACGTTCACGCTGAGCACCAACTACCGCTCCCCCAGCGAGGTGTACGCGATGGCGGCGAAGGTGATCACCAAGGTGTTCCCGGGCGCGGAGCTGCCGAAGGCGGTGCGCTCGACGGGGGTCGAGCCCAGGCTGGTGCACGCCACCTCCGACGCGCTGCACGGCGTGCTGCGCGACGAGCTCATCGAGCTGGCCGGGCAGGTGAACGGCACCATCGGCGTGATCTGCCCGCCGTCGCTGATCCAGGACGTGCAGCGGTTCGTGATGCAGGACGTGCGGCTGCGCGAGTTCGAGAACCGGCTCATCGTGGTGACGGCGCTGCAGGCGAAGGGGTTGGAGTACGACGGCGTGGTGGTGGTGTCGCCGGACGGGATTGTCGCGGAGGCCCCGGGCGCGGAGCGGGTGCTGTACGTGGCGTTGACGAGGGCGACGCAGCGGATGGTGACGGTCGACGTCGACACCTCCGCCTGGCGCTCCCTCCTCGCCTGATCACTCCCTTGGGAGGGACCCGATCGATCCCTGAGGAGGTCCAGCCGCGCAGCGGCCTGGGCCGTCTCGAAGGGTCGTAACCTGACCTGACAAGCAGTCTTGCTCACAGGGTTGCGACACAACCCTTCGAGACACCGCCCGCGCCTCCGGCGAGGCGGCTCCTCAGGGAACGAAGACCGACACCGCCCGCGCCTCCGGCGAAGCGGCTCCTCAGGGAACGAAGACCGACACCGCCCGCGCCTCCGGCGAGGCTGATCCTCAGGGACGAAGACAGACGCCTCAGGGGGCGGGAGTAGCGCCCTTCAGCTCGGCGAGGACCTCACGGGTCGCCTTCGAGCGGTTCTGGGTGAAGAACTGCAACCCGGGGGCGCCGGCGTCCAGCAGCCCGCGACACAACCGCACCGCGGCCGCCAACCCCGCCTCCCGCACCTCCTCCTTCGACGAGCAGGCCCCCAGCTCCGCGACCAACGACGCCGGCAACTCCCGCCCGGACAGGTCCGCGAACCGCTCGATCTGCGACAAGACCGTCAACGGCATGATCCCCGGGATGATCGGCACCTCGCAGCCCAGCCCGCGCATCCGCTCCACCAGTTCGCCGTAGCGCTCCCCCTCGAAGAAAAGCTGCGTGATGGCGAACTCGGCGCCCGCCTCCACCTTGTCCAGGAGGATCTGCGCGTCGAGGTCCGGGTCGTTGCTGGTCTCGTGCGGGTTCGCGAACGCCGCGACACCCACGCAGAAGTCGCCCTCCGCCTTGACGAACTTCACCAGCTCGGTGGCGTTGGCCAACCCGTCGGGGTGCGCAGTCCACGGTCCGCCGCCGGGCATGTCTCCGCGGATGGCCAGGATGTTGGTCACGCCCGCCTCGCGGTACTCGGCCAGCGCCTCGGCCAGCTCCGCCTTCGACTGCGCCACGCACGTCAGGTGCCCCACCGTCAGCGGGCCTCCGGAGGCCGCGATCCGACGGGTGGCGCGGATGGTGCGGTCCCGCCGCGACCCGTTCGCCCCGTAGGTCACCGACACGAACGACGGCTCCAGCGGGGCCAGCGCCCCGACGGCGGCCCACAGCACGGGCTCCTCCTCCTCGGAGCGGGGAGGGAAGAACTCGAACGAGTACAGGGGGCCGTGGGCTGAGCGGATCAGCTCGCCCACGCTCCGCAGGCTCGTCTCGGTGACAGGCATGGGCCAACAATACGAGCCGGGCTACTAAGCTCGAACCGTGAGCCGCTCCCTGGACCCCTCCTCCCCGCTCGGTGCGCCGCTGCTGTCCGCGGTCAGCGAAACGATCGACGCCTACCTGGCCGCTCAGGAGCCCATGCTCACCGCCATCGGCGCCACCGCGCTGCTGGAGGTGGCCCGCGAAGGCACCTCCGGCGGGAAGCGGCTGCGGCCCGCCTACTGCTACTGGTCCTACGTGGCGGCGGCCGGGCACCCGCACGACGACGCGCCCCTCCTCAAGGTGGCCTCCTCCCTGGACCTGCTGCATGTCAGCGCCCTGGTCCACGACGACCTCATCGACGACGCCGACACCCGCCGCGGCCTCCCCGCCGCCCACAAGCGCTTCGAGCAGCTCCACGCCGGGCAGGAGGGTCGCGGCGCCGCCGCCGAGTTCGGCACCTCGTCGGCCATCCTGCTCGGGGACCTGCTGCTGATGTGGAGCGTGGACCTGGTGGACTCCTCCGGCGCCGCACACCTGGACCGGGCGCGCCCGCTGCTCAGCCTCATGCGGGCCGAAGTCACCGCCGGGCAGTACCTCGACGTCGCCGCCCAGTACGGCGTGACCGGCGCGGTCACCGTCGCCGATGAGCTGGACGTAGCGCAGCGCGTGCTGGAGTACAAGTCCGCCAGCTACTCCATCCGTCGGCCCGCCCAGATCGGGGCCGCGCTCGCGGGCGCCGACGACGCCCTCATCGACGCGCTCGGCGAGTTCGGCTCCATCATCGGGCGCGCCTTCCAACTTCGCGACGACGTGCTGGGCGTCTACGGCGACGAGGCCGTCACCGGCAAGCCCTACGGCGGCGACATCCGCGAGGGCAAGCGCACCGTCCTGGTGCTGCGCGCGCTCGCCGACTCGGCCCCGCAGGCCGCGGCCGAGCTGGAGGGCATCCTCGGCGCGCCGGGCCTGACCGACGCAGACGTCTCCCGCGCCGGCCGGCTCATCGACGAGTCCGGCGCCCGCGCCCACGTGGAGGCCATCATCGACGACAGCCTCACCCGCGCGCTCGCCGTGCTGGACAGGGCGAACCTCACCCCCGACGGCCGCACCGCGCTGGGCGAGCTCGCCGCGCGGAGCGTGCAGCGTGCCCACTGACCCGGAACTGAGCGTGCAGAGTGCCCACTGACCCTGAGCTGAGGGGGTTGAGCTCTGCCGAGGTCGCGCAGCGGGTGGCCGCCGGGCAGATCAACACCCTGCCATCGCGCTCCGGCCGGACCACGTGGGGCATCGTGCGGGCCAACGTGGTGACCCGCGTCAACGGCATCCTGTTCGTGCTCTTCGTCATCGTGCTCAGCACAGGCAGCCCGAGCCAGGGGTTGTTCTCAACGCTCATCGTCTTCAACTCCATCATCGGCATCATTCAGGAGCTGCGGGCCAAGCGCACCCTGGACAATCTGGCGGTGGTCGGCGAGGCGCACCCCGTCGTCGTGCGCGACGGCGAGCGCCGCCAGATCGCCCGCGACGACGTGGTGATCGACGACCTCATCGTCGTCCATCCGGGGGATCAGATCGTCGTCGACGGGACCGTGGTGGCGGCGGACTACCTGGAGGTGGACGAGTCGCTGCTGACGGGCGAGGCGGACCCGGTGGCCAAGGGCCCAGGCGACGAGGTGCTCTCTGGCGCCTTCGTCGTGTCCGGGTCCGGCGCCTACACCGCGGAGAAGATCGGCGCCGAGGCCTACGCCGCGCAGATCACGGCGCAGGCCGCGAAGTTCACGCTGGTGCACTCGGAGCTGCGTCAGGGCATCAACCAGATCCTCAAGTACGTCTCGTTCCTGCTGGTTCCGGTGGGCGCGCTGACCATCTACGTGCAGTTCAACCAGCCGGACACGACATGGCAGGAGTCGGCGCTGCGGATGGTGGGGGCGCTGGTGCCGATGGTGCCGGAGGGGTTGGTACTGCTGACCTCCATGGCATTCGCGCTGGGTGTCATCCGGTTGGGCCGGCGGCAGTGCCTGGTGCAGGAGCTGCCCGCGATCGAGGGCCTGGCACGGGTGAGCGTGGTGTGCGCGGACAAGACCGGCACCCTCACCCAGAACGCGATGACGCTCGGCGAGATCGTGTGCCTCGCCGGCGACGACGCCCGCGCCCGCGAGGTGCTCGCGCAGCTCGTTGCGGCGGATCCCGCGCCCAACGCGTCGATGCAGGCCGTGGCCGCGGCCATCGGGCCGGCAGCGGAGCCGTGGCCGGTGACCGCCCGGGCGCCGTTCACCTCGGCCAAGAAATGGTCCGGGGCGAGCTTCGGCACTGGCGAGACATGGGTGCTGGGCGCGCCGGACGTGCTGGCCGAGCCCGCCGTCGCCGCGCACGCCGACGCCATCGCCGCGTCCGGGCGCCGCGTGCTGATGCTGGGCAACTGCGCCGCGCGGGTGGACGACGATGACGCCCCCGGGCACCTCACCCCCCTGGCGCTGGTGGTGCTGGACCAGCTGACCCGCCCGGACGCGGCGGACACGCTGGCCTACTTCCAGGAGCAGGGCGTGCGGGTGAAGGTGATCTCGGGCGACAACGCGGCCTCCGTCGGGGCCGTCACCCGCTCGCTGGGCGTCGACATCGGCGACCCGATCGACGCCCGCTCCCTCCCCGCCGGCGGCTCCGAGGAGCTGGCGGACGCCGTCGAGGCCAACGACGTGTTCGGCCGGGTGGTCCCGGAGCAGAAGCGGCAGATGGTCCGGGCGCTGCAGCACCGCGGGCAGGTGGTGGCGATGACCGGCGACGGCGTCAACGACGTGCTGGCGCTCAAGGACGCCGACCTGGGAGTGGCGATGGGATCCGGGGCGCCGGCCACGCGGGCGGTGTCGCAGATCGTGCTGCTCGACGACAGGTTCGCCACGCTCCCCTACGTCGTCGCGGAGGGGCGGCGGGTGATCGGCAACATCGAGCGGGTGGCGAAGCTGTTCCTCACCAAGACGATCTACGCGGTGGGTCTGGCGCTGGTGATCGGGCTGATGGGGCTGCCGAACCCGTTCCTGCCGCTGCAGATGACTGTGGTGGGGTGGTTCACCATCGGCATCCCGGCGTTCCTGCTCAGCCTCGCCCCCAACCGGGAGCGGGCGCGGCCGGGCTTCGTGCGCAGGACGTTGACGGTCGCGGTGCCCGGTGGCCTCACGGTGACCGCGGTGGCCACGGTCACCTACGTGATGACCCGCGGCTTCGGCGAGGTGTCGGACACGGTGCAGCAGCAGGCGTCGACGGCCACCCTTATCGCGCTGATCATGACCGCCACGTGGGTGCTGGCCACCGTCGCGCGGCCCTACTACTGGTGGAGGGTGGGGCTGGTGGCGTTCGCGTACGGGTTCTACTTCCTCATGTTCTACATCCCCGTGTGGCACGACGCGCTGCAGCTCGACACGACGAATTCGGCGGCGCTGACGGTGGGCCTCGTCGCGGGCGCGACGGGCATGGTCGCGGTGGAGGCGGCGTGGTGGATCACGGCGGTCATCCGCGGCGATTCGACCCGCCTGTGGGCTCCGCCCGTCAGGCCGTGAAGGCGTCCTGGCCGTAGGCCTCGGCGCCCGGCTCCGCGACCCACGCAGCCCTGAGCGCGTCGGCCAGCGCCTGCGTGACGGCGAACGGCTCGTCCGAGCGGAACACCGAGCTCGACACCGTCACCCTCCGCGCCCCCGCCGCGATCACCGCGGCCACGTTGCCCGGATCGATCCCTCCCGCCGCGAACCACACCGGCCCGGCCGGGAGCGCCATCGGCGGGTAGCGCCGAGCCATCTCCTCCAGCGCGTCCGTGACCCGGTCGTCGTCGACGGCGGGCCCGACGAAGGCGAAGTTGAACGGATCGCCGTCCACCGTGTCCCCCTGGTCCGCGCCGTCGATGGAGCGGCCCAGCAGGGAGTACTCGTGCGGCCTCCGGAACCCGAACGGGCGCCAGCCGGGCCGTCGGTAGTACACGACGTCGGCCTTGGACGCCTCGCCGACGTCCGCCGAATCCGTGGCCACGATGGTCTGCAGCCCGAAGAGCCGCCTGCGGGCCACGTCGATCACCTCCGCGGCCTCCTCCACGCTGCGTTCACCGCGCGTGAAGAGGAGCAGGTCGGCGCCGTGGGCCGCGAAGTCCGCGGCCTCCGGCTCAGCCTTGTCCGGCGGGATGACGACGGCGAGGCGCGCCAGGCGCAGGCGGGTCTTGAGTCCGACGAGGGCTGTCATGAAAGCCCAATTTAGCCGCAGGCGGGGCGGCGCGACCCCCTTCTTGGCCGACTCGCCGCGCCTCCGGCGTGGGCTGGACCCCGCGACGGCACTACACTCGGGGTCCAGACGGGCTCGTACGGCCTCTTCCCCGACCGTGCATGGAGTGGTATGAACAGCACTTTCGACCCGTTGGTCGGTCACGTGCTCGACGACCGCTACGAGATTGTGGCGAAAGTTGCGCGCGGCGGCATGGCCACGGTCTATCGCGCGCGCGACCTACGCCTGTCGCGCGCGGTGGCAGTCAAGGTGATGCGCAGCGACCTCGGCGAGGACGACGAGTTCGCGGCCAAGTTCGACCGCGAGGCCCGCTCCGCCGCCGTGCTGAGCCACCCCGCCGTCGTCAGCGTCTTCGACCAGGGCACCTCGCAGGGGCAGCCCTACATCGTGATGGAGTTCATCGACGGCGAGACGTTGCGCCGGGTGATCAGCCGGGAGGCCCCGCTTCCCCCCGAGCGCGCGCTGGAGATCTTCGAGCAGGTGGCCGCGGCCCTGGCGGCCGCGCACGAGGCCGGGGTGGTGCACCGCGACATCAAGCCCGAGAACGTGATGATCACCACGCGCGGGCAGGTGAAAGTGGCCGACTTCGGGTTGGCGCGCCAGGTGGGTTCGCCGCAGATGACGGCCACGGGCGTGCTCGTCGGCACCGCCAGCTACCTGCCGCCGGAGCTCGTGACGCACTCGCGGCCGGATTCCCGCAGCGACATCTACTCCGCCGGCGTCGTGCTCTTCGAGATGCTCACCGGCCGCAAGCCGCACACCGGGGAGAACAACTACCAGATCGCATACCGGCACGTGAACGTCGACATCGAGCGGCCGTCGGATCGGCTGGCGGAGACCGGGCACGCGGCGGACTGGCAGATCCCGGACTACATCGACACGATCGTGCTGGCCTGCGTGGCGCGCGACCCGCGGGCGCGGATCCCCGACGGCCGCGAGCTGCTCACCGCCGTGCGGCGCGTGCGGCACGAGCTGGCCCGCACCGGCGGGTCGGACAACCCTGCGCTGGCGGCCGCGATCCTGCCGGCGAGTCCGGCGGAGGACGAGACGGTCGCGGGGTACCCGCGGACCTCGGAGCGCCCCAGGCCGGTGTCGCCGAACTCGCCCGAGACCGTCGTCGTGCGGCGCGAGGGTGAACAGTGGCGTCCGCAGGGCGGTGGTGTCGCGGGGGCTGGTGTCGCGGGGGCTGGTGTCGCGGGGGCCGGGTTCGCCGCCGGGGTGTCGATGCCGGGATCGACGGCTGGGCCGCGGACGGGGGCCGGGGCTGGGTCGCGGGCGGGGTCGGGGGCGGCCGGGTCGCGCACGGGGCAGTCCCCGGTGTCGCCGAGACCTCAGCCGAGCTCGGCTCCCCGCAGCCACCGCACGCCCGTGTTCCCGCAGCTCCATATCTCGCACGACCCTGTGCATCGACGGCGACGCGGGGTGATCGCGGTGCTGCTGGTCGTGATGCTCACCGCGGGGGCCGGATTCGGCTCGTGGTGGTGGATGGCGGGCCGGTTCACCACGGTCCCCGCGATGACCAACCTTAACGCCGCTAAGGCCGGGGAGGCCGCCACCGCCAATGCACTGGAGGTGTCCTCCAGCGAGGCGTACTCCGAGACGGTGCCCGCCGGGCTGGTGATCAGCACGGATCCGACGGCGGGTGACCGGCTGCTGCGCGGCTCCACGGTCAGCATCGTGATCTCGAAGGGCCCGGAGCGGTACCCGATGCCGGAGGTGGTGGGTGCCGCGTTGGAGGACGCTGAGCGCGCCATCGTCGAGGGCCGGATGACGGTGGGCACGGTCACGGAGGCGTTCTCCGAGACGGCGCCGGTGGGGCAGGTCCTCACCGCGTCGCAGGAGGTGGGGGCGCAGCTGAAGCCTGGCACTGAGATCAACCTGACGGTCTCGAAGGGGCCGGAGCCGATCGCCATCCCCGACACCACCGGAGAGGTGGCCGACGATGCCGTCAAGCGGCTGGAGGAGCTCGGGTTCAAGGTCAAGGTGCAGGAGGAGAACTCCCCCACCGTCGAGGCCGGCCGCGTGATCCAGCAGGACGTGAAGTCCGGCAACGGTAAGCGCGGAGACACGATCACGATCACGAAGTCGCTCGGGCCGGTGATGGTGACCATCCCTGAGGTGCGGTTGAAGAGCACCGAGGAGGCGACGAAGCTGCTGGAGGACCTGGATCTGAAGGTGGAGGTGCGGTTGTCGTCGGACTTCCCGATCGCGTTGAATATCGCCTCCGGCACTGATCCCGCCGAGGGGACGTCGGTCCCCGTCGGCACCACGGTGGTCCTCTTCATCGCCTGACGCCTGCGTTCAGTCCCCTCGCCTGCGATAAGTCCCGACGCCTGCGTTAACTCCCCACGCCTGCGTTAACTCCCCACGCCTGCCCTTTATCGCAGGCGCCTCGCAGTCGCCTGCGTTAAGTCACACCGCCCGTGCTACAGCGCGGGCCGCGAGACTTAGCGCAGGCGCGAAGGCGGGACAGCGATTTCACACAACCGCAGGCGCCGCCAAGGCACCCGTCGACCACGCTCGGAGCCCGTCGAACGACAGGCACGCGCTAGCGTGTCCCGGTGACCTACCCCCGCGGCGCCTGGCTGCCCGTCGCCGCGCTGCTGGTGGCCGCCGTCGCGTGGGGGTCCACCGTCGTGGTCACCAAGAGCGCGTTCGCCACACTCTCCCCGCTCGGCGTCGTCTCCCTCCGGCTGATCCTCACCGGGATCACGCTCGCGCTGATGTTCCCGCACCGGTTGCGGATGCCGCTGCGGGAGGCGGCCACCGGGGCTGGGCTCGGGTTGCTGCTTCTCGCCGGGCTGGCCACGCAGACGCTGGGCCTGCAGCTGATCGCGCCGTCGACCACCGGATTCCTCACCGCCACCTATGTGGTGTTCACCGCGCTGATCACCGCCGTGTTCCTCCGACAACGGCAGCCCAGCGCGACCTGGGTGGCGGTGGGCTTGACTGTCGCGGGGATCTCGGTGCTCGCGCTGGGGCACGACGGCGGCTCGAGCAACTTCGCCGTCGGCGCCGCGCTCACGCTGCTGAGTGCCGCCATCTACGCCGTCCACATCGTGCTGCTGGGACGGCACGTGACCAGGCGCAACGTGATCCACCTCACGCTCGCCCAGGCCGGGTCCGGCGCGGTCACGAGCCTGGTGATCTGGGCGTTGCTACGCGAGCCGGTGCCGTCGGATGCCGTGACGTGGGCGCAGCTGCTCTACCTGGGGATCGTCTGCGGGGCGGTTGCGTTGTTGCTGCAGAGTTGGGGGCAGAGCCACGTCGCGGCCACCCCTGCGGCGGTGATCATGTGCACCGAACCGCTGTGGGCGGCGGTGTTCGCGGTGGGGTTCGGGTTCGAGCCGTTCACGGCGACGATGGCGGTGGGCGGGTCGCTCGTCATGGCCGCGCTGCTGCTCGCGGTCCTCCCCCGTCGCCCCTCGACGATTCCTGAGGTCGCGTCCATCCGCTGACCGTTGCCCCTCTGCAACTTGCTATCCATAGAGCGGCTTCTGTGGATATCCGCAGATGCCGCTCTATGGATAGCAAGTTGCAGGCCCACCCCCGGCCTGATGGCCCCCGAGTGTGTGTAGGTTCGGGCCACGACCCTTCGAGACAGGTCCTCGCCGCTCCACGGGCGGACCTTCCTCAGGGAGCGAAGAGATAGAGACAGGTCCACGCCGCTCCGCGGGCGGACCTTCCTCAGGGAACGAGAAAGGAACAATCCCCCATGTCCGAGATCGTCTGGATCCTGTTCGCCGTCGTCGCGCTGGCCGCCGCCGTGGCCGCCGTGTGGGGCATCCGGCGACATCTGTACGTCAAGGAACTCACTGAGCGCGGCTGGACCTTCGTCACGTCGCCGTCGATCTCCATCGCGTACGGACTCAACGTGCCGCCGTTCGGGATGGGGTTCAAGCGCTCTGTCGACGATCAGATCATCGGCCGTGCCTCCGACGGGACCCAGTTCTCCGCGTTCCGCTACAAGTGCTCGCAGTGGAAGTCGGGCGGCTACGTCGTGACAGTGCCGCTGGGCCGCTCCCTCCTCCCCGCCGAGGTGTTCCACGGCCCCGCGCCGAAGCTGAGCCTCCCCGGGCAGACGATGGTGCTCGGCGAGCTCACCGCGGCCGCCGGTGACCCGGCCTACGCGGAGGCCCTCGTCGAGGCCGCCGCCCCGGCGCTGACCGGGCCGTACCGGGTCACCGTCGACGGCGAGCACCTGGTCCTCGTCGATGCGCCGAAGGAGGCCGACGGGCTGGCCGCGGCCGTCGAGCAGCTCGCCGCGACACGCGCCCGGATCCTCGCCTCCCCCGCCGCGACATTCAAGGCCCCGCTGCCCCCGCCGTCGCTCAGCTTCTACGGCCGCCCGGACTGGACCTACGTCCCCCGCGACGACTCCTACCTGGAGTTCCTCGACCACACCGGCGGAGGCCGCAACCATCAGGCCCTGGACATCATCTACTCCGACAACGAGGGCCTCCCGTTCATGCGGCTGCGCCACGAGTGGGACACCACGCACACCCGCACCGACGCACAGGGCCGCACCCACACCGAGACCCGCCATCACAGCGAGGAGCTGTGCGAGTTCCGCACCACGTTCCCGTTCCAGGACCTGTCGGTGAACTGGGAGTTGCTGGGGCCGTCGCAGAAGTTCGAGTGGGAGGACTTCAACCGGCGCTACAAGGTGCGCACCCCCGCGCCGCGGTTCGCCTCTGACGTGATGCATCAGCGCCAGATGGAGTACCTGATGGCTGGAAACGCGCCGAAGTTCGCGATCTCCGGGGACCGGATCATGGTGGGTGGCGGCGGGAGTTGGGAGCCGGAGGACATCGACGCCGCGTCCAGGTTCCTGCACGGCTTCTTCGCCCGCGTCCCCGACTTCGTGTGGCGGCAGCTCGGCGCCTGGCCGCGGCCCATCCCAGAGCTGGCCTACGACGCCTGACCCACCGCCTCTGCTGCGGGAGCGGGGGGGCGACGTGGCCTGGGTGGGGGGAGGGTTTGAGCAAATGGCAGGGTTCGCGGTGCGGACCACGCTCAGTTCACGCGGGAGGCTCTCCGCGAACCCTGCCATTTGCTCAACGCCCCCCCGGTCCACCGCCGAGGAGAGGGGGTCAGGCCGACGCCGCAGCCAGACCGACGCCGCAGCCAGGGCGGCGCCGCAGTCAGGGCGGCGCCGCAGTTAGGCCGAAGCCGCGGCCAGTGCGGCGCCGATGAGGGCGCCCGCCCCGCGACACTCCTCCTCGGTGACATCCATGTGCGTCACGGCGCGCAGCGACGACGGGCCCAACACGCTGACCTTCACCCCCTGCTCGGCCAGCCGCGCAGCCACCGCAGGGGCCCCGGCCACCGGGATCAGCACGATGTTTGTCTCCACCGAGGCCTCGTCGACCGCGCCCGGGCACGCCTCGTTGATGGCCCTGGCCAGCGTCGACGCCGCCCGGTGGTCATCGACGATCCGGTCCATGTTGTGCTCGATCGCATACAGCCCCGCGGCCGCCAGCAACCCCGCCTGACGCCACCCGGCGCCCAACCGCTTGCGCTGCACGCGGGCCCGCGCCATCTCGTCGGCCGTCCCCACCAGGACGCTCCCGACGGGGGCGCCGAGTCCCTTGGACAGGCAGAACGAGACGGTGTCGAAGAGGTGCCCGTAGTCACTCAACGCCCGGCCCGTCACCGCGACAGCATTGCCCAACCGGGCCCCGTCGAGGTGCGTGGCGACACCGAAGCCCCGCGCGCCCTCGCTGAGGGCGCTGAGCTCGGCGAAGGACTGCACCGTGCCGCCGCCGAAGTTGTGGGTGTCCTCCACCGCGACACAGGCGGTCTCCACCAGGTAGGGCCGGCAGTTCACCGCCACCAGGCTGAGGGCGTCGTCGGCCACCAACCGCCCCGACGTCGAGACCCAGGTCCGCATCGTCACCCCGTGCACGGCGCCGTGCGCGCCCATCTCGGCGCGCGCGATGTGCGCGTACGCGTCGCACAGCACCTCCCGGCCGGGCTCGGTGTGCAGCCAGATGCCGAGCAGGTTGGACAGCGATCCGGTGGCGCAGAACAGCCCCGCCTCCTTGCCGAACAGCCCCGCCACGCGCTGTTCGAGCGCCGCGACACTCGGGTCCTCGCCGTACACGTCGTCGCCGACGGGGGCCTCGACCATCGCGGCCAGCATGCCGGCGCTGGGCCGGGTGACGGTGTCCGAACGGAGGTCGATCACAGTTCCCTCGCCATGTATTCCTGGACCGGGTTCACCCGCTTCAGCCGTCCGGAGCGCAGCCGTTGGGCGACGGTGAACGCCAGCTCCAGCGACTGGTTGCGGTTGAGGCGAGGGTCGCACACCGTCTCATAGCGGTTGGCGAGGTCCTCCTCCATGAGGTTCATCACGCCGCCGACGCACTCGGTGACGTCGTCGCCGGTGAGCTCCACGTGCAGGCCGCCGGGCCAGGTGCCGAGCTCCTCGTGGACGTCGAAGAATCCGTTGACCTCGTCGACGACGTCGGTGAAGGAGCGCGTCTTGTAGCCGTTGGCGGCCTCGAAGGTGTTGCCGTGCATCGGGTCGCACACCCATGCCACCTTGCGGCCCGTGGCCTCGACGCCCTTGATGACGCCGGGCAGGACGTCGCGGACCTTCTTGGCGCCCATGCGGGTGATGAAGGTGATCCGTCCGGGGACGCGCTCCGGGTCCAGCCGGTCCGCCAGCGCGATGGCCTGTTCGGCGGTGGTGGTGGGGCCGAGCTTGATGCCGAGCGGGTTCTGCACGCGGCGCAGCAGCTCCACGTGGGCGCCGTCGAGCTGCCGGGTGCGTTCCCCGATCCACAGCATGTGGCCGGAGCAGGTATAGAGCTCCTGCGAGCGGGAGTCGACGCGGGTGAGCGCGCGCTCGTACTCGAGCAGCAGCGCCTCGTGGGAGGCGTAGAAGTCAACGGTGTTGAGGGCGGAGTCGTGGACGCCGCAGGCCACCATGAACGCCAGGGCGCGGTCGATCTCGGAGGCGAGCTCCTCGTATTCGGCCTCGACGGCGGAGTCGCGGACGAACTGCCCGTTCCAGGTGTGCACGCCGCGGAGGTCTGCGAAGCCGCCCTTGACGAAGGCGCGCACGAGGTTGAGGGTGGCGGCCGAGGAGTTGTAGACCTGCAGGAGGCGGCCCGGGTCGTGGGCGCGGTCCTCGGGGGTGAAGTCGAAGCCGTTGATGGCGTCGCCGCGGTAGGCGGGCAGCGACACGTCTCCGCGGGTCTCCATGTTGTTGGAGCGCGGCTTGGCGTACTGCCCGGCGATGCGGCCCACCTTGATGACGGGGACCTGCGCGGCGTAGGTCATGACCACGGCCATCGAGAGCTGGACCAGCAGCTTGGACTTGATGTTCTGCGCGGTGACGGCGGCGAAGGTTTCGGCGCAGTCGCCGCCCTGCAGGAGGAACGCGCGCCCGTCGGCGACGTCGGCCAACTTGGCGCGGAGGTCGTCGCACTCGCCGGCGAACACCAGTGGGGGCAGCGACTCGAGCGCGTCGATGGTCTTGTCCAGGGCGGCCTGGTCCGGGTACGACGGCTGCTGGACCATCGGCAGCGCGCGTAGTTCTTCCCGGGAGATGATGCTCGACATGGTGCGTAGGTTACTGCACCGCCCGCAGACCCCCCGCCCCGGGAACCGACGGTGGACCCCCCTGCTGGACCCAGTGCTGTTCCGAGGGCGGACTCGTCACGGCGTTTCGACGCGCGCTGCGCAGCTGCGCTGCTATTCGCGGCTCAACGAGCGGGGGGTGCGGGGACTCAGGCCGAGGGGTCGTGCCACCCCTGGTCGATCGCGTACAGCGTCAACTCCACCCGGTTGTGCAGCTGCAACTTCCGCAACACGTTGTGCACGTGGTTCTGCACAGTCCGGTGCGACACGAACAGCTCGTCGGCGATCTCCCGGTACGCCATCCCCTTCGCCACCCGCCGAAGCACCTCGATCTCCCGCGACGTCAGCCCCGGGCTCTCCTCGTTGAGCGCCCGCGCCACGTTGACCATGCGGCGGAACTCCCCCAGCACCAGCCCGGCCAGCCCGGGCGTGAACACCGCGTCGCCCGCCGCGGTCCGGCGCACGCCGTCGATCAGCTCCTCCTTCGACGCCGACTTCACCAGGTAGCCCTTCGCGCCGGCCTTCATGGCCCGCAGCACGTCGTCGCGCTCCCCCGACGCGGAGATCACCAGCACCTGCAGGTCCGGGAACTCGCGCAGCAGCAGCTCGATGCAGGTGGCGCCGTCGGGCTCGGGGATCTTGAGGTCCATCACGACGATCTCCGGCTTCGCGGCCCGTGCCCGGGCGACGCATTCGACGCCGCTCTTGGCCACCGCGACGATCTCGAATCCCACCTCGGTGAGGTCCTCGCTGAGGGCGTCGATCCACATGGGGTGGTCGTCGACGAGCATAACGCGTCGACGCTCGTGGACCTCAGGCGTGTGCGTCACTGCTGCTCCCTGCCTTGCCATCGATGGGGAACCGCAGCTCCCATTCCGTCCCGGCGCCCGGTGAGGTCTTGAGCATCGCGGACCCGCCGAGGGCCGCCATCCGCCCCACGATCGAATCCTTGATGCCCATCCGGCCGGACTCGGCGGCCTGAACCACCTGGTCCGGGCTCATGCCGACTCCATTGTCGCGGACCCACAGGATCACTTCGTCGTCCCGCTCCTGATCCAGCAGGATCCACGCCTGGGCATCCGCGCCGGCGTGGGAGGCGACGTTGGTGAGGATCTCGGTGAGGGCCGCCTCCACCTCCTCGGCGAGGCCGCGCGGCACGGTGACGCCGCTGGCCATCGTCGAGACGGTGACGTTGCCCGAGTGGTAGCGGTCAAGGGCGGCGGCGAGGTCCACGCGCTCGGTGTGCTGGACGGGTGCGTACTCGCGGTCCTGGAGGAGCACCCGCAGCTGGGCCTCGGACTCCCGGGCCAGGGCCGCCAGCCGCACCCCGCGACCCCCGAGCGACGGCCCCTCCCGCTCCACCAGCGCCAGCACCTGGAGGGCGCCGTCGTGGACGATGCGTGAGAGTCGCTGCCTCTCCGCGAGCGCGGCGGAGCGGGCCCGTTCCTGCTCCTGCTCGACGAGGGTGGCGCGGAACTGCTCGATGAGCACGCCCAGGCAGGCGATGAGGACCACCGTCACGAACGACGCCCCCAGCCGTTGCAGCTCGAAGTGCGACGGCGCCCCCAGCAACGCCGCGGAGGTCACCAGCGCGAACCCGACGCCCCATCGGGTGCCGAGGAAGATGGCGGCGTAGGCGGCGCAGCCGCTGATCCAGTAGCCGGCGAGCGACAGCGGCGCCCCGCCGGGCGGCACCGTGAGCAGCGTGGTGAGGATGAGCGCGACCGTCACGCCGAGGTCCGCCACATGCGCCTGCCACGTGCGGTGCGCGGGGGTGCGCATCCGCCACGAGATGAAGCAGTGCCAGGCGATCAGCGCGACGGTCGCGGCGACGACGCCCACCGGCCGGTCCGTGTAGTGCACCACATAGAAGAGGTTGACGAAGACGGCATGCAGTCCGAGGAGGGATCTGGCCACCACCGCGACACCGTAGACGCGGCCGAGGAGGTCTGAGGGGTCGCGGAATCCGAGGGTCCCCACGGGCGGCCGGCGCAGGGTCGACGGCGGCCGGGGCCGGTCACTCACCCGGCCTGGCCTCCACCTGGGGCTTGGGCCCGCCGCCGGGGCGCGGGAGGAGGAAGGCGTCGGAGCCGGGGACTTCCAGGTCGCCATGCTTGACCCGCGCGGCGTAGACGTCTGCGTACTCCTGCCCGGTGAGCTGCTGGATGGCGGCCAGGACCTCGTCGGTGACCCAGCGGAGGACCTTCGTGTTGCCGGGCGTTTGCCGGAACTCGGAGAAGTCGAGCGGCTTGCCGATGATGACGACGGGGCGTTTCGCCCACGGGATGCCGAGGGGGCCCTTGTGGGACTTGGTGCCGATGACGCCGACGGGGATGACGGGCACGTCGTTCTGGAGCGCGATCCGCGCCATGCCGGTCTTGCCCTTGTAGAGGCGGCCGTCGGGCGAGCGGGTGCCCTCGGGGTAGATGGCGACGACGCGGCCCTGGGCCAGCACGTCGGAGATGGCACCGAGGGCGTCGGCGCTGGCCCGGCCGCCGCTGCGGTCCATCGGCACCATGCCCACCACGGTGAGGAACCAGGCCATGGCCTTGGCTCCGAGCCCGCCCTGGCCGACGAAGAGTTCGGCTTTGGCGGGGAACGTGAGAGGTCGCGGCATCATGGCGGGGACGACGAGGGAGTCCAGCGCGCCGATGTGGTTGCTGGCGAGGATGGCGCCGCCGGTGCGTGGGAAGTTCTCCGCCCCGATGACCTTGGCCCCGTAGCCGTACTTGACGAGGGGGCGGGCGAGGAGGGTCTTGAAGAAGCGGTACCACATGGGCCGAAGTCTATGGCAGCGCTCGTCCGCTGATCCGGTCCCTGACGGGCCCGGCGCCGCACCGCGGTTGGCCGCCTGCCGCTGTCCGCCTGCCTTGGGGACCGACGCCTGCCTTGGGGACCGACGCCTGCCTTGGGGACCGACGCCTGCCCTACTGACGAACGCCTGCCTTGTGGGCGGCCCGCCAGCGCTAACTCTGGCCGCCAGCGTTACAGAACAGGCGCCAGAAACTAGCGCTGGCGTCACGCTCGCCACCCCATCGCGCCTGCCCTACAGATCGACGCCAGCCCTACTTACCGACGCCTGCCCTGGGCACGGACGCCTGCCGTACTGACGGACGCCAGCCTTGCGGGCGACGACGCCAGCGGTAACTCCGGCCGCCTGCGCTACAGAACAGGCGCCAAGAATTTGCGCAGGCGTCACGCTTACCACGCCTCGCTAACGCAGGCGTCCGTCACCTAGGCAGGCGTCCGTCGGTAGGGCAGGCGCTCACCACGCCCTCACAAACGCTGGCGTCCGGCTGTAACGCTGGCGTCCATCTGTAACGCTGGCGTCCATCTGTAAGGCTGGCGTCCGTCGGTTAGGCAGGCGTCCGCCACCCAGCCACCCGCCACCCGCGACCCAACCCCGGGCGATCCGCATCGGGCCTATCCTCGATCCATGTTCTTCTCGACGCCGTTCTCCCGCCCCGCCGCGACACCCGTCTGGCCCGAGGCCCGGCCCCTCCATCTCGGCGACGGCGACATCGGCGTGGTGATGTGCCACGGCTTCACCGGCTCGGTGGCGTCCATCCGCCCGTGGGCGGAGGCCCTCGCCACCCCCGCCGAGGAGTACCCGGGCGTGCGCGTGGTCGCGCCGAGGCTGCCCGGACACGGCACGTCGTGGCAGGACATGGCGCGGATGCGCTGGTGGGATTGGTTCGGCGCCGTCGAGGACGCCTATCTGGAGCTTGCGGGCGAGCAGAAGCGGGTGTTCGTGGCGGGGTTGTCGATGGGCGGGGCGCTGGCGCTGCATCTGGCCGCGCGGCACACCGTCGCGGGGGTGCTGCTGGTCAATCCTGCGATCGCGTCGCGGGATCCGCGTTACCCGGTGGCGTCACGGCTGCGGCACGTGCTGCCGCCCCAGAAGGGGATCGCTTCGGACATCGCGCAGCCGGGTGTGGTGGAGCCGGCCTACCCAAAGTTCGCTGTGGCCAGCCTGGGCACGATGATGGATCTGTGGAGGGAGGCCCGCTCCGGGCTGCGGCGCATTGACGCGCCGGTGCTGTTGATGCGCTCCCCGCAGGACCACGTCGTCGACGATCTGGGCTCGGAGATCATCAAGCGTGAGGTGCGCGACGTTCGGTTCGCGTCGTTGCAGCGAAGCTTCCACGTGGCGACGATGGATTATGACGCGGACCTGATTGTCGCGGAGTCGCGGCGGTTCATCACCAGCGTCCACTGACGCGGGAGTGGAAGAAGGCCGCCGAATCCGGCGGCCTTCTCACAGAAGCAATGCTCAGCCGACGACGCGGCGCACGCCCGTGATCGGCATCGAGTGCAGGCTCGTGACGTTGACGCCGCTGCGCGGGTTGGCCGCGTGGACGATCTTGCCGTTGCCGATGTACAGCGCAACGTGGCTGACGGGGCTGTAGTAGAAGACGAGGTCGCCGGGCTGGATCTCAGACAGCGAGACCTTGCGTCCCTCGCTCGAGTACTGCGTCCTCGACGAGCGGCTCAGCGTGATGCCGACCTGGCGGTAGGCGTAGCTGGTGAGGCCGGAGCAGTCGAAGGTGTTGGGTCCGGAGGTGCCCCACACGTAGGCGCTGCCCACCTTGGCGAGGGCCGCGTTGATGGCGCCCTGGACGCGCGACGACGAAGCGGCGGTCACGGGAGCCGTCTGGGTCTCTGCCTTCGGCGCCGACGACGCGGTGGTCTCACGCGAACGGCTGGTGGTGGCTGCTTCCGCGGCGCGTGCCTCGGCTGCGGCCTGCTCGGCTGCGGCGCGGGCCTGACGCTCGGCCTCGATGGCGGCGAGGCGCTGGCGCTCTTCCTCCGAGAGGCGGTCGTAGACGCGCTGGGCCTCGGCCTCCTTGGCTTCGAACTCCTCGGCGAGCACGGTCTTGGTCGCGAGTTCCTTCTTGACGGTGGCCTCGGTGGCGGCCGCGTCTTCGCGGAGGGTGGTGAGCTTGGCCTGGTCCAGCTGGAGCTGCTGCACGCCGGCGTTGGAGCGGTCTAGCTCGCTCTGGTAGGCGGCGAGCCCGCTGAGGAAGTTGTCCGAGGAGCCGCTGGTGAGCAGCTGCGCGGTGACACTGAAGGAGTCGTGGCGCATCTGGAGGGTGGCGACGTCGCCCATCTCGTCTGCGAGCGTGGAGACCTTCGCCTCCTGCGTCTGCAGGTCAGCGGCGATGGTCTTCAGCTTGGCCTCGGCCTGCTGGGCGCGCTCGCTGGCCTCGATCAGCTCCTGATCGATGGCCGACGACTCCTGCTGAATGCGGGCCAGCTCTTCGCGGGCCTTCTCCACAGCGGCAGGGTCAGCCTGGGCGGCGACGCCCATGGTGGCGACGAGGGCGGCAGCGACGATCCCGGTCAGGGCGAGTCGGACTCGGTTCACGTGTACTCCAAGCGTTGGGCAAGTCTGAGAGAATCTTAAGCGCCCTCAGGCTTTTCTCAAAATGCCCACGGAAGTTAGTGTCACCCGTCGGACGTGCCCGCCTGGAGGCCTTGTCAGACTCACATTGCCTGATGGCGTATGTCGTCGTCCGGGTGGCTCAACCGCAGCGGTGGGACCAGCCCGGCGTCGGCCAGGACGGTGAGCGCCCGTTGTTCGGAGTCCTCGAGGCCGACGCCGGGCGGGCCGAGGAGGACGGAGATCACGCAGTCCGCGCACGCGTCTCCGCGCACGGTGCAGGTGGTGCAGTCAACATGCAAGGTAGCCATGACGCCACCCTTTCCCACCCCTCCGACAGTTTCTGTCAGACCCCGCCCCTACCGTGATCCCCATGCCCGAGATCTCCGCCGCCCAACCCTCGTTCGAGGACCTCGGCGTCCACCTCTCGCAGGTCACGTTCGTCGTGGTGGACCTCGAGACGACGGGGGGCGCAGCAGACTCCGAGATCACCGAGGTGGGCGCGGTGAAGGTGCGCGGCGGCCAGGTGATCGGCGAGTTCCAGACCCTCGTCCGCCCCTCCACCCCCATCCCCGCCATGATCCAGGTCCTCACCGGCATCACAAACCAGATGGTGGCCACCGCTCCCCCGCCGTCGCAGGTGCTGCCCGCCTTCGCGGAGTTCGCCGCGGGCGCGGTGATCGTGGCGCACAACGCCCGCTTCGACACCGGCTTCCTCAAGCGCGGCTACGAGCAGCTCGGTCTCGCCTGGCCGCGCCCCACCGTCGTCGACACCGTCGCCCTGGCCCGCACCGCCCTCCTGCGTGACGAGGTGCCCAACTGCAAGCTGGCCACCCTCGCCCGCTTCTTCCGCGCCGGCACCGAGCCCAACCACCGCGCCCTCAGCGACGCCCGCGCCACCGTCGACGTCCTCCACGGACTGCTGGAGCGGGTGGGCAACCTCGGCGTCCACACTCTGGAGGACCTCACCGAGTTCGCGCTCCAGGTCTCACCGGACCGGCGCGCCAAGCGCACCTGGGCGACAGGCGCCCCCGAGTGCGCCGGCGTCTACTTCTTCTACACAGATTCGGTCACCCCCGACGGCGAGAAGAAGCGCGAGATCCTCTACGTCGGCAAGTCCACCAACCTGCGCCGTCGCGTCCGCTCCTACTTCTCCGCCGCGGAGAAGCGCGGCCGCATCCACGAGATGGTGCGGGTGGCCTCCGGGGTGGAGTTCGTCAAATGCGCCACGGACCTTGAGGCGGAGGTGCGGGAGCTGCGGATGATCGAGTCGCTCGCCCCGCGCTACAACCGCCGCTCGAAGAACCAGCGGAAGGTCAGTTGGCTCAAGCTCACCGACGAGGCGTTCCCGCGGCTGTCGATCGTCACGCAGGTCAAGCAGGAGGGCACCTACTTCGGCCCCTTCCGATCCCGCGACGCAGCAGACGAAGCTGCGCTCACCCTCTACGACGCCTTCCGCCTCCGCCGCTGCACCACGCGCCTCTCGGCCAAGAAGGCGTCCGCCTCCTGCGCGCTGGCGGAGATGGGCCGCTGCGTGGCGCCCTGCGAACTGGGCGACGGCGCGGCGCAGTACCCCGCCATCGCGCAGGCCGTGTCCAGCAGCTGGCTGGGCGACGTCCGCCCCGTGCTGCGCAGCGTGCGGGTGCGGATGCGCAAGCTGGTGGCGCAGGAGCGCTTCGAGGAGGCGGGCACCATCTCGGACCGGCTGACCGCCTACTACCGCACGTCCATCCGCTTCCATCGCCTGCGCTCCCTGGCGCTGTGCCGGCAGCTGGTGGCGGCCATCCCGTCGGCCGCGGGCTGGGACATCCACATCATCCGCTACGGCAAGCTCGCCGCCGCCACGACGGCGCCCTCAGCCCGCGCCCGCGCCGCCGCAGAGGAGGCCATGGAGACAGCCGAGACGGTCCTCCCGCCCCGCGGCGGACTGCCGGCGGGCAGCGTCGAGGAGGCGGAGCGCATCGCGGCGTGGCTGGAGCTGCCGGGTGTCCGGCTCATCGAGACCGACGGCGAATGGGCCTGGCCCCTCCACGCCGGACTGCCCGACGGCGCCCTCGCCGAAGAGCTCCTCGGCCCGGCCCCACCCCTGCCTGTCGACGATCCGCTCGGACGGACGGTCGCAGCCCTCCTCGCGTCCTGACGGTAATCATCATGTCACTCAGACATGTACATTCTTGGCCTCAATTCGTACATGTCCTGCGGACATGTCGACGCCGTCACCATGTCGATGCCGATCGAGCAGTCACGGGATGACTCTGGCTCTCGCCCTGGTCACCGTCCTTCGCACCTTCGTGCGCAGCTCCGCCGTCCAACCCGACACCTCAGCGGCTCCCCGGCTTGGGCGGGGACGCCCCTCGGGCCCAAAGAGCGCCAGCGCATTGACGGCGCCTGGCGTGAACCGGGGGGCGTAGGACATGGCGCTGAACCCGGCGGATGAGAACGCCGCCGCATGCCGTTGGGTGAGCCCATAGCCCGCCCCCGCCGAGATCTCGCGTGTGACGTAGCCGGCGGCTTCGACACTCTGAGTATCTGCGATGTCCTCAGGCTCACAGAAGGGCCTGAGGTCGACGCTGGAGACGGTGGTGCCGTCGAGTGCGACGGGTGGGAGGATCGGATGCGTCCCCCACACCTCCCCCAGCCGCTCTCGCACAGCGGCCTCGATGCTGTCCGCGAAGTAGCAGGTTCCTTCCGGCTGCGCCAGGTCGAAGCGCCCGTCCCCTGGCGGAGCGGACGCGAACCACCAACAACCACGATCTGGCTCCGCCGGGTACCCATCCGAGTGGGCCCGGTACCAGTAGCTCAGATCCACGCCCGTGCTCCTTGGGAAGTCCGCGGCAAGTTCCGTCGAGGGATGCGGTTCTCCGAGGCTGATGTCCTCACGGCTCACCGGAGCATCCTCTCGACGTCGGCATGCGCGAGCGCGAGGACGGCGGCCGGATCCCTACCCTGGGCCAGCCAGTTCGCCGCGGAGACCTGGCCCAGTGCTCCTTGTGGTGTGGTCAACCAGAGCGCCTTGGACAGGCCATCCTTTGCCACCCGGTTCAACTCGCTCAGAACCTCCGACAGTCCAGCCAGCGGCTCGAGGTCTGGCGTGAACTGCCACGTGGGGTAGAGAAGGGCGCCGTCATCAGCCGGGACGGCGAGCAGCGTGTTCCGCTGGACCCGACCTGTGAGCGCCTGACGCGTGACGCCCAGGCGTCGCCTGAGCCCTTGCGTGTCGAAGTAGGGACCCAGGGCCTCCGTGGGGTCATCGTCGTCGGGGAGGCGGTTGGCGAACGCTTCGACCGCGGCTTCCGCCTCGCTTTCGGTCAGGGTGCCGGCGCCGACCCGTTGAACGAGCACATCGTGGAGACGATGAAGCACGGCTTCCGGACGGACACGCCCGGGCGCGGCCGTCAGGTCATCGTCATCGACGAGGCGGACGAAGGAGCCGGTCTTTTCGACGGAGACGCGCAGGACGCCGCCCACCGCCTTGGCGTGACCACTCTTCCCTTCCTCAACCAGCAGCAGGCGGTCCTGCTTGCCCGAATGCGACCTCTCCAGCAGGAGCGTGACAGGGACGAAGTCCGCATCAGTGACATCCTCCACCTTGGTGATCCCGCGCTCCCGCTTCGCGCCCATCCTCGCCCGGAGCGCCCTCCTCCGGGGGCTTCTCAGCGACCTTGCCACGTTGACCTCCTTGCATCCATCGTCAACCCAGTCAATGGTACACCCGTGAGGAAGTCTGGGACTAGGCTTGACTAGTGGCGAAGGCACCACGACGGATCCCTGCCACAACCGCGCCTTCCGCCCGACAGAAGGGAACCACCCATGCCTCTCAACCAACTCCTCGACCTCCCCACCGGCGTCCTCGTCCTGCTCGGCGTCGTCATCGTCATCGAGCTGGCGCTCCTCATCGTGGGCGTCGTCGCCTGGGCCCGCACGCCCGACGCGCAGATGCCCCGGCCCAACAAGTGGGTCTGGCTCGTGCTCATTCTCTTCGTGCAGATCCTCGGCCCCATCACCTTCCTCCTGGTCCGGCGAAGCGAGGCCAAGTACGCGTCCGCTGCCGTCCAGCCGGAGGCGCTGCCCGGCGCCCGCCACGCGGCGAGTCGCACCGCTGCCGACACCGCCGACCTCCTCTACGGCCGACGCGAGGACAAGGACCCCAGGTGAACGTGGTTGAGACCAACGGCCTCACCAAGCAGTACGGCGAAGTCCGCGCTCTCGACGGAGTCTCCCTGACGGTGCCGGAGGGGTCGGTGTTCGGCTTCCTCGGCCCCAACGGGGCGGGCAAGACCACCATGCTGCGCATCCTGCTGGGTCTGGCGCGCCCCACCTCGGGAGGCGCCACGATCTTCGGCCACGACACCGAGTCCGGCCGCGACGCGATCCACGCCCGCGTCGGGTTCCTGCCGGACGTGCCGGGCTTCTACCCGTGGATGACGGGCGCGGAGTTCATGCGGTTTGCCGGCTCCCTCTTCGGGATCGCGGAGCCGGTCCTCGCCGAGCGCGCCGACGCCCTCCTCGAGATGGCCGGGCTGGCCGGCAACAAGAACCCGGTGGGCGGCTACTCGCGGGGCATGAAGCAGCGGCTCGGGATCGCGCAGGCCCTCATCAACGCCCCGGACCTGCTGATCCTCGACGAGCCGACCTCCGCCCTGGACCCCCTCGGCCGCGCGGAGGTGCTGCAGATGATCGCTTCGCTCAGAGGCCGCACCACCGTCCTGTTCTCCAGCCACCTGCTCGGCGACGTGGAGCGGATCTGCGACCAGGTGGCGGTCCTCGACCGTGGCCGGCTCGTCGTCCAGGGCACCGTCGCCGACCTCCGTCGCTCGCACGGCGGTTCGACGACGGTCCGCATCGCCGTCACCGACGGCATCGAGGCGCTCACAGCGGCGGTCGCGGCCGAGCCGTGGTGCGTCCGCCACACCCCCGTGTCTGGCGACGATCAGGCCATCGACGTCATCGTCAGCGATCTCGCGGCCGCGCGGCAGGCAGCGCCGGGCATCGTTGCCGGGCTGGGGCTGGGGCTGCGCCGCTTCGACGAGCTCGAGGTCTCGCTGGAGGACGTGTTCGTGGGCCTCGTGGGGGTGAACCGATGAGCTTCCGAGCCTTCCTGTCCAAGGACCTGCGCGAGATCCTCCGCACGTGGCGGATCTTCGTGCTGCCGGGGATCCTGCTGTTCTCGGCCGTCACCGGACCCCCGACGGCCGCCTACACCGCTGAGCTGCTCGCCACCCTGGGCGGCGACATCTTCGCGGGCGTGATGCCGGACCCCACCTGGGTGGACTCCTACGCCCAGTGGACCAAGAACCTCAGCCAGATCGTCGGCTTCGCCCTCATCATCATGCTGGGTAGCGCCATCTCCGGCGAGAAGCGGGCGGGCACCGCCATCATGGTGCTGACCAAGCCGGTGTCGCGCGCGGGCTTCGTGCTCTCGAAGTTCGTCTCGACGGCGATCCTCCTCATCGGCGCCACCCTGGTCGGGATGCTGGCGACCTGGGGCGTGACGCTGATCTGGTTCCCCGACGCGCCGTTCGGCCCGCTGCTGGCGGCGACGGCGGCGTGGCTGCTGTTCGCCCTGTTGCTGGTGGCGGTGGTGCTGCTGGGCTCGGCCGCCGTGGACTCGGGCGCCGGCGCGGCGGGCATCGGTCTGGGCTTCTTCTTCCTGCTGATGCTCTCGGGGATCTGGGGCCCGATGCTCCGCTGGACGCCCGCGGGGATGGTCAACGCCCCGGTCGCGCTCGGGGCGGACGTCGCGGTCGACATTCTGTGGCCCGCCCTCACGACGGCATTCCTCATTGTGGCGCTGGTGTGGGCTGCGGTGAAGGTCTTCGAGCGTCGCGAGCTCTGACCCTTTCTTCGTGGGCTGAGCCCCTCCGCTGGCTGAGGTGCGAGGAGCGCAGCGCCACCTCCGCTGGCTGAGGTGCCGCGCAGCGGCCTCGAAGCCTATGAAACTCGAGCTGACAAGGTCACTCTTTCAGGCTTCGAGGGTGATGTTGTTGTCGTCGGCCCACTTGCGGGCGATCCTGGTGAACTGCTCGTCGCGGTAGCGGTACCAGGAGTCGGCGAGGTCGTGGCGGTGGACGAGGTCCTTGAACCTTCGGAACGCGCCAGCGCGGTGCAAACCGTCCCACAGCTGTTGCCGCAGTCCAGACTCAGGCAGGGTGTCGGTGAAGTCGACCATGATGGAGTGCTCGTCGACGTCGAACTTCGTCGGCAGGGGCACGAACCGGTCGGTGGCGTCCTCGAGTATCAGGAGGGCGAGCTTGAGGGAGTCCACGTCGCCGCTGTTCGTGTAGGTGGCCGCTTCGGCCAAGTCGGCGGCTTCGGGAAGGTCCTCTGCGGTGGAGAGTTCGTCGCCCAAGACCCAGACCAGTTCGTCGTCCTGCCGGTCGTAGTAGCTGTGGCAGTCATCGCCCATCGTCAGAGCGTCTGCCAAGTCGGCGAGTCGCACAGCCACATCCACTCCACATCTGATGAGTCGCTTCAGCGTAACCCTTTCCGAGCCTGCCTGGAACACCGTCAAAGGCGGGATCGTCGTGGTGGTGGCTGCGGCGGGTGGCCCGCCCCCTTCGTTGGTTGAGGTGCTCGACGCGCAGCGGCAAGCCCCCCTCGTTGGCTGAGGTGCCGCGTAGCGGCCTCGAAGCCTATAAAGCGCGAGCTGACAAGGTCACTTTTCTTAGGCTTCGAGGGCGCTCCGCGCCGCCTCAGCCAGCGGTAGGGAGGCCTTTGCCTGTACTGAGGCGCGAGAAGCCAAGTGGCGCACCTGCACCGCGAGTTCTGACTCCCGCTGCCTGACTGACCCGCTGCACGCGCCCACTGCAATACTGAGGGCGCTCAACCCGCCCCACCCAGCACCGAAGGCCTCACCGTGATCCAGCGCCGCGACACCGGACGGACCCCGCATGGTCGCCGGTGACTCCGCCGGCGCCGAGTCCCGACGCCAACTCGCCCTCGCCGACGCCCACGCCAAGGCCGCCGCCGAGGCCCGCGCCGCAGCGGGCCGCTTCGGGATCGCGGAGACCACCGAGCGTCAGACCGCCCGCACCCTCGCTCCCCTCTCCGCGCTCGGCTACTTCCTCCTGCCCGACCGCCGCTGGCCCGGCACCCGACGCGCCCAGGTGGATCTGGTCGTCGTCGGCCCCGGCGGCGTCTTCATCGTCGACACGAAGGCCTGGAAGGAGGTCGGCATCGACAACGGCCGGGTCCTGCGCGGCGACGACGACGTCACCGACGAACTCCTCATGCTCAACGACCTGGTCGACGTCACCCAGGCCGACCTCGCCGAGGTTGGCCTCGCACCCGGGGAGGTCCGCTCCCTCGTCGTCATGGCTGGACGCGCCGGCCTCGACGCCACCGTCAGCGGGATCCGCATCGTCGGCGAGCGGGACGCTCTCAGCGCCATCGCCCGCCACGGCAATCGGCTGACGCCCACGCAGGTCGACACCGTGATGGGCCGCGCGCTCAGCTTCTTCCCTCAGGCCTCCGCCCCCGCGCCTGTGACCGTGACCATCCCCGCGCCTGTCGTCCCAGCGGCCCCCAGCCCCGTCACCCCACCCCCGCCACACCTGGCCCAGCAGGACGCACTCCTCACCCCCGAGGAGGTCAACGACGCCCTCCTCGAGGGCATCCTCGCCCAGCCCATCGAGGAGTGGATGTCCTTCCTCCATCCGCAGCAGGCGAAGCTCGTCCGACGCTCCTTTCCGGGCCCGTCGCGCATCCGCGGCCCGGCGGGCACCGGCAAGACGGTCGTCGGCCTGCACCGCGCCGCACATCTCGCCCGCAACCGACCCGGGCGCATCCTGGTCACCACGTATGTCCGCACGCTGCCCGACGTTCTGCACGAGCTGCTCCGACGGTTGGCGCCGGAGGTGGTGGACCGTGTCGAGTTCGTCGGTGCGCACGCCTTCGCGCGCCGGATCCTGCGGGAGCGCGGGGTCCCTCACCGCATCGAACCCGCCCAATCACGGGAGGCCTTCGACGCCGCGTGGCACCGCGTCGGTGCCCCATCAGTCCTCGGTAGCTCGCAGGACCGGCGCTACTGGGAGGACGAGATCGAGCACGTGCTCAAGGGCCGAGGCATCACCAGGTTCGAGGACTATGCCGATCTCGCGCGCACCGGGCGGCGCCGCACCCTGCAGCTCTCGGGGCGTGAGGCCGTGTGGCGGCTCCACGAGGCCTACGATGCCGAGCTGCGCAGCCGCGGGATCATCGACTACGCGGACCTGATCCTCCTGGCCGAGGCCGAGCTCCGCCGGGAGCCCATGACCGGCGCGTACTCCGCGGTCATCGTGGACGAGGCGCAGGACCTGTCCTGCGCCATGATCCGCATGCTGCACCTGCTGGTCGGCGACGAGCCGGATGGGTTCACGCTGATCGGGGACGGCCAGCAGTCGATCTACCCCGGCGGATACACCCTGGGCGAGGCCGGGATCTCGGTCGCGGGCCGCGGCGTGGTGCTCGACATCAACTACCGCAACACCGCCCAGATCGTGAACTTCGCCCAGCGCCTCGTGGCCGGCGACGAGTACGCCGACATCGAGGGCGTCCTCGCCCGCGGCGACGTGCCGGCAAGCGTCCCGCGGAAGGGAGCAGACCCGGTCATCGCGCACTGCGGCAGCCGTCGCGAGCTGAACGATGCCCTCATCGCCCGGGTCAGGAGCGTCACGACGGACATCGGCACCGGCATCGGCGACGTGGCGGTGCTGTGCATCTCGCGGTGGGCGGCCCGCGACGCAGCCCGGGCCCTCGAGCAGGCTGGCTTCCCTGTCGTGGACTTGGAGAAGTACAACGGCGTCCCTGTCGACGCGGTGAAGGTGGGCACCATCAAGCGTGCGAAGGGCCTGGAGTTCAAGCAGGTTCTCATTCCCGACATCCGCAACGAGCACACCATCACGGAGCCACCGGCCGACGACACGGCCCGCGAACGTTGGGACCTCACCCGCCGTGAGCTGTATGTCGCCATGACGAGGGCCCGCGACGGCCTTTGGGTCGGCATCTCCAACTGACCACACACCCGCCCGATGGCTGATCCTCGACGCGCCCCTTTCGTGACTGAGGTGCTCGACGCGGCAGCCGCGAGCCCACTTCGCTGGCTGAGGTGCTCGACCCGCCACGGCGAGCCCACTTCGCTGGCTGAGGTGCCGCGGAGCGGCCTCGAAGCCTATGAAACGCGAGCTGACAAGGTCACTCTTCTTAGGCTTCGAGGGCGCTCCGCGCCACCTCAGCCAACGGTAGGGGCCTCAGCCAACGAGAATGCGAAACGCCCGCCGGCGTCAGCCGGCGGGCGTCCCAGGGGTTCAGATCAGGCGACCGTGACCGAGTTGATCACAACCGGCTCGACCGGGTTGTCACCCCGTCCCACCTTCGTGCTGGCGATCGAGTCGACAACCTTCTGGCTCTCGGCATCCTTCACCTCACCGAAGATGGTGTGGCGACGGTTCAGGTGCGGGGTGGGGCCCACCGTGATGAAGAACTGGGAGCCGTTGGTGCCGGGGCCGGCGTTGGCCATGGCCAGCAGGTAGGGCTTGTTGAACGTCAGCTCGGGGTGGAACTCGTCGCCGAACTGGTAGCCCGGTCCGCCGCGACCGTCACCGTTCGGGCAGCCGCCCTGGATCATGAAACCGTCGATGACGCGGTGGAAGGTGAGACCGTCGTAGAAGTTGCCGGTGGTCTTCTTCCCGGTGGCGGGGTCGGCGTATTCCTTGGTGCCGGTGGCGAGGCCGACGAAGTTCTCGACGGTCTTGGGGGCGTGGTCGGGGAACAGCTCGATGACGATGTCACCGTGGTTCGTGTGGAGCGTAGCGGTGCTCACGCGTGTCCTTTCGTTGCCTTCTTGGTCGGGTCCAGTGTGTCAGAGCCGGGCAAGCGGGTCACTCCGCGGGAGGGAGCTGGGCCTCGATGTCGGCCACGAACTGCTCCACCTCGTCGATCCCGGTGACGGGTCCGCCGGCGATCATCCCGTCTGCGCCCAACAGCACCGCAGCCACCTGGCCGGTCGCGCCCAGTGCCTTCGCCGCGAGGCCGGCGTGGTCGTACAGCGACACCCTCTCCACCGCCGCCGGGATGGTGCCCGCCGAGCGGGGGCGGATCGACGGCACCAGCCGCACCTGCAGCACCGGCAGCCGGGTCTGCCACTCCTCGATCGCGGCGATCCCGGCCCGCGCGGGCGAGCACAGGCAGTTGATGGTGACCAGCAGCTGCGCCTGCTGCCCGGCCAGCGCCCTCAGAGTGATTGGCTCGCCGTCGGGGCGAAGCAGCACGCCGTCGGGGATGGGAAGGCGCTCGTAGTCCTCGAGGCCGTCGTCCTCCTCCTCGACGACGGCGGGCTCGGGCGCCACCGCCACGGGCTCCCGCTCGGCTTCGACGGCCGCTGCGGCGGCTTCCAGCACCGGGCGGAGGATCAGGTCCCGCACCTGCTGCTCGCCCGTCACAGGGGAACCCATCACGGACCCAGCGGCGTCCAGCTCCACCGCCGACGGCGTGAACGCGCCGCCCAGCGCCTGCGCGACGTTGGAGCCCCAGTCCTCGTGGAGGTGGGCGAGGTCCTTCCACTTCGGGTCGTCCAGCTCGGAGCCCGATGGCCGCACCGGGATCACCGCGCGTCCGGGCACCTGCTCCAGCCACTGGGGAAGTTGGTCGAGCACCCGCTCGCATCCCCCGCAGCCGGACACCACGAACAGCAGCACCGCCCCGCCGTGCTCACGGCCCAGTGCCCGGAGCCGAACCCGTTCGCCGCTGTCGACATCCGTGAGGGCGAGGTTCGGCGCGAAGCCGAGCGCGCTCGCCGCCGGACCGCCTGCCTGCTCAGGCTGCGGCCCGGGCAGCAGGGACAGGGTGACGACGAGGGCGCTGAGGGCCGACATCGCGAGCCATCCCCAGCCGTCTGCGTCCAGCCCGTAGACGTCCTCTCCGGCGATCACGGCCATGAAGCCGAGCAGGGCCAGCAGCAGGAAGAGGACGTTGCGGGCCAGGGTCCGCGGGGACACGTCGTGCGAGCCCAGGGCTCCGAAGCAGTTGCAGCGCACCGGCTCGTCGAACCGGAGCGCCCGCGCGATGATGAAGGTGTAGGTGCCGAACAGCGCCACCGACGCCACCGCTCCCCCGACGAGCACCCAGCCGGACCCCAGCACCAGCACCAAGGCCAGCAGCAGTTCCCCCCACGGCAGCAGTGCCGGGGCGGGCGAGCGGCGCAGCCACCCGGGCAGCCGGAGCGCCTTGAAGGCGTCGCGGGTCTCGCTCATGGCGGCCAGCTTCGCCATCCCGGAGATCGCCAGCAGGACGGCACACGTCAGGTTCCCCAGCACCAGATAACTCACTCGACGACCATATCCGTTGGCTGAGGTGCCGCGAAGCGGCCTCGAAGCCTATGAAACGCAAGCTGATCCGCTGGCTGAGGTGCCCCCGAAGCGGCCCTCCCCCGCTGGCTGAGGTGCCGCGAAGCGGCCTCGAAGCCTAAGAAACGCGACCTCTCCCGCTGACCCGACCACGCAATCCTTCAACCCCTGTTGCATGAACCCCACAAGCAGGTAGCGTAGAAACTGCTCGATTACGAGCCACAACAGAGGAGGAACTTGTGAAGAAGTCACAAGAGCTGAAGAAGGCCGCCGCGGAATCCGCTTCCGCCGCCGCCGAATACGGACAGCACGCACTCAAGGAAGGCCTTGAGCGTGCCCAGGACCTGCTGGACGAGGCCCGCCACCAGGCCGGCCCGCTCCTGCACGACGCCAAGGTGCGTTCCGCGGACTTCGCGTCCCGCCGGCTCGATGACCTGGAGCCCGTCCTCAAGGACGCGCTGGACAAGGTGAACCCGGCCGTCGAGGCCGCCCGCGAGCTGCTGGAGGACGATCTCCTGCCGAAGCTCCAGGACGCCCTGCACGCCGCCGCCGAGCACCCCGCCCTCGTGGAGGCCTCCAAGCGTGGTGGCGCTGCCGTCGCCGCGCTGAAGGGTGAGCTGGAGGTGAAGCCGAAGAAGTCCAAGACCAAGGCGTTCTTCCAGTTCCTCGCCATCGGCGCCATCGTCGCCGGCGCGGTTGCCGCGGTTCGGCACTTCCTGGCCCCCAAGGACGACGGGTGGACGGCGCACGAGCCATCGAAGGCGTACGTCAACAACAACGACACCTTCTCCACCGCCGCCAAGTTCGCCGCCGACACTGCCCCCGAGCCGGAGGCCGACGAGGTGGTCGAGCCCGCGGAGGTGCCCGAGACCGAGACCGAAGTCGAAGAGGTGAGCGTCTTCGACATTGCGGCCGAGGAGCAGCCGAACGACGGCGCACCCGAGGAGCCGTACAACGACGGTGGCACGCCGGAACCTCTGGACGAGCCGGGTGTCGCGGCAGACGAGAACTCCTACGGTGAGGGCGCCTACATGGGCACCGAGCCGCCGGAGGGCTTCACCATCAAGGGCAACGAGCGCTCGAAGAAGTACCACATGGAAGGTAGCGGTGGCTACGACCGCACCATCGCCGAGGTGTGGTTCAACTCCGAGGACGCGGCCAAGGCCGCCGGCTTCACGAGGGCCCAGCGGTAGTCCCCTAACAGCAACTGACAAGGGTGGCGCTCCCATTTCGGGGGCGCCACCCTTGTTTTGCGTCCACCACCCGCGGCGATCCGCGGGTCACTTGTCAGTGATGTGTCAGGTTCAGATCCTGGCGTCCGCAGTCGCGTGGCATGCCGGCGTCGCCGAGAGCGACCAGCGTCGCGCCGAGGTCTTCCTCGACAAAGACGGCCGCTGCCTCGGTCAAGGGGTCGCCCAGCGCAGGTCTCCGGGATCGGGAAGCCTCGTTGATAGCTCTCCTCCCGTTCGTGGGCGGGTGACGTGGGCGGGCCGATGGCCAGGATCGAGCGGTCGATCCCTGGCGTTGCATCGAAGAGGAACCGGGCGCCGTGATAGGAGAACTCAGTCAGCGCAGCCCCTGCATGCTCCGCCAGATAGGCGTCGGCGGCAGCATCGATGGCCGCATCGGCGAGATCAACGCCAGCCGTGCGGGCGTCAGCGACGACGTGCTCAAGCTCGAGTGCCCAATCGTCGCCCTCACCTCCAGCACCACGAGACTCCGCAGCGTCTGGATCTCCGGAGGTCACTGCATCGCCGCCTTGCGTTGCGACTCGAACAGCTTCCCGGTGAGCTCGCCCTTGAAGAGGTCCTCGCTGAGCAGGTGGAGAAAGCCGAAGCGCTCCTGCGGATCGAAGTACAGCTTCCCGTCACGGACGATGGTGTCAGGGTCAAGCTCGACGGAGCGGGCGTAGTCCGCCACCTGGGAGAGATCGACGTTCTTCAGGTGCCCACGGCGTTTGATGTCGCGCAGGCGGCGCCACGTACGGGAGTCGCGCAGGGCGGTGTCGCGCAGCCGGTCGATGCTGGCGTCGTCCATTGCGAGAGCATCGGTGATGCCCGTGATCCACGTTGAGACGTGCCGTTCAACGATGCCCGTGTCTCGCGCGAGTCGCTCGAAGGCGGACTGGTTGAACACGATCGCCCACGCGACTCCGATGACCACATCGAACGCTTCGGTGAAGGTGAAGATCGGCTCGCTGACGGCCTCCAGCCGCTCCCGTCCGATGGCGAGCAGCCTGCCAGGCTTGGCCACCAGTCGCGGGTCGGTGCGCCGGATGAAGGCCACGCGGTCGTCGCCCGACCCGACCCCGACGGCATAGAAGCCGATGTCGGCATCCAGGTCCCTCGGGCTGACGGGGGCTAGATCGCCCACGTGGTGAACCGCGGATCTCAGCTCAGCGAGCTCATCGAGCGACGAATCGTCCTGGAGAACGAAGTACTCCCCCGCCTGGAGCTCGGACAGCGCGGTGTACTCGATCGGCGTTCCTTCCGCGATCCGGGCGCGTGCAGCGCGGATGTAGTCGCGAAACGTCTCGGCGGCATCCTCGGCGAGCCTGACGCGGCGCAGGTCACCACCCTGCTCAAGGGTGCGTCCGACGACGAGGGAGAGGGACCCATCGACGCGCGCATCGATATCGCCAAGGACCCGTTCTGGCGTCATGCGCTCACTTCCCGTTCCACTTCTCGACAAGGATGCTGGCGGACACGTCGACCAGAGGACGCTCTCCGACCCAGTCGGCGACCTCGCTTCGGGCAATGAGCGCGTAGGAGGCGGTTGCGGTCTTCGCCTTGTACACGCGGTAGCCGATCAGGTAGAGCAGAGGGTTGACGTGAACCCGGCCCGTGGAAACGTGGATCAGGAAGACGAGGAACAGCGCCCCGGCCGCGATGATCGCGTTGAGCTGCGACGCCGACGGATCTATGAGAACGGGGACGATGTACGCGGCGATGTATCCGATGACCTCCTCGGAGGCGTCCTCGATCTCAGTCAGCTCGAACTGCTCGGGATTCCCTGTTGCGACGAGCACCCCACCCACAACTAGAACCAGCACTCCCGCCGCTGCCAGCGCGAAGAACACCCAGGACCACCACTGAGTCCCGGAACGCAGGGCGACTAGGAGAAAGGCCGGGGCGAAGGCAGCAAGGGCCAACTCGAGTCTGACTCGCAGCGGGCCCCGGCGCGGCGGGCGCGTCATCATCTCGAGCCTTCACTGGGCGGCGGCACCCGAGAGTCCAGCGAGGGGCGCACCCGCCCGTCCTCGTCGATCTGCGCGACAGTCCACCAGCGCTCACGGGAGCCGAGAAGCCGGTCCGCGGGTGCGAGTTCGAGTACCGCATCCTTGCCCCGGAGGAATGCGACGACGGGTGCCGCCTCACGCAGCGTCCCCCACGAATACACGTGGACGCGGACCTCAAGGGACCCGTCCAGGCCGGGCGCTAGATCGATGATCTCGGGGCCACCGTCGAATGCGTCCTTGCGCAGCACCGAGTGTGGGGAAACGGGTGTGCTGTGGGAGGTTTCCGACTCGCCAGACCGCAGGTACAGGTCCAAATCCCGAACCCGTCGTGACCATCGGAGCTCGATCCGGGTCGGCCGCGACAGGGGCGAAGACGAGGACGGCGGCGGGGGCGAAGGTGCGGGTGGCGACGGGGGGAAGAACGAGGCGATGACGGCGCGGAACGCCGCTGATTCGCGTGGGCGGTCGGGCCTCACGTCTGGGTGCAGGAGCGCGCGATCGGGATCGGGAACCGCGTTGAGGATGCCATGACCGAGTGGGCCGTGTGCCACCAGGAACACTGTCGCGCCGGGCAGGGACCCCACGTAGTCCCGCAGGGTGACAGCGTGCCGACTGGCCGCGGGGGCCTTGTACTGCTTGACCTCAACGGCCACAACGGTAGTCCCGTCCGCGCCGCGCTGGAATCGGTAGTCGGGCTGGACACTAGCCTTGCGGCCCCCGCCCAGTTCCCCGATTCCTGGTGAACGGACCTCCGACCACAGCGCGAGATCGCCGCTGGGTGGATCAAGATGCGCCAGGAGCGTGGGCCGGAACGGGAACCGCAGAGCGCCGTCCGTCACGACGAACTCGAGTCGCGAGTGCAAGGCGCGATCCAGCTGCGTCGCGATCCAGGCGGAGTAGAGCTCGTGGCGCTTGCCCCACGAGGGAAGCGACAGAACATCGGTCAGCTCATCGACAGCCTGCTCGACTGTCACCTCCTCGGCTTCGGGGGACTTGAGTCCTTCCAGCCAGCTGTCCAGCGCGTCGAGCGTTTCCTTCGAGGCCGCGATCGTTCCCTCCGCTATGCCTGCAGTCCACCTGTGAACGGCAGAAGCCACGTGATGGGGCCAGTTATCGGCCGCCACCTGTGCCATCTCGAAGAGTTCGGGATCGAGCTCAATCTCCGCAGACGAATCTCTGAACAGCTGACGCACCTCCACCGTGTTGGCGCCGATGCTTTCAAGCCGAGTCAGCGTATACCGCACGACCGCGATGATGCGACGAGCCGAGTCGTCCACCCGCGCATCCCCTGTCGGGTCTGCATCGGGAACAGCGCTGTCAAACCGCCATTCATCCGGGTGTCCCGCTCCGTTGCTGGCGCCGACACGTTCGATCCACTCCCAACACCGGAGATCCCAGATCGGGAGCTGCCATGCGTGATCGGGCCGGAGTAGAAACGGCCGCAGGTGCACGACCACCTGCTCGATACGTCGAAGGCGCTCCCGAAAGGCGGCGAGGGACTCGTCAATGACGTCATCCTCGGAGAACTCGTAGACGACACGGATGCTCTCCCCTGTGCCGGTGGAGGCGCCCACTCGCTCCAGGAGGCGGAGCAGGTCACGCTGCATCCCCGCGAACGAGGACACAAGAGGCGCGAGCGCGTGGATGAGATCCCGCGCGGTCCAGTTCGCTGCCTCCAGGGCTCGCGGCACTGAGCCGGCCCCGTAACCCTCCAGAACTGACCGTCTCCTCAGCACATGGTCGGCGACATCGGAGTCGTAGTCCTGCGGGCGGAGTACCCGAGATCTCTCCCATTCACGCCACAGCTCAGACGCGGTCGACCACATGATTCCCCCTACCCACGGAATCATCATGTCAGAGGTCGGCTCTCCGGCGACCGGAAGCATTGCGCCCAGATTCAGGCGGCCGCCTGCGATCATGCCTGACACCCGCGGCACGCGGGAGGGACGGAGACGCTTGGGCCACGCGCTGCCCCAAGGACGACGGCTGGACAGCGCACGAGCCGTCGAAGGCGTATGTCAACAACAACGACACCTTCTCCACCGCCGCCAAGTTCGCCGCCGACACTGCCCCCGAGCCTGAGACCGAAGCCGCCGAGGCGAGCATCTCCGAGGTTGCGGCCGAGGAGCAGGCGAACGACGGCGCCATCGAGTAGAAGGTCGACGAGCTTCACCACCAAGGGCAATGAGCGCTCGAAGAAGTACCAAATGGAAGGCAGCCGTGGCTACGACCGCACCATCGCCGAGGTGTGGTCAACTCCGAGGACGCGGCCAAGGCCGCCGGCTTCACGAGGGCTCAGCGGTAGTCAACTACAAGCACCAAGAAGGGCGGCGCTCTACAAGAGGGTCGCCGCCCTTCAGTCTTCTCGTCACCCCTACCCCCAAGGTCATGGGCCACAGCGGGGGCTGGGCAATTTGCCACCTCCCCTGAAATATGAAAACAAGTGACTCCTTACGATGCCAGACGCAGCATCGAGTGATGAGCAGGCGGAGTCTGTAGTGCTTCAGTCCGCACTCCCCCATCCAGGCGCCGCGATACAGGTCCGTCCCGCACCTGGCACCGACAGAAGGAGCTTCCGCACGGAATCAGCGGCACCGCCCTGCCAGTCCCGTCCGCCACCGCCCAGTCTGCTCCTCGACCCGATCTCGCCCTTCCTCTTGAAGGTCCGGCTCGACGACCACCAGTCGACCTTGGAAGCAACGTGGATCCCACATAAACTCACCGCCTGCCGGTGCTGGATTTTCGACCTGACGCTCATCGCAGCGTCAACTCCTCCAGCGCAAGTTGGGCGACCGCCAACACGCAAGACTGACAGACCTGACTTCCACAACTTGACCCTGATTTAGTGCCCCGCCAAGGAGCCGCAAATGGACCAATCTTCTCGCACCAGGATCAGGACGAGCAGCCGAGGCCTTCCGTCGATAGTTGACCACTGCGCCGCTGCGTGGAGCCCGGCCGCTGGCGCCGTTCCGTGCCTCGGGGGACGGACGGTTTTGTCCGCAGGGCCACTTCGGGGGCTGAGAGGGCCCTCTGGAGGTCAGGCGTACCGACTGACAAGGGCGACAACACTTGGCTCATGGGGCTCCGCCGCGGCGCCAAGCGTGCCGGAGAGGTCCACGCACCTACCTGGGGGAGCAAGCTCTGCCCCGCGATTTAGTGCCCCGATGTTCAACAGTAAGCTCTATTGACTAGGGCTTCTACTCGCGGCCGCGGCGATCCAAGGAGGCTGTTGTGGAAGTCAGGACAGACGCTCTAGTGAGCAGAAGCACGACAAGCGCCCGGAAGCTCCCGGGCTGCTCGCACGGAAACCCCACTCTCGTCTCATGACATACTTGGACAGCCACGCATCCAAGGAGGTCTCCGGCATGACAAGACTGAAGGCTGGGCACATGCACACTGCTGCGGAACACGGCTCACTCGAAGTGATTCGAGCCGACCTCCAACGCATGAATGGCGATCAGAGCCTTGCTTCAGCTCTACGAGCCATACGCTCACCAAGCTTCCGCCATCTGGTCTATCTTCGCTTTGCTCAGACGTTTGCACTCCCTCACCCTGCAGGGATCGCCGCTCGAGTACTTCTAAACGGAAGCCGCCGCGCACACGGGTTCCGCATTCCGATACGAACCAGAATCGGCAAGGGCCTCTATATTGGACACCCTGGAACTATCGTGATCAATGCCGACGCCACTCTCGGCGATAACTGCAACATAACTCACAACATAACCATCGGACAGACAAACCGCGGTTCGCGACAAGGGTCGCCGCGGATCGGCAACTCCGTTTGGATAGGAACCGGAGCCGTCATTGTCGGGGGAATCGTGATCGGGAATAACGTCCTCATTGCTCCAAATGCCTTCGTGAATTGTGATGTTCCTTCTAATTCCCTGGTTCTCGGGAATCCCGGTGTCATTCACCAAAAGACTCCGGACGTGGTCTCGGGCTATGTTCAGAATCCCACTGGGCGCACTACAAGCTCGGGGCCGACAAATTGACACTGTCAGTCATCCGTTTGCATTGATCGCTGAGACTGTGTGAACTGCTAATCGCGACCGAAGACGTCCCGAGAATAGACCTTCGTCGACACGTCGCTAAGGTGCGGCGCACGGCGATTCGACACGATGATGTCTGATCGCCTCTTGAAATCATTCAGATCATGCACAATTTCGACTCCGAAGTAGGTCGACTCACTCATTGCTGGTTCGAAGATGATGACCTCGACGCCCCGTTCCCTAATGCGATTCATTACCCCAATAACCGCTGACTCGCGGAAATTGTCCGAACCCGTCTTCATCGCAAGTCGATGTATGCCAACAACACTCGGCAATCGGCGCAAAATGTCCTGTGCTATGAAATCCTTCCGCGTAGAGTTCGCTTCGACAACCGCGGCGATCAAATGCTGCGGAACATCCGAGTAATTAGCGAGAAGTTGCTGTGTGTCCTTCGGGAGGCAATAGCCACCATATCCGAACGAGGGGTTGTTGTAGTGCGCTCCGACACGTGGATCGAGTCCCACTCCTTCGATAATATCAGCCGCGTTGAGCCCTCTGACTGCAGCGTACGTGTCGAGTTCATTGAAGTAGGCAACGCGCAAGGCAAGATAAGTATTTGCGAACAGCTTAATTGCCTCCGCCTCAGTCGGATTGACGAAGAGGATTGGGACATCCAGCTCTTCCGCCACCTCGATCATCAAGTCCGCAAACAGGCGGCCAGCATCCCCCATGTCTCCTACCACGATCCGCGAGGGATGTAGGTTGTCGTGCAATGCACGACCCTCTCGCAGGAACTCCGGCGAGAAAACGATTACAGAATCGGGATGACGCTTCCGCAATCGTTCAGTGAACCCAACCGGAACCGTGGACTTGATGACTACGACGGCTGATCGGTTCGCAACCACGACCGCTGAGATCACGCTCTCGACAGTACAAGTATCGAAGCAGCCAGTAACTGGGTCATAATCCGTGGGTGTGGCGATGACGACCACATCAGCGTCTCGGTACGACGCCAGAGCATTTGTTGTGGCATGAAGGTCAAGTTCCCGTTCTGTCAGATATTCGGCCAGCTCAAGGTCCTCAAGCGGACAGCTTCGGGCATTGACCAGGCGCACCCTCTCAGGATTGACGTCGACTGCTGTAACCTGATGGCGCTGGGCAAGCAGGACTGCGAGAGACAACCCGACGTAGCCAATTCCAACAACAACAATTCTCATGACCTAATCTCCTTGACTGTAGGACTTGGGAAAAATCTCAGACTTCCGAGGCCTACCTGACTAACGCTTCCAGGAACAACACGAAAGAACCCAGGGGGGTCATCCCTGACTATTGATTCCTCTCAATGCTGCAATGAGATTGCGACGACTTAGCGCGAACACAAGGGCCACGCAGACAATTGCAACTACGGCAACGGTGAAAGCGGGAGCGACTGGGAGATCCCGGAACACCCAATTGATTGCTGAGCCGAAGGGCACCACAAGAACCAAAGAGCCTGCATAACGAAGCAGCGACGACCTGTCAAATAGATCTCCCGCACTTGCATGAATCTGCCTGGCACTAAACCGAAGGAGCACCATCGTTGTGAGGACATTGACCACAACCGTCGCGACTGCTGGCCCTTCGAAGCCGATCATCTGATAGCCGACAAGTGACATCACGGCATTAGCCGCAAGCGACACCAAGGAAACTCGCATCAAGATCGCACTCCTCCCGGCTGCACTCAGGATTAGCGAGAACCCAGCAAACCGGATCATCGAAGACACCAGATAGATTCTGAAGACGGTCACTCCAGGGAGATATCGCTCACCGTACAGAACCAAGATTATCTCCTCTGCCAAGACTATGCACACCACTGCGAAGGTCATAGTCGTGAGGTATCCGATTGTTAGGTAGTGTTTGAACAGAACCCGTGCTCGGTCCCATTCAGATTCCGCGATCAAGCGCGTGACTGTCGGGATGACGACGGTCAAGAAGGATGAGGTGATGACATCGAGCGGCAACTGTATGGACGCGTTCGCATAAATTGCGTAATTTGCTGTTGATTCATTCTTCGCGATCACAAGCGCGCCGAACTGACGCGATAGTGACGAGCATGCAACATACAAGGCCATCGGGAGCGAGAACGAGAGGATATCTCGAATACGATCGATCCTCCACCTCACCGGCCAGACAGCGAAGGCATACTTCCGGAACGTGAGCCAGAACCAAAGGATGCTGATTGCATCCAGTCCGAGAAGGATCGCGAAGAGAACCCCGATATCAGATGTGATGTAGGCGGTCGCAAAAATCGCGGCAAGCTTCAGACTCGAAAAGGCTCCATTGCGAACCGCGATGCTCCTTGCGCGGCCCACGGAAACCATCAAGACCTGAAATATGGTCCCCAGGTTCAGCAAGAGCGGCCGAAACGCCAAATAGATAAACACGCCCTGCAACATCGGATTGTCGAAATAGCCAACCAATACGGACTGCAGAAGCAGAATGAGTACCCCAAGACCCAAACCTAGAACGACCTGCAGCGATACGGCCGTCCTTACATATAATTCGGCGTCAGCCGTTAAGCGCTTACGATTATAGAAGTAGTTGACGCCGTCAGCTAAGCCTAGGATCGTCAAATCCGCCCCAAGCATAACCACCATAATGCCCTGCGAGTAGGTACCGTATGCTCGAAGAGACAAACTGTGTGACAGAACGACCGTGCCTATGAGCCCACTAGCCAAGGTGAAGAATTTGACGAGGGCTAGAAGCAAGGAATCAAACGATGCCCCCCGAAACTTCCCCTTATCGCTCACGTTTTATCTGCTTCACGACGCGCGCAGGATTCCCAGCAACGATGGAGTACGGAGGTACGGACTTAGTTACCACGCTATGTGCCGCGACAACGGACCCCGCGCCTATCGTGACCCCCTTGAGCACCATCGCGAACTCCCCGATCCAGACATTGTCCTCGATGATAATCGGGCTAGCCTCGGCCTCCATCCAACTCCATAGTCGACCGCCGTGAGCACCATTGGTCATGAGAAGCCTCTTACCAGGGTCGACCGGATGGTTGTTATTATCATAGATGTGTACATGATTGGATATTATTACATTGGAACCGATGCGCACCGATTTCACCGCGCCAATTGCGGTGGATCCCGCGCCGCCGATCCAGCAGTTCGAGCCTATGTCGATTACTCCATTCCCGACCGTCACCAGCATGCAGTCGAGATACACGTGGCTGCCCACCGTGAGACCGACCGATTCCGGAGACGCGGAGATATTGACGCGTCTGGCACAGGGGCCCAGCGCAATGTCACTCCCGAGTCGACTCGCAGTCCCGAACGTCTGGGAAGCCCGATAAATGCGGGCCCTTCGCCAAGCGCGCTCAACAAGGCCGGTCAAACCCATCATTCTTCTCCTAGCTCGAAGAGTCTCGCACATCCTCCAAGGAACAATACGAGATAGAACATGCCCATGTTGTAGACAAAAATCTCTGTGATTGACATCAGTGTCATGGCACAATAGACGGCGGCGAGCGCCGCCTTCTCCCGAAGTCCGATAGCGGCGCGATCCACTTGGCGTCCCGCAACCAGAAGCAGTAGGATGAAGAGCGCTATCCCCACGAATCCGCCGTCATGCATCAATTGCAAGTACTGGTTGTGCGCCTGCCACAAAATAGAGCCATACCATGGCACGAAAGCACCGAAAGCGTCGTTCACACCGTACCCTACGATCGGAGCCGCGAGGAGAATCGGGATCGCATTGTCCCAGATCACAGTCCTCCCAGTCAGTTCCATAGACTTGCCGAGCCATTCCGAGATCAGAAACTCGAACGAATCGTGCGCTCTGAAAATCACGATCCCGAGGAAGGCGATGATGCCTAGGATGGAGATATTTCTCCAAGAGAAGAGGCTCACACCGCCAGGGATGAAGCGTACCGTGACGTATACCGCTGCCAGCACAACCAACCCTACATATCCCGTGGCGACATCGAGAATTGCGATCTGACTGATTCCGAGTGCTATGGCGAATAGGCTGCGCAATTGCCACCTCGAACAATCCAGAACATCAACCAGCACTGCAGCGAGGATCGCCGGGAAGATTACATCCGTGATACGGGTGCGAATCCCTAGGAAGTACACTGTCTGTTCAAACTCCCCAGGCCCCCAGGATGTCGATAGTCCGGAACCACCCAGGACCATTGCGAGGTTCAGGAACAGATAGAGTAGAAGAAGATTAGCGAGCCCCTTCAGGACGACCATTGCATGAACGCGCCCCTTCCCCAGTCCGTGCTCAAGGAGCACCAACAGCGCGATGAGCCGAACGGACTCGAAACCCCACGTGAGCAGGTCTCCGTTATGAGCTATCGTTCCTGGGAGAAGCGAAGCCCGCAGGGCGACCAGCGCCAGAAACACAGGGGAGACGGCTCTCTTGCTCTGTACGAGTCGCAGCACGAGATGCACGAACAGCAGGCCAGCGGCCAGTTTTAGGGCTCCCGACAAGGCGGGGTTACGCAACGCGAGGTGTGGAGGCAACAGCACAGCGAATACCACAGAGTACCCAAGCATCAGCCCAAAGGACTGATGCTTTACGCGGGCCAGTTCACGCTTCATCGATCGTCTCGGCAATCAACCGGACGGTCGTCACGAATAGGTGTCAAGATAGCCACCCATCATACGCTCCAGAGAGAAACGCTCTGCAGTCTCACGAGCACAGGCACTGAGACTTGACCAGCGTGCAGGATCTCTAGCGAGGTCGCTCAGGAGTTGGGCGATCTCTTGATGATCGAACCCAACAAGGTATCCATTCTCCCCGTTCTGCACCACTTCTGACATTCCGCCCACATTAGTCGCAACGACGGGCACACCGGCGGCCATCGCTTCTAGTACACTCATGGGAAGACCCTCGTACCGTGAAAGAAGAACAAAAACATCCGAGTCGCGATAGAACGACTCGGTTTGGCTTTGCAGGCCGGCAAAGGATACCAGTGACTCAACGCCCAATTGAGCCGCATAGCGCTCCAAGTCCTTCCTCATGCTTCCCTCTCCCACGAGCACCAACTTGAATAGTTGTCCCGTATGGGCGCCTTGCAGAGTGGCAACCACGTCCAACAAGAGTCGATGGTTCTTCACGGGCTCCAGCCGCGCCACGCACAAGAGTCGCATGGTGTGATCACTGGGAAGTTCCTTTTCGAATCGGAACCGGGACAACTCGACACCGTTCAGCACGGTCCTTACGCTCTCACTCTTAACTCTGTATAGAGCCAAGACAGAATCACGTACCTCGTCGCTCGGGGCGACCGCGACGACACCACTGCGAATGGCGACCCAGTTAACAATTCGGGTCGTAGGTCGCCGGGTCTCCATCATGGCAGTGCTGTGGAAGGTATGAACGATCCTGATTGAACGGCCACGCCAGCGAGCGGCCGGAAAGACATAGGGCAGGACCGGCAAATGCGTATGGACTACCGTTGGCTGGAAATCCCGGATCGCGCGGCGAAGCCGCGGAATCACACGAGGATCAAACCCAGGGTGCTTCTCAATGTGGTAGACCGAGATGCCACCTTGAAGCAAGCGCGATTCGATTGTGGATTGCACGCGGGCGAGTGGAACGACGACGACCGCGATCCCGTGTCGATGAAGAGCCTCCGCCAGAGAGGCAACCATTACCTCCGCGCCTCCGGTCGAGAGCGAGTGGACCACAAGCATGACTCGAAGCGGAACGGCGTTCACGGCCGTTCTCCAGTCAGGTTCATGTCGTCCAGCATTCGAGCGACGATGACGTCGGGAGCATAGTCACGAGCTTTCGCCAGACAATTCAGTCGCATGAGATTTCTTTCGGTTCTAGTCTGCGCAGTCAAGCGTTCCAACAGCCTAGCCAGACCTGCTACGTTCCCCGGCGATGTACTGAATCCGGTGATACCTTCCGTCAGCATCTCGTCGTGAAATCGCCATCGATAGGAAATGATCGGAACGCCAGCGGCTAGAGCATCGATTATCGACCCGGGAACACCCTCACCGCGCCACCTAGTTGGAAAGACGATGGCGAAGTAGCCGTTAAGAACGGCGGCGGCATTCTCAGGCGGCACAACACCCAAGTAGCGCACATATGGATTCTCATCCAGGATGGCGGAGAACTCCTTGCTGAAATCTTCTCCCACCGGCCCTATCACGTCCAATGTTGCGGCTGTCCCCTTAGCGTTGAGCATCCTGATCGCCGCCGCCGCATCCGGGATTCCCTTCTCCCGCGTCACGCGGCTAAGAGTACAGAAACGGTGGGGCGGTGCATCGTAGTCTTGCAACTCCGTGGGAGTGATTTTGGCAATCTCCTTAGCATTCGGAAGATAGCAAGCGTTGCGGACCCCGAGAGTCCGCAATTCGGCCGCAAGTCCTTCGGATTCCACCCAGTTGATTTCGAACGCATTGAGATAGGTCAGGAGTCGTGGTGATTCCTCAATATCCTGCACGAGGGCCCCCCCGATGAGGCTATGGTATACGCGAGTTCTCCTCAGGCGAACTGCAACATACAGAAGAGGAAATAGCGCTCGGCGTCCACCACGGGAGAGAAGGACGACGATGGCTTCACACGTCAGTACACAGTGAATGAAACGGAGAGTCACACTCAACCAGCGCCGAGCATAGCCCGTAGTATCAACGGAAAGGATACTCGCATCACCAAGTTGATTGATCATCTCTCGATGAACGGTCCGTGTCTTCACGGACTGCCCATCGATCATTGTTCCATCTGGATCGATGCGTCCAATCAGACCGATTCTCGTTGTCAACTGAATCACAGCATGACGCCTTTGAAAGTCTTCTTCTCAGGCAGGTTAAGCCGCGACCCGAACTCGCTGTCGTGCTCAATAGGATCGAAATCCGACAAACCATTACCCGGAGTGAATGTCACCTCACCAAAATACACCCGTCCATCGACCTCATAGAAGTCCACGCGGACCAGCGGGAAATCCGAACTCAAGGTCTCGGCAATTTCCACCATCTCGCGGAGAGCCTTCGGTCTCGCGATATCGTGGGGTTCGCCGGCTCGATAGCCGTAGTCGAAAGGCATGCGGCGCCAATGCCCGTCGTAAACACCGCTCTGCTCGTGCGTATACCGTCCTTGGATAGCGAGAATGAACTGAAGCTCGCCATGAATCATCATGAACTTGTAGTCGCGCAAACCCCCGCTGTCATCTGCCAGGTGCGCCTCGGCGATGACGCGTGGCTCACTGAACTCGTAGTGGAGCTCAAAACCGCCTGTCATGGCCTTTCTCATGTTCATCCATTGGGATACGCGTTTGCGGATGACCCGCTCTCTCAGTCTGGCTCGATCCTCAACAATGACGTTCCATCCAGAACCGTGCGTTGCCTTTAGTGCGAAGCGCTTGGGAAGCCCCTGGAGGGTGAATGTCTCATCATGCCCCCAGACACCGACTAGAGGAACTAAGTAATGCGCACCGATTTTGGCTTCGACCCACTCCCGTACGAGATACTTGTCAGCGAGCTGACCCTTCATCGGTGTGCTGTCGTAGAGTTTCAGCCATTGGATCTTCTCGCTCAACTTCTGGGGATCGTCCAGATTGCAGGACCAGCCCTTCGTCAGTCGAAACCATTCCGTAAGGGCCCGCCGATATTCCTGCGGCTTAAGACGAGTATTCCTTCGATAGAGTGACTTTCTCAGGAGATCTTCAGCCGCTGAAGGTAAGAGCGCTTGCGCGACGTTTTTTGGCCGTATCACTGGTTTCTCTCTGGTAGTCGCCCTGCGCGAATGACGCAAAGCCGTATGTTTCTGTAGGGCTAATGGCCCGTGTCTCATGAACTCGTGATTCGCCTATCGGAGTGGACGTGCGACCGAGGGTCGCCTGAATGACACAATCCCCGGTCTTCGCCTTCGGGTCGCATTGTAGAGTTGCGAGAGTAGGAAACCCAGTGCTGACGGAGCCTTCAGTCTTTCCACGTGCCGGTAGGTGTGCCAGGTCCGCCTGACTGCCTGTAGCTTGCTCGAAGATAGAGATCCAGATCGCCTGCGATATTTGGCAAGGGGTTCCTCGAGGCCGTGGAGTGTGTGGCCTGCTCGCAGAATCTGGAGCCAAGTTGCCGTGTCTTGGCCGCGCCTAAGATCTGGCATCCAGAGGAGCTCATGCGCGACCACGTTCGTGTCAATCACGATGCTTAGAGTAGACGTGATCGGATTGCGAAGGAATTGATTGTAGTTCATGCACTGGGGAACGATCACGAAGTTCCTGTGGTCTCCGTTCTCTTCGATCGTTTCGTATGATGTGATTGACACGCCTGCATTTTGCTCAGCCATGAAAGACAATTGCATCTCAAGCTTTTCGGGAAGCCAGCAGTCGTCGGAGTCCAAGAAGGCGACGTACCGTCCGCGAGCCTCATCAAGCCCGCGGTTCCGAGCGCTGGCGACTCCCGAGTTTTCTATCTGTCGCAAGACTCGGACTCGTCGGTCCGTGGAGGCAATCCTGTCAACCTCTCGGAGCGTCTCATCTTGCGAACAGTCGTCGACAACAATGAGTTCCAGATCAGGCATACTTTGAGCGAGGACGCTCATCATTGTCTCTTCTATGAAGTCCGCGCTGTTGAAAGTGGGAATGATCACAGAGACACATGGCAATTCCGATTTCGTCATCATCGTCGAGTTGGGTCCTTGCGATCTAGATATTCGAGCAAGTGCGCGCGACGAAGGAGGGCGCATGGTGCGCCTGCGAGCCCGTGCCCCTTCGTTGCCGGTCTCACGGACGGATGGTTATGAGACCTGCAGTCGATTTCAGGTCGATGGGGGCCAGGCAGAGCGTCAGTATGCGCCACTGGGGAACAACACCACCTTGATTGTACGAAGGATAATCGCGATATCGCCGGTCAGGGACCAGTTCTCCACGTATCGGAGGTCCAGTCGGATGCTGTCCTCGATGGACAGCCCGGAGCGTCCACTCACTTGCCACAGGCCCGTGATGCCCGGCTTGATCAGGAGACGGCGGTGGGCGGTGGGCGTGTACTCAGCGACCTCCCGGCCGACCTGAGGGCGAGGCCCCACGATGCTCATGTCGCCGTTTAGGACAGTCCAGAACTGAGGCAGCTCATCCAGTGAGAACTTGCGGAGGACCCGACCAACCCTGGTGATCCGTGGATCGTCCTCCATCTTGAACAGCAACGCGCTCCCGCCTGCCTGCTCGATCATCGCTGCGATCTTCGACTCTGCGTCCACGCACATAGTCCGGAACTTGTGGATGACGAACGGCTGCCCACCACGCCCCACCCGCTGCTGGCGGAACAGGATCGGGCCTCCGTCGTCGAGCTTGATGGCGATCGCCACCGCCAACAACACCGGCGCGGTCAGCACCAACGCAACCGCCGCGAACGCGATGTCAAACGTCCGCTTCATCCAGAAGTGGAGGCCCGAGTAGCGGGGCAGATCCACGTGGATCAGCTTGAGGCCCTCCACCGTGCTGTAACGCAGGCGCGGCCCGGCCACGTCGGTCATCCGTGGCATCACCATGAGCCGGACGCGGGAGCTCTCAAGGTCCCAGGCCAGCTTCCGGGTGGCCCCGCGGCTGAGGCCACCGGCCACGGCGACGGCCCCGAGGTGCATGCCCTCGAGCTCATCCGGGATCCGGTCGAAGTGAACGACGGGAAGGTCGAGCAGGCTCTGCGCCCCGCCAGTGCGCGGATGATCAGTCACGCACACTGCTGCTGGGAAGAAACCCGCCTCGGGGTTGCGGCGGATGTCGCTCACGGCGCCGTAAACGTCGTCCGCCGATCCGACCACCAGCGTTGCCACCAGGGCCTCCCCGCTGCGGCGCTTCGCGTTGAGACGCGACCGGCTCACCCATCGGACGGCTAGCAGCGCCAGGATGCCAAGAGGCAACAGCGCTATGAAGAAGAGTCGGGAGAGCTGCGCTCCAGCCAGGTACGAGACGACGGCGATGAATCCGAAGGCGTAGAACGTGCCCTTGATGACCCGCCGGTACTCCTCGGGTCCGGCCCCCAGGATCTCCCTGCTGCGAGACTCGTTGGCGGCGAGTGCCACCCACCACACCAGGCCGATCAGTGCGCCGGCGACGGGATAGGTGATCGGGGCCCCGGCAACGGTGCCCTCCGGCGAATCCCCAAACCGCAGAAGTCCCGTGAGGAGAATCGCAGTCAGAATGGCGATGAAGTCCAAGAGCGAGACAACTCGCTGATAGTTAGTTACCCATCGGCCGGCATCCACGGCAGCCTTTCGGCCTTCACCCACTCCACGAGCCGCGTCTGCCTGCTGGCCCATATCACGGTGGACACCAACGCGCTCTTCCTGAGCTTGAACGGCCTCAATCATGCGATCCCCCGATGCGCCTGTTGTGTGCGAGGCATCCATTCGGATGTCTCACGCGAAATCGTTACACGAAATTGTTACGGCAAGATGAACGAAAGCGTCAGTGTGCCGCTGAATAGTATGCGGCATAGGCTTCACCGGCGCGGACAGGGACGTCGTTAAGGACAACGCCCAGGAGGCTCACGTCCGCGGTGTCCATCATGTGAATGGCCTCGGCCACGTGTGCACGCCGCACGACACCGGAGCGCGTCACCAACACCGCACCACCGGTCTGGGCGGACAGGACGATGGCGTCTGTGACCGGCAGCAGAGGCGGCGAGTCGAACAGCACAAAATCATACTGACGCTCAACGGACGCGAGCAGTTGGGCCATGGCCTCAGAGCCCAGCAGCTCCGAGGGGTTCGGCGGGATGGTCCCCGCCGGGAGCACATCGAGCGTCCCGGCCCCCACCTTGAAGACCAGGTCCGAGAAGCCGGCCCTGCCGCTCAAGACATCTGAGAGACCCAGCTCGCCATCCAGGTGCAACCGTGCCCCCACCTGAGGCCGGCGGAGGTCCGCGTCGATCAACAGCACCGACTCACCGGCCTGCGCCAGGACGCGTGCCAGGTTGATGACTGTCTCCGTCTTGCCCTCGCCGGCCGTCGCGGACGTGACCACGAAGGACGATCTGCGCTCACCGCCCAGCCCGAGGAACCCGACGTTGGTTCGGAGCCGACGGTAGGCCTCCGCGTTCTGCCAGTGTTGACCGTCGTCGTCTGCAGCTCGCCCAGCGCTGGTGATGATGCGCCCCACAGACGCAAGCACGGGGGCGTCGGTGAGCGCCTCGATGTCCTGAGTGGTGCGCAGACGGGTGTCCGCCAGACTGCGCAGCACCGCTTGGCCCAACGCCAACATCAATCCCAGGACTGCGCCAAGAGCCAGATTCACGGCCGGGCGTGGGGCGGTCGGAGCGATGGGCACCTGCGCTGTGTCGATGACAGTCGCGCTCACGAGCGCGGCCCCGTCGGGGCTGGGTGGCGCGAGTTGTCCAACCGCGGCCTGCAGGCTGTCGGCGACGCTGTTGGCGAGGTCTGCGGCCAGCGCTGGGTCGCGGTCCTCTGCCTGGATCTCGATCACCGAGGTTGCGATGGGCGCGGTGACGGTGAGCTTTCCGGCCACTTCTCCCCGAGTAAGGTCTAGCCGAAGGTTACTAATAACCGGCTCGAGAACCATGGCGGAAGTGGCCACAGTCACAAACGATTTGACCTGTCGCTCGGCGTAGGTGGCACCCTGAGACAGCTCCCCTGCGGTGCCCCCACTCTCCACTGCGAGGAAAACGGAGGCAGTTGAAGAGTAGGTTGGCTTCTGCAGCAGAGTGACAACTGCGGCTATCGCGATGCACGCAAACAGCGTTGCCAGCGAGCTTCTCCAATACCGCTGCACGATTCGCAGGTATTGCTCCAGCTCCATTAGCCATCCTCGGGTGTCCGCCGCCTCAGATCAGGCAGCCTTGGGGTTCTCGGGGCACCGCGGGACGCGGCACGTCCCTGTGCGCCCTACAGTAATGTGGCTTCGAGCTAATGCTAAATCGGCCGGGAAGAGATCCATGAAATCACTGCGTGACGTCAGTAGGCTCAGTGCCGTCGGGTTGATCGTCCTCGGCCTGCTTGCCGTCGCCCTCAGCGCGTTGGCCCTCACGCGGTTCCGGCCGGTGGAAGCGGAGCCCGCGCCGTCGTCGAGCCGCCCTGCCAACCCGTCCGTTTCGGCTACCGCTTCGGCGTCGTCCTCGCCGTCGGTGGCGCCATCCTCATCGCCTCCCGCGAGCCCGACACCGAGCGCGACGGTCTCGTCACCGGCCCCCGTGAGTGGTCCCACCGTCGTAGTTGTAGGAGATTCGTTCTCGCTGGGTGAGCCGTCGGACACCTGGGTCGGCACCGCCGCCGAGGAACTCGGCTGGGGATTGGTGACCAATCTCTCGTCCCCCGGCCGTGGGTACATCACCGCGCCGCGCTCCTGTGACTTCGCGCCGTGCGACACGTTCATCGGCACCATCTCCGCCATCGCTGAGGCTCAGCCCGACATCGTCGTGACCTTCGGGGGCACCGCTGACGGCGACTACAGCCTGGCCGACCCGGCCGCCGAATACTTCGAGGCGCTGCGCGCCGCCCTGCCTCAGGCTGAACTGGTGGCCATCTCTCCCATCACGACTGAGGACCCGGCGCCGTTCTTCCTCACGCTGCACAACGACACGATCCGCGACGGCGTGGAGGCCGTGGACGGCACGTTCGTCGACGTGGGCCAACCCGGAGTGGGAGACGGCGAAACACTCTCCGGTGATGCACAGGCCGAGATCGCGCAGCAGGTCGTCGACCAACTGAAGTAGCCTCCGTCCCCCAGCCGAAGGAGCCCTCGTGCACGAGCTTCGAGTCACCCCCACCGAGATCCCCGGCCTACTGATCCTGCACCTGGGGGTGCAGTACAACGACGACGGCTGGTTCAAGGAGAACTGGCACCGCGCCAAGATGACGGCTCTTGGCCTGCCCGACTTCCATCCCGTGCAGCACAACGTCACCCACGTGGTGCAGCGCGGCGTCACCCGCGGCTTCCTCGCGGAGCCCTGGGACCGCCTCGTCGGCGTGGTGCGCGGCCGTGCGATGGGCGCCTGGGTGGACCTGCGCGCCGGGGAGGGGTTCGGCCGCACCGTCGTGGCGGACCTCGACGCGAACACGGCCGCCTTCGTCCCCCGCGGCGTCGCCAACGCCCACCAGGTACTCGAGGACGACACCACCCTCACCTACCTCATGGACCACCACTGGAGCCCGCAGGCGCGCACCAGGTTCTCGTCGGTCAACCTGTTCGACCCCGCCCTCGTCGTTCCCTGGCCCATCGGCCGGGATCGCGCCATCGTCGCCCACCGAGACGCCCTGAACCCGCTCCTCGCCGACGCCACCCCCGTGGAGCCGCGCCGCACCCTGGTGGTGGGAATCGAGACCCCCCTTGGCCGAGCGCTGCGCGCCGAACTCCCCCGCGCCGACGGCGCCACCTTCGCCGACATTGATGGCACGGATGCCATCGACACGTCCGCCTACGACACCCTCATCCACGCCCACGGCGAAGGCGCCACCGGCCGGCCGGATGCGGTTGCGGCGCGTGAGAGGTGGAGCGCCGCGGCGGAGCGAGCGCTGCACCTGGCCAACCTCGCCCGCCGGCACGGGATGCGCTACGTGCACGTCTCCTCGGATTGCCTGTTCGACCGTCCCGCCCCCGAACACCCCGAAGGCCACACGCTGAGTCTCGCCACCGGGCACGGACAGGCGTTGGCCGCGAGCGAGACGGTCGCGGCGGGGGTGCCGAGGCACCTCATCGTGCGCACTGGCTGGGTGGTGGGCCAGGACGAGGGGTTTGTCCACGACCTGGTGGCCTCCGCCCGCCACGGGCAGCGCATCACCGTCGACGGTCAGCGCAGTGGAAGGCTGACGTTCGCCTCGCAGCTGGCCGCCGGCATCACCCACCTGCTGGACTCCGGCGCGGCAGCGGGCACCTACAACGTGACCGGAGACGGCCGCGTGGTGACCTGGGACGAGGTGGCCCGACGGGTGTATCAGGCGATGGGGGCGGATCCTGGGCTGGTGCAGACGGCTCCGGCTGGCGTCGCCGCTGGTGGCGGTGTGAACACGGGCCGTGGAGCCGGGAGCCACGGGGTGCTGAGCCTTGAACGGATCAAGGGCACTGGATTCCGGCCCGGCAACGCGTGGCTGGAGCTGATCGACCACCTCCCCCGGCGATCTGGCGGCTCTGCACGGGCTGGTGCTGACGTCGGGAGCGAGGCCGGCGCCGAGCCGGCGGCGGCCTTGCGGCGAGCAAGGACGTACACGGTGCTGTTCGTGTGCACTGCAAACATCTGCCGGTCCGCGTACGCGGATGTCGCGGCTCGTTCCTCGGCGCCCGAGGGGATCGCGTTCGTGTCGGCGGGGACCCGAGCCCTCGTCGGCGAGGGGATGGATCCGCCGATGGCCGCTGAGCTGAAGGGGCGCGGGGAGCCAGAGGCGCATCTGGCGCGACAGCTGACGCGCTCGATGGTCGAGGAGGCGGACCTTATCCTCACGATGGCCCCCGAGCATCGTCGCTACATCCTCGACGAGTGGCCGACGCTCGGGCGCAAGGCGTTCGTCATCGGGCACGCCTCGCGGGTCGTGGCCGAACTCCCCAAGGATCTGAGGCTCGACGGGGTGGTGGACTACCTGTGGCATCATCGGACGTCGGAGGCGGGCGACGAGGTGGCGGATCCGTACCGACGCGGTGAGCAGGCTGCTGAGGTGGCGGCGCGGAGCATCGACGCGCACCTGGATGTGATCGTCGGGGCGTTGTCGCGGCTGGATGCGATCACAGGGTGAGCCCTCGCGAGGACTCTGAGGCGCTCGGGCAACCGCCCTGGTCCTGAGGCCTGCTCGGTTACGCGACGGGCCGCCGCGGCCCCACCGCGGCGGGCTCGTCGGCCCACTGCTCCTGGCCTAGATCGGTGACGCGCCTCGGCCTCTCGCCGCGGCCCTTCGTGCGATCGTCCGGCTCAGCCCGGTAGTACTTCGAGGTGTAACTGCCGTAGCCGTAGCCGAAAGTGGCCTCTCCCAGGTCCTTCTTCTCCACCTTGTTGAGCACCACGCCCAGGAGCTTGCCGTCCACCTGCTGGATCTTGCGCACTGCGACGCCGAGCTGTTCAGCCCTGGTCTTCCCGGACTGCACCACCACGTCGGCGCCGTCTGACGAGGAGGTGAGAAGCGCGGCGTCCGAGACAGGCAGGAGCGGGGGTGCGTCGATGAGGATGGTCGGCTCCCCCGCGTCGGCCAGCATGCCGGCAATGTCGGCCGCGAGCGTCGACTTGCCCTCCCCTCTGTGGAGGACGTGATCACGATGCTCTTCGCTGGGCTGTCGACGCTCACGAAACGGAGGTTGGTCCGAATCTGGCGGAGGGCCTCGGCGGCTGCTCCGGTCCCGGAGATCAGACCCATCTTCCCTCTGAGCTCGGGGCTGACGGGCACGATCCCCAGCGCGCTGGACTCGGCGATCTCCCTCCGCATCGCTGGCGTGCCGGATGACCCCGCTCCCCACAACGTGCGGCGGCCCGACAGCCGAGGTGACCGGCCGCGGCCATCGATGCTGGCTCATTGCCTAGCAGATGTCCTCTACCCTGGGTGGCCCGACTACTGCGCAGGGAATCGAGCCACCACCCCACCGAGGGATCTACTTGAACCAGATCTGAATCGGGTTCACAGGCGCATCGACCGCCTCCGATGCCGATTGGGCTGTGATCCAGTCCGGACTGCCCATGCCCGATTGCTGCACCGTGATGTGGTAGGGGTTCGCGGTTCGAGCGAGCTTGGGAGTCTTCAACACACAGACGTACTGGAGCGCGGTCGCGTCCCACCTACATGGAGCCATCGCCAATATGACCCCCTTGGCGTCAGCCTCCTCTGTGAGAACTACGCGAACCTGTCCACGCTCCGCCAACTCCTGCGAGATCGAAGGAAGCAGCAGGCCGTCCACGTCTCGGAGCGTGAACTTGACGGGAATGGTCGATCCGGACTTCGACCACGTGCTCTTCGAAAGAGGCGGGCCGTAGGCCTCGAGAGGGGCCGCCACCTGGTACTCCGCGGTCTCCGTGGCTGTGTTTCCGGCCAGATCACGTGCGTGACAAGTCAGCGTGAAGGTACCCAGATCGGCTGCGGACCCGGGCTCGCAGGTTGAACCCGTCTCATAAATCCCTGAGCCAGGCATCGGGTCTTCGGAATTCGGCGTTGACGACACGACCCCACCCCACACCACTGGATTCGGCGACACAGTTGGCGCCAAAACGGGAGCTGTGGCATCACGCTTGATCGTCACCAGCGACTTAGTCGTACCGCCGGCGTTGCTCGCGGAGCACGTGAGAGTCACACCATCGTCGTCTGTGTCAGACGTGATCGCTTGGCTCTCGCAGCCGACTGTGGTGGCCGACGTCGGCTCAACGGTCCACGAGACGGTCACATCGTCGGTGAACCACTCGTTGTCGCCCAGAGTCCCAGAGACGTGGGGCGAAATGACCGGTGCGGCAATCTCCGGAGTGATGAGGATCGAGATTGTTGCCGGGTACGAACGCAACAGGCCCGCCTGCACACTCACCTGAAGTGACTCAGTGCCCGAGACACCTGCGTTCGCCGAGTACTTCAAGCCAGTAGGCGTCACCTCTGCCGTACCGAGTGTGGGCGTTGAGAGGATGACATAAGAGACGCTGGCCCCGTAGGGATCCGCGCCGTCCAGTTGAAGTTCGACAGACTCTCCGGCCCTGACCGTGGCCGTGCCGTCACTGATGGTTGGATACTGAGGTGCAGCGGGAGCGCCGAAATCATCGAACCATTGAACCAAGGACTCAGGATCCGTCATCCTCATGATTTCCGTGACATCGAACTCCACCGACTTCTCACCGAACGTCGCCAGTTTCTGATCCGGTTGTTCGTTGTAGAAGTTCATACTCATTTCTCCGTGCTGGCCAGCCACGAATGTCAGACTGCCGACCTGCTGCCCAATCTTCCAGTCCAGCATGGGCGCATCGTCATCGAGACACCCTGTCGCACCGCCGTCACGGGAGTAGTCGATGATCCTTCGGCCATCCCTCCTGAACCCGAACTGACTGTAGGAATAAGACATGATGCTCTTGTAACTCGCGCATTTCTCCGGTTCGGCCGTGCGGTTGTGATGCTGAAGGCCAAGCAGGTGCCCCAACTCATGGGCGCCATTTGATGCCTGGGCGAACGAAGCGGCCTTTGAGAAATTTGCTGCATCCCAGCCGTCGAGCGAGTAGTTCCTGATCATTGCACTGAACCAGTTCAAACCCCAGCCGGTCCACCCGAAAACACCCTTGACATAGGCCTGACCAATCGTATTCTCCAAGTGCGATGGTTGGGCCAGGTTCATGAGTGACTTGAAGATTACAGGAACGCCACCGCCCCCATAACCCGGGCTGTTCAGATAGCCCGTGTAGGTGCCGACGCGCTGGATGGCTGCTCCCTCGAGAGAGTAGTAGCCGCTGTCGATGATAGACGCGGGAACCTCCGACCCTAATTCGATGTGGAGATTGATCCCTGAGGACTCGTCACCTTCAAGCGCCGGTGCCGCGGCAAACATCTGACGCATGTAGTCGAGTGTCTCTTGTGTGGGTTGATGACCCGACTCATAGTCGTAGCGTACGAAGAGGTCCTTCTTGTTCGGATCTGCGCCGAGCCCCGGGAGATCCAAATGCTTACTCTTCACCCAGACCCCATCGGTCTCCCACTTGTCCGGCAATCCATCCATATCACCGTCTGGCCAGTCCCACCAATTAGAATCAAGCGCGAACGGGGTCGGCACGTTGCGGGGATCATTCTTCACACGTAGGCCGTGCGTGCGCACCAACTGGCGGCCAGGATCGATGCTCACGGCGCGTACCCTGAGGGTTGGCATTGTCGTGACGGCTGCAAAAGAGATGGACACCTCACAAACATAGGTGGCGTTCGGTGGTCGAAGAGTGTAGGTGCATGAGGCTGAGACCCCGTCGCTGGCAACGTGCTCAAAATACGGCCCGCCACCCGAATCAACCGTAGCGCTCCACGTGTATGTGCCCGGTGTTAGAAGGGAGCAGTTCTCAGGACCGCCGGTCCAACTCAAGCCTCGGTCGGGCTCGTCAGAGCAAAGGCCGTTTCCAGAAAGGAAGTTGGCCAGGTTCTCAATGATCGGCTTTCGCGACTCGGCACCCAGCCAGTCAATGTCCATGAGAAGAGCGACCCTTCCCTTGCCCGACTGCATGTCAAGTTCGTCCCACACTCCGCCCACAACGATAGACGCGCTGCTCGCAAGAACGTTGCGGCCGGACACACCGGAGATGCTGGCTGTCACCATGCCACCAGGCGATTGAGGCACGAAATCAGTGAGCAGGTTCGGCTTGGACGCCACCTCGCTGAGCGCACCCCCGTTGAAGGCAAACGGGCCCGTGACATCACCCATTCCTCCCACTGTGACCTGCTCATTGAGAACGCGCCTGAGGAGGGTCGTGACCGAAGCGTTGAGCGCCTCGCAGCACGGGCGCTCGCCTGTCAAGTACAGATTCCCGCCAGCGTTGGCGTATTCGACCATCAGGTCAACCTCGCCGTTCGTGAGCCCCTCGTACGCTTCCACATACCAAATGCTCTGAAACTCCATGAGGTCCGCGAGCATCTCCGCGTGGGGCACGCCGAATCCCCACACATCAGTCAGGTTCTCTCGGACCCGAAGAGCTTCGAGCCCGAGCCCTTCAAGAGTCGACGCTAAGTTGTCGGCCTCGTACCCGTTGTCCCCTGACCCCAGCACGAGCGCTCTTTGGTCACTTGCGGGGGCCCCAACTACCGCCACCGCGAGAGATGGCGAAGTCAGCAGCGAAACAATGAGCGCGCAGGCCGCTACCAGCGACACGACGCGGATCTGGAGTTGGCGGCTGCGCCCTGGCCGCAGCGGTGTACTTCTCATGCTTTTCGATCCCCCCGGTTCGCGCTGGGCGCCATTGCCCAGCTTCGCCATCCGCTGTGACGGCTCGCCGTCATTCTGGCAGAACCGGTGCCGTAGCGTCAGTGATCTGGACGAACTTCCTGCAGCCTTGTCGGGTCCTTGATCTGCCACCAGCTGTGACGCCAGCCCCGCGTCTTGGTCGCTGTGTTCTCCAGACAAGTCGCATCATCCCAAGTCAGAGGCACCTTTCGCCATGAACCCGCCGCCAACCGTCGCGCCCTGACCGGCGCCGTGTCGATGGCGATGCCAGACGCAGGTTCGGCCCTTCCGTGCATGACCGTGGCCAGGTGTCACCGATGTAGCGGTGCTGCTCGCCGACGGCGGTGAGGCAATCTCCGACATTGACGTGCTGCGCCACCAATCCAAGGCGTTGGGGCCGGTCGCGTCGGCGCCGACGGTCTGGCGGGCGTTGGACAAGGTCACCCCCGCCAGGCGCATGAAGATCGCTACGGCCCTGTCGGTGTCCGGCACCACGTCGGGTCACAACCGGCGGCTGCGGGCGGAGTCGCGGCGAAGATCGCCGGCACCGATCTCGGCACCACGGTCGTGTTGGATGTTGATGCCACGATCGTGGTGGCCCGAGGAACCTGGAAAACCGCAGCCCGGCAGCGTCAGCCGGCCAACAGCCACGCACTCAACCGGCCCAGCGCTCAACCGCGACAGTTCAAGCCAGAAAGCAGCTCTCAAGCCGCCTCATGAAAGAGGGAGGCTAGTTGGGAAGTGGCCCGGGCCGTCGTCGGGCGGCAGCCCGGGCCTCACTCGTGTCAGCGAACAATGTTTACGGCGTCCTCTGCGTAGAACGGGGTGCCGTTCACTAGCATGCCCGCAAGATACAACGTCGTTGTATCGGTTGTGGCGTCGCCAATCTCTCGGTTGTGGACGCGGCAGATCAGGTCGAGGAGACCGTCGTTGTTCACGTCCTCGCCCTCAGAGGCGCAGGTCACGACGGCTTCGGTGCCGGTCGCGCCGAACCGCAGCGTGTTGATTTGCAGCGCGGTGAACGGGTCGAACTCGCGGGTCCCGAGGACTGCCAGTGGCGTGACCCCCTGCTTACCAAGGTTGATGGAGCTGGGCCAGGAGCGGGGCTTCACGTCGAGGGGTCCCCAGACTGCGGCGGCTGTGTCTGAGTCGACGGCGTGGGGGTCCTCGGGTGCGTTGCTGAGGATCGCCTCTACGTCGATGACTGATCGGGCTGAGCCGTCACACGTGACATGTACAGTGGCCGACTCCGCCACCGTCTGGTTGGCGTCGATCTGCCGAGTGATCAGGCTGGGCTGGGCCTCGACGCTGCAGCCGGCCTCCGGAGTAAACACGAACTGGGTCTGGGTCTGCACCGCCGTGGCCGGACCGTTGTTCATGGCCGCCAGTTGCGCTGTGCACATGAAGTCATTGGCGGTCGCTTCGCGCTGTGTGCAGGACACCTGGGTGAATGACGCCTCAAGGTCGACAGTCTCGAAGACCTCGGTTGTGGCCGTGGCTCCCATCGAGTTGTTGGCGAGCGTGTGGTCCTCCGCATGGTTATAGGTGGAGTTGACGGCGGCCGTCATGGTCGCGGGGTGGTAGCTGCGGTGGTCGCACGTCAGTTCCCACATGCCGGTGAACTGTTCGCTGCCGTTGAGTGCGAGGTTGCCAGTCCACACTCCGCCCGATGTCAGCTCGACTGTGCAATCGTCGAGCGCGTCGAGAGACAGGGTTGCACTGCTCGGGGTCGGTCCGAACGGGCCGTCGTTGGTGAGTGTCGCCGTGCCCTCGCAGGTGAAGGGTGTGTTCACCTGCGTTTGATCGTCGCAGGTCAGGGTGGCGCTTGTCACCGCCAGGTCGGAGTCGTCGAAGACTTCGATCGTCGCTGGGACTGTTCGCTCGTTGTTGGTGAGATCGGGGTCGAGGATGCCGACCTCACCGGCGAGTTCATCCATGGCCGTGAAGTCGTGATCCGACGGGTGTGCGCAGTTGACGGTGAACGTGCGCGAAAACGTTGTGGACGCCCCGGCTGCCAGTACGACCGGCACGGTGTAGGAGGCGGGGTTCACGGTGCAGTCATCCTCCGCGAGAAGGCGGATCTCGTCAGTGAAGTGACCTGGGCCGTCGGGGCCGAGGTTCGTCACAGTGGCCTCGACTGTGATCGGCGTGTCGACCCCGACATCGAGTCGCGTTGGGATGTCGACGAAGTGGAAGCCCGTCTTCGCCGCGTCCATCTGCTGCGTGACATCCACGGGGTGGAAGTTGCCGCACATCAGTGCAATGAACGTGTTCTCATCGCCGATCACCGTGAAGGGCATCCCGACCCAGAAGAGGCCCGACATCAGACTGTCCCTGACCCCCGCGATCTCGCAGAGCCCGTTGTCGGGGGTATCGTCGCATCCGCTCCAGCGGATGTCCTCGGTGACGTAGATCGTTTGCATCGGCGCATTCTCGATGAAGTCCCTCGTGAAGCCGTAGTGCTCGTAGAGCGCCAGGTTGCGGAGGAGGTCCTCGCGCGTGAGGAGCGAGCCGCTCGACGCGACAATGGAGGTGTCGACACACCCAGGCTTTGTGAGGAATTCCTCCTGCGAATAGCCGCAGCCAAGGTAGTCAGCGGACGCCGTGTCGACCGCGGGAGCGAGGGATGTGAGGACGAACACCGCGAGGGCTAGGAGAAGTATTCGGAGTGATCGTCTGGATCTGGACGTGATTGGCATTTGAGCCTCCTTGGCTTGGGTATGCGCGACCCAGGGGTTTGGGCAACTGCTCGGGAAACCGCGCTGCGCAACTTCTTTAAGCGCGTGGGTTTGGCGGCCATCGAGCCGTGTTCGGGGGATGAGAAGGGGTCAGACCTATTGCGTGATTGCGCGCCGAACTTCTCGAAGCCCCTGGCAGAAATCGTGGATCAGATGAGGCAGTGGCAACTAACGATCGGCGACGACGAACTGGAGAATCACAAGTTTGCGGGGCAATCCACTCGAGACCCGCACCGCTGCATCACAATGCAAAAGGTCGCCGTCGCATGACTGAAACGGTCTGATGAAGAGATCCTCACTTCACCTGCGGCGATGGAGGCGAGGGAATCACCAGTCATCAGGAACAAGGAAGGGCACAAACACAATCGGCGGACACCTTGCACACTTCGTCAACACAATGCCCCCCAAGGACAAACGCAAGCCTGAGAGTCATCATCATCGTCGACAATGGATATCCGCGTCGGATCTCTCGCGACGAATGCTACTGCACATGGGGATTAACTATTGGACAGATCTCCCCCATGACTTGAGTCTCGGTCCGTTGTGCGGAATGGAGATGCTGCCGGTGATCAGGGAGAGGGCAGCGGGATGAGCACGTCGACGGTGAAGGCGGCTGCTGCTGCAGGGTTGCAGGGTGGGGCCCCGGGGACGCAACGCGGCCGGCCACCGTATGGTGACCGGCCGCTGCCGTTGGTGTTGGACGGGCCTACTTGAAGATGTCCTTGACCTTCTCGCCGGCCTGCTTGATGTCGGCCGAGACCTGGTCGGCCTTGCCCTCGGCTTCGAGGCGCTCGTTGTCGGTGGCCTTGCCGAGGCCTTCCTTGACCTTGCCACCCGCTTCCTCAGCGGCGTTGCGGATCTTGTCGTCGGCTCCCATGATTCCTCCTGTGGGATAGATGGTTACCTGTCTCGTACCCACATTTGCGGGACTCAAACGGTGTGTCGCGGTGGGGTCGGGTCTCAGCACCGGTGCATGGGGGTTTCGACGCGCGCTGCGCCGCTGCGCGGCTTTGCCCGGCTCAACCAGCGAGGGTCCCCGGCCTTGAGGAGCGGAACGACGCGGCTGCGCCGCTTCGCGGGCGTGTGGCTCAACCAGCTGTAAGTCTTGATCTTGGCTGGCCTGGGGCTGGCTGGCAGGGTTCAGGTGTTTGCTCCTGGACTGGTTCGTGACTCTTCAACCAGCTGACCCGCGGTGACGTGTGTCTTGCTCCCGACATGTCCGTTCCAGTGCAGGGCTGACACCTGGACCCGGCCCACCACGGTGGCCTGATCAGAAGCTTGTCCAACCCGCTCCGTTCACGAGCAGGTTGTGACTCATTACAGGTCTGCCTCGTAGTGACCGTTCCCGGGACCCAGGCGTCAGCATTTCAGCGAGCGCACATCCGAGAGAGGAACACATCGCCAATGTCCATAGTGGCAGACCAGTACACCTTCGTCGTGGGTGTCGACACCCACGCCCGCACCCACACCTACGCCATCCTCACCGGCGGCGGCCGGCTCGTCGACCAGAAGGAGTTCCCCACCCAGCCCGCCGGCGTGTCCCGCGCGCTGGACTGGATCGGTCGCCGTACCGCCGGTGACATCTCCGGCACACTGCTCTCGGTCGAGGGCACCGGCAGCTACGGCGCCCAGCTCACTGCAACCGCCGCCGGGCACGGCTACCGGGTGGTTGAGGCCCCCCTCCCGACCCGGCACGGGCAGGGCAAAACCGACAGCCTCGACGCGCAGCGCGCCGCCCGCAACGTTCTGCCCGTCGAGCAGGACCGGTTGCGGGACCATCGCCGCCACGACGGCCAGCGTGACGTGATGCAGGCCCTCACCGTCGCCCGTGACCATCTCCAGACCCACCGCACGGCCACGATCAACGCCCTCACAGCCCATCTCCGAGTCCACGACCTCGACCTCGACGCACGCAAGGCACTCACCCCCGCCCAGATCCGCACCATCGCCGCCTGGCGCACCCGCAACGAGGATCCCTCCACCGCAGCCCTGCGGCAGATCGCGGTCGACTACGCCCGCGACATCGCAACCCTCGACGAGAAACTCGCCACCAACCACGCCACCCTCGACCAGCTCACCGCCCGCGAAGCCCCCGAACTGCGCGCCATCACCGGCATCGGGCCCGTCACCGCAGCCGTGATCCTCGCGGCCTGGTCACACCCCGGGCGGGTCCGCGACGAGGCCGCGTTCGCCATGCTCGCCGGCGTCGCCCCGATACCGGCATCCTCCGGCAACACACACCGACACCGCCTCAACCGCGGCGGTGACAGACAACTCAACCGCGGCCTCCACACCATGGTCAGCACCCGCCTCAGCCACAAGGACCCCGCCACGATCGCCTATTACCAACGACGCCGCAACGAAGGCAAAACCGACAAGGAAATCCGCCGCTGCCTGAAGCGCTTCATCGCCCGCAAGATCTACCGCACCCTCACCGCCGCCCGACTTGACACGGCATAGAAGCGTCGGGGTTCCGGCCGTGAGGAGCGGGCCACGCGCGTGGGGGCTCGGCTTTGGGGTCCGCGCCGAGGCGCGGCATGAGCCAGAGGCGTATGATCCGATGCCAGTAGCAGGACAGGCAGCGACGAGGAGGACCTGTGTCGTTGAACGGCGCACGCCCTTCAGTGATCGTGATCGGCGATCTCTGCCTCGACCACAACGAGGTGCCCGGCCGCGTGCTCGAGCCGTCGTGGGGGTCGCCCGCGCTGTTCATCGCCAGACAACTCCAGCAGGAGTACGGACTTCGCGCCCTGGTCAGCGGCCCCTACGGCGAGGACCTGCTGCCGTTCCTTGGCGACATCGCGTGCGATCGTGGGCCGTCGGGCCGGCGCTCCTTGTCGTACAAGAACGTCGCCGAGCCGGCACCGCCAGGCGACGATGACACGGCAGCCGCCCCAGGCAGGGTCCAGCACTGGCGCCCCGCAGACCGCCCACTGCAGCCGATCAGCCCCCGAGCCAACTGGTCCGCCTTCGACCTGGTGTACTTCTGCCCACTCGTCCCGGACGAGGATCGGGCAGCAGACGTCACGGAGTTCCGCGCCGCTCGACAGGACGGACACGCAGTCCACGTCCTCGTGGCACAAGGCCTCATGCGGGTCAGCGGCGAGCCGAGCGGCGACCACTACAGGCGGGTGGAGCGCCGCAACATCACCGACACCGAAGCAGCCTCCTGGTCATGCTTCGACATCGTCGTCTTCTCCGACGAGGACCAGAGCGACGCGCTCGCCAAGGCCATCCGCTGGTCGGCCCATGGCGGAGCGGCGGGCACAGGCTTCGTGGTGACCCAAGGGCGGCGGGGCGCCACCCTGTGTTTCCAGGGCAGGTTGATCCCCGTCCCGACGCTGCCGGTCACCGACGAGACGACCTCGGTGGGTGCCGGGGATGCCTTCGCCGCCACGATGGGGCTGGAGTTCTACCAGGCCTACGTGGTCGAAGCCATGAGCAGATCTGCAGCGCTTCATCGAGCGACGGTGAGGGCCACGGCAGCGGCCTCCGCGCGCGTGCTGGCCGGCGTGGCAGCATCGACCGGGGCTCAGTAGCAGGGGTCCTGGCGGCCGCGGGGGTAGAGTTGAGGATCCCCCGGGCCGGCCGTGGCTCTGGATTCATCCGAGGGTGGTGATCAGATGTCTGAACAGGTCGCGGATCAGCCCGTCGTCGACGGATCGGAACTCGACGGGTTCCTGACGTTCGCCGAGGTGGCGGCGCAGTTCGATCAGCTGGCGGACCGCCTCCGGGCGACAGAGAAGCCTCTGGCCAACGCGTTGGTTGAGGCCGCCATCGAGATGGCGGGCGCCCAATGGGGCACCATCACCCTGCAGGACGGCAACGAATTCCGTTCCCTGGTGGTCAGCGACGACTTCTCCCTCCAGCTCGACCTCCTGCAGTACGCCTTCGGCTCCGGGCCGTGCCTGGACGCCATCAAGCACGACACCCCCTTCATGGTGCCCGACCTCCGTCACGAGAACCGCTGGCCGGAATACACCGAGAGCGCCCGCAAGATGGGCGTGCGCAGCATCTTCGCCCAACCCCTCCACCTCATGGATCAGGACCGCACCATCGCGAGCCTGAACCTGTACGCGGACACCGAAGACGCCTTCCGCGACAGGGCCAACACGGGCGAAGCGGCGGTGGTGTCGACGTTCGCCGCCATGGGCACCTCGATCGCGCTGGGCCAGTCCAAGGCCGAGCAGCTGGAGAACGCGCTGCGCACCAACCGGGAGATCGCCATGGCGATGGGCGTGCTCATGGGCCGCCACTCCATCAGCCGCGACGCCGCCCTCAACCTCATGCGGCTGGCGAGCCAGAACTCCAACCTGAAGATGTCCGTCATCGCCGACGAGATCATCACCACCGGCGAACTGCCGATGGCCCGCGTCAGACGCGGTGGCGCTGCAACCACATCTCCAGCACGGTCAACTGCCACAAGCCATTGACGCCGGCCGGAAGCGCACTCCCCCGCTGCGCCGCCAGCAGTGTCTCCATCACGTGAGGCTGCAGCATCTCCCGGCCCCGGGCCGCCTGCGAGGAGAGCGTGTCGCGCACCAGGCCGAGCACCGGACCGTCCAGGTTCATCAACGCCGGCAGCAGCAGGTGCCCCTTCGGGCGGTGCACCACGTCGTCGGGCAGCAGGTGCCGGCCCAGAGCCGCCAACACGTCAGATCCTCCCCGCTCCCGCTCGGGGTGTTGCACCGCCAGCTCCACCAGGTGCCGGTCGAGGAACGGCATCGTCGCCTCCACCCCCCACACCCTGGTCATCCGCACCGCGTCCCCCAGCGGCTCGAGCTCCGCCCCAAAACCACTCCGGTGGTCCACCGCACCGCCGAGGACCTCGTCGGCGCCCTGCCCGGACATCACCGTGTCGGTGTGCTCCGAGGCGTGACGGGCCAGCAGATGGAACGCGGGCGCCTCGTGGGCGGCCATCGGCTCGGCCATGTCCTCCACCGCGGCGGCCACCGCAGGCACCAGCTCCGCGGTGGGGACGTGCAGGCAGTGATGGGTGGTGCCGAAGCGTCTAGCCACCACGCTGGAGTACTCGAACTCGTCGCCCGCAACGCCCTCCGAGCTGTCGAAACCGATGCTGAACGTGTTGATCCCGCCCCGATGGCAGTCAGCGAGCAGGGCCACCAGCAGGCTCGAGTCGAGCCCGCCCGATAGCAGCACCGAGACCGGCCCGGACCCCGGCAGCCGGCTCCGGACCGCCGCGAGCAGCGCCTCATGGGCGGCGTCGTGCCACTCGTGCTGCGACCACCGCTCGAGGTCGCCGTCGCTCTGGCGGTCCGGCTTCCAGTAGACGCGGTCCCGGGTGCCGTCGGCGTCGATGACCCGCAGGGTCGCGGGCGGCAGCTTGCGGACCCCCTTCACGATGGTCCGCGGCGCGGGAACCACCGAGCTCCGGCTCAGGTAGTGATGCAACGCCTCCGGATCGATCGACGTGTCCAGTCCCCCGGCCGCCAGCACCGCCGGCAGCGTCGAGGCGAACAGCAGGCCGCCGGCGGTGTCGGCCACATACAGCGGCTTCACGCCCAGGGCGTCCCGGGCCAGCAGCACCTTCCGCTTGGTCCGGTCCACGAGCACCACCGCGAACTCGCCGTCCAGGTGCTCGACGAAGTCATCACCCCAGCGGGCGTAGGCGGCCAGGATCAGGTGGGCGTCGCCGTCGCGGGTGGCGCCCAGCTGTCGGCGGAGCTTCTCGCGGTTGCCGAGATGCGCGTCGACCACGATCGCCACACCGGAGGGGACGTCGACCACGGGCTGCAGATCGTCGCAGTCCGGGGTTCCGGTAAAGCGGTAGGCCAGGATCGCGTGCCCGTCGCCCCAGATCCGCCGCGGCCCCCACCGTCGACCCTCCAGGGCCTCCAGCATCCGGCTCACCGTGTCGACGTCCGGCCGCACCCCTCGCCCGAGGGTCACGGCCCCCGCGAGGCCGCTCATGGCGCCGGGTGTGGCGCGGGGGGTTTTCGGTCTGAACCATCAAAGCGCATCGGTCTCACCTTCCAGCAGGTGGGGAGACACTCGTCGGCTCCCCTGACATGTCGCGGCGAGGAAGGGTCGCAGAAGCGGCCACCCTGACCGCGGGCGGTGAGCCGGCTTCTTGACTCATCGAGCACCCTAACCCAGGCGGGGTGTGAGAGGGAATAGACGTTCGCGGTCAGAGGAGGGATGAGCGGGCGTGCCGCGTGGCGAGGGCTGGCTGCTGGTCGATCAGGGGCCCAGCGCGCCGATCGGGATGGCGACCACCCCGTCGGGCCTGGTGTAGCCGTAGCCGCCGGCGGTGATCACCCCTAGCACGGCCGGCTCCCCCGCCTTCACTGTGTCGACCTTCGCAGCGAAGCTCAACAGCGATGCAGCCGCCCGGTCCACCTGCCCCGGACCCAGCTTCACCTCGAACGCACCCCAGGTCCCATCCCTGGACTCGACGATGATGTCGACCTCAAGCGCGTCAGAGTCTCTGTAGTGGTATATGGAAGCGTCCGCGGCCTCGGCGTAAACGCGCACATCGCGGACCGCGAGGGACTCGAACAGCAAGCCCAGAGTGTTGAGATCGCGGAGGAGCTTCGCAGGGCTGGCGTCGAGTGCGGCGGCAGCGAGAGACGGGTCGACGAGATGCGTGCGTGCCCTTTCACGCAGCCTCGCCCGCGATCGCAGGTGCGTGGACCAGGCCGGCTGGACCTCCAGGAGCATGAGCCTGGCCAGTGCATCCTGGTACTCGTGCGCCGAGGGACGCGAGAGCGAGATGTCTGGGCCATCAGCCTCCGCCGACAACTTGGTCACCACGTGTTCCATCGCAGTGTTCCGGGCGAGCGCCTGGATGAACCGCAGTACTCGAGCCGGGTCTCGCCGAGGTCCCGCGATCTGTCGAAGGTCCACTTCGGCGACGGTGCGCAGATAGTCGCGGTTGGCCGCGGCCGCATCCTGGACCGACAAGCCGAGGTTGATGGGCCACCCGCCCCGGACGATGAGCTCTGCGGCGTGCTGAGGGGTGACAGTGTCGGAAGGCGACGTGGGTCGCTCGCCGGCGAGCAGCGCGCGGAGGGACATGGCGCCCGTGGAATCGGACGACTCGAAGAGGGTGAGCGGACGCATCACGAGACGCGCGAAACGCCCCGCGCCGGAGTGGCGGCGCACGTCGTCATTCGGCACAGCCGACCCGGTGAGGATGAACTGCCCGGGCTTCCCTCGCCGGTCCACCTCAGCCCGCACGTGATTCCACAAGCGGGTGCCATCCAGCTGCCATTCGTCGACCAATCGCGGCGAAGGTCCGCCCAGTACGAGTCCAGGGTCAACGTCCAGCGCACGGATAGCTGCTTCATCGCGGTCCAGGTAGACGGCACTGGCGGCCGCCCGCTCGGCGGTGCGCGTCTTGCCGCAGGCCTTCGGCCCCTCGATGAGGACCGCGCCGGCGGAGTGAAGCCGCTTCTTCAGAAGGTCGTCGAGGATTCGGGGGAGGTAATCCACAATGCCTCCGATCTGGGTTGCATGACGAGAGTTTACACTTTGCAGGACTTATCGTTGACACTTTGCAGGACTTATCGTTGACAGTCTGCGTAGTGCAGGACGCTGGAGTCACACCGTGGCCAGGGGTGCGGGAAGGAGAGAGGTCCTTGTCACTCCCATTGCCTCGGGTGAGCCCAGACCACCAGCAGCCCACTTGTGCGATTATCACGATCGGGTAACAGTCGTGCTGTGCGGCTTGGACCGGGACATCTGTTCGATTAAAATGGAGCCATGCACCAACGGCGGCTCACCACGGACCAGGCGCTGACCGCGCTTGAATCCACGCTGTCGCTGGTTGATCACGCCGAGCGGGCGGCGCTTGATGCGCCAGCCAGGCTCCAGCTGATGCAGCGGGCACGGAGGCTGTCGGAGCGGCTTGAGTCGCTGGCCCACGTGCTGACAGACGAGGCCAACCGGGCGCAGGCGTCCATGAGGGCGGCAGGCACCCCCTTGACGTCCTTCCTCGCGGTGAGTGAGCAGCGCGATACCAGAGAAGCGGCCGCGCAGGTGTTCCGGGCGAGCGATGTGGCGGCGCATTCCCAGGTCCGGCAGGCCGCGCTCGACGGCGACGTGTCGCCCGCGCACGCCATGGCCATCACGAAGGGCATGGCGCAGCTGCCGGCCACCTTGAGCCCAGAGCAGCTGCAGCGGGCGGAGGAGGTGTTTCTCGGCAGGGCCGGGAGCACCACCCCGCGGGAGTTGTCGAAGCTGGCACCGGTGGTGCTGGCGGAGGTCGCGCCGGAGCAGCTGCCCACAGCGGAGCAGCGCGTGGCAGACGTGGAGGCGCAGGCGCGGCGAGCGAAGGCGAAGCGGTCGTTCAGCTATGGCGACGACGGCGACGGCTCTGTCTGGTTCCGCGGGTCGCTGCCGGCCGTGGACGCGGCGCCGCTGATCGCCACCGTCGAGGCCTACGTGCAGGCCGATCGACGGGCGGCGCGGGATCGGCTCACTGGTGTCCGTTCGCTGCGCCCCGGCCCGCAGGCGCTGCGCGATCACGCGGCGGCGGATCAGGGCCGCACCCCCGAGCAGCGCCGGGCGGACGCGTTCACGGTGATGGTCTCCCAGCATCGCGGGGCGCCGACGGTGGCCGGAGACCGGCCCCGGATCGTCGTCACCATCCAGGAGTCAGACCTACGCGAGCGCGCCGAGGCCGTCGGTGTGTTGGCCTCCGGCGCGGTGGTCGCGCCCGGGGACCTGCGCAGGCTGTGCTGCGACGCAGACCTCACCCCCGTGGTGCTCGGCGGCAGGTCCGAGGTGCTGGACCTCGGGCTCACCGAGCGGCTCGTCACCCCCGGCCTCCGCAAGGGGTTGACCATTCGCGACGGCGGCTGCATCTTCCCCAACTGCACCACCCCGGCCATCGCCTGCGAAGCCCATCATGTGGTCCCCTGGTACCTCGGCGGGCCCACGTCGCTGGGGAACATGGTCCTCCTCTGCGCACACCACCACGCGGTGGTCGAACCGCAGCGCTTCAACGACACCGCGGACCAATGGACCATCACCTTCGACCCGGTCACCCGGAAACCAGTCATCGCACCGACGAAACGGATGCAGCTCTACTTGAACGGCAACGGCCGACGACCTGGCCGGGATCCGCGACGCCCGTAGGTTGTGGCGCGCCTCGGCGCGGACAGCAGGCCGGGCCCGGGCCTCGAAACCTCGACAGGTGACCGTGTCCGTCTGAGTTTCCGAGGCTTCGAGGCCGCTGCGCGGCGCCTCAGCCAACTGTAAGTCTTGCCAGGGCGGGGGCTAGGGTGCCGGGGCCCGTGACCGCGACGTCCGACAGCCCCTGCCACTGGGCGGCCTCGGACAGGAGGGGCGCGACCCGGCTGGCCACCTCGTCGATCCTCCCCTGCTGGGCGGGCTCGATGTGGGCGTGCTGGACGCGCAGGACGCCCGCCTTGCGGTCGCTCTTGAGGTCCACGCGGGCCACGATCTGGTCGTCGAGGAGCACCGGCAGCACGTAGTAGCCGTGCTCGCGCTGCTCCTTGGGCGTGTAGATGGAGATGCGGTAGTGGAAATCGAACAGCCGCTCCGCGCGGGGGCGGAACCAGACCAGCGGGTCGAACGGGCTGAGCAGCGCCACCGCCTCGACCCGTCTGGGGACGCGCTGGCCCGCGGGCATCCAGGCGGGCTTCGCCCAGCCGTCGACGGTGACGGGCTCGAGGATGCCGTCGGCGGTGAGGTCGTCGACGGCCTGGCGGGCGGTTGCGGTCTTGAGGCGCGGGTGGTCGGCCAGGTCCTCCAGGGTGGCCACCCCGTGCGCGACGGCGGCGCGGCGGATCAGCTCGCGGACGGCGTCCTGCTTGGGCATGGGTTCGAGGGCCAGGGGTGGGAGTGTGGTGGTGGCCGGAGCGAGGACGCGCTCGAAGCGTTGGCGGCCGACGGTGACCAGCTCGCCGGTGTGGAACAGGCACTGCGCGGCCCAGTGGACGTCGTTCTTGTTCCACCAGCCGCCGCCGAGCGACACGTTCTCCGGATGGTCCAGATCGCGGATGCGCAGCGGGCCGCGGTCGGCGAACTCGGCCAGGACGTCGGCGATCAGGGGCCGGTGTTCACTGGCCCAGTTCTCGAAGCCGGGGCGCTTCGGGGCGGTGCGGTGCCAGTGCCACAGCGGCCAGTCCGAGACGGGGATGATGGTGGCCTCGTGGGCCAGGTACTCGGTGTAGCGGCCGAGGCGGGGCTTGGGGATGCCGTGGTGGAGGAGGGCGTCGAGCGTGGCCTTGGGGTACGGGCCGAGGCGTGCCAGGAGGGGGAGGTAGTGGGAGCGCTCGAAGACGTTGACGGTGTCGAGCTGGAGGACGCCCATTGTGGCGATCGCTCTGGTGAGTGTCGCGGGGGTGGGGGTGGTTGGGCGCGGGGCGGCGAGGCCCTGGGCGGTGATGGCGACGCGTCTGGCTTCGGGGAGAGTCAGATGTCGCGGCATTGGGACAGGATAGGCGGCTAGGGTCAGGGGATGGAGATCCCGGGGCTGACCTTCGTGCCGCTGACCGTGCAACGCGACGAGGACGGCTGGTTCGCGGAAGCCTGGAACGAGGCCAGGATGAACGTGCTCGGGCTGCGCCACTTCCGGCCCGTGCAGCACAACGTGCGCCACTTCAACCGGAGCGGCGTCACGCGCGGGCTCTACGCGGAGCCGTGGGACCGGCTGATCACCGTGGTGCGGGGGCGGGCGTTCTGCGCGTGGGTGGACCTGCGCCCCGGGGAGTCGTACGGCGCGGTGGTCACGGCCGAGCTCGACGCCGACACCGCCGTCTTCGTCCCCAGGGGCGTCGCAAACTCGGTGCAGATCCTCGAGGACGACACCACCATCACCACCCTCCTCGACCAGCACTGGACCCCCGAGGCGCGCGCCCGGTACTCCACCGTCAACCTGTTCGACCCCGCCCTGGACATCCCCTGGCCCATCCCAGAGCGGCGCGCCACCGTCTCCCCCGACGACGCCGCCAACCCGATGCTGGCCGACGCCGTGCCCTTCCGCGTGGCAGGCCGGAGGGAGCAGCCGGCCGTCGACGCGCAGCGGGGCGCTCGGGGGACGGATCCTGGGCCTGTGGGCGAGGGTGGGGGCGCGGTCGGGTCGTTCGGGTCTGGCGGTTCGTTTGGGTCGGGTGGGTCGGGTGGGTCGGGCGATGCGCAACGCGGCTTCGGGCGGTGGGCCGACGCTGCCCCCCGTCGGGAGGAGGCGGACTCCCCCGCTGCACCCACCTCGCCCCGCCGTCGGGCCTACAAGGTGCTGTTCGTGTGCACGGCCAACATCTGCCGCTCGGCGTACGCGGATGTCGCGGCCAACGCGGTGGCGCCGGCCGGGGTCCAGTTCTCGTCGGCGGGCACGCGGGCCCTCGTCGGGGAGGGCATCGACCCGCCCATGGCGCACGAGCTGAAGGTCGACGCGGAGCCGGGGGCGCACCGGGCGCGGCAGGTCACCCGAGACCTCGTGGAGGACGCCGACCTCATCCTCACCATGGCGGGCGAGCACCGTCGCTACCTGCTCGACGAGTGGCCGGCGGTGGGGCGGAAGACGTACGTGATCGGGCATGCCGCGCGGGTGCTGGCTGAGCTTCCTGAGGGTGTCACCCTGGAGGGTTTGGCCGGGCACCTGTGGAGGAACCGGACGGTGCAGGAGGGCGACGAGGTGCGCGACCCGTACCGTCGGGGGCAGGAGGCGGCGAGTGTCGCGGCTCGGGAGATCGACGGGCACTTGTCGGTGGTTGTGGGGGTGTTGGGGACTTTAGTGTCGCGGCGGTAGGCAGGGCGGTGCCTCGGCCGGTGGGACGCTTGCGTTTCATAGCTTCGAGGCCGCTGCGCGGCGCCTCAGCCAGCGGGGTGGGCCGGTTCCGCGGCTCAAACGTCACCTTTCCGCGTCCACAAACGATACCTCTCCGACACGGACGGCCCTGGCCACCTGAGAATCGGCACTTCCTCAGTAGCAACTGACCACCCTCTAACCGGACATTGTTGTCCGGTAGGCTGGGTGCGCGGCCCAGCGCCGACGAGCCAGAGTCCGGGTCGATGGCGATCCGGCAGAAGCGATGGAGGATCCGGCATGCAGATCAACGGCAAGGTGTTCGTCGTCACGGGAGGCGGACAGGGAATCGGGCGCCAGGTGGTACTCGGACTCCTGCGCAAGGGGGCCGAGGTGGCCGCGGTCGACCTCAACGCCGCCAAACTGGAGGAGACACGCGAGCTCGCTGGGCGAGAGGGGCACCGGTTGACGCTGCACGCGCTCAACGTCACCGACCGGGCCGCCGTCGCGGCGCTGCCCGGGGCCGTCATCCAGGCGCACGGGCAGGTGGACGGGCTGCTCAACGTTGCAGGGATCATCCAGCGGTTCGTGAAGGTGGTGGACCTCTCGTTCGAGGACATCGACCGTGTCCTCGACGTGAACTTCTGGGGTGTCGTCGCCATGACGAAGGCGTTCCTGCCCGAGCTACTCAAGCGCCCGAAGGCCGCCGTCGTCAACGTCTCCAGCATGGGCGGATTCATCCCCATCCCCGGACAGACCCTGTACGGGGCGAGCAAAGCGGCTGTGAAGATGTTCACCGAGGGGTTGCATGCGGAGTTGCGGGAGACGAATGTCGCGGTGACTGTGGTGTTCCCCGGCGCCGTGCGGACGGGAATCACGGCCAACAGCGGGGTGACGACGCCCGGCGGTGGCTCGGGTGGAACGGAGGGCCAGGGCCGGATGAAGCTCACCTCCCCCGAGGATGCGGCTCGGCTCATCATCCGGGGCATGGAGCGCGGGAGCTACCGTGTCGCGCTGGGACGGGACGCGCAGATGCTGGACCTGTTCACCCGGTTGGCGCCGGAGCGGGCGATGGCGCTGATCTCTGACCGGATGGGGTCGCTGCTGGACCGGTGAATCGGGATGCCTTGCGCCCTCGAAGTAGGGCCCGCGGACTCCTGAAACCTCGACTTCGATACTGCTGAAACTTCGACTTCGATGCAGCTGAAAACTTCGAGTGGTGGCGCGGAGCAGGGATTGTTCGGAGGCCGCCATTGATTCCCGGTGAGATTCCGGGGAGATGGACCGCATACAGCGCCATCTCCCCGGAATCGCACTCGGATGGTGACGTTGGGTCACCGACCCTGGGACAGCCGGGGCGGCTGCTTGGACTGACCAGGGGGCGGACTGGGCAGGGGCTAGGGTCGGGGCATGGTGTGGGTGGCTGCCGGGGTGGTCGCGGTGGTGGCCGCCGTCGTGATGGCGTTCGCGGTGCCGCGGGTGCGCGTCCTGGACGACGACGAGGCGCCGGACTTCGCCCTCCTGGTCACGCCGTCGAGCGTGGTGGGGGTGACGGTGGCTGCGTTCGTGGCGGCGATGGCGCTGTGGGTGCTGCCGACGGAGCTGTGGTGGCTGTGGGTGCCGTACCTCGGGATCGGCGCCCCCCTGGCCTACATCGACCTCCGGACCACGTTCCTGCCCCGGCAGCTGCATTACGTGGGTGTCGCGGCGATGATGCTCGGACTGGTCGCGCTCGCGGTGCTCGACATCTGGGCAGCGGTGGGCGCCGTCGTCGGGGCGCTGGCGGCGTTCGGGTTGCTGTATCTGGCGTGGCACCTCTCCCCCGGGCTGGGGTTCGGGGATGTGCGGTTGGCGCTGTTGATCGGGGCGGTAGCCGGGCAGGGCGGGGTGTCGATGTGGACGGCGTCGCTGTTCTTCGGCACCGTCCTGGGCGCCGTGCACGCCGTCGGGCATGCGGTGTGGGCGCGGCGGGACCCGGGGCGGCCCGGGTACTTCCCCTACGGGCCGGCGTTGTGGCTGGGCCCGATTGTCGCGGCGGTGTGGATGGGGTTGGTGTGAGTCGTCGCGGGCTGACCGGGGTTTGAGAGCTGGCCCCGCTCGCCCTATCGTCTATCAGTCCTTTGTGTGGTGGCGCCACTATTACGATGGCTCAGGGGCCTCCCTCAGATTCACAACCCATTGACAGGTGTGGCCATAGCCCTATCTTTGGCTCAACCTGCGCCCAGGGTGACAGCCGGAGGAACACCATGAATCAGGACGTTCTGATCGCAATTCTGGTCACTGCATTGGCTGGAGCCATCGGCGGCTTTCTGGCCCGAGTGGTACCCAATGGCGTGGGCAAGAAGCCACTCAAGGACGCACCCGCTGAGGCTGGGGCAGTTGTCTCAACTCTTGCGGGTGCCGCCGTTGCCGTCGCGGCTTTTCTCGCCACCGAGCCCATCTCCGCTGTCGCTGTATTCGCCACTGCCCCTCCCGTCGAGCCCACCACCGTCTGGATGTTCACCTGGGGCGATGTGGTGAATGCCTTCGTGGCCGGCTTGGCAGGCATCAAACTGCTGCTCACGTACCAGGACTCGAAGACACTCCGAACTGCGTTGGGAGTGGCCGCAGCCCGTCCTCCGAGCCCCGATTTGGCCGCCGCGGTCACCGCGACGCCGCGTGAAGTTCTGGCGACCGCTCGCGGCACCAGCCATAACTGACCGATTGTCAAGTGGGGGGAGAAGACAATGCCTGAGAAGGTGCGGATTGCGCTGGTCATGAACGGTGGGGTGAGTCTCGCGGTGTGGATGGGGGGCGTGACTCACGAGATCGACAGGCTGCGCAACGCCACGGTGAATGACCTGAGCCCCTGGGGTGTAATACTCGCTGCCGCCAAGAGGGAAGTGGAGGTTGACCTGATCGCCGGTAGCAGTGCAGGCGGACTGAATGGTGCCATGTTGGCTACTGCCATCGCACGAGGCGGAGAACTGCCGCCACTACTCGACATGTGGCGAGAGCAGGCACGGCTCCAACGAGGGAAGCTCCTTCGAAGCGATCCGGGAGAATCGCCGAACTCACTTCTCGACGGCGACTTCTTCAGTAAATCGCTCACCATCGTGATGAACGGGATCAGCGCTTCGCAGCCCGGAGGCGCGGACGTCACTCTCATGGTGACGGCTTCAGCGCTCCAGGGGTCGAGCAGGGCGGTGATCGATGCTTGCGGCGAGAAATTCGTTGCCTCCGACCATCGGCGGGTCTATCGATTCCGCAGGCGAAACGGCAAGAAAAAGTGGGATCAGATGCTTGGAGCCTTTACCCCATTGCCACTGGACGAGTTCACACCCCCACCAGAAGGTATCCATCCACTGATAGTGGCCGCACGGGCATCGGCCGGGTTCCCCGTCGCGTTCGAACCCGTCCAGGAGACCCCGGCCCTGCACGCGCTCAACGTTGTGGATTCAGAAGGCGAGCCGGCATGGCTGATGGATGGCGGTGTCCTGGACAACGCACCATTCGGCCCCGTGCTTGACGAACTCATCGAACGGCCCCGCGGAGACGCTGGTCCCCGATGGGTGGTCTACGTCGTCCCGCATACCGATTTCCCCGCCCTCCCTACACCTGCCGACCCGAACCCCCGGCCCCCAGCGTGGACCAATGTCTTGGGCGCGGTGCTCACGTTGAGCCGCGAATCCGACCTCCGTTCCGATGTGATGTCGGTCAGCGATCGACACCGGGCAGCGCACAGCACCGTCGCACGCCCCGAAGAGCTGCTCGGCGACGGAGTTCCGGGGGTGGACTGGGCCGACGCAGTTGCGCTGGCTACGGATCTGCTGCCCGTGTACCGTCGCACCACTGCGAAGGAGACTGCCATCGATGTCCTCGGCGCCGGGGCGGCCGGCAGCCCCGTAGCTGCTGTTTCCGTCGCCCCGGTCTCGATCGATGCGGTGCTGGCGCTCAACCCGTCCTGGATCGCCACGAGCTTGAGTCCAACACGACTCATCGGCGACAACTTACTGTGGCAGTGGGGCGTCGGCCGGGCCAAGCAGATGGCTACCTGGATCTCGCGGGCAGTTCGACAGCTCGATCTGGAACCGGCGGAAGCGGAGGTGGCGCTGGCGCAGATTGTCGCGCTGCAGGAGGATCTACTGGCGCTCCACGAGGGGTTCTCTGCGCTGCACTCGGAAGCATTCGCCGCGCCCGAGCCGATCGTGGGCAACCTCGTCGGGTTCAACGAGGCCGTTCAGGAGTCCCCGCTGCTGCCTGCACTCACCACCACGATGAACAGCCTCGTCAACGTGTGGGAGACGTCCGCCGGCCTCAACGGTGGGGAGGGCATGCAGCGGCTCCTCACCGTCGAAGTCTTGAGTCATGCGCTGTCCTGGGGGCAACCCATGACCCCGCCCTTCGATCTGGTGCTCCTGGGGCCCAAGACGCCCGACGGACCGTGGTTGAGCCCCTACGAGATGCGCCCCAGCCTCTCCAAGCTCGACGGGTGGCCCAACCCGAAGTTGTACGGCGACCGCTTCATGAACTTCGGGGCGTTCGGCCGGGACAGCTTCAAGGAGTGGGACTGGATGTGGGGTCGGCTCGACGGAGCCATCACGCTGGCGAAGGCGCTGCTGCCGGACTCCTTGTCGGACGAAGCGACGTCAGCACTGATCACTCCCTTGGTTGACGAGATTCTCAGCGCCTGCGAGATGGATCTGAGCGCGGTGTACGACCACTGTGTCGAGGTTCTGTCGATGAAGCCGTCAGCACTGATTGCGTCCTCCCGCGACTCGGAAGAGACAGATCTCGAGCTGTTGATCGACCGCGCGGCGAGGATGCTGACAGAACATCAGATCGTGACCAGTCTGACGCTGCGTCAACGCCTGGCCACGCGAGGTGCAGTCTGGTGGCTGTCCCGGAAGGCGAAGCGAGCCGCCCGCAAGCCCTGATTGCCCCGCAGGCATAGGTCCTTGCCAACGGCGTTTGCTGCTTCGACCGAGATCCTATTGCCGTACGACTGTTCGATTATCACGATTGGGTAACAGTGCCTCCCCGTGCTTGGATTGGTGCTTGTGTTCGATTAAAATGGGGGCATGCATCAACGGCGGCTCACCACGGATCAGGCGCTCGATGCGCTGGAGTCCACGCTGTCGCAGGTGGATCACGCCGAGCGCGCAGGGCTGGATGCCCCGGCGAGGCTGCGGTTGATGCAGCGTGCGCGGCGGCTGTCGGAGCGAGTGGGGACGCTGGCCCTCGTGCTGACCGACGAAGCCAACCGGGCGCAGGCGTCCATGCGGGCGGCCGGCACGCCGTTGACGTCGTTTCTGGCGGTGTCGGAGCAGCGTGACACGAAAGAAGCCGCAGCGCAGGTCTTCCAGGCGCGGGATGTCGCGGCCCACTCCCATGTGAAGCAGGCGGCGCTCGACGGCGAGGTGTCTCCGGCGCATGCCGTGGCCATCTCGAAGGGCATGGCAGAGCTTCCGGCCTCGCTGACCGCGGAGCAGCTGGAGCGAGCGCAGGAGGCGTTCCTCGGACGGGCAGGCACCACCACACCGCGGGAGTTGTCGAAGCTGGCGCCGCTGGTCCTGGCCGAGGTTGCGCCGGAACAGGTGCCCACCCGGGAACAGCTGGTCGCGGATATGGAGGCCCAGGCCCGGCGGGCGAAGGCGAAGCGCTCATTCTCCTACGGGGATGACGGCGACGGCTCGGTGTGGTTCAGGGGGTCGCTGCCCGCGGTGGACGCGGCACCGTTGATCGCCACCGTCGAGGCCTACGTCCAGGCGGATCGACGAGCGGCGCGAGATCGGCTCACCGGTGTCCGTTCGCTGCGCCCCGGGCCGCAGCTACTGCGCGATCACGCGGCCGCAGACCAGGGCCGCACGCCGGAGCAGCGCCGCGCCGATGCTTTCACCACCCTGGTGGGCGAGCACCGCGGGGCCCCGACTGTCGCGGGAGACCGGCCCCGGATCGTGGTCACCATCCAGGAATCCGACCTCCGCGGGCGCGCCGAAGCCGTCGGCGTGCTGGCCTCGGGCACGAAGGTCTCCGCCGGGGAGCTGCGTCGCCTGTGCTGCGACGCAGACCTCACGCCCGTGGTGCTCGGCGGCGGGTCTGAGGTGCTGGACCTCGGCCTCACTGAGCGCCTCGTCAGCCGCGGCCTCCGCAAAGCGCTGACCATCCGCGACGGTGGCTGTATCTTCCCCAACTGCACGGCTCCGGACACCGCCTGCGAAGCCCATCACGTGATCCCCTGGTACCTCGGCGGGCCAACCTCGATGGGAAACCTGGTCCTCCTCTGCGCGCACCACCATGCCGTCGTGGAGCCACAACGCTTCAACGACGCGGCGGACCAATGGACCATCACGTTCGATCCGGTCACCCGCAACCCGATGATCTCGCCGACGAAACGAATGCGGCTGTATCTGCACGGTCGTGATCGACGGCCGGGCGAGGTCCACCGTCGGCCTTAGGACCCGGCCGCCCGGGTCTGAACGCGCGCGACACGACCCTTCGAGACAGCCGACGGTCGCTCCGCGACGCCGGCCTCCTCAGGGAGCGGGTGCAGGGCCGACCTTCGCGACGCCGGCCTCCTCAGGGAGCGGTGCAGGGCCGACCTTCGCGACGCCGGCCTCCTCAGAGGGCAGGCAGGAACCCGCCGGCACTTCGCCTGCGAGGCTGCGTTACGACCCTTCGAGACAGGGCCACGCCGCTCCGCGGGTGGGCCCCTCCTCAGGGAGCGGGAATGGGCCCCCGCGGTGCCTCAGCAACACCACCGGCGGCTGGGCCCGGGTGTTCATCCCAGGGGGTCTTGAAGGTCACGTTTCACAGGCTTCGAGGCCGCTGCGCGGCACCTCAGCCAGCGGTAGGGGGCCTTGCGCTGTACCTCAACCAGCGGTGATGGGCTGGTCCGGAAGGTCACGTTTCATAGGCTTCGAGGCCGCTGCGCGGCACCTCAGCCAGCGGTAGGGGGCCTTGCGCTGTACCTCAACCAGCGGTGATGGGCTGGTCCGGAAGGTCACGTTTCATAGGCTTCGAGGCCGCTGCGCGGCACCTCAGCCAGCGGGAATGGGCAGCTCGGCCTGCGGGAGAGGGGCCCTGCGCCGTACCTCAGCCAGCGGAAAAGGGCAGCTCCGCCGGCGGGAAAGGTCTCGTCAGCGGTTGGTGGCTTCCACCCAACGGTCGAGGGTGGAGGCCGCGGCGCCGGAGTCGACGGCGTCCTGGGCCGCCTTGAGAGGCTCGCGCATCTGGTCCACCAGCGGCAGCACCGTCGAGATCCCCCGATACGCCAACAAGGCCGCGGCCGCGTTCAACACCACGATGTCGCGCACCGGGCCCGGCTTGCCGGCCAGCATGTCCCTGGCCACCTGCGCGTTGTGCGGCGCGTCACCGCCGTGAAGGTCGTGCGGTGCCGCCGGCTCCAGGCCGAGGTCCTCCGGGTTCAGCACCGTGCGGTGCACGCGACCCTCAGAGATCATCCACACGTCAGACTCCGACGTCGTGGTCAACTCGTCCAATCCGTCGAACCCGCGGAACACCATGCCCCGCGTGCCGCGTTCGGCGAGCACCCGCGCGATCACCGGGGCCACGTCGTCGTTGGCCACACCCAACGCCATCGCCCGCGGCCGGGCCGGGTTGGCCAGCGGGCCGAGGAAGTTGAAGGTGGTCTGGATCCCCAGCGCCTTGCGTACCCCGGCTACGTTCTTCATCGCCGGGTGGTACAGCTGCGCGAAGAGGAACACGATGCCCACCTCGTCGAGGATCCCCGCCTGGCGCGCGGGCTCGACGTCGATCCGCACCCCCAGCGCCTCCAGCGTGTCAGCGGTGCCCGCCATCGACGATGCCGCCCGCGACCCGTGCTTGACCACCTTCGCACCCGCACCAGCAGCGACGATGGCGGCCATCGTCGAGATGTTGACGGTGTTGGCGCGGTCGCCGCCCGTGCCCACGACGTCCACCGCGTCAGGATCCAGCGCGATGGGCAGCGCGTTGGCGAGCATCGCGTCCGCCAGCCCCGCGATCTCGTCCTCGGACTCGCCCTTCGCACGCAGCGCCGTCAGCAGAGCAGCGATCTGCACCTCGGAGGCGCGCCCCGCAAGGATCTCGTTGAGCGCCCACGTCGCGGCGGTGGACTCAAGGCCCTCGCTGCGCACCAGGCCGGTCAGGATGTCGGGCCAGGTGTAGCCCGACATCAGCCGACCTGCGCCAACCGGGCACGGATCAGGTTGGCCGCCTGGACAGGCATGGTGACCGGGTCGATCGGGAAGGGGGCCACGGCCTCAGCACGCGCCCAGGACGCCAGCCACGCGTCCGCCTCACGCGAGACGAGCAGCATCACCGGAGGACAGTCGGCGTACTCCTCCTTCACCTGGTGCGCCAGCCCGAACCCGCCCGAGGGCTGGGCGTTGCCGTCGAAGATCATCACCGCGTAGTCCGTGCCGGCGTCCAGCGTGCGCAGCAGCGCGCCCTGGGTGGCGACCTCGAAGATCTCGATCGGCGGCAGATCGCGGGCGACGCTGCTGCCCAGGGTCAGCCGGACCTGTTCGCGCACCGTTCGGTCGTCGGAGAACACCAGCACCTTCGCGGTGGCTTCGCTCATCTTGGGTCTTCCTTCGCGTTGTCGCCGACAACCGTCGGCCGAGGATCCTTCTGGGGGTCATCGTAGCCAAGACCCGGCTGCCTGGTGCGCTGGGCCTCCTCCCGGTCCAGGGCCCTGTCCACCCGCTTGGCCTCCCGGTTGGAGTCCTTGATCCATTGGATGAAGATCGTGATCATGGCCGCGAACATCGTGATGTCCCCCGTGGCCCACATCAGTCCCCCCGCCCAGGACTGATCCTCCATGGGCGACAACCCCCACGACCGCTCAAAGGCCAGGTACCACTCCTCCGCGATCAGCCGCGTCGAGCCCATGATGGTCACGCCCAGGAAAGCGTGGAACGGCATCGTGAGCAGGAACAGCAGGATCCGGATGGGATACGGCATCTTGATCGGCACCGGATCCACCCCCAGCAGCGGGAAGAAGAACAGGCAGCCCAGAGTGATCAGGTAGAAGTGCAGGAAATCGTGCCAGAAGTCGTTCTGCAGCGTGATCTCGTACCAGCCCGACATGTACAGCGCGAACGGGCTGGCCACCATCAGCCCCGTGGTGAGCGGCGGGAACAGCAGCACCTTCGCCACCGTCGAATGCAGCACCGCCAACAGCCAGCCCCGCTGCCGCTTCGGGAGGGTGCGCAGCGCCAGGGTGGCCGGCGCACCGAACACCAGGAACACGGGCGCGATCATGTTCAGCAGCATGTGCTGGAGCATGTGCACCCAGAACAGCACAGTGTCGTAGACGCCCAGGAAGCTGAAGATCGCCACCGCGATGGTGCCCAACCCGAGTCCGACGAATGACACGGTGCGCATGACCGGCCACCGGTCACCGCGACGGTGCAGCGTCCACACGCCCCACAGGTACAGGCCACCCACGACGAGCAGGCCCAGCACCGCGTAGAGCGGGAATTCCCAGGCGGTGAAGTAGCGCGCACCCACCAGCGGAATGATGTCGTCGTCGGGCTTGGCGTGCAGCGGAAGTGCGGCCAAAGCCTGGACAAACATGCGCGGATTATCGCATGCCCCTCCGCCGCGAAACCAGGGGGGTACCCCTAATCCGGCCGCTGGCGTGACCTCAACGGGTTTTACCGCAATAATGACCTCGTGGCGACCAATCATGACACCCTCATCGCACCGACGGAGCTGCCGACGGGCGCACTCCACGCTGTCCCCTCCGCACGACTGAACAAGCCGATGGGCAGGCCGGACACGGTCGCCGTCGGCACCATCGTGTGGCTCGCGAGCGAGCTGATGTTCTTTGCAGCCCTGTTCGCCGCCTACTTCTGGATCCGCAGCATCACCAACGACGCCGCGGCCGCCGCCGGGGTGACGTCGCTGTGGGACGCCAACACGGTGCACTTGGACACCACCTTCGCCGCCGTCAACACCGCCATCCTGGTGCTGTCGTCGGTGACCTGCCAGCTCGCCGCCAACGCGGCCGAGGCCGGCCGGGTGTCGGGCTCCTGGCTCAACCCCATCAAGTGGGGCATGCGGCAGGGCTTCATCGTCACCGCCACCCTGGGTTCCATCTTCGTCGCCGGCCAGGTGTGGGAGTACTTCACCCTCTTCGGCGAGGGCTTCACCATCTCCACCAACCAGTACTGGTCCGTGTTCTTCCTCGCCACCGGCTTCCACGGCCTCCACGTCATCGGCGGCATCGTCGCCTTCTGGTTCATCCTGGCGCGCTCCTACATGACGCGCACCCACACCCACGAGCAGACCGTCGGCGCCCACGTCGTGTCCTACTACTGGCACTTCGTCGACGTGATCTGGATCCTGCTCTTCGGCGTCCTCTACTTCCTCCGCTGACCGCACTAGACCTGGAGACACCGTGAAGTTCCTGACCAACCTCCGGCGGCATGCGGCGGCGCGTCCCTTGCTGCTGATCTTGGCCCTCCTCGTCGTCGGCCTGGGCTACAGCGTCGTCAGCCCCCAGCGGTCCTCCGCCGAGACCGAGATGACCCAGCAGATCGAGGAGGGCAAGGCCCTCTTCGACTTCACCTGCTCCTCCTGCCACGGCCTCGGCGGCGAAGGCACTTCGCAGGGCCCGTCCCTGGTGGGTGTGGGCGCCGCGTCCGTGGACTTCCAGATGGGCACCGGCCGTATGCCGGCGGCCCGGGAGCAGGCCCAGCTGCCCGCCCGCCAGGTCAACTACTCGCAGGAGCAGATCGAAGCCGTGGCAGCCTACGTCGCCACCCTCGGCGCCGGCCCCGCCATCCCGACTGAAGACCAGTACTCACCCGAGGGCCTCACCGAGGAGGAGATCGCTCGCGGCGGTGCCCTCTTCCGCGCCAACTGCTCCGCCTGCCACGGCATCGTCGGCGGCGGCGGCGCGATGCCCAACGGCAAGTACGCCCCCTCCCTGGTGGAGACCGCACCGGTCCACATCTACGAGGCCATGCGCACCGGACCCCAGCAGATGCCCACGTTCTCCAAGGACGTCATGCCGGACCAGAGCGTCCGCGAGATCATCGGCTACCTCGACGAGGCCAACTCGCAACCCAACTACGGCGGCCTCACCATGGGCGACGCCGGGCCCGTCTCCGAAGGCTTCTGGGCCTTCGTGATCGGCATCGGCGGCCTCGCCATCGTCGCCACCTGGATCGCTAAGAAGGGGGCCCGGGCCCGATGAGCCACGACAACCTGCCGGTGCGTGACCCCGAGCTGGGTCACAGCGTCGCCAACCCCGGCCTCGAGGAACACGTCGAGCGTTACGCCGACGCGGACAAGGGCGCAGGCAACCGCGCCTACACCGCCATCCTCCTCATGCTCGGCGCCGTCCCCCTCCTGTCCATCGCCTTCATCGTGATCTACTTCGCCGTCCCGCGCGACATGGTCATCGACTTCGGCATCCTCCGGGCGAACGCGCAGAACGTGGGCTTCGGCCTGACCGGCGGCCTGTCGGCCGTGCTGATCGGTGTCGCGGTGATCCAGTGGGCGCGCGTCATCATGGACGACCGCGAAATGGTCGAGACCCGCCACTCCGCCTCCTCCTCCCCGGAGGAGATGCGCACCATGCTGCAGGGCTGGGACGACGGCGTCGAACAGTCCGGCGTCCGCCGTCGCAAGCTGATCCTCGGCGCCCTCGGTGGCGCCGTCGGCATGTCGGTGGTTCCCCTCGTGGTCCTGCTGGCGGACATGGGGCCGCATCCCACCAAGGCCGTCCGCGCCGAGACCATCGAGCAGACCATCTGGGCCGAGGACGTCCTCATCCTCAACGACGAGAACTGGCTGCCGATCCGCCCCGAGATGCTGGAGGTGGGTCAGCTGGTCAACGCCCAGCCCGCGACCCTGCGGGACCTGCACGGCGTGGAGGCGCACCAGGCCAAGGCCAAGTCGTCGCTCATCCTCGTGCGGATGGACCCCAACTCGATCCAGATCCCGGAATCGCGCCGCGACTGGCACGTCTCCGGCATCCTCGCCTACTCCAAGATCTGCACCCACGTGGGCTGTCCCATCTCGCTGTGGGAACGCCAGACCCACCACCTGCTGTGCCCATGCCACCAGTCGACGTTCGACCTCGGCAACAGCGGCGTCGTGGTGTTCGGGCCCGCGGCCCGCTCGCTGCCGCAGCTGGCCATCAAGGTCAACGCGGACGGCTACCTGGTGGCCCAGGGAGACTTCACCCTCCCCGTCGGCCCGAGCTTCTTCGAGCGCGACTCGAGCAACGACTTCAAGGATGGTGACCAGTAATGGCCGATCCCACCACAGTCGCCCCGTCGTCGCCGACGATTGAGCCGAAGGTCGCGCCGGTGACCAACCCGGAGGCACCCGGCCTCGTCAAGTGGGCCGACGAGCGGGTCGGGCTCACGAAGCTCACCAAGCCCCTCCTGCGCAAGGTCTTCCCCGACCACTGGTCCTTCATGCTCGGCGAGATCGCGCTGTTCTCGTTCATCGTCCTGCTCCTCACCGGCGTGTTCCTCACCATCTGGTTCGTGCCGTCGATGGCGGAGATCGAATACGACGGCTCGTACCAGCTCCTCAAGGGCATGCCTGTCTCCGAGGCGTTCGCCTCCACCCTCAACATCTCCTTCGACGTGCGCGGCGGCCTGCTGGTGCGCCAGATCCACCACTGGGCGGCGCTGCTGTTCGTGGCGGCGGCCACGGTGCACATGCTGCGCGTGTTCTTCACCGGCGCGTTCCGCAAGCCGCGCGAGGTCAACTGGCTGATCGGCGTCGGCCTGCTGTCGCTGTCGCTGATCGCCGGATTCGCCGGCTACTCCCTGCCTGATGATCTGCTGTCCGGCACCGGCCTCCGGTTCGTCAACGGGCTCGTGCGCTCCATCCCGATCATCGGCACCTGGGCCGAGTTCTTCGTCTTCGGCGGCGAGTTCCCCGGCGACATCCTCATCCCCCGGCTCTACATGGTGCACATCCTGCTGGTGCCCGGCATCCTGCTCGGCCTGATCTCCGCGCACATGGCGCTCATGGTCTACCACAAGCACGGACAGTTCCCCGGCCCCGGCCGCACCGAGAACAACGTCGTCGGTTACCCGATGTTCCCCGTCTACATCTCCCACATGGGCGGCTTCTTCTTCATCGTGTTCGGCGTCCTGGTCCTCATGGGCGGCTTGTTCCAGATCAACCCGGTGTGGCTGTACGGGCCCTACGACCCGTCGAAGGTCACCGCGGGCTCCCAGCCCGACTGGTACATGGGCTGGGTGGAAGGCGCCATCCGCATCATGCCCGCCCTCGAATCAAGCTTCTGGGGCACCACCTGGACATGGAGCGTGTTCCTGCCCGGCGTCGGCCTGATGGGCGTGCTGTTCACCGCGCTCGGCGCGTGGCCGTTCATCGAGGCGTGGATCACCGGCGACAAGCGCGAACACCACCTTCTGGACCGTCCGCGGAACGCGCCGGTGCGCACGGCGCTGGGTGTCGCGGGGATGACCTCGTACGGCATGTTCTGGATCGCCGGCGGCAACGACATCATCGCCACCCGGTTCGCCCTGGACCTCAACGCCATCACGCTGTTCACGAGGGTCGCGGTGTTCGTGGGTCCCATCATCGCGTTCATGGTCACGAAGCGCATCTGCCTCAGCCTGCAGCGTGCGGACCGCGAACGCGCCCTGCACGGCTCGGAGGACGGCGTGATCGTGAGGTCGCCGTCGGGCGGGTACTCGGAGTCCCACGTGCCGGTGTCACACGGGGAGCAGTTCGTGCTCACCCAGCACCTGCAGCACAAGGTGCTCGTCGCGGGGGCCGACACGGACGCCGCGGGTGTCCGCCGCAAGGGTGGAGTGTCGCGGCTGCGGGCTCGACTGTCGCGGTGGTACCTCGGCCACGACATCGCCAAGCCGACCGCCCAGGAGCTTGAGGCGGCTGCGCATCATGGGTCGCATGGGGGCCATGGGTCGCTCAATGGGGTCGGTCCGGATGGCCACGCCGTCGACGGTGTCGCGGTGGAGGGTCGCGAGCTGGACGGTCCTCGCCACGGGGCCGGAGCCGACAAGGCGGGTCTGCACCACTAGATGGGTTGAAGAGTTGGCCGGAGGGCGTCGTCTGAGGACGGCGCCCTCCGTCGCGTTTGGGGTCGCGGCCTTGGGTCACGTCGGGGCCGCGCGGCTGATGTTCCTCCAGAACGCATGTCGAGCCCCCAGGGGGCCCGGAGACCGATCTGGAGGAACGTCAGCCGCGCGGGTCTGCCCCAACCGCCTGGGAGGGCAGGCAGGGTAGGCGGCAGGTTAGGCGCGACGGCGGCGGAAGCGGGGCTTGAGCCTGGTTGTCGGGAGCGGTGGGGCGTCGAGGCGCTGCGTGGCGCCCTTGTAGCCGCGGACTCCGCCGAACCTGTCGTCGCCCGCCTGCCACGCCTCACGCAGCTCGACGATCTCCTCATGGCTCCGTCCGATGAAGTTCCACCACATGACGATGCCCTCCTCGAACGGCTCACCGCCGAGCAGCATGAGGCGGGCGTCGCGGTCTGTGGGGTTCCGGAGGCGGAGATGGTTGAGGCCGGCGTCGCGGACGCCCATGGCGTCCTTGTCGATCAGCACCCCGTCCACCTCGACGGCGCCGACGTCGACCAGCACGCCGTGTTCGTAGCCGGGCTTCACCTCGAACTCCCACTCCGCCCCTGGCCGCAGGATGATCTCGGCGCCCAGCAGGCCGGTCTCCGTGGTGATCGGCGACGAGACGCCCGCCAGCTCCCCCACCATCACTCGCGCGCTGCCGCCCGGGATCTCGATGACGTCGGGGCGGTGATGCTGGAAGCCGCGCTGCATGTCCTTCGCGTGCTCGGGCAGCACCACCCACAGCTGAACGCCGTGGAGGTACTCGGTCTGGGCGGTGGTCACCTCGGAGTGCGAAATGCCGAAGCCGGATGTCATGAGGTTGACCTCGCCTGGGCGGACGAGGTCGTGGACGCCGCCGGAGTCGCGGTGTTCGATCTCGCCGTCGAACAGCCAGCTGACCGTCTGGAGCGAGGTGTGCGGGTGCGGCGCGACGTCCATTCCGCCGGTGGCCTCGACGAGGTTCGGGCCGTAGTGGTCTGCGAAGCACCAGGCGCCGACGAAGGACCGCTCGAGCTGCGGGAGGGTGCGCCGAACGGTCATCGCGTCGGGCCCTTCGCCGAGGCTGACGAGCTTGGGCTCCAACTGCTGGATTTCGGTGGGCGGATGGTTGTGGTGCTCGCAGTCGACGAACTGGGGCGAAGACTCGGTGTTGCTCATGGCACTCCTTGCGCGGGTGCCTCCACGCTACCCGTCGGATGCTTCCTGCACCGGGTGCCAGGGGCTTCGACGCGGTCGGCGGCGCTCCGCGCCCGACCGGCTCACCCAACGGCGAGTGAAGACCGCGGAACTCAGCGCCCGGCTCACCTAACGGGACTCAGGTAGACTCACCCGACGTGCGATTCCTTCATGGTGACCCCAGCTACGACCTGACCTACAGCGACGTCTTCATGGTCCCCAGCCGATCGAGCATCAGCTCCCGGCTCGACGTGGATCTGACCTCCACCGATGGCCTCGCCACCCCCACCCCCCTCGTCGCCGCCAACATGACGGCAGTCTCCGGCCGCCGCATGGCCGAGACCATGGCCCGCCGCGGCGGCTTGGCAATCTTCCCGCAGGACATCCCCAGCGACGTCGTGGCCCGGTCGATCGACAAGGTCAAGGCCGCGCACCCCGTCTTCGACACCGCCGTCACCGTCTCCCCCACCACCACCGTCGGGGAAACCCTCAGCCTGATCGGCAAGCGGGCCCACGGCGTCGCCGTCGTGGTGGACAAGGACCGCCGCATCGTCGGCCTCGTCACCCCGCAGGACGCGTCGGACTCCGACCGCTTCGCGCAGGCCAAGGACGTGATGACCAGCGACGTCACCCGCGTGGCCGCGGACACCACCCCCGCCGGCGTCTTCGCCACGCTCAGCGAGCAGCATCAGAAGGTAGCGCTGGCCGTCGACGCCGACGACCGCCTCGTCGGCCTGATGACCCCCAAGGGCGCCCTGCGATCCGCGATCTACTCCCCCGCCGTCGACCACGAGGGCCGCCTGCGCGCGGGTGTCGCGGTGGGCATCAACGGTGACATCTCGGCCAAGGTCCGCGCCGCGTTGGAGGGTCGCGCGGATGTGATTGTCATGGACACCGCCCACGGGCACCAGGAGAAGATGATCTCCGCGCTGAGCCTCGCTCGGGAAGCGCGAGACGCGTTCGAGGCCGAGACCGGCCGACGGGTCCTCATCGTCGCGGGTAACGTCGTGACCACCGACGGCTGCGACGACCTTATCGACGCCGGTGCCGACATCCTCAAGGTGGGCGTCGGGCCAGGCGCGATGTGCACCACGCGGATGCAGACGGGCGTCGGCCGGCCACAGTTCTCCGCCGTCCTCGAATGCGCCGAGGCGGCCAAGGAGCGCGGGAAGTCGGTCTGGGCCGACGGCGGCGTCCGCCACCCTCGCGACGTCGCCCTCGCTCTCGCCGCCGGCGCCGGCTCGGTGATGATCGGCTCCTGGTTCGCGGGGACGCACGAGTCGACGGGCGACCAGCTGATGGACAACCAGGGGCGCGTGTACAAGGAGTCGTTCGGGATGGCGTCGTCGCGGGCGGTGCGGCAGCGCACCCGCGAGCAGTCGGCGTTCGACCGGGCCCGTGCCGCGATGTTCGAGGAGGGCATCTCGTCGTCGCGGATGTACCTCGACCCGAGGCGTCCAGGGGTGGAGGACCTTATCGACTGGATCACCTCCGGCGTACGGTCGTCGTGCACCTACGCCGGGGCGAGGAGTCTTGACGAGTTCGCCGAGCGGGCTGTTGTCGGGGTCCAGTCTGGCTCCGGTTACGAGGAGGGTCGCCCGCTCGATCAGAGCTGGTGAACGTTCGGTCGCGGACGCCAGGGCGGACCCGCTTGAATGTGCGGTCACGACCCTTCGAGACGAGCCCGCCGCTTCGCGGATGGCTCTCCTCAGGGAGCGGGAGGGGACGTTCACCATCGGCCAGACCTCGTCGTTGACACGCTTGTCGCAAGCAATGGGCCTGTATTCTCTCAAGGCCCTCTCAGGTGTTAAGGTGAGCTAGACCATACGCCTCGGTACAGACGTACCGTTTCAGAGGGGGATCCCACCATGGCTTTTGACTCAGCCGCACCTATCAATCGTCGCACCGTGGCCAAGGGCATCGCCTGGTCGGTGCCCGCCGTCGCCATCGCCGGCACAGCGCCCGCGTTCGCAGCCAGCCGCTGCGTGCCCGAGCCTGTCGCTGACCCCACGAAGTCGTGCAAGAAGGCTGGGCAAGAGCAGTCGTACAAGCTCTACTTCGCCATCAGTGGAGAGACGTGCAACCTTAACGATTGCAGCGGCACCATCACCCAGATTAAGGAAAAGACCGGGCAGGGCACAGTCCTCTGGACCGGCACTGCGGCTCTGGACGGGAACACCCCAGTCATCATCTGCAACACCAACAACATGGCGAGCAGCGTTCTGGTGAACGCCACCATCACTTGCGGAACCACCACCACCACGTACACCGATTTCGAAGTGGACATGCCGAACTTCAACAGTGCTGGCAATACCTGCACTGACAACGTGTTCTGTGGCGCTGCCTGAGCCACTGCGGGGGCAAACAGGCATGGGCGCTAGCGCTCATTAGCTTGGTGAAGGGGAGAGGGCTGACCACCGTCAGCCCTCTCCCCTTCGTTTTGCTCCATGGCAAGCAAGTCCTCAACGCAAAGCAGTGGGGGCCCGGTCCTCATCGAACCAGGCCCCTCTTCGTTCTGGTCGTCAGTGCTTGTAGTCGCCCCGATAGAACTCGAGGATCCAGCCGCTGGCCGACCAGATGCCGATCCCGAAGCCCACAAGGCTGATCCACGGCTGCGACAGGGCAGGGCCCAGGAAGATGACCATGACGGTCAACGCCGCGAAGAACGGCCAGATGCTCTTCGGCGCGAAGAACCCGATGGTGCCCGCCCCCTCGATCACCTCAGCGTCCTCACGATCCTCCGGGCGCGGGTCGAAACTCCGCGCCGTCAGGGTCAAGTAGCCCGCGATCATCAGGCCCAGCAGCCCACTGAACCCCAACACGAACGTGCCGGCGATCTCCTGCGCCATGAACCAGTAGATGGGCGTCACCACAGCGAAGAAGACGAAGATGAACCAGAAGACGTACTTCTCGGGCCTCACAGCTTCTTACCTTCCGGCTCGACGATGGGGTTGACGCGGTCCAGCAACTCGCCCGGGTCTTCCGCGTGCAGGTTCGCAGCCTCAACCAGCTCAGGCCGGTGCATGTCCAGCGCGGGGCTGAGGGAGCGGATGCGCGGCAGCGAATCGAAGTTGTGACGCGGCGGCGGGCAGGACGTGGCCCACTCCAGCGAGCGTCCCCATCCCCACGGGTCGTTGACGCCCACCATGGGCGACTTCCGCGTGATCCACACGTTCCACAGGAACGGCAGCATGGACACACCCAGCAGGAACGCACCGAACGTCGACACCTGGTTCAGGAACGTGAAGCCCTCCCAGGCGCCGTAATCCGCAATGCGTCGCTGCATGCCCTCGACGCCCAGCCAGTGCTGCACGAGGAAGGTGGTGTGGAAGCCGACGAACAGGAGCCAGAAGTGCACCTGCCCCCACGTCTCGTTGAGCATCCTGCCGGTGAACTTCGGCCACCAGTAGTAGAAGCCCGCGAACATCGCGAACACCACGGTGCCGAACAGCACGTAGTGGAAGTGCGCCACCAGGAAGTAGCTGTCCGAGACCTGGAAGTCCAGCGCAGGAGCCGCCAGGATGATGCCGGTCAGGCCACCGAACAGGAACGTGGTCAGGAACCCGATGGCAAACGTCATCGACGCATTCAGCGTCAACGATCCGCGCCAGATGGTGCCGATCCAGTTGAAGAACTTCACGCCCGTGGGCACCGCGATCATGAACGACATGAACGAGAAGAACGGGAGGTTGACCGAGCCGGTGACGAACATGTGGTGCGCCCACACCGACACCGACAGCGCGCCGATGGACAGCGTCGCGAACACCAGGCCGTAATAGCCGAACACCGGCTTGCGGCTGAACGCGCTCAGCACCTCGGTGATCACGCCGAAGAACGGCAGCGCGATGATGTAGACCTCGGGGTGACCGAAGAACCAGAACAGGTGCTGCCACAGGATGGGGCCGCCGGAGGCGGGGTCGAACACGTGCGAACCCAGGACGCGATCCGCCTCGAGCACCAGCAGGCCCGCCGCCAGCACCGGGAAGGCGATGAGGACCATCAGCGAGGTGACCAGGATGTTCCACGAGAAGATCGGCATCCGGAACATGGTGAGGCCCGGCGCACGCATGGTGATGATCGTGGTGATGAAGTTCACCGAGCCGAGGATGGTGGACAGGCCGAGCAGGTAGAGACCCATCACCCACAGGTCGTGCCCAACCCCGGGCGAGTGGATGGCATTGGACAGCGGCGCGTAGGCGAACCAGCCGAAGCTGGCGGCGCCGTCGGGGCTGAGGAAGCCGGCGCACGCCATGAGCGAGCCGAACAGGTACAGCCAGAACGAGAACCCGTTCATGCGCGGGAACGCCACATCCGGGGCGCCGAGCTGCAGCGGCAGGATGGCGTTGGCGAAGCCCGCGAACATCGGCGTGGCGAACATCAGCAACATGATGGTGCCGTGCATCGTGAAGAACTGGTTGAACGTCTCGTAGTTGACGAACTGCATGCCCGGGGCGGCGAGCTCCGCGCGGATGTACAGCGCCAGGATGCCGCCGAACATGAAGAAGCCGAACGCGGTGACGAAGTACATGTTGCCGATGACCTTGTGGTCCGTCGTCGTCAGGTACTTCATCGCGGTCTCGCCGAGCCGGTGCGGCTCGGTGCGGGTCTCCTGCTGGATCGCCGTGCGCTCTGTGATGGTTGCGCTGCTCACTGCTGCTCCTCCGGTGCTTCCGTCGGCAGAACGGCCTGAAGGGCCTCCTGCAACTCCCTCTCGCCCGCGTTGCCGTTGGCGGCGAGCTCCCGAACGTGCTCTGCGTACTCCTCCTGAGTCACCACATGCAGCTTGAACAGCATCAGCGCGTGATACTCGCCGCACAACTCCGCGCACTTACCGTCGTAGATACCCAGACGGTTGGGCGTCACCTCAAAGGAGTTGGTGGTCCCGGGAATGACGTCCATCTTGAAGTAGAACGACGGCACCCAGAAAGAATGGATCACATCGGCGGACTGCAGATTGAACCGCACAGTCTGATCGACCGGCAGATACAGCTCCGGAATGGTCTCCAGCGTTCCGACGGTGAACGCATCAGTGCCGATGTCCGGGTTGTCCGCCTCCAGGTAGTTGAACGTCCACGACCACTTCTGACCGATCACGTTGATGGTGACATCCGGATCCTCGGAGGTCTGCAGCACGGCGTCGGAGGCCTTGACGGTGTAGAAGAACAGCACGCCGATGATGAGGAACGGCACCAGGGTGTAGAGCAACTCGAGCGGCAGGTGGTAGGTGGTCTGCCGGGGAGCCGGAGCATCGCCGTCGCGGCGGCGGTAGCGGATGACCGCCCATCCGATCAGGCCCCAGACCAGCAGGCCGATCACCAGGGACGCGATCCAGGCACCCACCCAGACGTCGCCCATCACGGGCGCCTGTTCGGTGGCCGCGACCGGGAGGCCGAACCGCGCCGCCTGCTCGGAGCACGCCGTCAAGCCCATCAGGGAGAACGGGACTCCGACAAGCAAGGCTGCACGAACCATCCGCCGACGCGATGGAGCAGGATTGCCACTCACAAGTTGCCCTTCCGTAGACCGAACAGCCCTGCGAAAAACCATGCTGGATTCACAGGACACCACTGCTGGGGCCCACCTTAACGCAAAAAGCCACCCCCGCGGAGATGTCTCCACAGGGGTGGCCTAGCATAGGAAGTTTCAGGCGAAACTCAGTGGAAGGAGTCTCCACAGGCGCATGACCCTCCCGCGTTGGGGTTGTCGATGGTGAAGCCCTGCTTCTCGATGGTGTCCACGAAATCGATGCTGGCGCCGCCAAGGTAAGGGGAACTCATCTTGTCCGTGACGACGACCACGCCGTCGTAGTTGGTCGCGACGTCACCGTCGAGCTGACGGTCGTCGAAGTAGAGCTGGTAGCGCAGGCCGGAGCAGCCTCCGGGCTGCACCGCGATGCGCAGCGACAGGTCGTCGCGGCCCTCGGCGTCCAGCAGGGCGCGCACCTTCTGCACGGCCACGTCGGTGAGGACGACGCCGGTCTGGATCTGGGTATCGGTCACGCTTGACTCCAAATGTTGTAAGTACGTGTGGTGTGACGATTCTACGCCGCGCCGGCAAGAAACCCCATCCCCGTATCGCCGACGGCGTAGGAGAGACATCGCGGAGGGCGTAGGAGATCTTCACCACGACCAGGTGGCGGCCACCTTTGCGGCCATCTCGGCCAACTGCTCCGGGGTCGACGGCTCGTCGCCCGCGCCCGGAAGCAGGGGGTAGGCGGACTCCAGCCCGGCCAGGCGCAGCTCTCTGGCGGAGACGAAGTTGCGGCCCACCACCGCGATCACCGGCCGCAACGCCTCCCCCGCCAGCGACACCACCCGTTTCACCACGGGCCCGCCGACGGCGTGGAAGTCCAGGGACTCGGCCCCCGTCACCACCACATCGGCCTGCCCCAAGGTGCCCGCGAGCCCGTAGCTCTCCTCGAGGAACGTCAGCGGGTCCGTCACCACCCCGCCCATGGCCTGGATCAACAGCCCCGCTCCCCCGGCGGCCCCGGCCCCCGGCCCGGGGACCAGCCCCAGGTGAGCGGCCCAGCGCCCGGCCACGGAATCCGCCGCGAGCACCGCCGCGAGGTCAGCGCCGCGCTCACGCCCCTCCGTCGCCGCCATCCCCGTCAGACCGGTCAGCGGCCGCTCGGGCTGGCCCTCGGGGACGAGCGCCACGAGCCGACGACCCGCCCACGCCTCCCCCGCGACCTTCAACGCCGCGACAGGCTGCGCATCGAACGCGTCCAGCGCCTCCCGGGCCAGGTCGTCGACCCGGCAGCCGGTGAGATCCACCACCAGGTCGCCGTCGGCCTCGGCAAGGAACCGGCCCAGCTCGACGGCGTCCACCGGCGACACCAGGGTGGCCGCAGGCGCCGCCACCGCGACCGCCGCGGCCAGCGCCTCGCCCTCCACGCCCAGTGGGACGACGACCACCTCAGCGCCACGCTCCATGAACGCCCCGGCGATGAGTTCGGACGCCCCGGCCGCGCTGAGCCCGGCCAGGGCGTCCGAGGCAACAACGACTCTCAAAGCTCCGTCGACTCCGGGTCCGACTCGCTCAGCTCATCGTCGGCGTCCGGGATCAGCCCGTAGTACTCGCTGATCTCCTCCAGCAGCTCGCGCATCTCCTCGAGGGTGACGTCCACGTCCGGCAGCACCAGATCCGACTCCGCCAGGACGTCCTCGGGGACCTCGATGCCCCGGGCGCGCACACCCTCGACGAGGCCCTTCAAGGCCTCGAGCATGCCAGGCTCGTCGCCCGCCGCCACCCGATCCTCCAGCGCGCGGTCCAGCTCGTTGAGCTCCATCAGATGCTCAGGCTCCAGGACCCACTGGCCCTGGCCCATGATCCGCACGATCATGCCTGCGACTCCTGGCCGGGCGCCGGCTGCGCGGCGGGCTGCTGCGCCTCCACAGGGGTCGCGGGCGAGGCCGTCGTACCGTTGCCCGGCGCCGAGATCTCCGCGCGGGGCGCCGGGGCGCCGGTCAGCTGAGCCTTCAAGGCGGCGAGCTCGTCCTCGACGACGGAGTCGGAGGCCAGCGCGTCCAGCTCGCGGGTGATGTCGTCCTTGTACATGCCGCTGGGGTCCTCCAGCGCGCCGGAGGCCAGCAGCTCGTCGACGGCGGACGCCCGCGCCTGCAGCTGCAGGGTCTTGTCCTCGGCCCGCTGGATCGCGAGGCCGACGTCGCTCATCTCCTCGGAGATGCCGGTGAACGCCTCGTTGATGCGGGTCTGCGCCTCCGCGGCAGAGTAGGTGGCCTTGATGGTCTCCTTGCGGGTGCGGAACGCGTCCACCTTCGCCTGCAGGCGGGAGCTGGCGCGCACCAGCTTCTCCTCCTCGCCCTGAAGCTGGGCGTGCTGGGTCTGCAGGTCATCGAGCTGCGTCTGCAGGCCGGCCTTGCGGGTCAGCGCCTCGCGGGCAAGGTCCTCACGGTTGGCCTCCAGGGCGCGCGCCGCCGCCGCCTGCAGCCGCGCCACCTCCTGGCTCATCTTCGTGGCCTGCAGCTCCACGCGCTTGCGGCTGGTGGCCACATCCGCGACGCCGCGGCGCACGTTCTGCAGCAGCTCCAACTGCTTCTGGTACGAGTAATCGAGGGTTTCACGGGGATCTTCGTACTTGTCCAGGGTCTTGTTGGCCTTGGACTTGAAGACCAGAGCGATGCGCTCAAAAATGCTGGCCACGGGGTGTCCTTCCACGGAAGTGCAATGTGCGCCTCCACGGTAGCGCGGCGCCGGTCCGCCTGGAGTGGATCGCTCCCCTGAATCAACCCTGAGGCGCCTCGGGTAGAATGGGCAGCCGTACCCGCCCCTCGCGCAAGGACACCAGCACCGTGGCACTGTTCCGCCCCTACGAGCGCTCGCAGAAGACCAGCTCAGCAGATCACATCTCGACGCTGACCCCCAAGGGGGAGAAGGCGGCCGCGAAGAATTCCTCCGGCGCCGCCCCCGCGCCCGCCGTCGAGCAGGGCACTCCGGCAGCCGCGCCGAAGCAGGCGGTGCGTAAGAAGGAAGGCGCCACGCCCACGCGTCGCGCCGCCGAGGCTGCCCGGATGGAGCGCCTGCACCCCACTCTCACCCCGAAGCAGCAGCGCAAGGCCGACGCCAACTCGAAGGCCCGCGCCCGCAACGAGGCGTGGGAACGGGTGGAGAAGTCCCCCGAGCGCCAACTGGTGCGCGACTACGTCGACACCCGCTGGACTGTCGCGGAGTTCATGCTGCCCGCCATGATCCTCGTGATGGCCGCCGTGATGGTCACCATGAACAACGTCGTGCTGTCCAGCTGGATCTCGATGAGCCTGTGGGTGCTGCTCGGCCTCGTCATCATCAACGTCGGAATCATGTGGCGCGGCTTCAAGAAGCTGCTCGCCGAGCGCCACCCCGACGCCCCCACCAGGGGCCTGCTGGTCTACATGTTCAACCGCTCGCTGATGATCCGGCGCTTCCGCCAGCCGTCGCCCCGCATCAACCGTGGCGACCCCATCTGATGAGCTACCACTGGAAGCCGGAGACGGGCGCCTTCTCCCTCGCGGATTTGGAGGCTGTCGGGCTGCTGCACCGCTTCGAGGATCAGGCCGCAGCCGAGGAGTGGCTCGGCGTCTTCTACGGCGACCTGCTGGAGCAGGGTGTCGCGGAGGTCAGCCTCTACGAGGAGGACCGCCTCATCTACGGTCCGATGTCGCTGCATCCGTGACCCGCTGCTGACGCGCCACCACCACCCCGAAGGCCACCATGCCCAGGCCCGCCGCTACCGCGAACGGGGCCTGCTGCCTGGCCACCGCAATCCGGTCCTCGTAGCGCTGCACCTTGCCGCCCCGCTCGTTGGTGAGGCTGGAGTACTCGCAGACGTCGCCGGGCCCCATCTCGATGCCGCGGCAGGACGTCGACGGCGCCGCCCACGACACCACGCCCCACGCGGCCACGGCCAGGCCCGCCACGACGAACGCCCACAGGCCCACCCGCTTGATCATGGGCGCAAAGGTACCCGCGGGATGCGGACCGCCCCAACTCCCATGTCGGTAGGCTTGCGCGGGTGAGCCGGAACCCAAACCTGACCCTGACCAAGTCCCTCCCGAAGGGCGTCGACGTCGTCGTGCTCGGCCTGGTGACCATCAACCAGGCCGGCCAGGCCCTCGTCGGCCTCGTCGGAGACCTCGACAAGGCGTGCTCGAAGATCTACGGTCGCGGCGTGGCCGATCTGGCCGCGGCGCTCGGCGCCTCCGCCAAGCGTGAAGAGGTCACCTTCCTCCCCGTCGTCGACGGCGCCCGCGTGGCCGTCGTCGGCCTGGGGGACGCGGACGTCACCCCCGCCGGGGTGCGGCTGGCTGTCGGCACCGCGCTCCGGAAGATCGCCGAGCTCCCCGAGGCTCAGGGGCTGGACGTGGCGGTGTCGCTGGAGCTGACCGACCCCGAGCTGCTGCGCGCCGCCGGCGAAGGCGCGCTGCTGGGGGCCTACGCGTTCCAGCCGATCACGGCCACGTCAAAGGTCGCGGCGGTGGGCTCGGTGTCGCTGGTGTCGTCGCTGCTCGGCGCCGAACAGAAGGACGCCGTCACGCGCGCCAAGACCACCGCCGACGCCGTCTGCCAGGCACGCGACTGGGGCAACACTCCCCCCAACCTGCTCTACCCCGAGACGTTCGCCGAGGCCGCGCGGGTCCACGTGCGCGACGAGCGGATCACCGTCGACATCCTCGACGACAAGGCCCTGGAGCGCGGCGGCTACGGCGGCATCATGGCGGTCGGCGGCGGCTCCGCGCGCGGGCCCAGGCTGGTGCGGTTGAGCTACGCGCCGCGGGGCGCCGAGACCCACCTGGCACTGGTGGGCAAGGGCATCACGTTCGACTCGGGCGGCCTGGACATCAAGCCCGCCGGGCAGATGGCCGGCATGAAGTTCGACATGTCCGGGGCGGGCGCGGTTGTCGCGGCGACTCGCGCCATCGCCGCCCTGGGCCTCAAGATCAAGGTGACTGCCTACGCCGCGCTGGCGGAGAACATGCCCTCCGGCAGCGCGTACCGCTCGAGCGACGTGCTCACCATGTTCGACGGCCAGACGGTGGAGAATTTCAACACCGACGCCGAGGGCCGCCTCGTGATGGCCGATGCCATCGCCCGCGCCGGCCTGGACAAGCCCGACCTCATCGTCGACGTCGCCACCCTCACGGGCGCCTGCATGGTCGCGCTCGGGCTGCGCACCGGTGGGCTGCTCACCAATGGGGAGGCCACCTCGGACCTGCTGCTGGACGCGGCGGAGGCCGCCGGCGAAGATTTCTGGGAGCTGCCCATCACGGAGCACACGCGGGAGCAGCTGAAGTCCACGGTCGCGGACATGAAGTCGGGCGCCGGGCACCGCTGGGGCGGCGCGCTGGTCGCGGCGGCGTTCCTGGAGCGCTTCGTGCCCGACGGTGTCGCGTGGGCCCACCTGGACATCGCAGGCCCGGCCGAGAACCCGGACGCGCCGTACGGCTACGTGCCGAAGGGCGGGACGGGTGCGGGTGTGCGGACGTTGGTGTCGCTGGCGGGGTTGCTGTCGGCCTGACCTGTTGAGGGGTGCCCCGGTTCCCGTTGCCCGGTCCCCTTTGCCCGGTCCCCGTTGTCGGTGCCGAGAGGCGTGACTCAAGGCCCGGGCGGCCGTTATCCACTCCTTACACCGTCGACGGTGCAGGGAGGTGGGGGGGGGGGGGGGGGGGGGGGGGGGGGGGGGGGGGGGGGGGGGGGGGGGGGGGGGGGGGGGGGGGGGGGGGGGGGGGGGGGGGGGGGGGGGCGCGCGGGCGCGGGCGGGCGGGGGGGGGGGGGGGGGAGGGG